>NZ_JBFANH010000001.1:0-588675 GCF_040674755.1 Nocardia sp. NPDC049737 | reverse complement strand
CGGGGGCGTTCGGCTCCCGGTGCGCGCGTGCCGCAAGGTCGAGACTCGCGCCGGCGGCGCATGCACTTCGACGACTCGGCTGAGTCGATGGCCGCGCCTCCGCGCGGACGCGAGACGGGCCGCGAACGTCGCTCGTAAGACTCGCTCCGTGGTGGTTGGTGATGGCGGGGGCGTTCGGCACCCGGTGCGCGCGTGCCGCAAGGTCGAGACTCGCGCCGGCGGCGCATGCACTTCGACGACTCGGCTGAGTCGATGGCCGCCCCTTCGCGCGGACGCGAGACGGGCCGCGAACGTCGCTCGTAAGACTCGCTCTGTCGGGGGTGGGAGAGGCTTGAAATGGGAATTGGCTAACCCAGCACGTACTCGGCGTAGCGCGCGACCGCGAGGACCAGATCATCGGAATGGCGCGGTCCGATGATCTGCAGGCCGACCGGCAGTCCTGCCGCGGTGGTGCCCGCGGGGATGCTGATCGCGGGTTGCTGGGTCATGTTGAACGGATAGGTGAACGGCGTCCACTGCGGCCAGCTATCGAGCCCGCTGCCCGGCGGGACATCGTGACCCGCCTCGAATGCGGTGATCGGCATCGTCGGGGTGATCAACAGGTCATAGGTGGTGTGGAAGGCACCCATGGTGATACCGAGTTGGGCAGCCACCGCACGGGCGTCGAGATAGTCGACGGCACTGACGGTTTCGCCACGTTCCCAGACCGCGCGCAGCCCTTGATCCACATTTTCGCGCGCACCATCCGGGAATTTCGCCAACATCGTGGCAGCACCGGCGGCCCACAGCACTTCGAATGCGTCGCGCGGATCTTCGAAGCCCGGATCGGTCGCGATGACCCGTAGCTCGGCATCGGCCAGCCGCCGCACCGCCGCATCCACGATCGCGGCGACCTCCGGGTCGACCTTCGCATAACCGAGCGTCGGCGAGTAAGCGACGGTGAGTCCGCGCACCTCGCGCGACATCTGGCCGCGGAAGGTCGTCACCGTCGGCGGCAACGCGGTCGGATCGCGTGGATCCGGCAGCGACAGGATGTCCATGAGCAGCGCGGCGTCCTCGACGGTCCTGGTCATCGGCCCGGCGTGCGCCAGCGGACCGAACGGACTCGCCGGGTACAGCGGGACCCGACCGTGCGTCGGCTTGAAGCCGACGATGCCGCAGAACGCGGCGGGAATGCGAATGCTCCCACCGCCGTCCGTGCCGACCGACACCGGACCCATCCCGGCGGCCACCGCCGCCGCGCTGCCACCGGAGGAGCCGCCCGCGGTTGTCGTGGGATCGACCGGGTTGCGGGTGATGCCGGTCAGCGGGCTGTCGGTGACCGCCTTCCAAGCGATTTCGGGTGTTGTCGTCTTCCCGAGGAACACCATGCCGTCCTCGCGCAGCCGGGCGGCGACCGGGCTGTCGACCTGCCAGGGACCGCTCGGATCGATCGAGGTGCTACCGCGCCGGGTGGGCCAGCCCTCGGTCAGGAAGATGTCCTTGATCGAGATCGGCACACCGTCGAGCAGTCCGCGGGCATAACCCGAATGCCAGCGCGCCTCCGAATCTTTGGCCTGCACCAGTGCGCGATCCGGATCGACCAGACAGTAGGCGTTCACCGCACCGTCGCGCGCCACAATGGCTTCCAGAATCGCCTCGGTCGCCTCGACCGGCGACAGAGTGCCCGCCGCGTAGGCCGAGACCAATTCGACGGCGGTCATCGCGGCCGGTTGAGTATTGACGTCCGGGTAGCTCATGCCTTCGCCTCGCTGACGCTCGGCTCCGGCATGCGCACTGCGCGCTGGCACATGATTCGCTCACTTCGTTCGCTCATGGCAGGGCTCCTTCAGCCGGGCACGTACCCCAGCTCTTTATCGACCACGTTGTCCAAAGTCCGGCCGGCGATCCAATTATCGAAATTGCGGGTGAACGCCGTGACGACCTCGGCTCGCCAGCCGCTGAAATCACCCGAATTGTGCGGAGTAATAAGCACATTCGGCAGATCCCACAGCGGATGCCGCGCCGGTAGCGGTTCCGGATCCACCACATCGAGTGCCGCCCCGGCTATCGATCCGGTGCTGACTGCGGCGAGAAGGTCGTCGGTCACAACGAGTTCCCCACGACCGACATTGACAAACCTGGCATGTGGTTTCATCGCGGCAAATGCCTTGGCATCGAACATTTCCCGGGTCTGCGGCGTCAGCGGTGCGACCGCGACGACATAATCGGCAATGGGAAGTTCAGCGTGCAGGTCGCTATTCACGGTGCCGAAATCCGGGTCGGTGGCCCGCGCGCGCCGGCCCACTGCCCGCACGGTCATCCCGGCAGCGCGCAATAACCGCGCGATGGCGCGGCCGATCGAGCCCGTTCCGACTATCAGGACGGTGGCGCCCGCAATGCGTTCGGATTCGCGATGTCGCCATTCGTGCTGTTGCTGCAACCGAAGCGATCCGGACAGATCCTTGGCAAAGCCGAGAATCTGTCCCAATACGTATTCCGCGATGGCCGTATCGAATACGCCACGTGTATTGGTGACCACGACCTCGCTTTCTCGCAGTGCGGGGAACATCACCGGATCCACGCCGGTCGAACCCATATGCAGCCAGCGCAAACGATCGGCCGCATGCCAGGCGCCGGGGAGCGCGCGAGTCAGGAAGTCGTAGACGAATAACGCGTCGGCGCCGCGCAGTGCGTCGGCGAGTCCGGGCGCTTGCGTGTACCGCACTTCTGCTCGATCGGCCACCGGGGCCATGAGGTCCGCCTCGGGCACACTGTCACTGTGCAGGACGGTGACAATCGGGCCCTGTTCCACATTGACACACTAAAATCGCATCGTATGATTGTCAACAATCCGATCGTTCTCGGAGGTCTAACGGCTGAGCGCGAGAGGGGCCGCATTGGAACTCGGCTTTCCCGATATCGAAGGGCCCGTAGCACAACGGGGGATCGGGATCATCGCACCGTTCGACCTCGCGCTCGAACGCGAACTCTGGCGCTGGGCGCCGCTGGATGTGAGCCTGCACCTGGCCCGCACGCCGTATGAACCGGTCCCGGTTTCGATGGCGATGGCCGAGCTGGTCTCCAATCCCGTACATCTGACGGCGGCGACCCGCGATGTGATGCACGTCGAGCCGGAAGTCGTTGCCTACCTGTGCACTTCGGGCAGTTTCATCAGGGGTCTCGCCTACGAGAAGTCACTGCGCGACACCATTTGTCAGGCCGGAGCGCTGGACGCCGTCACCACCTCCGGCGCACTGGTGGAGGCGATCCGGCACCTGGATATCAGCAGAGTCTCGGTGCTCACCCCATACGACGAAATCCTCACCCACAAACTGCACGACTTCCTCGGCGAGGCCGGCTGCACCGTAATCCGTTCGGACCACCTGGGTTTGGGCGGTGGCATCTGGAAGGTCAACTACCGCACCATCGCCGAACGCATCATCGGCGCGGACGACCCGCAGGCGCAGGCCATCTTCGTCAGCTGTACCAACCTGCCCACCTACGACGTCATCGAGCCACTCGAACAGGCACTCGGCAAACCCGTACTCACCGCGAATCAGCTCACCATGTGGGCCTGCCTGGGCCGGATGAAACTGCCGATGACCGGTCCGGGAAAGTGGCTACTCAACGTTTTCTGATTGGACGAACATGCAGGCACCCACCGTCGGTTTCATCTACCCGGACCACGCGGCCGAGGACGACTACCCGCTCGCCGCGTCGCTGCTCGGCGTGCGGTTTCCGGTGGCTCACATCTACGGCACCGATCTGCACGCCATTCCTGAGCTGCTCGATCTGGGCAGTCCGGACAAGCTGCGCCACGGTGCCTCCTTGCTCGCACCGGACAAGCCCGACGCCGTCGTCTGGGCATGCACCTCAGGGAGTTTCGTATACGGACCGCAGGGTGCGCGCGAGCAGGTGCAAGCGCTGGCTTCGGCAGCTGAGGTACCGGCCTCGAGCACCAGCCTGGCCTTCGTCGCGGCCGCGCAGACGCTCGACGTGCGCCGGGTCGCGGTCGCCGCAAGCTACCCGGACGATGTCGCGCAGCTGTTCGTGGAATTCCTGGCCGATGCCGGAATCGAAGTGGTCGCCTTCTCCAGCGCCGGTATAGACACCGCAGCGGAGGTCGGCACTTTGACCGCCGCACAGGTGCGCGAACTGGCTGTGGCGAATGACCATCCCGACGCGCAGGCGCTGCTGATTCCGGATACCGCCATGCACACCCTCGGGGTGTTGCCGGAACTCGAGGCGCGCTTGGGCAAGATCGTATTGACGGCCAATCAGGTCACCATCTGGGAGGGCCTGCGGCTCACCGGCACCGCTGTGGCATCCGCCGTGCTCGGTTCCCTCTTCTCGGAAAGGCATATCCATGTCGGTCGTTGACTTCGAGCCGGTGAATCGGCAGTCGACCGCGGAAATGATCGCCGACCGGCTGCGCGATGCGATCATGCACGGCAACATGGCCCCCGGCGCCCAACTCGGCGAAGCCGACCTCGCAACCCGATTCGGCGTATCGCGCGGCCCGGTCCGCGAGGCTTTGCAACGCCTGCTCACCGAGGGCCTGCTGTACAGCATCCGCAACCGTGGCATCTTCGTCATCGAGTTGACCATCGACGACGTCGTCGACATCTACCGCGCCAGAACCGCCATCGAAGGCGGCGCCCTCGCACTCATCCTCGACGGCCGCCGAGATATCGCCTACGCGGCTTTGGAACCCAGCGTCACCGCCATGTGCGCGTGCGCCGAAAACGGTGATGCCGCAGGCGTTTCCGATGCCGACCAAGCTTTCCACGAGGCGCTGGTCGACAGCGCGGGCAGCCCCCGCTTGGTCCGAGCGGCCCGCACTTTGTTGATCGAAACCCGAATGTGCTTGGGGGCGTTACAGACAACGTATCCCGACTTGCGCGAGCAGGCCCGAGAGCATGTCGAACTGCGCGATGCGATCGGATCGGGACCGGCGCGCCGGGCGCGCACGTTGCTCGTCGAGCACATGGACGACGCGGTTCAGCGCCTGCACCGCCAGTACAGCCTCGGCGAACAGGCGACCTGACACACTGCGTCGCTCACCGCTCGCGACAGTCGATCAACCCTCGGCAGCAGGGATTCGGCCAGCTCGTCGTCTGGAGAATCGACGACGAGAGATCATGCAGCACAACGGTTCCCGATCCGCCGATGCGTGAATCACATCAACCTCTGGGCGCCTGCCCAATGGCGCGCGAAGGAGGTGGTTCTCGCATACGTACATCTAAACGCATGCCCCCGAAGAATTCAGGCCTGGCCAGACCCAAGTCAATGGCGGCCACCACCTCCTGGTCGCGTACGCCGAAGCAGTCTGTCCGACCGGCAGATTCATGCTATCAACGGGCCCGAACCGTCCACTCCCAAGGTGGTGAGTACAACCGGCTGCCGTCCGACGCGCAACGACACGGTAAGGCCGGGAGCCCCGCCGTCCCGGATGTGCCACGGAGTGTCGTGATCGAATCGGGTCAGCGATATATAGCATTTCCACATCAGAGCCCTCGCCTCGACCGCCTCGTGCACGGATCGATCCACCGCAGTCGTCAGCGCCGTAACAATGCCGTCGGCGCATACTCCTCGAAAGGTTTGCGCGATGACCATCATGGCCTCGACAGCGCGGTGCCTCGGATTGGTCGTGTTACTGCTGGGACTGACCACACCGGCCGCGGCGACACCGACGGCTACCGAACTGGGGCACGCGGGCCGCTGGCTCACCGACGACCAGGGCCGGGTGGTCACCTTGCACGGGGTAAATTTGGTCTACAAGTACCCGCCGTACTTCCCCGCAGCGGGAGGTTTCGGTGAGAACGACGCCAAGTTCCTGGCGGAGAACGGTTTCAACGCAGTGCGTTTGGGTTTCGCATGGAACGCCGTCGAACCGCGGCCCGGCGTTTACGACGATAACTACATCGCGCAAATCGAGCAGACCCAGCAGTTGCTGGCCGGGTACAACATCTACAGCCTTGTCGATTCCCATCAGGACGCGTTCAACGAATCGGTGGGCGCGAGTTGGAGCGGGTTCCCCGAGTGGGCGACGATCACCGACGGGTTCCCCTTGCAGCCCGATCCCGGCTTTCCGCTGGTCTACTTCACGAGCCCCGCGCAAAACCAAACGTGGGCGAACTTCTACCACAACCGCGCCGCGTCCGATGGTGTCGGACTGCAGGACCACTATGCGGCCATGTGGGCGCATGTCGCGCAGCACTTCGCAGACGAGCCGTACGTGCTGGGCTACGACCTGATCAATGAGCCGTGGCCCGGTTGGGAATACCCGACCTGCTTTCCGCAGGGCTGCCCCCAGTTCGAGCGCGGTGTGCTCGCGCCGGCCGAAGCCAAAGCGATGAACGCTATCCGCCGAGCCGACCCGAAACACATGCTGTTCTATGAGCCGTCGGTAACCAACGACCTCGGTACGCCGGACTGGATGCCGAATCCCACCGGCGATCCGAACGCGGGGTTGAGCTTTCACGACTACTGCTTCGGCCCGGTCGACACCTGCGTGAGTAACGGCTTGTATCGCGCCAACGCCGACGGCGTTGTCGGGCTGATTACCGAGTTCGGCGCGACCAAAGATTCGGCGAAGCTGACTCGTCTCACCGACGCATTCGACGACAACATGGCTTCTTGGCTGTTCTGGTCCCAACCGCAGGACCAAACACCCGGTCATCCCCAGGAGCCCCCGACCGGCCCCAACCTGATGGACCCGGCGATCGTCCGCCCATATCCACAGGCAATCGCGGGCACCCCTCAGCAGTGGCACTACGACAGCGCGACCGGGACGTTCACCATCCAATACAGTGCCCGCCGAGCCGATTCCGGACAATCGTTCCCACCTGGAGTCCGCACCGTGGTGTATCTGCCGCAGAGCACCTACCCCAACGGCTACCAGGTCCAAATCCAGGGCGCCGACATCGTGTCGGCACCCGATGCTCAGCTACTTCAACTCACCACCAGCCCCGGACAGGACACCGTGCAGGTGACCGTGACGCGTCGGTGATTCCAGTACCTACCTCAGGATGGGCACTCGGCTTACCGGACGACCAGCTGTCTCGTGGGTAGACCACATGACATGAACGCGCCGTTGTCGGTGCCCCCAGCCGCTATTGCACCTGGTGATCGGCCATCAGCGGGATCGGCTAACTTGGCAGACAACCGTGCGGCAAGGCACGCGGTGCGAGGTTGCGGAGGAGGTTCGGTGGATACGAACGCGGAGACGACGGGTACCGCGAGTTTCGACGAGCTGGCCGTCGAGATACGTCGCCGGATGGATTCGCTGTCCACCGCGCACAAGAAGTTGGCTCAGCGAGTGCTGTCGGATCCCGAAGCCGTGGCGTTCATGACTGTTTCCGAACTCGCCGGCGCGGTCAATGTCAATGAGGCCACGGTCGTGCGCTTTGCCAATGCTCTGGGTCTGAAGGGATATCCGGGGCTGACGCGACTGTGCCGCGAACGGTTGCAGGAACAAGCGCAACTGTTGCGCCGCTTCGACAATCTCGAGCACCTCACGGCCGAAGGTATCGGGCTGCGCGAACAGACCGTGGGGCTGGATCAAGCGAATATCGCCCGCACGTTCGCGCGTATCGACGACGCGATGTGGGATTCGACCGTCGATCGGCTGGCCCACGCTCCACGGGTGCATGTGATGGGCCTGCGCAAATGCCACGCCCCGGCGTATCTGCTGACCTACCTGTTGCGGATGCTGCGCGAGGATGTGTCGGCGATCGATGCCAGTGTGGGAACGCTGACCGATGAACTGCGTCGGGTGCGTGCGGGCGATTGTTTCGTGGCGATGTCGATCCATCGATACAGCCTCGACACTGTGCGCGCCGCGCAGTGGGCTCGACAGCGCGGTGCCCACGTCATCGCATTGACCGATACCGCCGTCTCGCCGCTGGCGGTCTCGGCGCACGATACGTTTTACGTCGATGCGTCCAGCGCCAGCATCCTGCGATCGATGACCGCCTTCACCTCCCTCGCCCAGGCAATGACGGGTGCCGTCGCACAACTCCTGGGGCATGAAGTGCGCTCGACACTGCTCGAGGAGGAAAAGCTGTTGAGCGAGTTCGGCGTCTACGCACCCGATTGATCGGCGCGGTCGGCTACTCCGCCGTAGCCAGCTGTGCCGCACCGGCCCGGCGCTGATGAATCAGGCCGGCAGTGACCGCGGTCGCGGTGACCAGGAGGGTCAGCGCGAGCGGCGTACGGGTACCGGAATTCAAAGCCATTCCACCGACGATGGCCAGCAGGACGACTCCGACCGCGTAGGACAGGTACGGGGCACCCCACATTTTCACAGGCAGTGCGGTGATCTGCGCCGCGGTCTTATGGCGACGCCCGACGATCTGGGTGGCACAGATGCACAGGTAGACCACGACCGCGACCGCACCCGAGGAGCTGAGCAGGAAGGTGAAAACCGCTCCGGTGGGCAGGAAGTAGTTCGCCACGACCGCCAGGAATCCGGCACTGGAGGCGGCGAGAACACCGGCGACCGGCACCCCGGAGCGGGCGGTCCTGCCCAGCACGCGTGGGCCTTCACCGCGGCGCGAGAGCGAGAACAGCATCCGCGATGACGAGTAGAGACCCGAGTTCAGGCAAGACAGCACGGCCGTGAGTATGACCAGATTCATGGTGGTCCGCGCACCGGGAACGCCGAGCTGGTCCAGCACCGCGGTGTACGGGCTCTGCGTGACTTGCGTTGCGTTCCAGGGCAATAGCGTGACGACAACAAGTACCGAGCCGACGTAGAAGATCAGGATGCGTCCAGCGACGCTGCGCATACTCGCGCGCACCGCGCTGACCGGATCTTGCGCCTCACCCGCGGCGATCGTTACCAGCTCGGTGCCGAAGTAGGAGAAGAACACCGTCAACGACGCCACGAGCAAAGGTGTCGCGCCATTCGGGAACAGGCCGCCGTGCCCGAGCAGGTTGGCCGTTCCCGGCGCCTGGTAGTGCGGAAGCAGGCCACAGATGGCTGCGATGCCGATTGCGATGAAGGCGACGATCGCGACGACCTTGATCATGGCGAACCAGAACTCGAAACGCGCGAAAGACGTTACCGCCGCGAGGTTTACGGCGGTCAAGGCGCTCATGAAGATCAGCGAATACAGCCAGGTCGGCACCGACGGCAGGAGTTGATTGGCGACCGCCGCGCCGGCAATGGCCTCGAAAGCGACTGTGACACACCAGTGATAGGCGTAGACCCAGCCCACCGACAGTCCTGCCCAGGTACCGAGTTCGCGGGAGGCGTAGCTCGAGAACGATCCCGTTTCGGGGCTGGCCGTCGCCAGCTCGGCGAGCATGCGCATAACCAGAATGATCACCAGGCCGGTGAGTAGGTAGACGATGACGATGCCCGGACCTGCTGCGGAGATCGCTTTGCCGCTGCCGACGAACAACCCGGCGCCGATCACTCCACCGATACCGATCATCGTCAGCTGCCGAGTGTTGATGCTGTGCTTCAGATTTCCCGAGCTAGGCACGATGCCTTCTTCCATAAACCGTGGGCCGGTGCCCGATGCAAGTAGTGACATAGAACACGCCCTGCCGATTCGACGCAATAGTAATTGCAAACTGTGTGATGTCTGCAAATTCTATGGCATAGTGCTGACATAGAACCCGCCGAGGAAGAAGTGAGGCCCATGTCCACCGTGCTGGTGAGCAGATCCGGTTCCATCGCAACGCTCGTTCTCAACCGCCCCGAACGGCTCAATGCCGTCAGTGAAGAGCTGTACCGGACGCTGGTCGACGAACTGAATGCCGCCGACTCCGATCCCAGAATCCGCTGCGTCGTCCTCACCGGTGCCGGGCGGGCGTTCTGCGTGGGGGCCGACCTGAAAGCGCACAAGTCCGGCACGAGGACTCCCGCGGAGCAGGCGCGCTACGTCGATTTGGGCCAGCGTGCCTGCGAGCAGATCCAGACGATGGGCACCCCGGTGGTGGCGGCGGTCAACGGATATGCCCTCGGTGCCGGTGCGGAACTAGCGATCAGCGCGGACTTCATGGTCATAGCCGAGGACGCGCAGATGGGGTTTCCCGAGGTGAGCATCGGCACCTTCGTCGGTGGTGGTGTAACCAACCGGCTGCCACGTCTGGTCGGTCTGCGTAGAGCCACGGACATGCTGATCCTCGGAGAGCGATTCACCGGTCGGCAGGCACTCGATTGGGGGTTGGCCCATTCCGCGGTAACCAGTGATCTTCTGCTAGGGCTGGCCGAAACCCTCGCAGCGAAGGCGCCACTCGCACTGGCCCGGATGAAGGCGGCACTGCGCCGCGATGACCCCCTCGACGTCGCGTTCGCCACTGAGCAGCACGAGCTCCTGGCATTGATGGCCACCCGGGATTGGGCAGAAGGCGTCGCCGCATTCGCCGAACGCCGCACCCCCGTCTTCGAAGGAAGGTAGAGATGACCAGCATCGACGACCGCACGTCCGGCCTCGGCGCGCCCGCCCGCACCGCACTCGAGCGGCTGTTCGACCCACATTCCGTCGCCATCGTCGGCGCATCCGCCAATCCGGCCAAGCGCGGCTTCCAGGCCATCCGCGCCCTGCAACAGTCCGGCTACGCACATCCCATCTACCCGGTCCACCCGACGGCACTGCAGATCCTCGGCCTCGGCGTGTACTCCTCGGTCGATCGGCTCCCCCACGGCGTCGACGTCGCGCTGATCGCTTTACCCGCCGCCGCCGTCCCCGACATGCTGCGCCGTTGCGCCGCCGCCGGTATCGCAGGAGCCGTCGTGCTCGCCAACGGTTTCGGAGAGATCGGGGGAACCGGCGCCGAACTCGCCGCCGCGCTCGCAGTGGCGATCGCCGAGACCGGCATTCGGGTCATCGGGCCCAACACCTCCGGCCTGCTCAACGTCGCCTCGGGCGCGAATCTCGTTGGCCTCGAGCATGTTCCGTGCGGCCCGATCAGTGTGATCACGCAGAGCGGAAATATGCTGCTGTCGCTGGTCAACGATGATCGGGCGACCAAAGGCCCCGGTTTCCACATCTGTGTGGGGCTGGGTAACCAGGCCGATATCCGGTACGACGAGTGCCTCACCGAATTCGTCCGCGATCCGGGTACGGGCGTCGTGGCCATTCATTCCGAGGGGTTTACCGACGGACGGTCGTTCCTGATCGCCGCCGCTCGTGCCATTCCGGAAAAACCGGTTGCCGTATTGCGCGGTGGCCGTTCGGAAGGGGGGCGCCGCGCCGCGCGGTCGCACACCGGCTCGATCGCCGGACTCGACGCCGTGGCGACGGCCGTGCTGCGGCAGGCCGGGGTGGAACTGGTCGACCGCTCCGACGAGCTCGCGGTCGTCGCCGGCGCCCTTGCCGACTCCGCCCCGATCGCGCCAGGGCGCAAGGTCGCGATCCTCAGCGACGGTGGGGGCCACGCCACGCTGGCCGCCGACGCCCTCGCCGCCAACGGCATCGAACTAGCCCAACTCGGCGATCGGACACAGAAACGGCTGCGGCATCTACTCGGCGCTAATGCGGCCGTGGCTGATCCAGTCGACGTGGCGGGCGCCACCGACGCCGACCCATTGGTGTTCGCCGAGGCCGCCGAGATCCTCATGGGCGATCCCGATGTCGGTCTCGTGCTGGTCATCGGTCTCTATGGCGGCTACCACCTGCGCTTCGACCCACGGCTGCGCACGATCGAGGATGCCGCCGCCGGAGTGTTGCTCACACTCGTCGCCGAACACGATGTCCCCCTGGTGATCCAGAGCTGCTACGCCGGCCTCGACATCGCCAACCACGACCGCCTGCGGGCCGGCGGCGTACCGGTGATCACCTCCATCGATCACGCCGTACGGGTCGTAGCGGCCCTGGAGCGGCGTGGTCGCCTGCTGGCGACTACCCCGCAACGCTCCACACTTGTACTTCCACCGCCAGCCGCCGCCATCCCCGGATCGGGACTTCTCGATGAACCCACCGCACGGCGGGTGGTCGCCGCCGCCGGAATCGACCTCGGCGCATGGACTTTCGCACGCACCGTCAAGGATGTGGCCGCGGCTGTCGCCGACTATCAGCGACCGTGCGCGCTGAAAGTTGTTTCCCCGCAGGTCATCCACAAATCCGAGGTGGGCGGGGTCAGGGTCGGCGTGCCGGCCGCCCAGGCGGCCGAGCAGGCACAGGCGATCATCGACTCCGTCCATGCGCATGTGCCAGACGCCCACATCGATGGGATGATCGTCGCCCCAATGGCCGATGCCGGAATCGAACTGTTGGTCGGCGCCACTCGCGATCCGATTTTCGGGCCGGTGGTGGCCTTCGGTAGCGGTGGCGTGATGGTAGAGGCATTGCGCGACGTCACATTTCGTGCTGCGCCCTTCACCGAGTTCGAGGCCCGCGAAATGATCGACGAGACGATCGCCGCCCGCATGCTCGACGGCTACCGTCATCTCCCCGCAGTCGACCGGCACCAGCTTGCCCGATTTCTGGTCCGCGTCGGCGATTTCGTAGCCGCGCACCCGGAGATATCCGAACTCGATCTCAATCCGGTGATCGCATCCGGTTCCGACCTAGTCCCGGTCGATATTCGAATTGTATTGCGCGAGAATTCCGGAGACGATGATGACTGAGCCGATCCGCGTCGACCGTGTCGGCCATGTCGTCGTCTGGACACTGAACCGCCCGGCGGCGCGCAACCCGATATCCGCGCAAGACACGATTACCGCCCTCGAGGACGCGGTGACGGCGGCCAATCACGACCACAGCGTGCGGGCGGCGATTCTCACCGGCGCAGGGACAGCCTTCTCCTCCGGCGGCGACCTGAAACAGATGCGCGATCGTGCCGGAATGTTCGGTGGTGCACCGGCGCAGCTGCGCCAAGGGTACCGGCAGGGTATCCAGCGTATTCCAAAAGCGTTGTACGACTGTGAGATCCCCACGATCGCCGCCGTCAATGGTCCGGCCATCGGCGCGGGGTGTGATCTGGCGCTGCTGTGTGATCTGCGGATCGCCGCACGCACTGCGGTATTCGCCGAGAGCTTCGTCCGGGTCGGACTTGTGCCCGGCGACGGTGGCTCATGGCTGTTGCCGAAGGCAATCGGTATGGCCCGAGCGTGCGAGATGGCCTTCACCGGTGAACCGATCGACGCGCACACCGCGCTCGATTGGGGCCTGATCTCCGATGTCGTCGAACCCGACGCCCTGCTCGATACTGCCCACCGCCTCGCCGCCCGCATATCCACCAACCCACCGCACGTACTCCGGATGACGAAGCGATTACTGCGCGAGGGCCGACACCAGAGCCTCGACAGCCACCTCGAGCTGGCCGCCGCGATGCAGGCGGCCGCTCACCACACCGAAGATCACCGCGAGGCCGTCACAGCCATGCTGGAGCGTAGACCGGCCGCCTTCAACGGCCGATGAGCGGTCGGGCATGGCTGACCTCCCCCTATGCGCGTTGCGTCCTAGAAATGCCGAGGCCGGACCAGCCCGATGTCGTAGGCGAGCACCACCGCCTGCACTCGATCCCGCAGCCCGAGTTTGCGCAGAATCGCCGAAACATGGCTTTTTACAGTGCCTTCGGTGACATCCAGTTTCGTCGCTATCTCGGCGTTGGAGGCAGCTTGCGCGATGAGTGTGAGGACCTCGACCTCTCGATTCGTGAGATCGGCGAGATCCGGCATTGCCGCCGTTTCGGGGCGCATGTCGGCGACGAACCGATCCAGCAGCCGGCGCGTCACCCGCGGCGCGAGCAGCGCCTCTCCGCTGGCCACCACACGTATCGCCTCGACCAGTTCGGCGGGCCGGGTGTCCTTCAGCAAAAATCCGCCCGCACCGGCGCGCAGGGCCGCGTACAGCAGTTCGTCCTCGTCGAAGGTGGTCAGGATGATGACCGAGGGCCGGGGCTGGAATGCGGAAAGTCGTTGCGTCGCCTGCACACCGTCGACACGAGGCATCCGCAGATCCATCAGCACGATATCCGGCTGTGTCTGTGCTGCCAGGTGCACCGCCTCCGCCCCGTCCCCGGCCTCGCCGACGACCCGGATATCCTCGCGTGCCTCCAGGATCATCCGAATCCCGGTGCGGACCAAGGCCTGATCATCGGCGACCAGCACACTGACTGTCATCCCCGCCTCCGTGTGATCTGCCGCGCGCACGCGCGTCGCGGCGGCCGGCCCATCGCGAGCATCCAATCATCCGAGTGTCCGGATCCGGACCTGCGGGCATGTCAGTCCTTCACCGGATCCGCTCCCAGGTGCTTGGTAACTGAATCACCGGCTTCCACCGTATTCCATAGTGCCCGGTTCACCCGGAGCTTCACGGTACTGCCGTCCTCTAGCCGGACTATCAAGCGCCGGTACAGATTTGCCCCGTCGAACAACCCACGCGACTTCTTGATAACCGTCCCCCGCCATTCCTGCTGTACCACTGATCGACTCCTTCCTCCGCCAGGCGTTCATGCCGCAGGTTCCTTGCGGCGTACCTCCAGTGTTTCTTGTCGCCGAGCCGAGAACATCAACTTGCAGGCTTGTATTTGTCTCTGTCGAAAGTTGGAGACCAGCCTCGGATGGCCGGCGGTCAGCGGCGATGACATCAGGCGGGAGATGATCGGCGTCCGTGCCGAGCTGCTGCGTGGGAACGGATTCCGGGTGGTGAGGTAGCGCCGTTCGGGTGGGCGTGAGGCCCGATTCGAAACTTGCTCATCGTGGTTGCGACCGGACCGGAAGCCATGCCGCGACGCGGAAGCCACCGGCAGCGTTAGGGCCGGCTTCGAATCGTCCGCCCAGCTCTGTGACACGTCGCCGCATCCCGTCCAGGCCCCGACCACTACCGTGACCGAGTCGGCTACCGCCGCCGTTATCGGTAATCGCCACCACGAGTTGCCCCGCGGCGATCCGGACGTCGACCTCGGCTCGTTCGGCTCCCGCGTGCCGCAGGACGTTGGTCAGCGACTCTTGCACGATCCGGTAGGCAGCTTCGGCAACTCTCGACGCGACAGCGATGCCATCTGTCCCGTGCCGGTTCACGACCACCTCGACTCCGACCTGTGACATCGACTCCACCAGCCTGTCCAGATCCCCCAGTCCAGGCGAAACGCTCGAGTCGCGGTCGATCACCTCGAGCAGTCGACGTACTTCGCCGAGGGCTTGTCGGCCAACGGACTCCAATGCGGCAACGGCATCCCGGGCCTTGTCGGGGTGAGTGTCGAAAACATCGTTGGCCGCTGCGGCTTGCAGCACCATCAGCGACACCGTGTGCGCGAGCACATCGTGTAGCTCACGCGTGATACGGGCACGTTCCTGCTGGACCATACGCCGGGCTTCGGAGTCGCGCTGGGCGGATCTCGCGCGTCCCAATGCGCCCCAGGTCCAGGCCAGCAGAGCGGCACCAGACCACAGCAAGGCTTGCAACCCTCGCCCGGTGGTTCCCAGCGCGAGCACGAAGAACAACACCGCCGCGGCAAGACCCAACAACGACGTGCGCGCGGGACGCAGCCACGAAAAGGTCGTCAACACGATCAAGGCGACGCCCGACCCCACCGGAACGTGCAGCAGTTCCAACGTTGCTCCCACGAGCAGGGAGGAAATCGTGACGAAAACAGGCCGACGGTCCATCCACCAAACGACGACCGCCTGGCACACCACCAACCCGATCACGACGACGCGGCCCGTCGCCATGGGCACCGCCTGAGGAACGAACAACCCTACCGGCAACAACGTGGCAATGGTGCAGGCGACCAGCAGCACCCTCCAACGCCGCGACAGCCCCGTCTCGAACTGATCCCGCACGTCACCGACGCTACCGGCTCCGACACCTCGACCGCCGCATCTCCCACCGGGCCGTCGGCTACTCCATCGACTCGCGCATGACGTCGGGAGATCGGGAACTCCTTGCGCCAGTTGACACCCCACGCAGCGGCGAGAAACTGGTAGTGGGTGGCGCCCGATTGGTGCGGCCTGGCCCTCTACGCGACATGGGCCTTTTCGAGTGGTCGACATGCTCGGAATGCTCGCGGACGAGACCAACGACTGATCAAACGCGAAATCCGGCCTGCGTGCACCGATGTTTTGAAAGATGTTGGTAGACAAGGGACATGGACATTCAGGAACTTCAGACCCGCGCGATCGCGATTCACGACCTCTACGACGTCCTGAACCTCGCCGAGCGAGGCCGCACATGGACTCGCCAGGACTTCATGCTCGGGTTCGTCGGCGATGTCGGTGATCTCGCGAAGCTGGTTATGGCGGCCGAAGGCACCCGGTCGATGCCCGGGGGCCGCGCTGCATTGGAACACGAACTCGCCGACTGCCTTTGGTCAGTGCTGATCCTGGCTCACCGATACGAGATAGATCTCGAAACCGTCTTCACCAAGACAATGGGCGAGCTCGAGGAGACCATCCAAGCCCGGCTGGTCAATCATCCTCCTGCATAGCGACATGGCGAAGGATGGCATCCCTGTACGCAGACGACGTAGGCTCTTGGGGTATCGCTGGCCTGACCAGTCGAAACGCTGGCCAGGACAGAGCATTCGAGCGAAATACATCGCTGTCGAGCCGCCCATCCAGCGATCTTGACGAGCCTCGAAATTACATAGCTATAGCCCCATCAGCTCACCAACTCAGGCCCAGTAGCGGTCAGGCGCAGACGCGATTGAGCTCGTCGGTGTAGGGGTCGAGGCTGGCGACGTTCTCATCTACCAGCGCGTCGGCGTAGGCGGTGATGGCATCCTTCTCCGTGCCCTGGGCCAGATCGGCCAGGCCGCTCAGCCTGTCGGACAGTGCTGTCGCTGTCGACTCATCCAGGGTGCCGCCGCTCGTGTCGATCGCGATATTGATCAGCTCAATGGCCTTGGCGCAGTGGGGGGACTGCGCGTGCGCGGGTCCGGCGGGCAGGAAGAGTACAGCGGCAGCGGCCGCACAGAGCACAGCGGCGAAGGCCGTCGACTTGGTCATGATTTCCTCTCAGAACGTTGGTCTGATCGTAGTGCCACAGCGTGAGACCCTGATCGCCTGCCTACCCAGGACAGCCCTCTTCGGAGGTGGGCAGGTCCCCCCCAAATCGGCGCCGTCACACTGGGAAAGAAGTTTCTTCACTATGGGCCGGGTGAGTAGATCCTCGATGTGGGCGCGAGTGATGTCGGGCGAGGACCGGGTGCTCATGGCTTGACGTCGTTTTCGAGCCGGTCCCGCTCGTCGACGGCTGCGGTGAGGACGGAGGAACCCGGTCGTTTGCCGAATTTCCATTCGTTGAAGGCCAAGTTGAGCAGGACGGCGGCGACTGCGGCGGCGCTGATTCCGGAGTTGAGGACCACTGCGATTCTTTCGGGGAGGGCGTCCCAGAATTCCGGTGCCGCAACGGGTATGAGGCCGAAGCCGATCCCGACCGCGACGATGATCATGTTGAGGTTGTCCTGGTAGTCCACCCGGGACAGAGTTCGAATCCCGCTCGCCGCAACCGATCCGAATAGCACGAGTCCGGCGCCGCCGAGTACCGGGTACGGAATTCCGGCGACTATCGCGCCGACCACCGGGAGCAGGCCGAGCAGCAGGAGAATCAGGCCGCCGGTTGCCACTACGAACCTGCTTTTGATTCCGGTCAGTGCGACCAGGCCGACGTTTTGCGCGAATGCGCTGCAGGTGAAGGATCCGAAGACCGGCGCAACCGTCGTCGACAGCATGTCGGCTCGCAACCCGTCCGCCACGCGCCTGGCATCGACGTCGGTTCCGACGATTTCGCCGATCGTGAGGATGTCGGCCGTGGTTTCGATCAGGGTCACCAGGATCACGATTGTCATCGCGACTATGGCCCCGACTTCGAAGGTCGGCGCCCCGAAGTGCAGCAGCTGCGGCGGCGCGACCAGGCGGGAGTTGCCCACCTCGGAGAAATCGACCTTGCCTGCGCACCCCGCGATGACGGTGCCGAGCACGAGCCCGATAAGAATCGACAGTCGCGACAGCGCGCCCTGGAACAGGCGACTGATCACCAGGATGATCAGCAGCGTCAGGCCGGCGAATCCGATGTTGGCCAGGGAACCGTAGTCGGGTGCGGCGGAGTTGTTGCCCATTGCCCAGTTGAAGGCGACCGGCATCAATGAAAGGCCGATCACGGTGATGATCGTGCCCGTCACCACCGCGGGGAACATTCGCACCAGTTGCGCGAAGAACGATGACAGCACCAATCCGATTACCCCGGCGACGATGATGGAGCCGAATACCGGACGTAACCCGCCGGTGGTGGCAATCGCCACCATGGTCGATACGCCGGCGAAGGAAACCCCCTGCACGATGGGCAATCGGCTGCCGAACGGTCCGATTCCGAGGGTTTGCAGCAGCGTGGCGAGGCCCGATACGAATAGGGCCGCCGTCACCAGTAATCCGATCTCGGCGGCGGACAGCCCGGCCGCGCCGCCGACGATCAGCGGTGGCGCGATCACACCCCCGTACATCGTCAGAATGTGCTGGGCTCCGTAGGCGGCCAACTGTCCCGGCGAGTGTCTTGCGTCCTCCGGTCGTCCACTGTCCGCCCGGCCGCGACGCCAAGTCGACTTCCCCATACCCTCATCCTCTCCGAACGCGGAAATCATGTTCCGCACCACGGAAATGTGACAGGCATCACTCGAGTGTGGCTACGGTAGGTATGTCCAGTCTTCGGTCCCGCGGCGGCACACCGCATTGTTGGTTCGGCTAGTTGCCCCTGTCTCTACTATCGCCCCAGGCCTATTGCGAGTCGACGTGATGCAACCAGGTGACGCTCCGTCCATCCGCTGTTCTGCACCCCCGACCGAGGGCCCTCTGAGAACTCAGGTGTCTTGGCCCGCGGTGCGGACCTTGATACCGTGAAGGCTCATCGCATCACCGCGGAGGATCACGTGCACCGTCTCATGCCGAAAATCATTGCTGCCGCAGCGATCTCGCTGGCACTCGGTCTGCAGCCGACGATCGCGGCCGCAGCCCCGGACGGCACGCCGCCGGAGCCTGCACTCACAGCCCGAACCCCCACGACAGCTCCTTTCGACCCCATCTGCCCCCTCTGTTTCCTGCGAGAACTGATCGAGAGCGGCTCCAGCCACCAGTAACATTCTCGCGGTCCGCTGATGAGAACTCGGTGGTAGTCCGACCTCGAAGCCACGAAACCCCCGTGTCCTGATCGAGGGCACCGTCGTATAGCTGCGCCCTGTCATTCGTACGGTCGGTAGATCCATTCTCCGACATTCCTCATATCCAGCGCATACGGAATCGATTCGCGCACAACCACTCACAAGCAACCTGCACGTGTCGAAGGGTGAGCCCGCGTCATTCCAACCGCCGCTCAGTTGCAACCAGCCGCCGGGCAGCCCGATCTTCGAGTCGACCGCGACGTTGCATTTTGGTTCGGGGTGCTCGTCGCGCCAGCGGATGTAGGCGGCGATGGCGTCGTCCTGCTCGCCGCAGCTGCGGTGATCGGTGCCGTTAGGAGCGAAGTACCGCAGTGCGGCAAACTCGGACCCGATCGAGTCCAGCAACGAGCAGTAAGTCGGCAGGAACACCAACTCGACGTCGTTGACCGGGCACCACTTTCGTGCATCTCGCGGCGTTTGTGCGGGGAGAGGTTATCAACGATCACATACAACTTCTCGCCCGGCCAGCGGTGACGCAATGACTGCAGAAGGGACCCGAAACTCGGTCCAGCGCTTTCGATCTCAGGTCCGACAGTAGAGCTGACCGGTAAATCCAAGGCGCCCAGTAGATTAGCGTGGCAAGCATGGAATCAGTTCTCGTCGCACGCTTGTAGTGGGCTGCAAGGTGCAACCCTCCCAACAAGATTGAAACAACACGCCCGCTTGCTACCTTGACGTTGCCTCGACTCCGAAAGGACTCCGACCGTGAAACCCGGCCCTCCTGTCGACCTGCGGCAGAATCAGCCCCACACCGCCCGAATGTATGACTACTACCTCGGCGGCAAGGACCATTACAGCGCGGACGAGGAAGCGGCTGAACAGGTCGTGACCATCTGGCCAGGAGTGCGGGTGGCCGCGCAGAAGAACAGGGCGTTCATACACCGCGTGACACGGTTCCTCGCAAACGCGGGCATACGTCAATTCCTCGATGTCGGAACCGGTATCCCGACCGAGCCGAATCTGCATCAGGTGGCCCAACAGATTGCGCCCGACGCGCGAGTCGTCTACGTCGACAACGATCCGATCGTGCTCGTCCACGCCAGGGCATTGATGGTCAGCTCACTGGAGGGTCGTACCAACTACGTCTCCGCCGACGTCACGACACCCGAAAAGATTCTCAACGCCCCGGGATTGCGCGAGACACTGGACCTGACCCAACCGGTCGCGCTCAGTCTCAACGCGCTGATGCATTTCATCCCCGACGAGCAGGACCCCTACGGAATTGTCGACACTCTGATGGACGAGCTCGTTCCTGGCTCGTATCTAGTGATGACACACGTCACGCCAGACTTCGACCCGACGGCAATAGGAACCGTGGTCGACATCTACCGCCGCAGCGGCTTGCCATGCCAAGTCCGAAGCCGAGACGAATTCATGCGGTTCTTCCAGGGACTACAGTTGGTCGATCCCGGTGTAGAGGTGCCGCACCGCTGGCGCCCGGACGGTGTCGAACCCCCGAAGACAATGGACGCACAAGTGTCCGCCTACGCGGGCGTTGCACGCAAGTAATGCAACCCCCGCACCCAGGAGACTGCCCCGTTACGAAGTCGAAATCCAGTCCCTGCAACACCTTTCGATGCTGAGGTCGCAACCACCACTCGTACCTCGAGGTCGATGGGCGAAGAGCTCGACAAGCGAAGCCGGTCCGACACTGTGATTTGCGAGCCGAGCAGTACGGGTGCATATGAAACGAGCCCCCGTCCGCCGGTCCGGGAATTCAGAACTTGTCCGGGAACTGGGTGATGATGCCCTGGCTGAGGATGTCGGCGACATCCATCATGTGTGCCTTGGCCTCGTCGAACTTGGCGGTCGCGTCGCTGTACTTGCCGCCGATGACGGCGGCTGCGTAGGCGACGGTCTGGTCGATGTGCATGCTCATCGCCTCACGCATGTCCTGCTGCGACCAGTGGGTTGATCGAGGCGACCGCCGACCGCAAAGCCACCAGCACGCGCACGGCGCACGCCCGCGGCGATCGCACGCTGCATATCGTGATCCAGCGTGATCGAACGCAGACCTTCGTCGTAGGAGTCGAGCGGCGGGCCGCTTTGAGAGGCTCGTTGCAACGGACCTCGTGAAGTAGTTGCAGGCGTATGGGTTTGCGGCCTATAGCCATGAAGGTCGGCTCGTCACAGACGCATTCGATCAGCAGCCATTACCCGGACTGAACGTTGGCGTTGGCCATATGGGGTTGGACGCGACGCCGCAATGCCCCGTCCGAACCTGCGCGGTCCCCCTCACTCGGCCTGGGGGAACGCTAGGGGTCGACAGCCTGATCGGCACCGAATTCGAAGGCTGGACCCGCGACGCGAACTGCCGTGGTACGACAAGGACGGCCACCCCACCAGCCACGACCGCGACGCCAACCCCGGCAACTGAGCCGCAATCAGCGCCGAGCACAGAACGGCGGGCCGTTCGGCCCGCCGTTTTCGCATCCTGACCAGGGCCTCCGTAGCGGCGCTGCCGTTGAACATGATCCGCCGCCCGGACGTGCACAGCCGCAGCCCAGCGAGACGGTACCGCGGCGAGTTCATCGCCCCGACACCGAGCGGCTGGAACTCCATGCGACTGACCGGTTCCGGGACGACCTCGCTCTCACACGTGGTCGACCAAGCCTTTGGCACCCTCGGACACGGCGCAGTGCACGCAGCAGAAGAATCGGCCGTCCGACTCCACACCGTGGCCGATGATCTTGCAATTGCAGTGCTCGCAGATGGGTGCCATGCGGTGGATCGCACATTCGAAGCAGTCGAAGACATGCCGCATTCCCTGAGCCTCGACGACGATCGGCATAGCGTAATCGTTACCGCAAACCTCGCATGCGCTCATGGACCGTAGGCTACTCCGCGACACCGGCACCATATAGCTAATTTCGGGTTATCTGCGCATGACCACGTCGAACTGCGCAGTGGACGTCACCGCCTCGAGTTCGGCACCAATGTCCGGGCCGTCGACTTACCCTGGCGGCTGCCATCGCGACGGCTCCGGCGGCCGTACCGGCCGCCGTCGTGAAGGTCACCATTGTCCTTTACGCACTGAGAGGTGTTCCGCTGGGCGAGCGCCCCGCAGTGATCCGTGCGCTGACACCGCTACTCGCGCCCCACAGAAACAAGGGGTCGTAGGTTACGCTCGCCTCCGACCATCGGATCGCCGACTTCAGAGTTCGCGACTGTCCACCGCAATAGGGGCATGGCTAGCGCTAAAAACGCCGCAGTAGACGCAGCCCGTCCTTGCCCTCACATATCAACCCCACCGCCACAGCGCGGGGACGAGTCGACTCCAACCCACCCCTGCGGGGAACCCCTGCAATACTCCGACAACCACTCTGCGCCTCACCCACCGAAAACGCCTCCCGAGCCGATACCTCAATGTCAGAACTTCTGCTTCTGGCACAACAGGATTCAGCTCTCTGCGACCTCCTTCGCTTACATACTCCTACAAGTATGAATAGCCCATGGCTATCTTCTATTGAATCATGCTGCGCCGCATCGTATTCGGGCGGATTCGGCTGAAAATAAGGAGCAAATACGGAGTGCCGTACCGTCCATGCCGCGACCTTTGCGAGGCGCCTTGAAGGCACCTCCGGGCAGTAGCCGAGGCCCGATCTAGGTAGGCTCTCGGGGAGCGCCACTCGACGGGGGACAGTGATGAATAGCGATGAGCGAATGCTCGAGATCCAGCGGATCAATGAGCGACTCGCGGCGGTGCGCGGCTCCGCGCGTTCCCGAGACGGCAGCGTGAGCATCGAGACGGATGCCGGCGGTCGGATCACCGACCTCTATATCGCCGACTATGCGATGGACAACGGCCCTCAGCACCTGGCCAACCTCATTATCGACCGTCACCGTGCCGCACTCGGCAACGCCGAAGCCGCAGCCGTGCAACTGTTCGAGGAGTCCAGGTGAACGTCGACCCCGTGAAGATGCGCGCACTCGCGGCGTCCGTACGGATGAACGCGGGCAGGATCACGACGAAGACCCCGATCGCGAAGGTGAGCCGTGATCTGGCCCGGGAACGGATGGCGAATTCGAACCTCGCTGTCAAAGTCGAGGAATCACTGAAGGCGCTGGACACCGTGCTGGCATACCACAATCGCCGCCTGAGCAGCTTTTGCGACAGCGTGGAGACCGCCGCGGGTGTCTATGAGCAGACAGATGCCGACTGGGCTACTGAACTCAAGCAGCTGGGGGGCTAGCGATGGCAGATGGACAGGCGCTGACCATATCGAAGGTGCTCGGCTGGGATCTGCGCTATCTCGGTCAGGTTGTCGACATGATGAACGAGACCTACAAGTTCATCGAGACCGAGGCCACCGCAGCGGGAAACGCGATAGAGCAGTCCGACGACTACTTCGACAGTTCGGCGGGTGACGCGGCACGACGGCGCGGCCAGGAGGATCGCACCGACACGATTCAGACCTCGGACGTCATCGAACAGATGGCGTCGAAGCTCAGCTCCCTGGTCTCGACCCTGGAAACCAATATTTCGACGATCCGCACCCGCAAAGCCGAAGCCGAGGACTCGAGATGGGATCTGTTCGTCACCGAGGACGGCCACGTCAAGTCCCGCACATCGAACGCCGAAACCTACAGCGATTACTTCCCATTCGGTGATGTCGCAGTAGTTGCGAAGGAAATCGTCACCCGGCGTCTGGACAACTTCATCTCCGCCGCCTTCACGCTCGTGCAAAGAGCAGATCAGGAAGGCGCGGAGATCTACATCAAGGAAATCGAGAAGCTGTCCGACCGGGTGAAGCAGGGCCTGGTTGTCAAGCCGGACGATCCGGAACTCGCGAAAATCCTCGAGGACTATCAAACAGAGGTCTCCACCGGGCTGCCGAGACTCTGGCCGGTCGGGTGGCCAGCCGACATCCTCAAGGATCACGGCATAGAAGTGAGCCCTTCGCTGATGACCGCCGAAGAAATCTCGGCCATGGAGAACCTGCTGCAGAACCAGGGCGTCGACGCGGTCGCAAAAGCCCTCACCCTCCCCGACCTGGCCAGGAACGCCGCCTTAGCGGAGTATCCGGACTCCGTAGCCGATGGCCAAGGCGATGCCTATCGGCACATGTACTGGAACGCCCTCATGTCGCAACAATTCGGCGAGGACTGGGCGCAAACATACGCCACAGCACACGAAAAGACCGGCGGCAATACGCCGCAACGTGAAGCAATGGACCTCTACAACAACGAAATCGGGCGCGCGATCGGGGCAGCCAACCCCAAAGCCAGCCCCGAAGAACTGGCCGCGCTGGTCGGACAGCAGATCAAAGATGGCAAAGCAGTAGTCATCCAGACTTCGAATACCGATGGCAGTCAACTGCCCGCCCCGCAGATCACCTGGAGCAATCGGGTGACCGAGGCGATGACGGGATCGCCAGCTGGCGTTGGCATTCCACTACCCGGGAGCAAGTGATCATCAGATGAGAGTCGGAGCCCTTGCGGTCGCCACCGGTTTGGTACCGGTGCTGCTCGCTGCCGGATGTGGGCCGGACCAGTCTCCTGGTAATCGGGAGGCCGCGAGTACCGACTGTCGTGCTTCGTTCGATGTGCGGTCGGGCGGATCATCGCCGAGCGGCGGTTTCACTCTTCTGACTGCCGCGAGGCATGCGGCTTCCGGTGAGGTGCCGGTCAAGATGGTGGAAATCACCCGAGCCGCCGGTCTCCAGGACGAGTGGGACACCATGGTGGTCCTTACGCCGGGCATGAAAGCCGACAAGTTGAACGAACTCGCGAATACCCCCGGAATGTGCTGGCAGAACTTGCCCGGTCCATACAACGACGACAAGCCGACGACGGCCTACTACCTGTTTCTTCGTGGCGGGAACCCCTTGCGGGCTGCGACCTGGTGGTTCCCCACCGATGACGAACTGGACTTCCGTTGGACCAGTACGAAAGTGGTGTACCCGGATACCATGCTCACCCCGCTCCACTCACCCGGCGCCGATCCCAAACTCCGTGTGGCTCCGGCGAATTGAGTTGAATCGTGGATAGCGTCCTCGGCGCAATCGGAAGTGCCAGATCAGGCGCAGCTTGGGGCGCAAGCATGCGTGCCACTACGGCAACCTCTAGGGCTTCAGCTCAAACCTTGCACCGACGAAGGATGGACGATCAACTCCAAAACTTCGACCACTTGGCCGGTCCCCGATGCGTGGTTCGGATCGCGATGAACTGATGGAACCGAACGTGCGTGGTCCGCGTCTAACCTACTGAGACCAAGAGGATGGGATGGTCCTCGTCGGACGGCCAAGTACCAGAAGTCCAGGAACCATCCCACAACGGGTCTCGCTTTCGGTCTACCAAACTGAGCAATGTCGCACTGGTAACCGCGATAGCCCGGGGGCCAGTTGCAGATCATGCGCCGAAGTCTGACCTCGCACTCTGTTCCCTTACCGCCGACCAATACGGTTCCGGCCTAGAAACACGAGCCTGGCGGCCCATCCCTGGCCAGAGGCGAGAAACCTCACCCGATGAGTACGAACCGCCCATCACAGGCTATTGTTGATCAAGTGCGTGACATGTCACGCCAAGCGTCGTAGATCGCATTCGCTTCGCAACCAGCGCTTGCCGTATCCGCTCTTCTTACGGCGATCGATTTTGCCCATTGGCAATCTCGCCATTTCGTGCCCCGGCGCGGACCCGGAAGGTCCACAGACGGCTCGGGCACCACCTGATGCCCGAAAGGCACCGCAACACCTATGAGTTCTGCTGACATTTCTTTTGCCGCGCTCGGCGTGAGCGCACCGCTGGTGAAGGCGTTGACTCGCGCCGGGATCACCGAACCTTTTCCGATCCAGACCGACACCCTGCCTGATTCGCTGGCCGGACGCGACGTGCTGGGCCGTGGCCGGACCGGCAGCGGCAAGACGCTCGCCTTCGCCATCCCGATGGTCAACCGTCTCGGCGGCGGTCTCGCCGGTAGGCGCGCACCGAGCCGCCCGACCGGCCTGGTGCTGGCGCCGACTCGGGAATTGGCCACCCAGATCACGGCCGCGCTGGAACCCCTCGCCGCGGCCTATCGCATGACCGTCACCACGATTTTCGGTGGGGTCCCGCAGAACCGGCAGGTCCGGGCGCTGCGCGCCGGTGTCGACATTGTCGTCGCCTGCCCCGGCCGGCTCGAGGATCTGATGAACCAACGTCTGATCTCGCTGGATGCCGTCGAGGTCACCGTGATCGACGAGGCCGACCACATGGCCGACCTCGGGTTCCTGCCAGGCGTGACCCGCATTCTCGCGGCCACCCCGAATGACGGTCAGCGCCTGCTGTTCTCAGCCACCCTGGATAACGGCGTCAACAAGCTGGTCAGCCGCTTCCTGCCGGATGCCAAGCTGCATTCCGTCGATGAGGCGAACTCCCCGGTCGCCGCCATGACCCATCACGTTTTCGAAACCGCGAGCGTCGAAGCCAAGCGCGAGGTCGTACACCGGCTCGCCTCCGGCTCGGGTCGGCGAATCCTGTTCATGCGCACCAAACATCAGGCTCGCAAACTGGCCAAGCAACTGACCCTCGCCGGAATTCCGGCCGTCGATCTGCACGGCAACCTCTCGCAGGGCGCCCGCGACCGCAACCTCGCGGTCTTCGCCGCCGGTGATGCCCTGGTGCTGGTGGCGACCGATGTGGCCGCGCGCGGCGTGCACGTCGACGGTGTCGAGCTGGTCGTGCACGTTGATCCGCCCGCCGAACACAAGGCGTACCTGCACCGTTCGGGCCGTACCGCGCGGGCTGGCAACTCCGGTGAAGTGATCACCCTGGTGCTGCCCGGCGAACGACGCGACCTGGCCGACATCATGCGCAAGGCCAAGATCACTGTGACCCCGCAACGGGTCACCGCCGATTCGCCCGTGGTGGCCGAACTCGTCGGCACGATTGCCCCATTCGTCGCGCCCTCCTACAGCGAGCGGGCGGCACGTGAAGACGACCGCCGCAGCAGCAGCGGACCGTACCGTAGCAGTGGCGGAGCGCGAAGGGGCAGCGGCGGACCGCGCCAAGGCAGCGGTCGTCGCAACGCGGCGCATGGTCAGTCGCGCGCCAAGCCGCGCGCTCACTCCGCGCGCGGAACGGCCGCATAAGGCCCGTTTTCGGTCGCTCCCCCAGACAAGCCCATGCCGAGATCGCCGAATCGCTGAGCATCGCCGGCCAACTGCCAGGCATCGAATGCTGGTGAACGTGGCTGATGACGCCGGTACTGACGGGCAACCCATCGAGTGCGAGGCAGTCGCGCCTGATGGGTTGCCGTGCGATTGCGTAGCCGGGAAATCTGCGGGCGTGGCCAAGAGGAACACGCCGGGACACGACACTTGGACCTTTCCGATCCAACCCGGCCATCTACCCCACGCCCGGCCCCGCGGCTTCGACCGCGCGAACGGCCACCGATCCTCCCACACAGCGAATCCAACTCCGCCGCAACAACATCCAACACCGCCCCCAGCACACTACCGAACCGAGTGCCGTTGCAGTACTAGCCCCGAGAGAATGCACGGCCATGCCGTTGAGCGGTCGGTGAGAGGCTTCTGAACTATTGTCCCGCAACGGAACTCGACCTGTGGCCGAACGCGCCCACATGCCGATTCCGAGTCTTCGCATGCGCCAACGACGAACACTCCGGACGTGCACGTAGTGCGGAAAGTCTCGACGTGCCGCACCGCCCCCGTGCAAGTTCGAGATGCCGTCACTCCTGTGTCGACGAGGGCCGTCGGTGCGGTCCTGCTTCGGACAAGGCGGCAGCCTCGTCGGGTCGGTCCGCCGACCGGTACACGCGAACGAGGTCGTCGCGGGCGCGCTGTGCGAAGGGATCATTGTGCCCGACAAGCTGTTCCCGGTAAGTCAGGAGCTCTTCATACAACGGGATCGCCTGATCCCAGCGACCCGCAGCCTCATAGGCGGCAGCGAGATTGCAACGATCTTCGTAGGTCTCGGCGCCGCCTCTGTCGACGTACGTCAGGTTCCGTTCGAACAACGCGACAGCCTCGGCATATCGGCACGCCCGGTAGCACGCCACGCCAAGCACGCGGCGAGCGCCCACGACGGAATACACCTCGGGCCCGAACATTTTCTCGCGATACGCGAGAAGTTGTTCGAAGTGCGGAATGGCTTCGTCCCATCGACTCAGCGACATATAGGTGCCGCCGAGTCGATTGTGAACGGCGTTGGTGTCGTGGTGATCGTGACCGAGGACCCGCTCCCGGTACGCCAGAAGCTGCTTCAAAAGCGGAACTTCGTCATCCTCCCGCCCTGCCCGGTGATAAGCGTCGGCGAGACGATCGCGCGTCTCGTTGGTGTCCGGGTGGTCGTGACCGAGGCTTTGCTCCTGCAGTGGCAGAAGTTCTTCCATCAGCGAGATGGGATCGGCCTCACCAGATGTGGCGGCGGTCCCACTCGACGTGGCCTTCAAGCGCCGGCTCAGAGCGGCCGCTGCCCGTTTGATCGGTTCCAACACGCTGGCCCCTCCTGGTCCAACTGGCGAGCGGGAACCTCACCGCTCCAGCCTAGAAAACCTATCTCACTCGAAGTCACGACACCCACGAAGACAACGAGCCGATGCTTCACTGACGATCCGTGCGGCAGGCCCACGGAAACGGAACTGGGGCGGCGGCAGCCTCACTCATCAAAGGAAAGCGATACGAGGTCATGAAGCGACACCGATGCTGCAATCCGAAACACGCGGTAATAGCCGATTACAGGATCCCTCTCGGCCTCGACACCGCCCGCTCCTGACCGCCGATAGACGTGCCTGTCGGATGCTGCCGCTACACGGCACCACAGGGATTTCGCCAGACCCATCGCAGGTCAAAGCGCCCGGCCAAGACCGCGGTTCGCAATGTTCATTTCCGAGCATCACTCGGCTCGAAGTCCCGGTGTCGGTCGGCGGACGTTATCGACGGCCAGAGGCACCCAGTGACCGCCCTTATTCGCCGGCGCTCTCGTCTTTACCTTTACCTTTACCTTTACCTTTGCCTTTACCCTTGCCTTTGCCTTTGCCTTTACTACCTTTGCCCCCGCCCTTGTCCTCGTTCCCGGCACCGCCCGTGCTGCCGCCATCGTCGGAACTCGGCGGCGCAGAGGGCCCGAAGACCTGCACGGGTTCGACAGCACCGGCCTGATTCCCGAAGTCGATGCCCGTGCCCGTGGCACCACTTCCGGGGATCGGCTCCCCCGCCTGCCCTTCTCCCGGTCCCGGGTCCAGCGCCTGGGCGGTGGCGACGCCTGCGGACAGGAAGACAGACAGGATGCCGACCGCGGCGGCGGTCGCGATTTTGTGAGTCACCGTATAGCCCCTTCTCGTGCCGGAAGTGGTACATGTCTGATCAACCGATCCAGCCTAAAAGCGGGCAGGAGCCACGTTCCTGATCCTCAGTCCTGCGGCGATTCCCGCTACCGGTCTGCTGTGCTGTCCGGCGGGGAAAGCGTCGCGAGCCTGGTCGGGTTGAACATCCGCCCTCGGGAAGGGAACCGCCAGTCCAGTCCCGCCGAAGCGGTGTCGATAAAACGTGTCGAAGGGTATGGAGCTGCGAGGTGGCATCCCGCCCGAACGAACGTCCCGAAATGCCGCTGGTCGCGCTTTCCGTATACGAGATGGATTGCAGCTCGCGCCGTCCTGTCATATCCGACTGTGCGCTTTGCGCTGAAAGGTGCTGGAAGGCATGCGAAGTCCAGGCGCCTGAGTCTTCGTGACCCTGTCCCCTCCAGCAGTCGGAGCGGGTCGGCTGCCCTCTGGCTACTGTTGATCCGCATGACGCACACCGGGATCGAGATCACCGCGGAGTTGGTGCGGGATCTGCTGCGTGAGCAGCACCCCGACCTCGCTGACTACCCTGTGCGGCTCGGCGCACGCGGCTGGGACAACCAGCTGTGGCGGCTCGGCGATGACCTCGCCGTCCGGTTGCCCTGGGCGACCGAGTCCGCAGATGCGCTGCTGCGCAAAGAGCACACCTGGCTGCCTGTCCTCGCCCCACACCTTCCTCTGCCGGTTCCCGTTCCCCAGCGGCTCGGTGAGCCCTCCGAGCGGTTTCCGCGCCCCTGGATCGTCACCACCTGGGTGCCGGGCACGCCTGCCGACCACGCCCCCGTCACCCACGCCATGGAAGCGGCCACCACCCTGGCCGCCTTCCTTACCGCACTTCACCACCCCGCCCCCGAACAAGCACCCACCGGCCGGAACCGCGGAGGGCCGCTGGCCGAGTACTCCGTAGGGTTCGCCAAGCAGCTAGCCTCGGCCACCGAGCTGGGGCTGATCCCCGATCCAGACGCCGTCCGCGCGGTCTTCGAAGACGCCGCCGCCGCGCCCGACTGGGCCGGTCCGGCGCTATGGCTCCACGGCGACCTGCATCCAGCAAACGTCCTGACCGCGGAGGGCACGATCTGCGGCGTGATCGACTTCGGCGACCTCTTCGCGGGCGATCCGGCTTGCGACCTCGCTGCCGCTTGGCTTCTGCTGCCCGACGGCGCCGCCGAACACTTCCATGCCGCCTACCAGCCGAACCCGGACACCGCGACCCTGCGTCGCGCCCTCGGATGGGCGGTGCTGCGCGCCCTCAGCGGCATCTTCATCGCGGACGCCGGTGTCCACGGCCGCCCCGGCGGCAAGCCCACATGGGGCCCACCCGCCCACGCCGCACTGCGACGCCTCACCGCATCGACTCACCGCTGATCAATCGCTTCCGTGCAGAAGGGAGCGGATTCCATCGGTCAGGCCATAAACGGACAATCTCGAACACCCAGTGATGCCACGATCCGCGCGTTCGGCGGCGCACAGTCCTTGGCCAGCAGTCGATCTCGCGAACACGACTATCGAGCGTCTGCTCCGGATGCAGACTCAGCCGGGGTTTCCGCAGTACTCGGTTGTTCGGGACCATCGCCCGACTTGGGGTTCGATTCCGCAGTATTGGTCTGTCCGGTGCCATCCGCCCGGCTTGCGTCACAGCGGTGCCGATGGCAGGACGCGGGCCAGATGGCGCCCGCCACGGATCCATCCGAGGTTGGCTTGTCCAATCGGGCTGGGCCAGGTGCCGATGAGCGCGCCGTCAGCACAGCGTCCAGAAGAGGACCGTCCGAGCGAAGGGTGACGCCCCGAACGGTCCACCCGAATCCAATGACTTGGTCGCGCTGGCGGATTCTCCGTAAAACGCTGTGGCCCAGTAGAATTGGAATGCACAAGACCGGCTGGCACCGGGAATTGATGTCTACGGGAGTACAAATGAATAATCGCGCTGTCGCGCGCGCGGTCGGCGGGGATGCCTGATGCCGCGCGAACGAATCAAGCCCGGACGGCACGGGAAGATCACCGCTACAGTCGTTCGGGATGCAGCCGGAAAACCGATCCGGCACATAGCAAAGACCAGACTTCGCGACCTCGACGGCGCCCTGCGGCAAGTGGAGGCGGTCGGACAATCTAAGCCCAAGGCCATAGCGGCACTCGAGGAAAAGCTGGCCCGGCGGGTCGCACCCTCGAAGTCCGAAATCACGGCGGATACGCTCGTGCACCGCCTCGTCGAGCGATGGCAGATAAAGGTCGAGCGCTCCAAGCTGTCTGCGAACACCAAACGCCGATACGGGGAGATACTGGACTGGACCTTCACATCGTCCCCAGAATCGGCAAGCTGACCATCGCTGAGTGCACCACTCAGGTGCTGGAAGGGTTGCTCGAAGACATCGCCGATCAGGTGGGCAGGCCGACCGCGAAACTCGCGAAGACGTGCTTGTCCGGAATGTGGACGCTAGCAAGCCGATACGGCGCCAGTGCCGGAAATATCATCAAGCTGCTCGCACCGATCCAGGTCGAAGACAAACCGGTTGTGGCGTAGTCGCTCAACGAGGTGCAACGCATCCGAAGCGGGCTGCGTAGCGACAAGCGCGCCGTCGCGAACGGTATCGCCGATCTGGTCGATCTCCTGTTGGCCACCGGATGCCGCATTGGCGAGACGATGGCGTTGAAGTGGAAGCATCTCGATCTCGACGCCACCAAGCCCACTGTGCTCGTTGAGGGGACCGTCGTGCGTATACGCGGCGGCAGGATGATCATCCAACCGCATCCCAAGGGCGGCCCGAACGGCAAACGCCGACTGCTGCTGCCCGAGTGGGCCGTAGAGAGACTGACCGCCCGCCGTGACTTGATACCGCATGAGCCCAACGATCTCGTTTTCCCATCCCGAGGAGGGACCTTGCGCGATCCTCGCAATGCCCGCAAGCAACTACAGCGGGCACTCGACCGCATCGGCGTCACGGGAATCCCCCAGAACCCTCATGCGGCGCGCAAGACCGTCGGCACGCATCTGGCCGAAGACGCCGATGGCGGGCAATCCGATATCGGTGTCGCGGCCGCCCAACTCGGCAACACCGAAGCGGTGACACGAAGGCACTACGTCCAACGCACCCATCAAGGCCCGGACGCCCGGAATCGCTTCGCGGCCTTCGCTCTGCCGGATGAGCAAGACGGGACTGCCACGACGAGGCGAACATGACCCTTGAGGGTGACCAGCGATGCCCAGCGTCGGTCATCATTTGCTAGCAAACAACCAGCTCCCGATGCCCTGGCGGGCAGGGTGTCGGGAGCTGGAGGGAGCAGCATGTGCCCGCAATTTGAAAAAGGTGAGTAAGTGGTGACCTGGGTGGTTAAGGCACGACCCAAACACCGACTGCAATCCCCCTGACCAGGGGGTTTGTGGGGCGGGCGGGGCTCGAACCCGCGACCAATGGATTATGAGATCAAACCCTCTCGGCACTGTGCTAACCAGCAAAGAACCTGCATGTCACAGAGCATTTCACCATAATCTATTGGTGCGAGAGCGACGATATCTCCTACCCGAAATCCCGGTGCTCTTCGGGTGCCTCTTGAAGGATGGTTTGACCGAATGTCTCCCTGGGCGCTGAGATAAGAGACTTGGTGCGTGGTGCCGCGGCAGATGGCCAGGTCTTCCACATCACTCGCGATTATGCACTTACCGACGACGCCAAGCGCCTCACGAAGCTGATCTTCCTAACACTGCGTACTCCGCTATCGGTTCACGACAACCTTCGAGGCGGACTTCACCACGTCACGGATGTGTGTCACGAACTCGTCGACAGAGGATGAGGGATTGTCCTCCGGGAAGCGCGTGCCGTCCTGCTGGTGTCTTTTGCGGAGGGCTTGCGCGTGTCGGATGGCGTTGTGCGCAAGCGGCATGTAACGAGAGCCATCAAGGTGTTTGCCGCCAGACCCATCGAGCTTACGCCTGAGTTGAATTGCCTCATCGGTGGACAGGTGGCCTGCGTGTAGTCGATGGTGAAGGATGAGCCAGATCTCGAAGCAGGGGTTACTGATCGCCAAGTGGACGCCGTTGTCTCTCGCCATCTGTCTTGCGCGGTCAAGATATGGATGACGTTGCGGGAACTCCACGTCGAACACGCACCAGTAGAAATCGACATCCAGGTCGGCGCGGCGTTTGTCGGCGCACGCACTTTCCACGAGGTGCATCGGCGTCGCCCCTGCCTCTTCGATAGAGACATCCACCGAAACCACGTCAGTGAGCTCAGGAAGCCGTTTGAGGGCATCGATGTACTCGGGTTCAGTCGAAATGCCCTCCGCGTAGACGCGGAAGGTCGTTCGGACTGGCGTGGTTTCTGTTGTGCGCTTGAGGTTCTTTCCCTTCTTGCCACGGTCTTTGGCGCTCATCCAATCAAGCCCAGGTCGCGCAGAACCTCAAGATGGGACACGTCGGGCAGCGCACCGAAACGGCCGCTAAGGTAGCCGCTCTCAAGGTTCGCCGATCGGCGAACCCGTTCGCCTGCGAAGTCCGACAGCGCTGCAAAGCGAGTCGACCCGTTCGACGCCTTCTCCGTCAGCCATACTTCGTCCCGGTTGAGGTGATTCAAGAGGTTAGTGTCATGTGAGGTGAACAGAAGCTGGGCGCCGTGTGGGTTGGACTTTCTTCCCTTGAAGAGTTTGACGAGCTGTGCGGTGAGTGTCGGATGCAGGCTCGCATCGAGTTCGTCAAAAAGGATGATGGTGCCGCGCCGCAGGGCGTTAAGCACCGGTCCGATCAGATCGAACCATGCCCGAGTTCCAGCCGACTCGTCACGGTACTCGAATGGCAGTCGTTCGCTATTGGCGACGTGGACAAGTTGAACAGTACGGCGGGTGATGGGCTCGCCTCGGACAGATTCGATTTGTGTTTCCTCGATCTCTACATCCGCCACCCCAAGATCAGCGAGTTGTAGCAATGCCATCGCTTGTTGGCGAGTCGATCGCCAATCGGGCTCATCGTAGAGCGAGTCATCCTGGTTCAGGTCAGGCTCTTCATCTTGAGGCATATCGAAGAGACGGAGCGTCGATTGCCTCGGGCCGATTGGTAGGACGCGCCGATACCTATTCAACGGCTGCCCTAAAGCCACAAGACGAACTAGGGCTCGTGAGAATGAAGAGGTGGTTGGCTCGTCAAAGCGTCGCATGATGGACAGAGCTAGTGACCGATCGGTCAGGAGCGTTCGAGTGCCAGAAAGTTCCCCTAGTCCGCGCTGCAGGATCAGCTCGTTCGCTTCGCGTTCGAAGACGCGCCGACGCCGCCCTTCGGGATAGTGGAAGAGCGCCTCGTAGCTAACTCGATGTCTGCCAACATCGAGGAGGTACTCGAAGCGGACCCCGTCAATCTCCAGTTCAAGCACGAACGACGAATCCCGGCTCTTTGCGTCCCCGAAAGCGAATGGATCGACTGGGATCTCGTCGTCCCACGCGCGCAAGGAGTTCTGAACTGCTGTGCGAAGCCAGGCCAGCGCCGCCAGCACGTTCGATTTCCCCGAGGCGTTAGGGCCAAAGATGCCTGCGACCGGCACAAGGGAGACTCCGAACTTCGGATAGGACCGCACTTCCGGTCGGTCGTCAACTGCAACCATCGACAGCTCTGCAGGCTCAAGTATCGAGCGGAAGTTCTCCACTTCGAACCGAATCAGCATAGGGCACCTCGCTGCACTTAGATGGGCATCTTCGTCAAAACCGTACCAAACAGGGGCTTTATCAGCGCCCCTGCAGCGTTCTGACTGATTGATCGTGTCCCGTGCGCGCACACCGGGTGGCTGTCACGGCAGGCTCCCGCAGCCCGAGTATCACCAGCCCGGTTCTTGCCGGGGGTGACTGGCTGTGGTCCGTACCTGGAATCCGATCATTACGGGTGAGCATCGCCCGATTGTTCTAACCGCCGGAGCGCCTCCAGTACAACAGTCTCGTCATCCCACGATCTTTTCAACGGAGGCTCCGGGTACATCGCTTCCCACGCCCAGCGCAGGCGATCTCCTTCGCCCAAGGCGGCATCTATCTCTTGTCCCAACGTACGAACCTGGTCCGCCAACAACTCAACGTCAACGACAGCGACTTCCCGCACCTCGGACGCCCGCTGTAGACGACTACGGGCGACATAGAAAATCCGGTGATCAGCAGGCTTGCCGCTGGGGCGGCGCTCACATTCGTCGTCGTAACACCGCGTGCTCCAGTCGCCGTGAACAAAGAAGTTGCGCTCCTGATTCAGGGCTTTGGCCTGGCTCAGCGCATTCTCGAACCGCTTCACGTCCTGGAGTGCGAAGTTCTCAGCATTCTGACACTCACGGAGCATCGCCTTACCAGTCCTAACCAGCCAGTCAACAGACTGTCCGTCAAAGACGATCCCCGCCGCATCCACCCTCGCGAGCCATGCGACGAGCATCCTGACACGAGACTCCAGGAAGCTACTGTTGACAACCAACCTGCCCATCGCAGGGTAGACATCGTCGAAGTCAGAATGCCGTTCATTCACAAAACCACAATGCCCCAATGAAAACGGTGTCGCAGCTGAGTATTGGGGTTCGCGACCTCCGGCCGCGTGGCCCTGCTAGGAATCAGATTGACTCCTAGATGTGCCATCTCATTAGGTTGGTGCCGCGGGCCGTGTCGGCAATTCGTCGGTCTCGTGTACGAGCCAGCGCATGAACGCTACTACGTGAGCATTCAGGTTCGAATCTACTTCGGCGACTGCGGCTTTCGCGCGCTCTTGTAGATCGGGATCCGCCCGGACGGTTATGACCGGAAATCGGTGCTGACTAGGCATTTTCCCATTATCTCATAGGTGGACGTCCACCTATGAGGAGGGGGAATGCTGCGTGACATCACATCGGGGACCGCGGATGACGACGAAGGTCATCACCCTGCGACCGGCAGCCGAGTTCATCGACCTTCACCATCGTCATCACAAGCGTCCGGTCGGTCACAAATTCTCCATCGGCGTCCGCGTCGACGGCACAGATCATCTCGTCGGCGTGGCGGTAATCGCCCGCCCGAGCGCGCGGTTGCTCGACGACGGCGGCGACACCCTCGAAGTGGTCCGCTCCTGCACGGATGGCACCCGCAACGCGAACTCCGCGCTCTACGGTGCAGCGCGGCGGGTCTGCAAGGCACTCGGTGCCCGTCGACTGATCACCTACACCCAGGACGGGGAGACCGGTACCTCGCTCAAGGCCGCGGGATTCACTCCGATCGCTCATCGCCGCCCGCATTCAGGCTGGAACCGGCCCGGTCGAGCCCGCACGGACGCGCATCCCACCCAGATCGGGCGCACGCTGTGGCTGCGCGGCGAATCGCTCCCGGAGCGTCACAAAACCCGCGAATGTCACGAAACCCTCAAGCCTCAGCAGTGCTCGCAGTGCGGCACGCCGATTGAACAGCCGGCCACCGGACGTCCCCGCCGGACATGTTCGGCCCCCTGCCGAACAAGAGCATCGCGACAGCGCCGAGTCGCCACGAGCAAAGGAAGCCACCGATGAAACCGCCGATGGCGTACTACGGGGGAAAGACCACGATCGCGGCCAGGATCGCCGCCATGCTCCCCGAACACGGGCACTACGTGGAACCGTTCGCGGGATCGTTGGCGGTGCTACTAACCAAGCCCACAGTGCGGATGGAGACGGTCAACGACATCGACGGCGACCTGATGACCTTCTGGCGGGTGCTACGTGACCGACCGGCGGATCTGGCGCGAGTGTGTCCGCTGACCCCGCATTCGCGGGCTGAGCACGAGGCCTCGCATGGTGACTTGTCTGGCCTGGACGAGTTGGAGCGGGCCCGCCAGGTGTGGGTGAAGATCACCCAGTCCCGCACGGGAACCCTGCGCCGCACCGGCTGGCGCCACCACGTCAATCCGCAGGGCTCGGGGTGTCGATGCCCGGGTACCTGGCCGCCTACCTGGAACGCATGTGGCCCGCGGCCGAGCGGCTGGCAGCGGTGTCGCTGGAATCGCGCCCGGCGTTGGATCTGATCGGCGTCCACGGCCGCCACCGGTCCACGCTTCTATATGTGGATCCGCCTTATCTGGGCACGACCCGGGACCGGAACTACCGGCACGAGATGGGTGGCGATGCCGAGCATCGCGAGCTGGCGGCCGCGCTGCACGCCTGCCAGGCCACGGTGGTGCTGTCCGGCTACGCCAGCGACCTCTACGATCGCGAACTGTATCGGCACTGGCACCGCTACGAACTCGCGTCGTTCACCACCCAGGGCGGCACCCACCGGGCTCGGACAGAGGTCCTGTGGTCCAACCACCCTCTCCGCGTTCCGGACGCAGATACCTTGCCCCTGCCGGAGTTTCGTAACAGCGATGCTCCCGGCGCGGGTGCATGTTACGAAACCCGATGCCAGGCACCGGGATGCGAGAAGGTCCTCACCCGCCGCGGCACCGGCCGCCCGGGCCGCTTCTGCTCTACCGCCTGCCGGATGCGCGCACACCGCGCACCAGCACAGCCGACACCCTGAGCTTCTAGTCCTGTGCGGCGTCGTCGATGATGAGCCCTGTACGAATTGACCAACGTCCGACCCAGCCGACCGGCTCTCGTCCCGTCGATGTCGCCGGATCTTTCGCCAGCACGCACGAAACTCCTGCGATAGCCTCTAGATTCGGAATCCGCGAGCAACCGCGGTCGGTAGTTGGGGGATCTACAGATGAGCATCAGTTCCCGTAGACCAGTGTCGCTTCACTGGAGTGCCGGTTGGCTCGGTCACAGGATCACTCGACATGTCGCCTTCGGCGTGGCAGTCGTCACCGGCGTGGTTGTGGTGCTCTTGTCGCCCTTTCTGCTTCTGCTGCTGCCAACGGCAAACATCGACTGGGGCCGACTGCGCGAAGTCAGCCAAACCTACGGGGCGACATCGACAATCGTGTCGGCACTCGCTCTCTGCGGGGTCGCGACTTCCCTCTTCATACAGACCCAACAGTTCAAGGCATCCCGATACGAGACAGTTCGTCGCTACCATCTGGACTTGAACCGTATTGCGCTGGAGGACCCGACGATTTACGGGCCGTGCATCGGGAGGCTAGTCGAACCACCCGGCATCGAGGCTCGCCAGTTCTATTACACCGCTTCGTGGATGCGGTATGGACTGATGGCCTATGAGTCTGGCGTGGTCAGCGAACGGTCGCTGCGCGAGGATCTGTTTGACGTTGTATTCCGTAGCGAGATCGGCCGAGACTACTGGAGTCAGACCGGGTCGCTGTGGGGGGAGACGATGGCGAGCTACAACCACCGGACCTGGGCATTCAAACGCATCGCAGACGAGGAATACCGAAAAGCCATAGCTGCCGGACCGGCGCCGATCACATGGGATGCGATCCGCGCGTCACAGCAGATAGCCGGACCCCAGGAGCTGTCCAACTCCCGTGAACAAACGAAGTGGCTGACGTCTGGTGTAGTCGCCCTCACTATCAGCGCTGGCGTCGCACTCGGCGTCGCGATCGGAAAGTCAAACCTCAGCCACTTCGACCGGTAACTTACAAGGTCAAGCCGCATGAACGCTGTGCCGACGATGAAAGATCCACCATATCGGCGAGCGCAGATCCGCAAGTTTAGTGTTGTTCAAAGAGCCTGGTCAGCGTCATTATTCCCGGCTTTGCACCATACGGCCGCGCGGGCTGAGCCAAGTGGCGGTTGAACAGGTCTCCGGATTCCAAAGCGGTACGGCCGCCAGAAGTCCCGACCTCTTCGCCGCAAGATTGCCCGCGTAATTGAATGATGTTCTATACCGCCGGTCACGCAGCCGGGGTCGCCCAACTGCCGCTATTCGGCGAGGGCGACCCCTGCGACACCGCTGGCCCTGCTACTCCCACGGCCGGGACTCGCCGCGCGCCCGTGCGGTGGGAGCCGATCTGGATAAAAGATCCATCGCTGGCGGGACCGTCATCCGGGGTAACACAGCGGCGCAGCGAGCGATACGTCCACTACCTCCGCCCAACCAATCTTCGGGGAGAACGAGTGGCTGACATCACGGCATTCGGCGGTACCTTTTGGGAGCCTGGAGTGGACCGCCAATCGGCTGGAAAACTCACGCTCTCGTCTGATGGCAAACCAGAGCTGCGCGTGGACAATATGATCACTAACGAGACGACGGTGGTGATTCAGCAGCATGCCAACGGCGAGACTCATGTGTATCGCAACGAGAAAAACGCCCAAGCCGTCGTGCGCGACCAGCTTGCGCGCACCCTGCACGGTATGACAGTCGACCATATCCCGATGACGTTACTCGAATCGCATGGCGGGAATACCACCTGGGCGGGGCTAGGGCAAGAGTTCACGTGCCGATTTGTAATTATCGGTGGGCATTTCAGGCAACACCAGGGATACCAACGCGTCCGCTTCTCTACTATACGGGCAATAGCCGAACCCATGAGCCGCGAGGACGCGACATTCGAAGCTTACGGCGGAGGTACAATAAGCGCCTACGAGGAATCGGATAAATGGTGGATTGAATTCTCGCTCAACGCCTCCGCAACAGTGAGGATGATCGGTAGCCACCTGCTTCTTCCATGCAATACCCTTACATCTATCGCGTTGCGGCGACCCTTCCCTCTCATGGAAAGTCAGCTACGCACAGCAGCTGACTCGGCTTGGCTGACTTACTTTTCACATAGGAGCACTCGGACCAATCCTACTCTCGCGACGGGACAAAAACTTCTGCCGCACGGATCAATAACGGCTGGCCGACTGGCAGACTGGACAGACCTAAGCGCAAAGGCAGAGGCCCTCGTTGACGCGCTAGCAGGTCACGACGACGCTGCGCCAATCGAAGCCCAAATTATTACACTGACGTCGATATGCGAAGGAGTGGATCGGCGGGTCTACGGCGAGCAGCCATTCTTTGAGAGCCTAAGCGCGAGCGCCTTAAACAATGTCAAAAAAGCTGCTCGAAAAGCAGTGCGGGAGAAACTTGCCACTTACTCCATACTTGAAACCGAGCCTGTCCAAAAGCATATAGCGGACGTGATGGTAATGCTCGGAAAGATGCCATTCACGAATAGACTAGCCAGGCTTGCAGCAGTCGCATCCGCAGTAGACCCCGCCATGCTGCGAAGCTTCAAGAATTGGCCCGCATCGGTCCATTCCGTACGCAATAAGATCGTGCATCAGTACGATATAAGTGCATACCAGAAGCCTCTGGATGTTGACGAAACAGAACGCGATGAGAAGGAGTTCGACCTCAGAATATCGGTTGCATTCTCGTTGATTTGGGTCCTGAAGTTGACATTTTTATCAGCGGCGAACTTCCCATTGGAGATAATTCGCGAAGGACTCTCTGATCATGAACCATACGAGTACGCTTTGGCGAATATCGCAGTATTGATGGAGAACCACCCAGAGGGACTTCCGCTTCAGCAGCAATAGCAATTGTAATTCAGAAGAAGATCCCAAACCGCGTCCCATCTCCAACGCCGAGCATGTGTCGCCGTCAGTCTGGCTCGCAGTTCCGCCGCAACCCGTGCCGAAAATCTCGCTCCACCGTCACGCCCGGGTTCGTTGCGCTCTCTGCCTCAACAAGGTGTGCTATCTCACGAGGTCGGTACTTCCGTCCGTGTCGGCAGTTCGTCGGTGTCGTGCACCAGCCAGTGCAGGAACGCGATCACGTGCGCGTTCAGGTTCGAATCAGCCTGGGCAACGGCGGTTTTCGCGCGTTCGTGAAGTTCGGGGTCGACTCGGACTGTCATAACCGGAAATCGGTGCTGACTAGGCATTTTTCGATTATCTCACGGTGGACGTCCACCCGTGCATAACGGTAGAATTGGGGGTGGACGTCCACCCTTGACCTGGGTAAATGAGTAGGGAGAACCGGGGATGAAACCGCCGATGGCGTACTACGGAGGCAAGACCACGATCGCGGCCCGGATCGCGGGCATGCTGCCCGCCCACGGCCACTACGTGGAACCATTCGCCGGATCGCTGGCGGTGCTGCTGACCAAACCAGCGGTGAGGATGGAGACCGTCAACGACATCGACGGCGACCTGATGACGTTCTGGCGAGTGCTGCGCGACCGCCCGACTGAGCTGGCGCGGGTATGCGCGCTGACGCCGCATTCGCGGGCCGAGCACGATGCCTCGCACGGCGACCTGTCCGGCCTGGACGATCTGGAGCGGGCCCGCCGGGTGTGGGTGCGGATCACCCAGTCCCGCACCGGAACCCTGCGCCGCACCGGCTGGCGCCACCACGTCGACCCGAACGGATCCGGAGTCTCGATGCCCGGCTACCTGGCCGCCTACCTCGAGCGGATGCTGCCCGCCGCGGAGCGACTGGCCGCGGTCTCGCTGGAATCCCGACCGGCGCTCGATCTGATCGGCGCGTACGGCCGCCACCGCACCGTGCTGCTGTATGTGGATCCGCCGTACCTGGGCACGACCCGGGACCGCAACTACCGCCACGAGATGACCAGCGAGGCCTCCCATCGGGAGCTGGCGTCCGCCCTGCACGCCTGCCAGGCCACCGTGGTGCTGTCCGGGTACGCCAGCGAACTGTACGACCGCGAGCTGTATCTGCACTGGCACCGCTACGAGCTGGCATCGTTCACCACCCAGGGCGGTGCACACCGAGCCCGCACCGAAGTGCTGTGGTCCAACCACCCCCTGCGCACCCCCAACGCCGATACCCTGCCGCTCTCGGAGTTTCGTAACAGCGACGTCCCAGCTGAGGATGCAGGTTACGAAACCCGATGCCAGGCACCAGGATGCGAGAAGGTCCTCACTCGTCGCAGCACTGGCCGCCCGGGCCGCTTTTGCTCCACCGCCTGCCGAATGCGCGCCCATCGTGCATCAGCTCAGCCCGCATCATGAGCCGGGCCTACCTCACACCTTCGGGTATGACGTAAGCGGCGTCGTGTCGGGCACACACCCCCGTCCGGTACGGTGTGCCGCTATGGTGCGACTGCGCTACTTCACCGACTGCGACGAAACAGTCCAAGCGAAAGTCCGCGGCTGGACACATACCAAAGAATTCGTCGAACGAATCGGGATGTCCGACAGCAATCTTGGGTGCGCACCCGGCGCCGAAACCGGCATCGGCCGAATCCACAACTGGGTCATCTTCGCTGATGAGCAACCGGTGGGATTGGTATCGGCGATGGTCCAGGACCGGCCGCTCAACCAGCTCGAGACGGAACCCGACGATCCTGCCGACTACCCGTCGCTCGGGACGGTGACCTATATCGACCGAGAGCACCGCGGCCGCGGATACGCGTCAGCGTCCAAACGTGCCATCAGCGAACACGATGCCGCGAACGGAGTACGTTCCTTCGGTTGCGCCATCGCCGCTGACAACACAACAAGCCTGAAATCGATCAAGAAAGCCGGATACGAGAGCGTCCGTGTCGAGAAGCGCGACGGCAAGCCGGATAACCTTCATTTCCGGCTGCGGCGGTAATCGCATCAGCGTTCTGTGTAGAGCTGGGGCGTGATCGAGGCTGAATCCCCCATTCCCCGCAGCCACAAGTGACACGTTCCGATTTCTGCCCCTACCAGTGTGTTCGAGTAGTCCGAGTCGCAGGTTTTTCGCCGCGCATTGGCGGCCATATCTACAATGATTCGCCTCCAGCTGCGATCTATCGCCGAGTGATCGCTATCTCAATGCTGTTGCGTTGCTGGCTGATTCGCTGCCCGGCTTGGCGGCCGAAACGCCTTGCCCTCCTGCGGTAGGCCAACTGGCCGCCCGAGCCTTCGGACCACGTCCCTTGCTTTTGGCCCTGGTGTGGGTCGGGTTGCACAGATAGGCGGGCAGGCACCGCCTGCCCGATAAGGCCTGCCTTTTTCGCGTAGAGGCTCCAGGGTCAAGGGTGGCCGTCAGGCCATCGGCGCAGCCGACGCCGCCAGGCGCCCTTGACGCTGGAGGGGCGCGGAAACACAATGCAGGCCGACCCACCACCAGGGCCACGCGACCGGAGGCCGCGGAAGTTCTTCCACGAGCATCGCTCGTGCACGCGGGCGCCCAACGCCTGCGCACCAACCACCGCATCGCGATCCGTCGTCCGATGACTCACGCCGTGCAGTAGTCGCGGATCTGTAGACCGCCACCGATGCAGACGAGTCGACCTGCTGGAAGCGACACCGCCAGGTGTCGATACGTATGCCAACGGAACCAACCAGCTAACGCACCGATACGCACCCAACGCAACCACTTCTCTTTCTCTCAACCACCACCCCAACCTCCCTCTTTTGATCTTTTGATTTCTGATTGCTCCCCCACCCCCACCCAGTCCGACATCTCATTGACCACGAAGTGGGTGATGAGATGTCGGACTGGGTGGGGGTGGGGGAGTGAGCAGAAATCCCGCCCTTTGCCCAGCTCACGGGAGGGTTGGGGTGGTGGTTGAGCCCGCGAAAAGCTAGCACGACACAGGTGCTGGGTTTTCGCTAGAAAGTCGCGCGCTTTTCGCCCACCGATCGGCACCAAGATCGACTCCTGAAATGCTGTCGACGCGACACGAGATGACCCCTTCCTCAGCCGGATAGTGTGAGTCCGGCTCGTCGGTTGTTCAAGGGCGCTCCTATCGTCGCGTCGGCTGCGCCGATGGCCTGGCGGCCACCCTTGAGCAACCGCCGCTCCGGACTCGTTTTGCCTGCGGAGGAAGGGGCCGGGGAACAGTCAGTGCAAAGCACAACCACGGGTACTCAGGTGGCTGACCGGCTGTGAATACGACGTAGCCCCGGCCGAAATCTCGGCCGGGGCTTCGTGGGTGGTGCGGTTTAGTCGGTGGGCGGGATGTAGGCCACCAGTTCGTAGACGCGGCCGTAGCCGCCTCCCTCGACCGGGCCGACGTAGACCAGTTGATCGAGGCGACCGCCAAGCGCGAATCCACCGGCGCGAGCACGCCGCACGCCCGCGGCGATCGCGCGCTGCATATCGCGATCCAGCGTGATCGAACGCAGACCTTCGTCGTCGGAGTCGGCACGCTCGCCGGTCTCCAGGATCAGTGCGGAGTCGATGACCGGGTCCCCGGCCTGGGCGACCATCGGCTTGCGGTTGACCCAGTACAGCGGCTGCCCCTGGCTGTTGTGGCGGTGGCGCCGCACCACGGCCACGATCTCACCGGAGATCGTTGTGTTCGGTTCGACGTCGCGTCCGAACGGGTTGCGGGCGCCTTGGCTCATCAGCTCGGCGTTGATCTGGTCCAGGTCGGTCATTGCGTTGGTCATGAGAATTTCCTTCATGGTTGAGGTGGTGAAAGGGGGATTGAGGGGCAGGCTCACTGCCTGCCCTCGAAGGGCTCTGCCCGTGTGGCGGTGGAGGCTCGCGGGTCCAGGGTGGCCGCCAGGTCATCGGCATCGCCGATGCTGTGCGCCCTTGACGCGGGAGAGACCGCCGCACACCCTCCCGCACCACCAGGGCTATCGATCAGCGAATCAAGCTCAGCACCTCCCCACCGGGGTCCTGTGTGTGGGCGGCGGCGATGATCTGCGCGACCCGCGACTTCGACAACCCGACCGCGGCACCGATCCGGCGCGTCGACTCGCCCGCCGCCACACGGCGAAGGATCTCCGCGTCGCGGTCGGCGAGTGCGTCACTGTCCACCGTGACGGCCGCGACGGTCTGCCCGCTGTCCAGCTCCGGCGCGGCGTTGTCCAGTGGTGGACGGTCGCTGTCCAGTCCTGTCCGGTCGGTGTCCAGCCGTGTCGAGTCGGCGTAGATCGGCGTCAACTCGGGATCCGCGCTCGGGTCGGGGATTCGCGGGACTTCGATCAGCGCGGTCAGGCCGTGCGTGGCGGCCAGGCCGAACAGCGGCGCCGCGCCAGCCACGCACGCCGCGATGGTGGCGGGCAGGATGCGTTGCCCGGATTCCGCAGCGTGCAGGCCATTTCCGACCACCGAAATCAGTTCGGCGGCGAACAACTCACCCCAGAAGAAGAACACCGTCGAGTTCTTGACTCGGACACCGGTTCGTTCGCGGCGCTGCAGCGAGACCAGGGCGACAACGGACTGGACAATCGCGCCGTCGACGAAAATCGGACCGGCCCACGCTAGACGCCGTGTGATCCCGGCCATCTGGCTCAGTTCGGTCAGCGCGGCGAACGACCATGCGAACGCACCCAAGCCGATAATGATCGTCATTGCCAGTGCGGTCAGCTCGGCCAGGTCGAACCGGCCGGTGGACGGCTGGTGGACAGGGTGGACGGTGGTTGTCGAGTTCATCGGTCGTATCCCTCTCGATCGGTGGACGCGGTCCACGGGCTCCACGCAGGTGTACGGATCAGGCGTTCCTGCTCGGCGTGCAGGGCGTGCCCGGCCAGCTGATCCAGGGCGTTGTCCAGGTCGCTGGCCAACTCCCGGTTACGGTCTTCCAGCTGCGCGGCTTCGTGTTCGGCGGCGTCACGGGCCGCGACCGCTGCGGCGAGCTGCTCCTCCAGCTCGGCGGTGCGCTGATGCGCCGCGATCAGCCGCTGCGCCAACTCCTTAGCGCTCAGGCCTGCCACCGGCTCCGCCACCGAACTGGCCTGCACCTGCGGCACGGGTGCCGGGGATCCGGTCGGGGCGGACTCCCGCATCGGTGCCGGCAGGGCCGGGATCGCCCAGATCTGTGCTGCGGAGGCGGGCATGGTCGCCTCGATGGCCGGGGCGCTCACCGCTCGGCTCCGTCACGCTCAGCATTTGCCATAGACATGGCCAGTGCGTTGCCCGGCTGGTAGTTCGCCAACGGCGACACACTGCTGGCCAGCTCGCGGGTACGAGCCGCGGCGAAGGCCGAAGACACCGGAACCGGTGCGCTGGTTCGGATTTCGGCGGCATTCGCCCACGGCATATCCCGAGCGGGCTCGTTTCGCCGTCCCGCCTCGGCGTTCCAGGTGCCGTGGCCGGTCAGCTCGGCGGCCTGCTGCAAGCTGCGCCACCGGATCGGTTCCATCCACTCCGGATCGCGGCCCTGACGCTCCACGATCACCTCAGTAGCGCGACGCATCGCGTCCGGTGCGGCTTCCCATGTTGTGACCGCTTCATCCAGGTGGTTCCACACATCCCGCCAATACCGCGACTCGTGCTTTTCCCACCGGGCGGCGATATCGTCGGCGGCATCGGAGTGACCCTCAGCCACGGGACCGTCACCAGCCGGGTCGTCAAGGTCGATGGTGAGCGCCGCGTTGTTCAGTTCATCGACGTGGCGGACGTAATCCGCGCGCAGCTGGCGTTCGTCATCCGATTCGGCGGTGCTGTAGTACTGCGGATCGGTCATCGGAATGAACCGGTCATCCGAAGCCGATACGGCCCGGTTGTCCACGCGGGTCACATAGTGGGAGGTCAGCAGACCGGACTGGTCGCGCTCGATACCGTGTTCGGCGATCCAGCGGGCCTGCTCCTCGCTGCGTACCTCGATCGGTGACAGGGCGCGCTGATGCATGGCAAGCATGCGCTCGGCGTAGGCGTGGTCATCGCGCCACCGCTGCGTCGCGTCCGACAGGTACATCCAGTGGTCGGCCCACTCGTCGTTGCGGTCCAGCCATGGCGAGGCGTACTCGCGGTAGTCCAGCTCGTCGGCCGGGTCGTAGTCTTCCGAGTCCCGCGAGCTGTACAGCTCGGCGTGCATGAAATCGCTGCGCATCACCTGCTCGAGACCGGTCACCAGGTACTGGTGTGCGGCGGCGGTAGTGTCGGTCATTGGTTCGGCTTCCTTCTCGATCTGGTAGTTGGGGTTGGTGTCGGGCCGATCCATGCCGGGCGGTCGCACGCCCGGCATGGCTGTTTCGGTACTCACCGCTCGGCCCCGTCCCGCTGGGAACCATTGCGGGCCACGGCATCGGCCAACGCGTGGCCGGGCTGGTAGTCCGCCAGCGCCGACTCGGATGCGGACTCGGCGGCCTGCTCCCAGGAACCGTGGCCGGTCATCTCCCGCGCCTGCAGCTGACTGCGCCATTCCATGTCGCTGATCGCGTCGACGCCTTGGTCCTGGTCGTGGCGGAACTGGTCATAGAAGCGGCGCATATAGTCCGGTTCGCACTTCCAGTCGTGAAGCGCGAAATCCAAGTAGCACCAGGCTTCGCCGAGGTCGTCGGCGCGGCCATGCCATCGCGCGTCAACCCCGCGGGCCTGGCTCAACAGCAGAACCCTTTGCTCCTCGGTTTCGGCATACACAGAGGTTCGCCGCAGCTCTTCGGCGCGAGCGAAGTCCGCGCGCATCAACACCTCCTCCGGGTCGGTGACCTTGTCGGCGTACTGGTTGATGAACGGGTCATCGAGATCGTCGGCGCGGCTCATCGCTCCATCCCTTCCCGATCGCGTCCGTTACGGGCCACGGCATCGGCCAACGCGTGACCGGGCTGGTAATCCGCCAGCGGGGACCGCGGTCCGGACTCGCTGGCCGCTTCGGTGGCCTCGCGGGTTTGGTTGCGTGCCTGCTCGGCTTGGCGTTCGGGGCTGCCGTAGCGCTGCTCGGCCGGGGTGCGTTCGGCGAGCTTGCGTACCGCCTCGTCCCGCTCCGACAGCAGCTGATCCCGCTCGGCGCTCAACGCGGTCAGCTGCCGCGTCAGCTGGGCATTGCTATCGGCCAGTTCGCTGTTGTGCTCGATCGACAGATTCAGCCGGGCCTTCAGCGAATCCCGTTCCGCGGCAAGATCCTGCCGATCGCGGCCGGTGCTACGAGCCGGGCGTCCGTTGCGGTCCGGATCTCCGAACGGAGTGTGATCAGTCCGATCCTCGTCAGTGTCCATCCCGAGCGGGCCGTCGACCCTCTCGGCGCTGTCGCGCCGATCGGACTCGCGGGATGCCGCATGGGTGTGTTCCTGCTCGGCCGTTCGGCGGTCGGTCAGGACCTCGATCCGATCGTTCAGCTTGTCGGTCAACGCCTGCGGCTCGCCGTAGCTCCAATGCGTAATGCGGTCGTGTACCGAGCTGGCCTGGTTGTCGGCAATATGCGTGGAAAGGCTGGTACCCGTCGGCCACCGCCCTTCGGCCACAGCGTGTTTGAGCCACTGCGTGGCTGCCTCCTCGCTCGCGAACTCGCGCCGCTCGACAGCCACCGGACGCCACGACACAGGTCGGCCGGTCCGAGCCGCGCGGGCACGGTCAGCGGCGGGGCTGTTCCAGCCGAGTTCAGCGACGAACCGCAGGGGTTCACCCTCACGGCTGAGCTGGGCCGTCTGCTCGCTCGTCCTCGCGGTTCGCTGCGCCGACTCTCGCCCGACCCCCTGGGTGTTCTGCTGGTACGAGACTTCACGGGCAACCTGAGCCCGATAACGCAAGGCCTCAATACCTTTCACCTTGTGGGCGCGGTTGAACAACTTGCCCGTCTCGAACTCCGGGAACGCTGTCGCCGCGTCCAGACCGTCGAGCCCGATACCTTTCTCGACCTCGGTCAGGTGCGGGTTGCGCAGCACCAGATCCCGCATATCGGCCCGATGCCGGGCCAGCACCTGCTGATCACGGAAACGGCGGGTGTGGTCGACGGTCGGATCGTTCGCGCGCTGGTTCACCGCCAGCGCGTGCACCCGGTACTTGTCGACGGCCTGCTCGGAATACACCAGGTTCCGTTGACGGGCGGCCTGCTGCTCGCGCGCCTCCTGGCGGGTGATCAGGCTGACCTCACGCCGTGCGCGGCGGCGCTCCAACCAATTCGAGGCCTGCGCGTAGTGGCGCATCGCCGCCCGCATCGAGGCACTGAATTTCCTTGCCTCGGCCGCTAATTCGTCTTCGACACTGCGATCGGACATGATCAATTTCCTTCCTTCTTGGTGGCCGCGGTCGCGGCCTGTTCGGCTTCATAGGCGCGGATATCGCTGGCGAAGTACTCGCAGAAATGGGTCCAGCCCTCCGGCCACAGCCGCAGCGCGCGCTCGATGACGACATCGGCGGCCATGGCATCAACCTCGGCGGTGTGAGCCTCGGTCCAGCGCGGCGCCATCTCGACACAGGCACGCAGATAGCCGCGGGCGGCATCGATCTCGGCGAGGTTCGGCGACGACGGCACCTCGATGCCTCGCAGCCGCGGTATGCCGCCCATTTCCTCGACTACTTCGTCAATGGCGTTGTCACACATCAGTTCTCACTCTGTTTCTCTCGGTGGGACGGCCGGTTATGCCGACTTCTTCGGGACCCGTTACTCGGCGTTGGGTTCGGTGTTCGCACGGGTGCGGCGCTGCTCGTAGCGGGCGCGACGGCCAGCCACCTGCTCGACGTGACGCTTGATCCAGGCGCCGGCATCAGCGAGGGCGTAGACGAGCATCCGCACGCTCTCGATCGCTCCCGGTCGTCCGGCGCAGTGCCACCACGCGAACGCGGCCAAAGCGAGCACGTACAGCGCCAGCGGACCGGGCAGCGGCAGCACCGCGACCGCGGTTGTCCCCGCCGCCGTGGCCGCGACGGCCGGTCCCCAAATCCGTGCCCAACCACGAATTTTCGTGAGCCGGTCGATATGGGGTGTGACGGTGCGCCCGACCGATCCGCCGTCGGGAACGACCGGAACCAGCTGCTGGGCGAGCTTCTCGGCGGCGGTGCCTTCCATGTCGGCGGTGAGCGCTTCGAGGATCTGCTGCTCGCGGGCCTGCTCGGCGCCGCGACGGCCACCCAGTTCCTCGCCGTGGTCTTCCGGATCAACCGGAGGGTTGGGCATAGTCATGATCTGAATCTCCTTGCGGTAAACGGGATTACGCCGGACGACGCTTGGGCAGGTCGATCACCGACGCCAGAGCATCGGCGTTGGTGTCGGGGTCGGGGTCGGTGAAGCGGTCCAGGCCCGGCAGCGGGCGCATACGCTCGCGCTCGTCGTCATCGAGCGGCGAGATGAACCCCCAACGGGCTCGTCCGCCCGAGACCTGCACCACGTCGCCTTTCTTCATGGCGCGCAACCGGTTCGGTGGAATCAGGAACTGATCCGAGGACTGGACGTTGCCCTCGTCGCCGTCGCGGTTACCGCTGATCAACTTGCGCGACAGCTCGAACTTCGGGCGGGTGCCGTACTTCTTGGCCAACGTCTCCGGATCCGGAGACCGCATCAGCAGCGAACCACCGGAGGCAGCGGAGACCAGGGCGTCGCGGTTGTCGTCGTCGTGGCCCAAGCCCTGCCAGGACTGCGCAATCCACCACGACCCGATACCCGCCTTACGCAGCCGCTCAACCCACTTCACCGCGCGGGTCTTCCCATCAGAAACCGCGCTGAACTCGTCCACCGCCATCAGCGCGGTACGTCCGTGCTGCTTGTCGGCCAACTGCTCGAACATCGTGCCGAGCGCACCGAACTGAGCACGGGCACGATCAGGGGTTTTCACGCCTTCGAGCACGATGTAGATCAGGTCGAAATCGGTCAACGACTTGTCGCCGTCGAACGCATCGCCCAACGACCGGTACAGGTTCGCGAACTCGGCACGCGCGGAGTTCATGACCGGCTGTTTGCCATCGAGGGTTGAGGCGATCTCCATGTCCACGCCCATGACACCGGTCCACGGCGTCGCCCCGAGCTCACCGCCCCACAGCCGCGCCAGTTTGTCCGGATTGAGCCGCGACAGGAACTCGATCCAGGAGCGGGGCGGGTTCTCACCGATCGGAGTCGGGATCCCGTTGATCAGCTCGACACGGGCCGGGGCGTCCACAACCAGATGGATCAGGGTCTCGCGGATCTCGTGGAAGTACTTCTCGGTGTCGGTGGTCGGGGTCGATCCGCCGGAGATCATCGCCGACAGGATCGAACGCAGGTCATCGACACTGGCGTTCCACAGTCCCAGTGACACGTCATCGGGGAACACGCCGATGCGATCGGCGGGAACACCCAACGCGCGGAACCACTTCCGCAGACTGGCCGCGATCTTGCGCGACTCCGGTCCGCCGTTGCAGTCGACCACGATCGCGAGCGGTCGGCCGGGACGGTCCAGCCGCCACCACTGCCGATGCCGCGTCCACGTGGTGACGAACCACGACACCAGCACCCGCTTGAGCAGCGTCGTCTTACCCGAACCGCTAGACGCGACGGTGCTGAAGTGCTCGGCGACGTTGATCCACGGCAGGATCAGCCGGGTCTCGGTGCGCCCGGTCAGCGACCGCAGCGTCGAACGCGGTGGCGCCTGGTCGCACTCGACCGCCAGGCGCCCGATCACCAACTCCGGGTTCAGTCCGCCCGTCGTAAACGGCAAACGCCGACGCGACAACCGGGTAGCCGCACGCTGCTCACGCTGGGCCTGCATAAACAGCGCCCGCTCGGTGCGGGCCGGGGACGCCAAACCCACCGTTGCCAGCTGCACACGCTTACGGGTGTAGGTGATGGTCGCGGTCAACCACGCGGCCGGGACCAGCAGCGACGCCATACCCAACAACCCGCCGACGTAATGCCCCGCCATGAACTCGGTTGCGGCCTGGGCGAAGTCGCGAGCGGGCGCGAACACATCCCACGCCCACAACGCCGCCGCACCCGGCATCACCAACACGGCACCGAACAACCAATTCCGCAGCCGCTGCGGCTTCCAACCCAACAAAGTCGCCGGAACCAGAATCGCCAACGTGCCGATCAGGACCGTCACCAGGACCGCCGCACCCAACAGGGCACCATCGCCCACGCTGTCCCAGCTCCACGACGAAAAATCGGGCAGCCAACCGAGCGGGTCGTGCTTGAGCCCGACCGGCGGCATCGTCGGATGGACATCGATCCGCGGCACCTCGGTCGGCGTCGGAACCGGTGTGGCCGCTGGAGTCGGCGCATACGGCGCGCAATCGGCCGGGGTGATCATCGGAGTGCAGGTCATGATCAGACCGCCTTTCCATCGTTGTGGTCTGTGACCTGGGTGTCTTCGTGATCAGCGGCACCGCCCGCGATCACCCGTAGCCCGGGTCGCGGAACAGGCGAGGACTCGGCAGGCTTGCCGGCCAGCACTGTGTCCAAATCCTTGAGGGTCAAACTCGGCGCGCCCGACAGATCCAGACCGGCCGCAACAGTTCGGATCACGTTTTTGGTCGCCTCACCACGGCAGTAGAAGGTCAAGCCCGCACAGTCGGCGCGGTCAGCGACCTGCAACGCTTGGGCCACCGAACTACGTGCCGCAGCAATGCTTTTCGCGGTCAGCTCAACCTCGACCGCCCACCATTCACCGTCGTTGGTGAGGTACCGGCCGTCATGGATATGCGGACGCTGCTGCCCGGCCTTCAACAGACCGACCTCGGCGCGCAGCTGCCGCTCAGAAATCCAGCGATCCAGATCCATCCCGGTCAGCGTCAGGCGCAGCTGGAATACAGCTTTCGTGTGAGCGGCCATCTTCGGAGTGGGCACCCAGTAGCGGACCGGCCGTCCCAACAGCGCTTCCGCTGACGACTTCGTCGGAAAGATCCACGCTGGCCCCAACACAGGACGCAGCCGCTTGTCACTGATCATGCCGGCAGCGGCCCATTTCGACACGATGCGATAGGTCCGCGAGCTACTCACGCCTAGCATCTCGGCAACCACATCCATTGGTGCGCCGTACATCTCGGCCAAGATCGTCAGCCCAGCCATGTCGCGCGGCGAAAATCGAATGCTCATCGATCCATCCCCTCTCGGTCGGCGCCACGCGCGAGCGAGTCAGCCAAGGCATTGCCTGTGGCCTTGTAGCCCGCGAGAGCGCTGGTGGATGTGTTCCAGCCCGGACCCGGATCCCCGACCTGCTCGAACTCGGCGCGATCCACGCCGTGACGTTCCGCCGCACGCAACTGGTGCTCACGAGTCGCCTTCTCCAAAGCGGCCAGCTGCGCGGGCGTCGCCTGCCGCTTCTCGGCGGCAAGATTGATGTCGTACAGGTGCGCTACCTGATCACGCCCATAACGGCGGAACGGGATCTTGCCCGCGATGTCCTGACCGTTGCGGCGCAAACCCTGCGCCTCGAGCTGGCGACGCGTCCGCAAATGCGAAGGCGCGCAACGCCACTGGTAAACCGGGATACCGCCCTCGGTCGGCTGCTCGGTCATCGCCGCCACCCCGTAGGCGTCGGAATATCCTGCGGCGGAACACAACCCAGCGCCGAGGCATGCGCTACCTGATCATGGCGGCACACATTCGGCGACGGCACATAATCCTGGTAATCGATCCACGCCTTCCCACACGCCGCGAACGCGATCAACAGACCGAACATCAGCAGCCCAAGCCGCACAAGCGGCGGCAGCAGCCCAAACAATTGCCCACCCGCGCGAGCGACCTGAGCATCGGTCTTCACCACCGGCCCGATCACCGCTCGGCCCCGTCCCGCTCATCCCGCTCACGACCGTTGACCAGGTCCGCGAGCGTGTGCCCTGTGACCGTGGCGAGGGCGGAGGTCGGCGCGGTCGCCCCCGCGGGCTGCTCTCGCTCCGGCTGCGGGTACTCGCGGACCTTCTCCGCCAACTCACGAGCCGGATGCAAGTGGAACTCCGCCGTGCCGGCCATAGCTTTGACTGCATCGCCAAGCCGGATCGCGGTGTACTTGACGTTGATGCGGCCGTACTCCTCGATAGGGCTCCGATCACCGCTTGGTGGCGGATTGTTGTACCGCTCCGCGTGAGGCTCCAGCGCCGCATAGCGGGCCTGCAATGCAATCGCGCACTGCCGCAACAGCTCCTGCGCCTGGATGATCGAATCCAACTCATCCAGCAACTCGACCGGATCGTGGAACGGCTCGCTCATCGCCGCACCCCCAGCCGCGGACGAAATCGCCACACAGCCACCAGAAGCAGAAGCATCACCGCGACCCCGACAACCTCGGGTTGCGTCAGCAGCAGATACCCGACAGCCACCGCCGCGAGAACCGCACCGAACGTCCGTGCCCTCATCGCTGCCCCTCCTCATCGGCTTCGGAGTCGACGTAGAGGTGGCCCAGATCAGTGCTGACATGGCCGAACTCGCGGCCGACCAGCTCCATAAGCGCCCGTGCCTCGTTCAGCCACTCGGCCGCGTCCGTGGCCGCGTTGATGGCCCACCAACGTTCGCCGCGGTGCGCGTCATGGGTGAGGTCAGAATCGGAAGCCAGTCGCCCGGCCCACACCGAGAGCTGGCGGCATACCTGCTCAGCGCTGTGCGCGGCGGCGGTGAGACTGCCAACAGCGACGTACACATCGGCAGGATCAGCGAGTGCCTTGCTATCGGCGCGAAGGGTGGCATGGGCGAGGTACCGCCACAGTTCCGCGATTCCGCTAGCGGCGGTGATGATGCTGTCGGCCGTGTACGGGCCAACGGTCGGCCACAGAATAGAAATTGCGTCCGATCGGTCAATCTCCTTGGGAGACAAGGACTTGTCGTGCATCTCGACTGGATCGCGGAGTGGCTCATTCATGTTCATCGTTGCCCCCCAGTCGCATCAGCTGCTCATCGACCTCAGTGATGTCGATGGCCCGCTGCGCAGCGGAGAGAACTACATCCGGTGCCCAGCCACACACGAAACCCATTGCGTAATCACGCTGCTCAGCCGTCAGCGATTGCCATGCCGCCAGCGCTTGTCGCACGTATGGGTCAAGACCCTCGAACGGATCGGTGACTACGTCCGGTGCGACACCAAAACTCCGGGCGCGCATCACGATTCACCGCCTTGGAGGTTCCGCACGCGACGACGGCGAACCTGCGCAGACTTCAGCGCGAGCCGCGAGTAATGCGCCTTACGAGCCTGATCTGCCCTGTAAGCGCGTTCTTCAGGGCTCAACAACCCGTCCGGGTCGACCAGACGGTCGAACTTGGTCAGCAGCGCTTCGCGCGCTTTCGCGGTGCGCGCCGCCCGGTCCGGCGTCCGCGCCCACGATTCGTGGGCCGCAATGCGTGCCCGAAGCGCGCGCTCCACCGGGGTGCTCATGCCGCACCGCCAGCGACGGAAGTAGGCGCATCAACCGGTTGAACGAGAGCAAGCACCGCCGCGCGACGAACGCGCCACCGGCGGCCGTTGACCAGCCATCCCTGGAGGTCACCGGCCTTGATCCAGTTCTTGATGGTTTTGGCGTCGACGTCAACAAGGGACGCCGCGGTCCTGACAGTGATGAGGTCCTCGGGGACCTGGATAGAAGAAGGGAGATTGATTGTCATCGAGAGTCCTCCTGGGAAATCCGGAAAGTTCTTCCAAGACAGGCTCTCTCGGCACAAAGTCCTATTAAAGGCCAAAATATGGGCCATTGATGGGACAAATCACGGCCGCTTTTACTGCAACGGCCGCTCTAAGGCACTAGACTGTCCTCATGTCAACCGCAGGTAACGCAGCACTTCGCGCCGCCAGGCAGGCCCTCGGCATCAGGTCTCAAGCCGATCTGGCGAAGGCGCTGACTGACACGGCCCGCGAGATTGGGCTGCGGGCTGAGGTCGCTCCCCGGACCGTGCGTAGATGGGAATCGGCAGAACCGCCATGGCCTCACCACGATCATGTGTCGGCGCTTGAGGCACTGTTTCGACGCCCGATCACCGAGCTTGGATTCACCCCTCCATGGGCAGATGAACGCCAAGCATCCGATCGCAGCGGGCTGCCTGAGCCCCGAGTCTCAGCCAGTCAACGGCTACCCAATGCGGCGTCGCATCAGCTTCCGCCTTCCGTTGCAACGGATTTCGCAACCGTGACTGTCTCGCATCGCCACATGTATTGGTCCATCTCCGCAGCGCGACTTCATCGGCTCGTTGCCGAGCACGCGCAGCTCGGAATCGACCTTTTGCCACAGGTGCCTGGCGCTGCGAAAGAGGTCCTCGCCCGCGCAGTTTCAGAATCAAACTTGCTCGCTGGCAGGTTGGAGTTCTTTGACCTTCAGCAGCCAGAGTCAGCGCACACAAGCCTCGTTCTCGCTCTCCAGGCCGCGCACGAGGCGTCCGACTCACTCCTCGGCGCGGCAGCGCTCGCACACATGGCATTCGCTCCCGCCTTCTCCGGCGAACCGGCACGCGCGGAGGAAGCGCGCGAACGACTCCGCGCTGCCCGCGCCTTCGCGCGGCGCGGCGGTGCGAACGCCGAATTCACGGCTTGGCTTGACGCTGTCGAGGCCGAGGTTGAAACCCGGTTCGGAGATACGCGACGCGCGCTAACACTGATCCATCACGCCGAAGATGCATACAAGAGCCACAGCCCCGACACCGATCCGTCTCCGTCGTGGATGGACTGGTTTTCGCCGACCCGCCTGGCTGGCTTCAAGGGCAACACGCTACTCACCGCTGGGAGAGGCCGTGAAGCGCGCGAGACGCTCACAAGCGTGATCGGCGACCTGCCTCCAGAAGAGGTCAAACAGAAACCGATCTACCTCGCCGATGCGGCAGCTGCATGTGTTCTGGAGAAGAACCCGGAGGCCGCGTGCGGTCTTCTCGAGGAAGCGCTCGACCTCCTCGCCCGAAATTGGTACGCCACCGCGCTTGATCGAATCAAAGCTGTGCGGCAGTCACTTCGACAGTGGGACTCGTTGCCTGCGGTCCGCGCGCTCGACGAACGTCTGTACGACTGGCACACGACGGTGAACTCACTGATCAGCTAGTTGTGGCTAGTTCGCCACGTTCTCAACACCGACGATCCCCGGCAGCTCGTTGAGGTCACGAATTCTCCAATCGGAGAGTTCCGTGACCTCTTCTTTTTCGCGATGGATCCAACCCCACGGACCACGCTGTAGATACGCAGTCCGCATCCCGACTCGCTTTGCTGGTGCTACGTCGTTGTCAATCCGATCCCCCACATAGACAATTTCAGCCGCAGCGCAGCCCGCCGCCTCGATTACCTTGCGGAAGAACTCGGGGTCCGGCTTCTGGATTCCCCAATCATCGGACGTGGCAATGAAATCGGTCGGCAGATCCAGCCCGCGCAGCAGACCTCCGGCACGGACTGTCTGATTACCGACGACTCCGACCCACACGCCCATCTCGCGGAGCTTCGACAGTGCAGGCCTCACGTCGGGATACAGGTCGTCTTCTCCGAACCACTCGGGCTGGCCAGCATCAGCCCGAGCCTGCCGCTCGAGGTCGAGATCGAACCCAGGCCGAAACACCTGGAAGGTCTCGCGGTAGTCGAGGCCCGACGCAATGACGGCACCGAAAACTGCAGCGAACGTGTGCCGCGGCACCCCCAACCAGTCAGCCCAAGTTCCATATTCCCGGGTCTCGTCGACCAGCGTTTCGCCCACATCGAAGACCACAGCACCGATCACGTCTCTACCCGTTCCTTCCATCGAGTTCGAACTCCCAGGATCTCATCAATCCCGACGTATGGTCCTGCCCGCCCCCGTCCTCGAGCGGCCGGGTGACCATTTACCGGAGCGATGGGCGGCCTCCATGGTCCGCGCGCCTGCGGCCAACAGTTCCGGCGCAGCCTCGGTTACAGAACGCGAGACGATGTGGTCTGGTCCATAGCGCTCGCACACTTCGGCGAGGCGGCTTGAAATATCGGTGGTATCGCCAGTCGGCGTGGTGGTCATGTCAGCCCACCAAAGGGCATCGCGAAGCGGACCGCACTCATCCGGCCACGGCATGGGAACCTTGCGGTTCCGCGCCTCGACTCGTGCGCATGAGTGATTTGCGACGAGCGCGCACAGCCGGGGCGGCGCCCCCTGGTCCCGAAGAAACTCCGCACCGTCAACAGGATGAAACCCTGTGCGCACCAACTGCGGCGAATAACCGACATCGTGCAGCCAAGCGGCGGCGACAAGCAGGTCGCCATCATCGACCAAGCCTGCAACAAGCTCAGCACGACGCGCGACGCCCGCGACATGCGCGAGTCGGGTGGGGAGGTCGCTCAGCAGTTCTTGCGCGGTCCGTTCGGCCCATTCCAGTAGCTCTCCAGCCATGTCGTCACCGTAGCCGCTCTGAGGGCGACGGCCGGTCGTCAAACCCAACTCGCACCCGCCGCTGTACGGGTATCTCACAGCTTGTCCCCGAGACGTGCTCGGCGGTGGGCTGCTTTTGCGCGTTCGTCGGCAACGGACTTGCCGTATCGATCGAGCATCTGCCTCGAGCGCCATCCGGCCAGCATCATGAGGTCCTGCTCCTGGCCGCCGTTGGCGAGCCAGTTGTGGGCGAACCAGTGTCGCAGCATGTGCGGGTGAATGTGGTCGATGCCCGCGGCCTGGGCCCGGCGTTCCAGCATCTGCCGTATGCCATGGTCGGTCATCGGACCCTGCCGACCGAGCCAGAGCCGGTCGCTCTTCTTCGCGAACGGGTGTTGGTTACGGGCCCGCAGGTACCGACGCAGTGCGATGCGCGTCTTGTCGCCGAACGGAGACGATCGTGGCCGGCCGCCCTTGCCGACGACCAGCGCGCTGTCTTCCTCGAAGTCGAGATCGTCCACACCGAGGTTGGCGACCTCGCCGCAGCGACATCCCGTGTCCGCGAACAGACGGATGATCGCGTTGTCCCGCCGCGAATCGAAGTCGGTTCCGGCGCACTGGTCGAGCAGGGCGCGCAGGGATTCGAGACTCGGTACCGGCACGAGCTTGTCCGGAGCGTCCGGCAGACTCAGCTTGTCGAACGGGTTGGAGTCGATAATGTCCTCGGCCGCAAGGTATTTGAAGAACTGCTGAAGGCTCCGATACTGGCTGCGCGCGTACTGGGGGGACAGCGGCTCGCCAGTGCGGCGGTTCGTTCTCGATAGCAGCGTCTCGATGTACCCGCCGATGTGGTCACGGGTGATCTCGGGTGCGTCCGTCGGCAGAGCTTCGGAGATCAGGTAATCGGCGAAGTAGCCGATGTGGACCAGGTAGACATCGATCGTCTTCTTGGCGCGGTTCTTCCGCCTCAGCTCGGTCGCGAAGTCGTCGCGCAACTCGCGGATGTCGTCCAGCGAAACGGTCCCCATACCGCCCGATGGTACCGCAATAATCTATTCGTGGAAGAGCGCTGTTCTAGATCGAAACCTCTCGTGAAAAACAAAAACCCCCTGCTCAGAGGGGGTTTGTGGGGCGGGCGGGGCTCGAACCCGCGACCAATGGATTATGAGTCCACGGCTCTAACCGACTGAGCTACCGCCCCTTGTGTGGTGGATATCGATAGCGTTGGGGATGGTACCGGGTGGGGTGGGGTGGGCACCACTCGGATAGGGGGTGGTGTGGTGACCTGGTGGTGAGGGTGGGGGTGGTTAGGGTGGGGTGTAAACCGGGAACAGGCTGGAGGGTGGGCTGTGGCTAGTGTGTTTGCGAATGTGCTGAAGGTGCATCAGTGGGTTTATGAGAACAGTGGTGGGGTGGTGGGGCATCGGGTGCTGTTCGGGAATCCGACGTTGTTGTTGCGGACGGTGGGGCGGAAGACGGGGCAGGGGCGGACTTCCGCGCTGACGTATGGGCGGGATGGGGCGGATTATTTGGTGACCGCGTCGAATGGTGGGTCGCCGCGGCCACCGGGGTGGTTGGCGAATGTGAAGGCCAAGCCGGAGTGTGAGATTCAGGTCGGCCGGCGCAAGATAGCGGTGATCGCGCGGGCGACGCTGCCCGACGATCCAGATTATGCGCGGCGCTGGGCGATTGTCGACAAGGTCAATCGGGGACGTTACAGCGCGTACCAGAAGATGACCAAGCGGCCGATCGCGGTGGTGGTGTTGACTCCGGTCGGGTGAGTTCAGTCGGCTTCCCAACCGTCGTAGTCGTCGTCGACATCACCACGGTCCCAACCGGTCTCGCTGCGCGGCGGGCGGCTGGCCCACTGCACGCTGAGAGCGACGAGACCGAGCACTGCGAGGACGACGACTACGACAATCAGCGTTTGCACGCGGGCACCCTAGCGCCCCGAAGGGGTTACTTGCACGTACGTGAGACAAGTTGTCACGGAAGGCCGTTCAGACCGTAAGAACTGTGCGTCCTATGGCGGTTCGCGATTCTATTGCCACATGCGCGCGATCGGCTTGCTCGAGCGGGAAGGATTGGCCGATAACGACTTCCAGCCGTCCGGCCGCTGCCTCGGCCAGTGAACGGGCGGTCAGGGCGAGCCAATCGATATCGCCTTTCCCGGTCAGATCGAACAGTCCGAGCGCGTCGATTCCGCGTGCTGCCACCGCTTCTCGATCAAAGTCGGCGAATTGTCCTGCGGCAGCACCATATCCGATGAAGCGACCGCCGTCGGCTGCGGCTTCGATGGCGCCCGCACCCAATTCGCCACCCGCACCGTCCAATACAACGTTCGCACCGGGCCCACCGGTCGCGGCACGCGCCTTCGTCGACCAGCCGGACTCGGAGTAGTCGATGACAGCATTCGCGCCGAGACGCGCCGCGAGCTCCAGCTTGGCGCTGCCACGTGCCGCGGCCACTACATTCGCTCCGGCCGTGCGGGCCAGCTGAATCAGCAAGGTGCCCAATCCCCCACCCGCCGCGGTGATGAGCACCCATTCACCGGGCTGGATCGCGGCTCGATCGAAGATGGCCAACGCGGTCTTGCCGTCGTGGGCGAGTGCTACCGCCGCCGACATGCTCAGTCCTTCGGGTACGGTGACCAGGGTTTCGGCCTTGGCGAGTGCCTGCTCCGCGTAGCCGCCGATCGGCTGGCCGCCGCCGATGCCGCTGGCGGCGGTGTCGGTGACAACGCGTTTGCCGATCCAGCTCGGGTCGACGTCCGGACCGACCGAGGTGATTACCCCGGCGACCGCACCACCCGGCACATACGGCGGTTCGAGCGGGAAAAACTCGGTGCCCCAACCACTTCGAAGCTGGACATCGAGGAACATGACGTCGGCGGCCGCGACGTCGACGACCACCTGTCCCGGCTCGGCAACCGGCTCCGGCACTTCACGCACCAAAAGAACCTCGGGCCCACCGAATTCCGCAGCGTGCACAGCGCGCATGACAACCTCCATCAATTCCTGAATCGATCCGACGTGGACCAGCCTGGAACCTGAAGCAGGATTGAGGTCAAGCCCAGGGCGGCGATTACGCTCAGCGCAGAACTTGGAATAGAAGCGACCTCAGATCCCAACACGCCCGCCGGGCACCCACTCGCACTGCGTCCAGATAGCTTCTGCCGTATCGCGCCCTGGTTCGGAGGGTCCGTCGAACGCAGTCGAATGGCGGTCACCCACGCCGCATTCGACCGCCGAATCACTACGCTCGGCGAGCCGCCGGAGCGGGTGGCGCAGCAAAGGCGAGGCACTAGAAGCCAAGGGGAGCACGATGCAGTGGAACCAGCGGGTCAGGAACCGATGCCACGACAGCTGCTGCCACCACCACAACCGCCTCTGCAGCTACCGCTGATACGGCCGCTACCGCTGCCGGCGCTACGACCCCGCTACCGCTGCCGGCGCTAGAACCCCGCTACCGCTGCCGGCGCTACGACCCCGCTGCTGCTGCCGGCGCTGCTACCGCCACAACGCCCCGGCCGTTGGTACCACCGCCGCCACTGATACCGCCCCCGCCGCAACGCCGCCGCCACTGATACTGCCCCGCCACAACCACTACTGCCTCCCCTGCAACCGCCCGGACCCTCGAGTCGTTGCTGCCCGAATCTCCTACATCCCACGACGAACTAGGCCCGCCGACCCACGCGAACCCGTGGCGCGGCGTCCGACTCGGCAGGTCGGTCACCAGCAGCACGAACCCAGCGGTCCCCCACGATGAGGTAATCAGCAAGTCCAACAGCAGAGCCAGAATTCAGGACCCGCCACCAGCACAGCTACTCCAGCCCCTGCCACAGCCGCCACTGATACTGCCCCGCCACAACCACTATCGCCCTCCCCCGCAACCGCCCGAGCCATTGCTGCCCGAACCTCCCACATCCCACGACGAAGAACTGGCGAACCCGCGGCGCGGCGTCCGACTCGGCAGGAGGACACCAGCAGCACGAACCCGGCGATCCCGCCCATCAGCGAGAGCAACAGCAGAGCCAGGATTCAGGACCCGCCACCACCACAGCTACTCCCGCCACCGCCGCAACTACTACTGCTCCCACCACCACAGCTGCTACCGCCCCCACAGCTACTTCCGCCGCCACCACCACAACTGCTGCCGCCGTGGTCATGTCCATGTCCGTGGTGGCCATGCCCATGGCTTCCACCACTGCCCGGATCGAACCCCGCTCCTGACTCGAACCCCGCGGCCCCATAAACCCACGGTGATTCACTGGAACCCCCGTACCCCGCCCGCCCGGGCGGCAACGGCCTGCGGGTCGCCCGCGTGATCAGATACGCGACCAATGCCGCAATGCCGCCGCCGACCACAAGGATGACCAGGAGTACAACGAAGAAAACCGCCATTCCGAAATGGTATAGGCCCTCTCCCGCACACTGAACCCATGAAAAGCAACGGCTCGCCGAACAGTCACCCATTAGCCGTAGAGTGAATCGTGGCTTTCTTACGAAACCGTCCCGACCGCCGAATCGACCTGAGCGATGTCGACCGGGTAGTGGCCGCACTCGAATTTCCGGACGCGGTTTTCAAAACCAGCCCGTGGCAGCCTCGGGAACTGGTGGAAACCGGGCTGCGGCAGTGGCTGCGCTGTTGCGGCGCGGCCATGCGCGACGGTCAGGTTATCGGCATGCCCTCCCATGCGGTGGACGAGGCCTGGCACGGATTCATTCTGTGCACGCAGATGTATGCCGCATTCTGTGCCGCGGCATACGGCCGGTTTCTCCATCACTTCCCGGAAGGCGTTGCGACGAAAGGTGTTTCGCACGGATCCATGGGCGAACAACTCGGCCGCACGGTAGTCGCGTGGTCGATGGTCGCAAAGCCCGGCGAGCGGTGCGTGCTCTGGGATCTCGACAGCAAGGTAGGCGTCGAACACCCCTGGGGCATCGGTGTCGAGCGAGTTGCGGCCATCGAGGCCGAACTCGCGGGCACACGTCAGGCGCTCAGGTGAGCTTCACCCGCGCGGCGAAGAACCGCACCACCGCCGGGGCGAACTTGTTGAACTGGTACTGCAGCCGCGCCTCCGGGGTGACCGGCACGATGCTGCGATTCCGTTCGACCGCACGCACGATCTGCGCCGCCACCTTCTCCGGCCCGTAACGTCGTGCCTGGTACAGCTTGTCGTACCGCTCCTGTTTGCGCTGCTCCTCCTCCGCGCTGACCCCCGAAAACCTTGTCGTGGCAACGATATTGGTGTGCACGATGCCGGGGCAGATGGTGTGCACGGAAATGCCGCGCCCGGCCAGTTCCGCACGCAGGCAGTCGGAGAACATGAATACCGCCGACTTACTGGTGGAGTATGCGCTGAACCCCTGCTGCGGACTATAGGCCGCCATGCTGGACAGGTTGACGATATGCCCGCCGAGTCCGCGCTCGGCCATCGCCGAACCGAAGGCGCGGCACCCGTTGACCACGCCGCCGAGATTGATCCGCATGACCCGATCGAACTCGGCCGACGGCGTATCCAAGAACCCACCGGCCTGGCCGATTCCGGCATTGTTGATCAGAATGTCGGGCACACCGTGCGCGGCGAGAACATCGACCGCGTGCAGGTGCACCGCTTCCTCGTCGGAGACATCGAGCTGATAGGCATGCGCCACACCGCCTTCGGCGGCGATCAGCTCGCGCGTCTGCTTGGCCGCATCCAGATTGATGTCCGACAGCACGATTTCCGCACCGAGCCGGGCGAATGCCAGGCCCGTCTCGCGACCGATACCGCTGCCGCCGCCGGTGATCACCACGAGCTGATCCTCGAACGGCTTTCGGCCGCGCCCGATTTCGGCACGACGCAGGCCGCGCGGCGCCACACCGCCGTTGACCGCGTCGATGAGCTCGGTGGTCGCGGTGGCGAGCAATTCGGGATGGGAGAACGGCATCCAATGTCCGGCGGGCACATCGCGGCGCCACAGCCGCGAAACCCATTTGCGCGCATCGTCATAGCCTGCGGGCCGCACCGCGACATCGCGGCCGGCGACGATCAACTGCACCGGCACCTCGGTGCGGCGCTCGCGCGGGGCGAGCATCCGCGGCAGGATATTGGCACGGTAGATGAGCAGGCCCGCCACGGCGTCACGACGGAATGTCGGGCCGAGAACGATATTCGACGGCGCGGTGTCGTTCATGATCGAAACGATGCGCTGCCAACGCTTTTCGTGCGCGACAACCCGGAACACCTGACTGAGCCCGGGCGTCATGGAGAAGACCGTGTAGCCCGACGACAGCGCCTGGGTGAGCGGCTGCCACAGATTGCGCGGCGTCGGCCGGGACAGCCTGGCGCGCACCCATTTCGCGAGATGATCCAGGTTCGGTCCGGAGACCGAGGTGAACGAGGCGACCCGCTCAGCCGCGTGCGGTTCGCACACCGCCTCCCACACCTGGACCGAACCCCAGTCGTGCGCGAGGACGTGCACCGGTTGATCCGGGCTCACCGCGTCGGCGACGGCGAAGAAGTCACCGGCCAGCGCATCCAGGCGGAAGTCTTGGGCGCGGCGGGTGGGGGTGGACTCGCCGTGGCCGCGGGTGTCGTAGGTGACGACGTGGAAGCGCTCGGTCAGCAGCGGCACCACCGCATTCCAGAGATAGTGAGTATCCGGCCAACCATGCACCAGCACAATGGTTTCCGCGCTCGGATCGCCGTATTCGAAGACGGCGATATCGAATTCGCCGCTGCGCACGATTCGCCGCGTCGCGGCCGAGTCCAGGTCGGTCGTCGTCATTGAAGTAACTCCTCGAGGTTCCTACTCACAGGTCCAATACCAATCGCCCACTCCGCGCACGCGAGACGCAAACGAGCATCTCCCCCGCCTCGTGATCGGCCGCGCTGAGCACGCTCTCGCGATGCTCCGGTTCACCGGAGAGCACCCGCACCTTGCAGGTCCGGCAGAAGCCCTGGCGACATGAATACGGCCGATCCGGGCGAGTCCGCAGAATCGTCTCCAGCGCCGACTTATCGGCGGGCACCTCGACAACTTCACCGGTGGAGGCGAATTCGAGCTCGAATGGCATACCGTCGACGATGGGCGGCGGCGAAAATCGCTCGGAATGCAGTTCGACGCCGGGCATTTCGCGCACCGCACCGGCTATGACGGTCGTCATCGGAACCGGGCCGCAGCAGTACACGGCGGTATCGCGGGTGATCCCTGCGAGCAGCGTTGCGGCGGCGGGCAATCCGTGTGCGTCATCGGTGCGCACGGTGACCCGATCGCCGAATCCCGCGATCTCGTCGAGAAACGGAAGAGTGTCGCGAGTGCGCCCGGTGTACACCATCGACCAGTCGATGCCGAGCCGCATCGCCAAGCGCGCCATCGGCAGAATTGGCGTGATCCCGATCCCGCCTGCGATGAAATGCAAACGGGCGGCGGGTGATCCGTGTCCGGGAACCGCGAACGGGAACGCATTGCGCGGACCGCGAACCACAATGCGCGATCCGACCGGCAGCTCGTCGTGCACTTCCACCGAACCACCGCCGCCGTCCGGAATCCGGCGCACCGCAATCCGATACGCCCGGGTATCGGCCGGATCACCACACAGCGAATACTGCCGCAACCGCCCCGACGGCAACTCCAGATCGAGATGCGCACCCGGTCGCCACGGCGGAAGTTCGCGCGCATCCGGCGATTCCAGCCGCAGGCTCACTACATCCTGGTCGTGCGCCTCGATGCGTCGACCGGTCACCACCAGCGTCAGCCGATGGTCGTCGGCGCGCGGTGACAGATCGCGGCGGTTGATGATCGTGGTCCACCGCAGCCGCGCCGAGGCGACCGTATCGAGAACCCGGACCGCCCGATCCTGGTCGCGCTTACCGAACAGGTCGGCTGGCCGCTGCTCGGGCATCGGTCGCCAGTTCAAGACGCAACCGCCTGGGCTGCGGGCGATTTGGCCAGATACGCTACCGCCTGCGCAGTCGAACCGACGGCCTGCGGATTGTAGCCGGGCTTGAACGTCGTCAGCGCACTCCACAGCAGTGAGGGCACACCGGGCAGCGCACCGCGCCACATCGAACCGAAAACCCGCGTGATCAGGCGCGGATAACCGAGGTCGGGCAGCGCGGGATCCTGGTGCACCATGAACTTGGTGCCGCGCACCACCAGCGTGATGAAGATCGGGAAGACGATCGTCATGATGGCCGCCCGCCGCACGTAACCCGCGCCGAAGTAGACGGCCACATCGTGTGCGACGTGCCGGTGCTCGACCTCTTCGGCGCCGTGCCAGCGGAACAGGTCGGCCACGCGCGGGTCGGCGCCGAACTTTTCCAGATCGGCATTGAGCACCCAATCGCCGAGGTAGGCGAAGAAATGTTCCAGGCAGGCGATGATCGCCAGTCGCTCCACCATGACCTGCCGCTGCGCGACACCAATGACATCCTTGGGTCCGAGTGACTTGCGGAACAGGTATTCCGCCTGCCGCACGTACGGTTGCGGATCGACGCCGTTGGCGGCGAGCACCTCGTGCAGCACCTTGTCATGCGTCTCGGCGTGCATGGATTCCTGACCGATGAAGCCGAGCATGGCCTCGCGCAGTTTCTCGTCCTTGACGTAGGGCAGCGCCTCGGAATAAGCGGCGCAGAACATGCGCTCGCCCTCGGGCAGCAACAGGTTCAACGCATTGATCAGATGCGAGGCGATGGGTTCGGCGGGCATCCAATGCAAGGGAGTATCCGCCCAGTCGAACCGCACATTGCGTGCGTTGAGGGCGACCTCACCGGGATCGACGTCCACCCGCCGACGTGCCCTACGAAGTAGCTTCATCGATACTCCTTGATCTCACCGCCGCGTCTCAGCCATCCCGCGACATTGCGTACCTTCCTTCATGGCTGTAGCAATCATCATACACATATATGAAACCCTCGGTTACACACATGGACGGCCAGCGCCCATTGCACCGGAAAGCCGGCTTGACGATAGATCGCTCCACTGTGACCGAGATCCCCGCGATCAGGCAGTAAACTAGAACACGTTCTAGTAGGCTTTGGCTATGGAGCGACTAACCGGATTGGATGCCAGCTTCCTGTACCTCGAGACCGGGACCCAGCACCTGCATGTATGTGCACTGCTGATCCTGGATCCCACCGCAGGGGGCGCGCAGTACACCTTCGAAGAATTCAAAGCAGAACTCGGCCGCAGGCTGCCGCTGATCCCACAGATGCGACGGCGGATCCACGAGGTGCCGTTCAATCTCGACCATCCGGTCTGGGTGGAAGACCCGGATTTCGATCTGGACCATCACGTCCGACGCATCGAAACGCCGCGCCCATTGGAACGCCGGGAACTCGCGGACCTGGTCGGCGAGATCGCCAGTGTGCCGATGGATCGCAGCCGTCCGCTGTGGGAGATGAGCGTGGTGGAGAGTCTCACCGACGACAAAGTGGCGGTGATCTGCAAGTACCACCACGCCGTCGTGGACGGCATCACCGGCACCAACATGATGATGCATCTGTGCGATCTGGAACCCGGGATGAGCGAGCCCGAACCGGCCGAGGACTGGCACCCCGAACCCCAGCCCAGCGACGTGAGGCTGGCGGCGGAGGCGGTGCTCAACCTGCCGAACAAGCTCGGCCTGGTCGGCATGCTGCCGAAAACCCTTGGCATGCTCGCCGGTTTCGCGCAGCGACGCCGAAATAATCAGGCGGGCATGGCCTTACCGTTGACCGCACCACGCACCCCGTTCAACGGCGCGATCAGTCCGGATCGGGTGGTGGCCTGCGCCGAGACCGAGCTCGACGCGATCAAGGAGATCAAGACCGCCTTCGATGTGAAGGTCAACGATGTCGTCCTGACCATCGTGGCGGGCGTGCTGCGCACCTATCTCGATAAGCACGACGAACTGCCCGACAAATCCCTGATCGCCTCGGTGCCGGTGTCGGTGCACGACACCTCCCGCCACACCGCGGGCATCAATAAGGTCTCCTCGCTGTTCTCCCAGCTCGGCACCGACATCGCCGACCCCGTGGAACGCCTGCGGCAGGTGGCCGAGGCCAACCGCGACGCCAAACAAGAACACGAATTCGTCGGCGCGGATTTCCTGATGGACTGGTCGAAGTACGCTCCGCCGAATACCTTTCAGTTGGCCGCGCGCGTCTACTCGTCGCTGAAACTGGCCGAGCTTCATCCGGTAGTGCACAACCTGGTGGTGTCGAATGTGCCGGGCCCGCCGATGCCGTTGTATTTCCTCGGTCATCGGGTCGAGGGCATGTATCCGTTCGGACCGGTTTTCCACGGCGCGGGACTGACCGTCACCGCGCTGTCCAACAACGGTGATCTGGACTTCGGATTCATCGCCTGCCGGGAACTGGTGCCCGATCTGCAGGCGATCGCCGATGCGGTCCCCGGCGTTGTCGATGAATTGCTGACCGCGGCACGCGATCTGGGCTAATGTCCACCGCCGCCCTGTTCGCCATCGCCGCCGGACAGGGCCGCATTCGAAGTTTCTTGCTGCCTTGCGGCAACGGCGGCGCATGCCTCCAGCAGTACCGGCACGAAGCGGTCGGCCTCGAGCACGCAGGATGCGTGACCAGCCTTGACCAGATGAATGCTAGCACCGGGAATCATGGTCGCCATCTCCAATTGCCGATAGACCGGAATCGCACGATCCCGCGTCGTGATCACGACGGCGGTCGGCATCCGCAGCGTGGAAAGCCAACCGGTCGCATCGAATCGGCCGACCTCCGCGATGACTTGCGCCATGACCCAGCCACTGCTACTGCGAAATTCGGTGAGCGCCCAGCGATTCAGCTTTCCCGGAGCCCAGGTGTACTCCGGCAATTCGGGTAACCGACCCACATACTCCGCGGCACGACGGTACGAATAGGGGCCGATGGCTCCGGCCAACGCACCGAAGGTCAGGTGAAAAGCGCGCTCGCGCAACTTCTCCTGGAACCGATACGGCGTCGCGCACAGCACCAGGCCGCTCACACGATCCGAATGCCGGTGTGCAGCAAGCAATGCCACGACACCGCCGAGGGAGTATCCGGCCAGGATCGCCCGCTCGATGCCGAGCGCGTCCGCCACCGCGACGACATCGTCGGCACAGTCGCGCACCGAGAACCGCTCCGATCGGATGCCGCGGCCGTGCCAGCGCTGATCGAACACGATCACCCGGTAACGCTCGGCCAGCGCAGCGAGGGCGGGGAACCAGGTCAGGTAGCCCGTGCAGGCGGTGGCATGCAGCAGGATCAGGGTCGGTGCGCCCTCAGGGCCCGCAATATCGACAACGTAGGTGCGCCCACGCCCCGGCAGCTCGACGAGCCGCCCGCCGGGCACCTCTGCGATATCGGGCACCCCGGCACGCCGGGAGAATCGCCGCATGGCGACCACCGCGGGATTCGGATTCGTCATCGTCGACCTCCTCGCGGTCTTACTAGAACACGTTCTACATCGATGATGCCATAGGGGACCGTTCAGGCGCGGGCGCGGACGATGTATTCGGCGATGCAGGCGGACTTAGCGCCACCCTCGCCTTCGATGGTCGCCTGGTCGACGATCTACCGGCCGCCGGGAACCTCGTCGACGTTCACGATCCGGGCGGCGGCCACAGACGCGGGAACCGCCGGGCACGGGCGCGGGGAAGCACACCTTGTTCAGGCCGTAGTTGATGCGTACCGAGGCGTCCTCGAGGGTGATCAGCTCGGCCATCAGCGACGGAAGCAGCGAGTGGGGTAGCCATGCAGGATCGTGGTGCCATACAGGCCGGTGGCGGCACGCTCGGTATCGATGTGGATCCACTGCCGACCCTCGGTTGGCTCAGCGAAGGCGTCGATGCGGGCCTGGGGGCCTCGATCCAGCGGCTCACGCCGAGAGCTGTGCCCGCTACGGTGCGCAGCGATCCCATGCCGAAGACGGCGGTTCACTCATAGACCGAACAGTAGTGCCGAGTTCCACTGGCCGATACCGAGGCGAGATTCGATCGAGAATTATCTGTAACGTGTTTCACTAGTCGACGGGATCGAGAGGAGGCCGCGATGGGGCGGTTGACCGGCAAGGTGGCACTGATCAGTGGCGGGGCGCGGGGCATGGGCGCCGCGCACGGGCGGGCACTGGCGGCCGAGGACGCGCGGGTGGTGCTCGGCGACATCCTCGACGAGGAGGGCGCGGCACTGGCCGAGGAAATCGGCGACAATGCCGCGTATGTCCACCTCGACGTGCGCGAAAAGCAGCAGTGGCAGGATGCGGTCGCCGAGGCCGTGCAGCGCTTCGGTTCGCTGAATGTCCTGGTGAACAATGCCGGGATCGTCAATGGCAATCTGCTCGTCGACTTCGAATTGTCCGAGTGGCAAAGGATCATCGATATCAATCTGACCGGCACCTTCCTCGGCATGCAGGCCGCCACACCCGCGATGATCGAGGCGGGCGGCGGTTCGGTCATCAATATTTCCTCGGTCGAGGGGATGCGCGGCAGCCCCGGCCTGCACGGGTACACCGCCACCAAATTCGCGGTCCGCGGACTCACCAAATCGACCGCACTCGAGTTGGCGCAGTACGGAATTCGGGTGAATTCGATTCATCCCGGGCTGATCCGGACCCCGATGACCGACGGTATTCCGGAGGATTTCCTGCAGATCCCGCTGGGGCGCGCCGCCGATCCGTCCGAGGTGTCGGCATTGGTGACCTATCTGGCCAGCGATGAATCGTCCTATTCGACAGGCGCTGAATTCGTCATCGACGGTGGCCTGACCGTGGGAGTTCCGCACAAGACGTTCTCCTGATCGATACTGCGTGCCGGGCAGGGCGCATGAGCCCGCGGCCGACCGTCGTCGAAGGCCAATAGTCGCCACCCGTACGGCGGCTGCTCGGCACGGATCAGTCGATATCCGGCACGGGCGGCCCGAGGAAACGCACTGCGTAGCAATCGCATCCGGATGCGGTGTTCACCATGGTCTCCCCCACAGTCTGTGGCGGCGTGCGGAATCGGGATGGATACGTCCGGCCGCCACCAGCGCGTCGAACGCGGCGTGCTTGCGGGCGCAGTCGTGGTCGCGGTGCAGTTGCATCGCGAGATGGGCGTCGGCCAGGGTGAACGGTTGGTCGGGCGGGCCGCATGTCCATGCCTTCGGCCATTCGATCGGACGTAGGCGGCAGCGCCCCGCGGCGGGCCGGTGGCGGCGCGGCCGGTCGACCGGCCACACGCAGGCCACCCCGACCATCGCGAACGCGCCGCCCCCGATGACCGCGAGCACGCTATGCACCACTTGCCACGCGCCCATGGTTGTTCACCGCCCACGATCCTCGCGCGGATGAGTCGGCGGTAGCGCTAGCTGTGTGAGCCCGTCGAGGACCTGCTGGAACATCTGGAGTCCGGGCGTACCGATGGGCAGGCAGCGCTCGATGGTCTCGGCCGGGAAATCGATGCCGCGCCGGTGGGCGCGCTCGCGCGGGCTCAACGCCTGCGGCGCGATCCGGCCATGCCGCACGAGTGTGTAGTAGGCCGCCCACTTCCACGCGCAACGCTCGATCCGGCACGCGCGGTGTCGCCGCATCTGCTGGTGCGCCAACTGCACCTCAGCGCGGCCACAGATGGTGGGCGGGGTGAGGATCGTGTCGTCGGTCATCACGCCGCACCCGGTTCGACGCCGGGCCTGGAGCGCATCCAGATACCTTGCGGGCATACGGTTTCCAGATCGAAACCCGCGTCACAGACCGATGCGGGCCGACAGCCGACATGCTCGAGGTCGAAGACAACGATCACCTCGACCTCGAGACCGGCCGCCATCGCGAGTGCATATCCGATCGGATCGTCGATATCGTCCGGTGGTCTAACGGTGTAGACGTACTGATAGCCGCGCGTGTTCGCATGCCGCTGTATATCGATGGCGTGGCGTGGCGCATCCGGACCGGACACGTCATCGCGGACGAACCCGATGGCCTTCGGCTTGGCGCTGCTGGCGGTTTGCGTATGTGTCATGGCTCCCCCGGAACCTGGTCGGTGGGCTGGGTGTCGGGCGTCCGGCGACAACGATCGCGGTATTCGCTCGCGGGAACTTCGAGCCGCGAGGCGGACAGCTGAAGTTGTTGTGGTTGCGGCGGATTGGCGCTGTTCTCGGGGCGCCAACCTGCGGTGTCATCCGAACGTCGGGGCCAAGCACACCACGAACGCTATGCTCAGAGGAGCTATCTGGGACTCCCAAACATAGTCGTCCCAAATCCCCAGGACGTATCCCGAATCAGACCGACAATGCGTGCCACATTCGAGTCACGAACGTCCCAGATCTGCAGGAGGTGCAAGAACTTTGACCAGCGAAGATAATCCTTCGACCCTGCCCCGGCGACAGCTTGGACGCTTCCTTCGCGAAACCCGCGAGGGGCAAGGGCTATCCATCGACAAGGCCGCGAGGCTGGCCGAGCTGAGCAAGAGCGGGCTACACCGCATCGAAACCGCGCAAGTGGCGAAGGTCAAGGTTCGCGAGATCCGAGCTCTGTGCGAAACGTACGGGGTCCCACAGGGCGAAACCAGCCGCGTGCTCAAACTCGCTGAGCAGGCGCAGGTAAAGAGTTGGCACACGGCGTTCGACGGCCTCTACACCGATTCCACATTCAACATGTACCTCGGGCTCGAAGCCGCTGCGCGCCAGCTGATTGCCTACCATGAGATCGTCCCGGGGCTGTTACAGACAGCCGACTACGCGCGTGCGCTGATCAGCTCTTTCTACCGCGACAGCAGCCCGGAAGATATCGACCGCCGCGTAGAGCTGCGACTGAAACGGCAGGCCATCCTCACCCGCAAGTCCGACCCAGTGAAACTCGAACTGTTACTTCACGAATCAGCTCTACACCGCGTCGTCGGCAACCCTCGCATCATGGCCGCTCAGCTGCGACACCTAGCCGAAATCGGCAAACTGCCGAACGTCTCAATTCGGATCCACCCGTTCACGAGCGGGTGCATGCAGGGACTGTTGCACGGCCCGTTCATGATCCTCGACTTCGGCACCGATACCAAAGGCCAGACCGTGGAGCCACCGCTGGTCTATTTCGAAGGTGCCGGTAAGGCTGACCTTTACCTCGAGAATGTCGACGATGTACAGCGTTATGCTGAGCTCGCTACAGCCATCCGGAGTGCATGCCTGGATGAAACGAGATCGCGTGACCTGCTCAGGCGGGCAGCAAGGAGTTATGCAGCGTGAATACCGACCTGTCCAGGGCGAACTGGTTCAAGAGCAGCCACAGCAGCGGTCAAACCGAATGCGTCGAGGTCGCGTGGCTCGACGAGGGCAGCGTCGGCGTTCGCGACTCGAAGAACCCGACCGGCCCGGCGCTGATCTTCACGCCCGGCGAATGGGATGCCTTCACAGCTGGCGTCACCGACGGTGAGTTCAACCTCCCTGCCTGAGCCGGGCAAAACCGAACACCACAAAGCGGCCCCGCACGACGAAACCATGACATCGACGCGGGGCCGTGTTGTTGGCGGAAGACCCTCCCGCACAACAGATTCAGTGGCATGCGAGTAGCGAACACCGCGTAGCCGAAGTCACGCTTCAGCGCGGATCGGCCGCGCTCCTTACCCCTAGACCCTCCCCCATCTCCTGCTTGCGATGGTTCAGCCAGCGTCTACCGATCATCGGTAGACACCGTGACCCCGAACGTTTTGGCGCCGCACTCTTCGGAATCGGCCCAGCCGCACGCGGCAGGCCAGACTACTCCTGCGCAACTCCCACAGCGCCGCCACCAATAGTGCAGGCACACAACGCCATACGAACCCCATAACCCTTCCCGCAGGTCCCGGGGCAACTAAACGGCACACGAACAAGCGGTAGGACCCGGCGAGCACGCCTCTGCCGCCGACCGCAGCGGCGATGCTCTTGCGTGTGGCGGTGTCCGCTGCCGCGTTGAACGGCTTGTTGCCAACATTTCGATGTTACGGAAGTCATATCTCAGGACTCGCGCGATAATCTAATATGAGATTCGTATGATACGATTCTCAAAGAGATGGGAATGTCATGATCGTTGTCACCGGGGCCACCGGAGCAGTCGGCCGTCCGCTCGTCGAACTGATTGCCGCGCAGGGGGTTCGAGTACGAGCTATCACCCGGTCGCCCGAAAATGCCACGCTGCCCGCGGGTGTCGAGGTGGTGGCCGGGGATCCCGCCTGGCCGGACACGCTTGCCGATGCTCTCGGCGGTGCGTCCGCGGCATTCCTGCATCCACGCGCCGTCGGCGACGCGGCCTTCGAGTTCGCGGAACTGGCTGCTAAGTGTGGCGTGCGCCGGCTTGTCGCCCTCTCGGCCATCAATATCGACGACCCGCTCGACGCACAGCCGTCCCGCTTCCGCGGCGATCGGAACAGGGAGGCCGAGCAGGCGGTGGTCGACAGCGGTATGGAGTGGGTGAGTCTGCGCGCCAGCAGCTTTGCGAACAATGTCGTGCAGAGCGGCTGGAATGCTCAGATTCGCGCGGGTGATGTGGTGCGCGGACCCTACGCCGGATTCGCCGAGAGTCCGCTACACGAAGGCGATATCGCGGCGGTCGCGGCGCATGCCTTCCTGACCGACGATCTGCTGGGGCAACGAGTGGAATTGACCGGACCCCAATCACTTACCCATGCGGATATGGTTCGGATCATCGGAGAGGTCATCGGCAGGCCGTTGCGCTACGAAGAAGTCCCCGCCTCCGTGGTGCGGCAGGGCATGGTGGCGCGCGGCTTTCCGGAGGATTTCGTCGACTCCTTGCTGGCCCGCTACGCCGACGGCGTCGGCCAGCCCGCACCCGTCACCAACGATGTCGAGAAAATCCTCGGCCGCACAAGAACTTTCGCCGACTGGGCCGCCGATAACGCTGCCGCCTTCCAGAATTGAGTGCCAGCCATGCGCACAATCGCCCATTTTGCGGCCCAGATATTCAGCGGTATCTTCGCCGGATTCCTGATCGCCGTCCTCGTCCTCGAACTATCTATGCGTGATGCCAGCGCCGCCGTCTATACCCAGGTCCGGCAGATCGAACTGGAATGGCTCGACGTCCTCGCCACCGTCACCCTGCTACCCGCTCTGATCGCCACGGCCCTCATCATCGCGATTCGTCTCCGCGACCGAGGCTCGACCCGTTGGCTCCCGATCACCGCGTTCGCCCTGCTCGCGGGCGTGTTGATCCTGACGATTATCGTCAACCTGCCGATCAATGCCGACCAACGCGACTGGATCGTCACCACACCACCCGACGACTGGGCGAACATCCGTGACCATTGGCAGCTCTCGCATGCGGTGCGCACAGTAGCCGCCACTCTCGCCTTCGCAGCCTTGAGCGCAGCGGCACCGTCAGCTCGGAAACTCCCAGCACCGATAACATCAGAATCGGAGACCGCGATCCGGCTCCAGCGCCGGGCAGCAGGTGATCGCCGAGGTCGCTCGATTGCACAGCTGCACTCGGATCAGCGGATCACGCAACCTTAGCCGCGTTGGTTCATCAATGTACTCTCCAGAGTTGTTGTCGCCGTGTGGAATCGGCGCCGATTCCACACGGCGGCCGCCAGCGCATCGAAAGCCGGATGCTTGCGCTCACAGTCGTGATCGCGGTGCAGTTGCATCGTGAGATGGGCATCGGCGGGGGTGAATGGTTCGGCGGGACCGGCGCGCCGTGCACCATTTGCCATGCGCCCATTGGTGTCTCACCGCCGATTATCATTGCCCGGGGACGTCGGCAGCGGTGCTAGCGGTGACCTGCACGCGAGGTGAATGGGATGCCTTACGGATGGCACCACGGATGGACAGTTCAGCCTCACTGCAGTTCAGCCTCACTGCTTGAGCCCTGGCAAGAACACATCAAGACGGCCCCGACGAACCTAGGAAGTCGTGACGTGGCCGTCTGCCATCAGAGTGAGCATGAGTCCAACGAGTAACCCCCATGGCGAATTTGGATGGCTACGCAGAAGAGTTCGGCTGGTAGAGTTCGGTGCTATGAGTACACCAGGGGGGACGCCTGGTTCTAGCCAGGCGTTGTCGGTCGTTCCTGATCAAGTCCGTGACATCGGTGCCTATGTGTTCGGTATCGCCGACACTCTCGGGTCGGCGCTCGACTCGGCTGCCCGCGAGGTCGAATCTCTCACGACGAGCAGTTGGACCGGCGACGCGGCCACCGGCTTCAATACGGGGTGGAACGAAGTCAGCGACGGCGGCAGACAGATAATCTCCGCTCTTACCGGGCTGGCAGAGAAGCTCGGTGTCACAGCCGAAACCTACCAGCATCGTGACGAATCGAACGCAGGGGCCTTATCCACGTCCAGCCTCGATCTGCCATCCCAATCATGACCAATCCTTTCGCCGTAGAGCTCGACGAACTCGAGCAGATCATTGCTCGACTGTCCGGTTTGGCCGCATTTATCGTCGACCACCTCGATGAAATCGACCAACGGATCGCGACCCTGCGCGGCACCGGATGGGAAGGTATCGCCGCGCAAGCGTATTCGGAAGCTCATCAGCAGTGGATCACGGGTGCGCGGGAGTTCGCGGAAGGAATCCGCGACATGACTGATGCAGCAAAGGCGGCACACGAAGCGTATTCCGAAGCGGCGGAAGTAAATTCCAAGATGATGCGGAGCGGAGCGTAGGTGGCTATCAATGTCGATCCGCAGACATATTACGACGCCGCCGCCAAGTGCGGGACAATAAACAGCGAGATCCTGACCGCGCTGTCGACGCTGTGGAACTCGCTGCAGGATTCCGGCCAGATGGCGGGTAGCTACGACAAGGCGGCCAAGTGGGCCGCCGAATACGACGACAACGCAACAGATCTCCTAAGTACCTGCGCCTCGATGTCGAACGCTCTCGCGAATTTCTCCAATATTCTGAATACCGCTGGCAACAATTGGGTGTATTCGAATTGGAAGGCGAATCCGGATCCATCGAAGGGCGCCGCACCGACTCCACCGTTTCACGTTCCGCAAGGTGTGGTGTTCCAGAACGACATCACCCCAGCACCGTCAGCTTTTGGCGGTACAGCCAAAGGGCTTGACACAAGTGTGCCCGGCCTGTTGGACCAGATCGGATACACGGTCCCGAACGGCGACACAGATCGTGTGAAGTCCGCTGGGGAAGCCTGGAAGAAGTTCGCTGAATCATCGGCCATCAAGAACGCACAGGCAGATATCAAGGCGATCATCGCCGCTATCCACTCAGCCAAAACCGAGGCGCCGGATATTGCCGACGTCGAGGCACACCTCACCACCTTGGCCAACGGCGCAGCCGCTATCGCGTCGGTATCGATGTCCCTGTCCGGAGCAGTCGGAGATCATCATACGAATCTGGTGGCATTCAGGTCGGATCTGGACAGTCACGTCAACAGTTTGATGAAGGAGTTGTTCTGGATTGCGGTCGGCACTGTGGCAGCAGTTGCCTTGACCGAGATTCTGACAGCTGGTCTGGCAACCCTGGGCCCCGCCGAAGCCGAGGCCGCCGCCGGAACAGCCGCCGGAACAGCCGCGGTTGCCACCGCTGCGACACGGATTCGCAACCTGTGGAACATATGTAGATTGTTCCAGACCCTCGAGGTCGGCGTGGGAATCGCCGCAGCCGTGAACTCTGTTCATCCTCTCAATATTCAAACATCGTTGGACGAGATAGCCTCGCTTACTGCGGTGAGCGTTGCGGGAGTCTTCGTCGCCGAAATGGCGAAGGGCGGAAAACAGAGGGTGGCCGACACAGGCATCGAAAACGAAATGCGGGCGCTAATAGAATCCGGCGCGGCCAGCGGAGCGTGCGAGGCCCTGGCGAAGCTGTGGGACGAGGCAGAAAACGATGCCAAGAGGCGACAGAGAATCAAGAAAACGCAGAAGCAACACGAGTGCCGACAGTCTAGTGGCGGCGGTGGGCGATAGTGGATCGCAGTGGCCTGGGTCAAGTTGTACATGTCGATGGCGATCGAAGGATGTGAGGACAAAATGGACGGAGCTTCCCAGCTCAATTCAGCGCTGACATCGGGCGATCCTGGTCAGCAGGTCCGTGCGATGATCGAATTGATCAAGCTCGGCGACGATCGGGCCGTCGCAGACATCCTGCCGCTCGTCGAATCGGGTGATGTCGCCGTTCGAAGTGAAGCGGCGCGCGCGATCGGATTTCTGGGGGTGGCGCAGGTTTCAGTTGTCGGGCCAGTGTTGTTGCGGATGCTGTCGGACTCAGACGAGATGGTTCGCAACGAAGCGGCAGAGTCGCTCGGCCTCGTTCGGTTCAGTCCCGCAGTCGACGTCCTCGTGGATCTGCTGCGCGCGGACCCGTCGTGGCTGGTGCGCGCTTCCCTGGCCGAAGCGTTGGGCAGCTATCCAGGGCACGGAACCGCTGCTCTGGTCAAGTGCGTGCGCGATATTGACGAGTATGGGGCGGTGCGGCGGTATGCAATCGACTCTCTGGGCCGGACGGGTGACCTATCGCGTGCCGAAATGTCCGCTCTGGCAGAGGAATTCGGCCGGGATGAGGAGATCGGACCGCAGGTTCGAATCGCCGCCTATCGGATGGGCGATCAATCACAGCTAGCGGAGATCACCCGCGAGGCAGCTCATATGGATGAAGAGGACTCGTCCCGCTTACTCACCGACATCGAATATCTGTTGCGCCCGCCTGTACCACCGACGTTGTTGGAGGACGCGGCGCGCATCGGGACAATCCTCGATGTGGTCGCGATGCGCTGGCCGCTATACTCGCGGCACGTCCAGAACATCCGCGACAAGCTACCGACATGATGGGCGGTACCGCGGGCGACTCCTTCTGCTTCGCGGCAGTTCGCTCGGATGGTTGCCTTATCCCCCGAATCGACAAGATGAAGCATATTCGCCGCGCGGTGCTGATCAGAGCCGGACGTCAGCTCTGACGCCGGTTCGCCACCGCCCACTGGGCGACGGCGTCGGGGGACACATCTTCGCCGAGCACGTTATCGATGACAACGCGTCCGACGCAGATCGCGCGCAGTACGCGATCGGTGAACGCCTCCACATCTCCCCACGGCAGATAGGGTTTCGCGATCAGCAGGGAGGCGATGCCGTGCGCGCTCGACCACAGCTCCAAGACGACCGGCACCGGGTCACCCGGCGTGACCACGCCGAGGTTCATGCACTCGGTGACGGTCGCCGCGAGATGGGCAAAGGCACTGCTGGTCAGCACCTGGTCGACCGCGCCCGCCGTCTCACCAGGCGTCATGGCCAGGCGGTACTGCTCCGGATGCTCCCTGGCGAACCGGACATACGCCTGGCCCTGCTGACGCAGACGCTCCATCGGCGACTCATTCGGATCGGATGCGGCCAGCATTACCGCGTCCAGATCTTCGAATACCTGGGCCACCACGGATTCGATCAGCTGATCCTTATCCGCGAAATGGCGGTAGATCGACGGCGCGGTGACGCCGACGATCTTGGCGATTTCCCGAATGGAAACCGCGTCGACGTGACCTGCGTCAGCCAGCAGTTTCTTTGTGGCATCGAGGATTTCGGCGCGTAGCTCCGCACCGGAGCCACGTGCCGAACGCTGCCTGCGGGTAAAATTCATGTACGTCCGGCTAGTAGATGATTATCTGATTCGGATGTACCCGTTGCGGTTTCGCCCTCGCTCAAGCCGATCTTGGCATGCAGCCGGGCGAGTGGCGCGGGCGCCCACCAGTTCGCGGTGCCGAGCAACCGCATGAGTGCGGGCGCGAGCAGGCCGCGGATCAGCGTGGCGTCCGCGAGCACCGTCAAAGTCAGCCCCAGGCCCGTCATCTGGATGAACGATACCTTCGAGGTGACCATGGCGGCCATCACGATGGCCATCAATAGCGCGGCCGCGGTGAAAATCCGGCCGGTGCGCGCGACACCCAGCGCGACCGCGCGAGTGTTGTCCGCGGCGGTGCGTCCCGAGGCCACCCACTCCTCGCGGATGCGCGAAAGCAGGAATACCTCGTAGTCCATGGACATTCCGAAGGCGAGACAGAACATCAGGATCGGCATGGTCGGGACCAGATAACCGGTCGCGTCATTGCCGAAAACGCTGGACAAGTGCCCATCCTGGAAGATCCAGACCATCGCACCGAACGCTGCGGTCAACGAAAGCGTATTGAGGGCAAGGGCTTTCAGCGGCAGCAACACACTTCCGGTGAACAGGAACAGCACCACGAAGGTGGCGAGCACGATCAGCGCGCCGGCCAGTGGCAGTCGCGCACCCAGTGCTTCGAGGGAGTCGCGGTTTATCGCCGCACTGCCCCCGAAGAGCGCCGGTCCCGGGCTCGGGACGTCACGAAGCCGCTCCAGTTGCGACTTGCCCGCGGCGGTGAAGGGATCGACCGTCGTTGCCACAGTGAGGAATGCGCCGGTGTCATTCGTCATCTGCGGCGATCCGGCCGCCACCTTCAGTCCGCCGGTGTACAGACCGACACCCGAGAGCACTCCGGACACGCCATCCGCCTTCGACAGTGTGGCGGCGTAATCGCCGATGGCGGACGGATTTCCGTGGTAGTCGTCGAGCACCACGGTGACATTGTTCGCGGCATTGGACTGGAAGTCCGAGCGCAGTGCGTCGCCGACCGTGCGGCTGGTGGCGGAGGTGCCCGCGTTGAGCACTCGATCGTCCGGATAGCCGAATTTCACGCCGAGGAACGGGGACCCGATCGCCAGCATCAGCACGACGATCGCGATGGCGACCGGTGCGGCATGGCGCATCACCCACTGCACCGTGCGATACCAGAAGGTCTGCTCGGGTGCGCGCGCAGCATGCAGGTCACGGCCGAGCAAGCGGCCCAACGGCTTTCGCAGATCCAATGCATTAACCCGATGTCCGAGCAACATCAGCACCGCGGGCAGGACCAGGATCGATGCGGCGGCGGCCGCGGCGACCACCGCAACGCCGGCGTAGGCAAAGGATTTCAGGAAGTACAGGTTGAAGACGCCCAGCGCGGCCACCGACAGCGCGACGGTCAGCGCCGAATACAGCACGGTGCGTCCCGCGGTCTGTACCGCCCGCACCACTGCCGCCTCGATATCGAGTCCATTGCCGAGTTCCTCGCGATAGCGGCTGACAATGAACAAGCTGTAGTCGATCGCGAGCGCAAGACCCAGTGCCGTGGTCAAATTCAGCGCGTAGATCGACACATCGGTGAAAACCGTGAGGGTGCGCAGGATGGCCAGGGTGGTCAAGATCGCGAAGATGCCGACGGCCAGCGGCAGGAAGGCCGCGACCAGGCTGCCGAACACCAGGATCAACACGATGAACGACAGCGGGATGGCCACACTCTCGGCGACCGCGAGATCGTGGGTGATCTGCTCGTTGGAGTCGTGGTAGATGGAGCTGAGGCCGCCCTGATAGATGCTGACGCCGTCATTGGTGCCGGTGACCTCTGCGGCGATCGCACCGGCGGCCTTCTGGGCCACGGACTCCTCGCCGGTGATGTAACCGAGCACCAGCGCGCTCTTACCGTCCTTGCTGCGCAATGCGGACGACAGGGACTGCGGAGCGTTCCAATAGGACTGGACGCCGATCACATCGCCGCGCGAACGCAAGGTGTCGATCAACTTCGCGCCCGCCGCCTTCGCGGCCGGACTGTCCGCACCGGCATCATCGCGAACCAGCAGGATGAGGTTGGGTTCCGCGCCGCCGAAGTTATCCGCGACCAGCTTGGCGACCCGCGACGACTCGGCGTCGCCCGGGGTGAAACCGGCGGTCTTCATATGCGAGGTCGCCGAGGCGCCGAATACGCCGCAAAGTATGGCCAATAGGGCGGCGGCGAGCAGGATTGTGCGCGGATGTCTGGTGGACAGATGTGCGATCCGTACGAGCATGAGCGGCTCCCCTGTTCGACTGCATCTCACGTAACAGCGTTAGCGTAACGTCGTTAACTCAATGACGATAGGGGTACATAGCGAACAAGTAGTGATCCCGATCACCAGCACGGGCCTATCCGAGATACGCCGAGATCGCATTGGCGATGGCGCCGGCATACCTCGCCCGCCCATCGGGCGATTCGATCAGCGCCGCATCACCCGGATCGCGCATATTTCCACATTCCACGAGCGCGACCGGACGTTCGGAGAGGTTGAGCCCCGCCAGATCCGCGCGCGGATTCATGCCATCGGAGCCGACATAGGTCGACGGGACGAAGCCGGACCCGATCATGATGTCGCGCAACGTCGTTGCCAGTCGCTGCGACGGCTCACCCTGTGCCGGATTCAGTGGCGGCGACGAGTACGCGACGTGGAAGCCGTGCGCGCCCGCGACAGCGCCGTCGGCATGGATCGAGACGACAGCCGCCGCACCACTGCGGTTTCCGATCGCGGCGCGTTCGTCGACACAGGGGCCGACACCGGCATCGTCGTCGCGGGTCAGCACGACGCGAATTCCGCGGGCGGCCAAGGTATCCCGGACACGGATGGCGACATCCCAGGTGAATTCGTGCTCGGTATAGCCGTCGGTGGCGGATGTGCCGGTGGTGTTGCACGCCTTGGTTTTTCCGCGACCGTCCGGCACCTGACGGTTGATCTCGCCAGGCTGGGCGGCATTGCCGCCATTATGTCCCGGGTCGATGACGACGACGCGGTCATCGGCGATGAAGCTCGGCGGGTTCGTCGTCGGTTCGTCGCTTATCTGCGGCGTCGTGGTGCGCGCCGCTGAACCGGATGCGTCGTGCGCGCATCCACCGAGCAACATGCCCCACGCGCAGATCGCGGCGGTCGTCTTCCAGCTTCGCCATCGCATGGCACCGACACTGCCACAGCCTTGCAGCCGGTTCATCGGCACAGCTATCGGAACGCCAGCGCGCCGAGCGTATCCGCGTGCCGATATTGCAGATACTTTTTGACCGTGTCCGCGGCGACAGCCGCATTGGCGGTGACCACGGTGACCACGACGAATTCCTTTTCGGTCCCGTCGCGCCATTTGCCGGTGACGAAATTGTCGATGTAGGTGCCCGGTCGCAGGTGCAGGTCCTCATCGGTGAACTTGCCGAGCGCGGCCGTGGCCTGGCCCTGGGTCGACATCGCGAGGACGAATTGGGTGATCTTCAGCCCGCCGCCCTCGGCCCGGTACACCATTTCGGCGGCGTACTGGCAGCCCAAGCCGGTGAGCTTGCCGTTCACCTCGAAATCGCGGCAGTTGGCGTGATCGCGGCCCTCAACCCAGTCGGCGTGCAATTCCACGCTGTCGAATTTGAAATTCCAGTCCCCGGCGAAGTCGGCGTAGGTGAGCTTGCCCGAGGACGGTTGGCCAGGGGGCGGCGTTGTCGCGGTCGTTCGCGGGGTGGTCGCGCGCGGCGCGCTCGTGGCCGGGACCACAGTGGCCGTCGCATTCGACGCCTGCGGTTGGTCCTTGTCGCGCGCGGCGATAACGACCAGTCCGACGCCGAGCACGGCGACCAGCCCGAGCACCACCGCGACGATCACACCGGTCTTCGATTTGGGCGGCGGGCTCGGCGGCGGCGCGCTGGGATACCCCATCGGATAGCCGGTCTGCCCCCAGCCCTGCTGCGCCGGATAGCCCACCGGCTGTCCCCACGGCGCCGGATCCTGCCGCGGCGGCTCCCCATAGCCGTACGGATAACTCACAGCCTGCCCACCTCTCCCGCCGGGGCGGCGACCCCCACCACGTACTGATCGCGATCCGATCCCCCAGCGTTGCAGGTTCTGCCAGCTTAGCCGGTGAGTAATAAGCCCAGCGCAAGACCGAACATCAGGACCGCGATCACCGAATCGAGTACGCGCCAAGCGATCGGACGGGCGAATAGCGGGGCGAGTTTGCGGGCGCCATAGCCGAGCGAGGTGAACCAGATAATGCTGGCGACCATCGCGCCCGCGCCGAGGAACCAGCGGTCCGGGCTGGTGTAGGTATTGGCGAAGGAGCCGAGCAGCAGCACCGTGTCCAGGTAGACGTGCGGGTTGAGCCAGGTCAGGGCCAGGCAGGTGAGGATGGTCGCGCCGAGTGCGACGGTGGCGCCGGTGGAGTCGGCGGTCAGACTCGATGCCGCGACGGCGCGGCGGGCGGCGAGAATGCCGTAGCCGAGTAGAAAAGCGGCTCCGGCGTAGCGGATCACCGTCAGCAAGACGGGGGCGGATTCGACTACGACACCCAACCCCCCGACTCCCGCCGCGATCAGCACGATGTCGGACACGGTGCAGACCGCGACCACCGCGAGCACATGCTGGCCGCGCAGACCTTGGCGCAAAACGTAGGCGTTCTGCGCGCCGATCGCCACGATCAAGGAGAGTCCGAAGCCGAGTCCCGAGATGGCCGCCAGGGCCGCCGATGATGCCGTCACATGTATCGACGCTAGGTTCGAAGACCTGACCAGACCAGCTAAAGATTCTGAAGTACCTTTAGGATTTCTTAATGGACCTGCAGTTCGATCAGCTCCGCGCGCTCAACGCGGCCGTCACCGAGGGCACCTTCGACGCCGCCGCGCGCAGTCTGCGCGTGACGCCGTCGGCGGTCAGTCAACGCATCAAGGCGCTCGAGGATGCCGCAGGTCGCATCCTGCTGCAACGCACAAAACCGGTGCGGCCCACCGAATCCGGGCTCGCGGTGCTGCGTTTGGCGCGACAGATCGAGCTGCTCGCCGGGGATGCCGCACGCGAACTCGGCGATGTCGATCGGCCGGCGGGTCGCCCGATCCGGGTGCCGATCGCGGTCAATGCCGACTCGCTGGAAACGTGGGTGATGCCCGCATTGCGGCAGGCGCCCGCCGGTGTGTGTTTCGAGATACATCGCGAGGATGAGGAACATACGACTCGATTGCTGCGCGACGGGACGGTGATGGCGGCGATCACCGCCACCTCGTCGGCAGTGCAGGGATGTCGAGTAAAGCGGCTTGGTGCCATGCGGTATCGGCCCATGGCGAATCCGCGGTTCGCGCGGACCTGGTTCGCGGATGGGCCGACCGCCGAGGCATATTCCGTTGCACCCGTTGTACTTTTCGATCGCAAGGATGATCTGCAGGATCGGCATCTACGGCGGCGATGTGGACAGCCGGTGGATCCGCCGCGGCATTATGTGCCGTCGTCGGCCGGATTCGCGGAGGCGATTCGGATCGGGCTGGGGTGGGGGATGTTGCCCGATCTGCAGACTCGAAGTGGTCGGGACCTCGTGCCGATCGATGGGGATTCGTATATCGATGTGCCGCTCTATTGGCAGCAGTGGAAGGTCGATTCGCCTGCGCTCAGTGGCGTTGCGGGCGCCATTGCGGCTGCTGCGGCTGAGGCGCTGTCAGATGGTCCACGGCGGTGACTTGGGGAATGTCACGGGAAGCGCGGTCAATGCGCGGTGAATGGGCCCGGTCGCCATGTCAGGTCCGCTGCCGGGGTGGCGAGTCCGAGTTCCGGTATCGCATCGAGTAATTGCCTGTGTGCCGCATCGCCCGAATGCGCCGCGTCACCCCTCCAGATGAAGCTTTCGGCTCGAGGTCTCCGGCGCGAGGGTGGTTTCGCCTTGGCGGACGGTGATTACTCCTATGAGGATCAGGGTGCCGCCGAGGAGTTGGAGGGGGCGGGGGGATTCGCCGAGGAGGACCCAGGCGAAAGCGAGGGCGGCCAGGACTTCGAAGAGGGCTACGAAGGAGGCGAGGCGGGAGCCCAGGAGGCGGGTGGCGGCGATGCCGGAGACGTAGGCGAGGGCGGCGGTTATCGTGCCGAGCGCGAGGACGGGGAGCCACCACGAGACGGTGAAGTATTGGAAGACAACGGGATTGGTGGTGGCGTCGAGGGGGACGATGCCGATCGCGCCTGCCGCGAGGAGGGCGAGTCCGCCGAGGAGGAGACCACCGGCGGCGAGTACCGTGCCCGGCAGGGTGCCGTCGCCGTGGGCGGAGAGCAGGAAGTAGGCGGCGGCGCCGATCATGGCAGCGAGGGCCCATGCGATGCCGATGCCGCTGGCGGCCAGGCCGGAGCGCAGGTCGATGACCAGGATCAGACCGGCCATCCCGAGTACTGCGCCGAGAACCGTTGCGGCGCTCGGACGTTGGCTATTACGCAGCCATAGCCAGCCAACCACGGCCACCGGCGCGGTGTATTCGATGAGCAGCGCCACGCCGACTTGCATATGGGCTACGGCGTTGAAGTAGGCGAGTTGGGTACCGGCCACGGCGAGCAGTCCATACGCGGTGATCAAGGATGCGTTGCGGCGCAACAGATCCCAGTCACCGTGCAACTGCACCAGTGCGATCGGAACCAGAACCGCCGCGGCAACCAGCACCCGGACCGCCACCACGGACGCGGAGCTCCAGCCCGCATTCATCAAGCCGCGAGCCAGTGATCCCGATAGCCCGAACGAGGACGCGGACACCACCGCGCAAAGCAGTCCGGTCCGCAGCCGCTGCGCAGTGCTGTCATGAGTCATCGCAACCATGACTAATGACGCTAAGGTCGGCCAGGTAATATGTCAACATGGCCTTTGCCCATGACACTGAGGCGGCGTTGGTTGCGGCGGTGGAGCTGGTGAATTCCGCGGAGGAGCCGGATACGTTGACCGAGATCGCCCAGCTCGACGAGTTTTTCGACAAACACGTCTACACCGGCGTGCACGCCGGCGACGCCGCCGAGCTCGCCGCGGTGCGCGCCTTGCGCACGCCGCTACGTCACATGCTGACCAGTGATCGCGACACGACGGTGCGGCTGATCAACGAGACGCTGGCAAAGCATCGTGCCCTGCCACAGTTGGTTCGGCACGGCGATGTCGATTACCACATCCACGCGGTGCCCGCGCAGGCTCCGCTCCCGGTTCGCATCGCCGTCGAGACCGCAATGGCAATGATCGATCTGGTCCGCTCCGACGAGCTGAGCCGGCTATCCCTCTGCGCCGACGAGGGCTGCGAAGGCCTCGTTCTCGACCTGTCACGCAATAGATCGCGCCGCTACTGCAGCACAGCCTGCGGAAATCGCAACGCTGTCGCCGCCTACCGTGCGAGGAAGAAGTGAATCCCGGTCAGTGGAAGCACTAGCGCAGTCGCGCGAGTCGCGTACTACCTTGCTGGCACTAATTCCCCCAGAGAAGGTGTGTCATGCGATTTCTGGTGCTCATCGTCGGGGCCATCTGCGCACTCGCGGGCTCGCCAACGGTGCATGCGGAACCAGCCACATCCGAATCGACTGGTCCGCAGCAGGACTCGTTCTACCAAGCGCCCGCGTCGCTGTCGGCATTCACACCAGGCGCAATCGTGGCAGCCAGGCCGGTAGAACTCGCCATTCCCGACTTACCGGCGGACACCCAGACATGGCAGATCTCCTTCCGCAGCAACGACTCTCACGACCAGCCGATACTGGGGGTCACCACCCTTCTCGTACCCACAACGCCATGGCCGGGTCCGGATCCGAGACCTGCGGTCTCGGTCCAATTCGCCGAGGACGCGGTATCCGAGCAATGCGCGCCCTCACGCACTATGCACAGCGGCTCCGGTATCGGTTTGCAGGCCAACGAAACCTCGATTCCCGTCGCGTTATTGCGCCGTGGGTGGGCGGTCGCGGTGCCGGACCACGAGGGACCGAGGTCGGCATTCTCGGCGGGTTTCTCCGGCGGTCACATCGTGCTCGATGGCATTCGGGCGGCCAGACAATTCGAGCCCGGAGGTCTGACAGCGGCAACTCCCTGGGGACTGACCGGGTATTCCGGTGGTGCGGCCATCTCGGGGTGGGCGGCCCAGTTGCAGCCGTCCTACGCACCCGAACTTCCCCTCGTCGGGGCAACCCTGGGCGGCATACCCTCGGACCTGATGCTGCTCAGCCGATTCAACGGTACGGGCCCGGCCAGCCCGCTGGTGATCGCAACGCTGGCGGGTATAGATGTCGAGTATCCCGAGGTCGGTATCGCGTCTTTGCTCAATACCCAAGGCACGCAGGTGTTCGCAAAGATTCGGCAGATGTGCACCGAGCAATCGTTGACCAGTCTCGCCTTCACCAGCCTACCCAGCTTGGCGGCCGTGCCGGACCTCCTCGGTGATCCACGCGTCGCTGATGTCCTGGCGCGCAATACACTCGGCCGATTCGTGCCACGTGTACCGATCTACAGCTTTCACGGCGTTCTCGACGAAATCGTGCCGGTGAGTCAAGCCGACGATATGACGCGTCAGTGGTGCGCAGGCGGGGCGAGCGTACAGATCATCCGCGACGGTTGGCTCGACCATATATTGGAAGGCCTTGTCCACCAACAGGATGCGGTTGAATATCTCGCGGACCGGTTCGCAGGAGCTCCGGCACCAAACGGATGTTGATGGAACTCCCATGGTGTGAGGTGGTTGTTGGGCGTACTGCATACTGACCGCATGGGTGCTGTCAGTTTTCTGCACATCTTGATTCTGCTTGCGGTCGTGGCGGTGCCGGTGGTCATCGTGTTGATCGTGAAGTCCGGGTCGGGAGGGGGATCGCCGACGCCTGCGATGGCACCGGGGTGGTATCCGGACCATGCGAATCCAGGGCTGGTGCGGTGGTTCGATGGGTACCAGTGGACGAATTACACGCAGCCGCGGCAATGAAGGGGTTCAGCTGTGGAGCGTCACCACTCGGCGAAGGAACCGTCCTTGCGGTGCCAGATCGGGTTTCGCCAACGGTGGCCCTGTTCGGCAGCGCGAGTCACCGCAGCTTCGTCGATCTGGATGCCGAGGCCAGGAGCCTGGAGCAGGTCGACATAGCCGTCGTGGTAAGCGAAAACCGTCGGGTCGACGAGGTAGTCGAGCAAGTCCGAGCCGGTGTTGTAGTGGATGCCGAGGCTTTGCTCCTGAATGAGCAGGTTGGGGGTGGCGAAGCCGACCTGGAGGCTGGCGGCGAGGGCGATAGGGCCGAGGGGGCAGTGTGGGGCGAGGGCGATATCGCGAGCCTCGGCAAGGGCGGCGATGCGGCGGACCTCGGAGATGCCACCCGCGTGCGAGAGATCGGGCTGGACGACGGCGATGCCCTGATCGAGCACCACATTGAAATCCCAACGCGAGTAGAGTCGTTCGCCGGTGGCGATGGGAATGCTTGTCGCGCGGGTGATCTCGCCGATCTGGCTGCTGCACTCCGGGACGAGCGGTTCCTCGACGAAGAACGGCAGATACGGTTCGAGTAGCGGTAGCACACGCCGCGCCATCGGAATGGACAGGCGGCCATGGAAATCGACGGCGATATCGAAATCGTCGCCGGTTGCCTCACGCACCGCCGCGACGCGATCGACGATGCCTCGGGTCGCGCGCGGCGTATCGATCAGCTCCAATTCGGCGGAGCCGTTCATCTTGATCGCGGTGAACCCCTGTTCTTTTCGTTCTACCGCCGCGCGCGCGACATCGTCGGGACGATCGCCACCGATCCAGCTGTATACCCGGACACGATCGCGCACCGCACCGCCGAGCAACTGCCAAACCGGTACGCCCAGTGCCTTTCCTGTGATATCCCACAGCGCCTGGTCGATGCCCGCGACCGCACTCGACAGGATCGGTCCGCCCCGATAGAAGCCGCCCTTGGTAAGCATCTGCCAGTGCGCTTCGATGCTCATTGGATCCTTGCCGACAAGGTAGTCGGCCAGTTCGTCGACCGCGGCGGCGACGGTGTGAGCGCGGCCTTCGAGGACCGGTTCACCCCAGCCCGTGATGCCCTCGTCGGTCTCGATCTTCAGGAAGCACCAGCGCGGGGCGACCAGGTAGGTGGTGAGTGCGGTGATCTTCACCGGGACTCCTTTCGCACGCTCCAGCCGCCGTCGACGACCAGGTTGGCACCGGTGATGAAGGATGCGTCGTCGGAGGCGAGGAAGGCGACCGCGGCGGCGACCTCCTCGGGTGCGCCCATCCGGTCCAGCGCGGTGGCCTGGGCGGACAGCCGCCGACCTGCCTCGTCTACGTCATCCCATACCGGGGTGAGAATCGGGCCGGGCAGCACGGCATTGACCCGCACGCGTGCGCGCCCGTACTCCACGGCCAGCTGCCGGACCAAGGCGGTCAAACCGCCCTTGGCGGCGGCATAGACCGGATAACCGGGAAGCCCGAAGTGGGCGTGCACGCTGGAGACCGCGACCACATTGCCGCTGCGGCTGCGCAGATCGTCGATGAAGGTGTGCAGGCCGAGGAACAGCGGGGTCAGGTTGACCGCGAGGCCGTCATCCCATGCCTGCCTGGTCAATTCGTGGGCCGGGATAGTGGCCTGTCGGGACGCGTTGCTGCACAGGAAGTCCAGCGGTCCGAACAGCTCGTTGACACTATTGCGTAGCTCGATCCAAGAATCCTCCGAAGACACATCGCAGCGGACGAATTCGGCTCGATGACCGGCCGCACGGATCTTCGAGGCGACCTCGCGCCCACTCGCCTCAGCGATATCCGCGATGACGACCGCCGCGCCATCGGCGGCGAGCCGGTGGGCGGTGGCCGCACCGATGCCGGACGCACCCCCGGTGACGACCGCGACCCGGTCTGCCAGACGACTCATGCTCTTCCCTATCGGTTGATGTCGGCGCCGATGAGCAGGCCGAGTTCGTGCCGGAACGGCAGACCAGCCCAATCACCGGGTACGGATACGGCGAATGCGCCGCAGGTGGCGGCCAATTGCAGGCTGTGTCGCACGGAGCCGTTGTCGAGCACACCGGCGAGGTAGCCCGCGACGAACGCATCGCCCGCGCCGACCGGGTCGACGCTGCGGATATCCACCGCTGGCTGTCGGATCAGCTCGTCGTTGTGCAGTGCGAGTGCGCCTTCGGATCCGAGTTTGATCACAACTTGCGAAGGCCCCAGTGCGGCGAGGGATTCCGCCATCATGCCGGGGCTCGCGGACGGTACCAGGAGGGCTGCTTCGTCCGTACCCGCGAAGACGATGTCGGCGTGGGACACCAGCTTCGAAACTTCCACGGCCGCATCCGCTTCCGACCACAATGCGCGGCGGTAGTTGATATCGAGAGAGACGGTGACCCCGGCGTCGACGGCGGCGTCGAGTGCGGTGTGGACGGCGTCGCGGGCGGATGGGCTCAGTGCCGGGGTAATGCCGGTGAGATGCAGCACCCGTGCGGCGGCGATCTGGGCAGTGTCGATATCGGCGGCCGCTAATCGAGATCCTGCTAAATCCTTGCGGTAGTAGGTGACTCGCATGTGGTCGGCGGTTCGCCGCTCACGCAACATCAGCCCGCTCGGCAGTTCCGGATCGATTCGGCATCGCGAGATGTCGACCTGTTCGGCGCGGAGTCGATCGAGCATCATGGTGCCGACCGCATCGGCACCGATGCTGCCCACCCATGCGCTCTCGTGCCCCAACCGGCGGACGCCGATGGCGACCGTCGCTTCCGCGCCCGCGAAATCCATCCGCATTGTCGCACCGGGAGCCAAAGGGCCTGGCTCCGTGGCGGCGACGACACCGAGTGCTTCGCCCAAAGTTACCAATCCGCCTGTCATCGCCGTGACCTTCGCGCGCTGCGGTGCTCAGCATTCGGATCCCGCGAAACAGCAATCACAGCAACGCCTTCCGGACCGCGGACGCACGCTCACGCAACGCATCCAGATCACCGCCGGTGCACGCGTCACCGACGAGCGGCGAGCCCATGCCGAGCGCCCTGGCACCCGCATCCAGATACGCCCTGGCATCGGCGAGCCCGATACCGCCCGTCGGCACCAGCGGGATCTCCTTCAGCGGACCCCGAATCGCCTTCACATAGCCGGGACCGCCGACCGAGGCAGGAAAGACCTTCACCATGGTCGCGCCCGCCTGCCACGCACCGTGGATCTCGGTGGGCGTGAACGCGCCGCAGATCACCGGCACACCCATGCGGCGGCCCTCCGCGATGACCTCGGGGCATACCGTCGGGGTGATCAGATATGCCGCACCCGCGTCCACAGCTCGAGCGGCATCGGTCGCCGTGAGCACTGTGCCCGCGCCGACCGCGTGGGCAAATCCGGCGCAGTCGCGCAGTGCCTCCAGTGCCCCCGGCGAGTTGAGCGTGAACTCCACCGCCGTGATGCCCGACTCGTGCAGTACGGCGGTCACCTCGGCGAACCGAGCGGCCGTCGGAGCGCGCAGGATTGCGATTACCGGCGGATTCAGGGTGAGGACGCGATCAGCGGTCATGGGTTACTCACCAACCTCGCATCGGAGTAGGTATTCGTCGCAAGACCGGTCACGCCCGGCTCACAGGTGAACAGCCGCCCAGCATCCGGATCAGCGGAACCCTCCGCGGCCGTGGTGATTACGAGAACATCCAGGTTCGGTCCGGCGAAGGCGCAACTGGAGACCTGCGCCGGGCCGACATCGATCACCGCATGCGGCCGACCCGATGGATCGAACGAACGCACCTGCCCCGCACCCCACACCGCGACCCAGACGAAACCCTTTGCGTCCACAGTCAAACCATCGGGCAGACCGTCCGGAAACTCCGCGAAGGTGCGTCCATTGCTGAAAGTGCCGGTGGCCGAGTCGTAGTCGAAGGCTTCGACTCGATGTGTCGGGCTGTCCGCGTAATACACCGTGGCACCGTCCGGGCTCCAGCCGAGACCATTGGAGATCGTCACCTGCTGACGCACGGTACTCAGCCCCCCATTGGGATCGAGTCGATAAAGCGCTGCGGTGCCCGGGATTTCGTCCTCGGACATGGTCCCGGCGAACAGTCGCCCGCACGGGTCGGCCTTGGCATCGTTCATACGCCGCCGTACCCCGTCATCGGGCAGCGATAGCGTCGCTACTTCGGTCATTGTGCCGTCAGCGATATGCAGGAAGGTGTCGACGGCAGTCGCGATCAGCCCGCCCGATGCGCACGGCACGACCGCGCTGACCCGCTTTCCCACTGCCACGGTGGACCTCTGCACGAGGTCACCGTCGCGCAGTGTCGCGCGATGAATGCGTCCCGCCGGAATATCCACCCACAGCACCTCATCGGTGCGGTCATCCCAGACCGGTCCCTCACACAACCTGCCCGGCCTCGGCGAGCACCGAGCGGCTTTCAGTTCGATCATCATTCGCTCCTGACGGGTTCTAGGTCGGCAACCCGACCGCACGTTCCCCGCTGCGCCGCTGCTGAATAACAACCGCCGCCACCAGCAATGAACCCTGAGCGACGTTCTGCCAGAACGTATTCACACCAACAACGTTCAGCCCGTTGTCCAGCGCACCGAGCAGCACAACGGCCAGCAGAGTGCCACCGATCGTGCCCTTACCGCCCTTCAGCGCACACCCACCCAACGCCGCCGCGGTTATCGCCTTCAGCTCGAGCCCTTCACTACCCGAGACCGGCTGCCCGGAACCGGTCCGCGCGGTCAGAATGATCCCGGCAATCGCCGCCACCGCACCCGCGAGCACGAATACCGCGATCAGGTACTTGTTGATATTGATCCCGGAAAGCCTTGCGGCCGTGTCGTTCCCGCCGATGGCATAGATATTGCGGCCGATATCGGTGTACTTCAGCAGCACATGCATACCGATCGCGACCACCGCGAGAATGACCACCGGCACCGGCAGACCCAGGATCTTGCCGCGAGCGATGAAGATGAACACATCGTCGCCCAGCACGAAACCTTGTGCCTTACCACCGGATATCAACTGCGCGACGCCCTTGAACGCGGCCAGGGTGGCCAGTGTCGCGATCACCGGATTGACGCGTCCGTAGACGATGATCAACCCATTGATCGCTCCGAGCACCAGCCCGACACCGATCGCGGCAAGAATGCCCAACCAGGGGTTGTCAGCGGTCGCGGTGAAGGCCATCGCGCTGATCACCGACGCGACACCGGCCTGCGAGCCGACCGAAATATCGAGCGCACCACAGATGATCACAACCGTCTGGACCACCGCGAGCAGACCGAAAACCGTTACCGCTTCACCGATTCCGGCCAGATTCGCCGGATCCAGATAGCCGTCGTTGAGCCAGGCGAAGATCGCGACGACCACCACCAGTGCGCCGATCAGACTGAGATTTCCGGTGCCGATTGCCTGCACCAGCCGACGCATTGCCGCGCCGCGAGCCAGCACCGAAGGCGAGGCTACGGCGGCTGGGATCGAAAGTTGTTGGTCTGTCATGGGTTTCCTCGCGATGTATGCGATAGGTCGGCGGCCATGGCCAGCGCGAGAATCGCCTCCTCGCTGGCCTCTTCACGGTCCAGTTCGCCGGTGACCCGGCCGTGTTGCATGACCACGATCCGGTCGGCCAGGCCGAGCACTTCGGGTAGCTCCGAGGAGATCACCAGTACCGCGACGCCGGATTCGGCCAGTTCCTCGATGATGTGGTAGATCTCGATTTTCGCGCCGACATCGACGCCACGGGTGGGCTCATCCAGGATGAGCACCTTTGGTTTTCGGGCCAGCCAGCGGGCCAGCACGACCTTCTGTTGATTGCCACCGGAGAGCTTGCGCACCTCCTGCTCGATGGAAGGCGTTCGCACCCTGAGCGAGTCGACGTACTGACGCGCGAGTCGCCGCTCCTCGCCGCCCCGGACGAACCGCAGCCGCCGTAGGCGGTCGAGCATCGCGAGCGAAATATTGTCGCGCACACCGCGATGCAGCAGCAGCGCTTGCGCCTTGCGCTCCTCCGGCGCGTACCCCATCCCGGCCCGCACCGCATCTCGCGGTTGCCGCAGACGCAGTTTCTTACCGTCCACTCGCACCTCGCCGGAGCGGATCGGCAGATCACCGGCCAGCGCCCCGGCCAGTTCCGAGCGACCCGCGCCGACCAGCCCGGCCAGCGCGACCACCTCACCGGCGCGCACCCGCAGACTCACCTCCGTCACATCGTCGGTGGTCACCGCATCCGCGTCCAGGACCACCCGGCCCGGCGTATTGTGCTTGCGCGCGAATAGCGTCGACAGATCCCTGCCGACCATCATCCGCACGATCTCGCGATCGGTGGTCTCGGCCGTGGCCCGCTCACCGACGAGCGCGCCATCGCGCAGCACCGCGACCCGATCGGCCAGCCGGAAGATCTCGCGCATCCGATGCGACACATAGATCACCGCGAGGCCCTGCTCGCGCAATCGACCGATCAGCGCAAACAGCGATTCGGTCTCGTGGTCCGATAGCGACGAGGTGGGCTCGTCGAAGGCGATCACCTTGGCATCGGTGGTCAGCGCTCGCATGATCTCCACCAATTGGCGTTGCGCCGCAGTCAGTTTCGAACCGACGGTGTCCGGATCGAGGTCACGGTCGAAGCCGAGTCGGGCGAGGTCGGCGCGCATCCGTTCGCGCAGGGCGGCTCGGTCGAGCAGACGGCCCGAGCGTCGCGGCAGCGATCCGAGATAGACATTCTCGGCGACGGAAACATGCGGCACGATCTCCGGTTCCTGGCCGATGACCCGGATTCCGGCCGACCGCGCGTCGGCGGGGGTGGCCAGCTCGAGTCGCACACCATCCAACTCGAGCCGGCCACCATCCGGGCGGTGATCGCCACCGAGGATGCGGATCAGGGTGGATTTACCCGCCCCGTTCTCACCCATCAGGGCGGTCACCGCACCAGCGGGAAAATCCAGGCTCACTTCGCGCAGGGCCGGCACCCCGGCGAAGCTCTTGCTCAGCCCGGAGACCCGCAGTCCGGTCAGCTGCATGTGACGCCCGCCTGCTGCCAGTTGGTCGAGTCGACCATCTTGGTCGGCGCGTAGGCCTCGGGCGGCATCTGCTTGCCGTTCTTCAGGTAGTCGTAGATCGTCTGAACCGACAGTGCGCCAACGTCTTTGCCATTGATGAACAGCGCCGCCTTGAAGCCGGTCGGCTTGCCGCCGCGCCATTCCTTGCAGGCCAGATAGGCGCCGAGGCCGACGCCGAGCACATTGTCGGCGGAGTATCCGGCGTTCTGGATCGCCGCGACGCCGCCGCTGACGTTCTCGTCGTTGCAGCCCATGACAATCCAGTTCTTCACCGACCGATTGCCCGATACCGTCGCCGAGATCTTGTTCTGGGCGTCCGAGGGGGTGTTGTCGGTGCCGACCTCGATCACCTTGACGTCCACGCTGGCGGCCTCCTTGAAGGCCTTCTCGTTGGCCTTGACCCGGTCGGTGCACACGGTCACATCCTGTTTCCAGGCATCGATGATCGCGGTCTCCTCCGGCTTCCACCCGGCCTTCTTGAAGTCCTGACCGGCGCGGGTGCCGACCTCGGTGCCCATCTGGGTGCCGCTGAAGCCGACCCGCGGCACCAGATTGTCCTTCGCGCAGGACGACGGATCCGGCCCGTTCGTACAGACCTGGTCATCGGAGGTCAGCAGCGCGACACCACCGGCCTTCGCGAGCTGGGCGACCTGCGGACCGACCGACGGATCGGGCACCACGACGATCACACCGCTGGCCTTCTGGTTGACCGCGTTCTGTACCTCGGTGACCGCCTTGTTCGCGTCATTGCCGAGATTCACCACCTTCAGATCGATGCCCAGCTCCTTGGCCTTCGCCTTCGCGCCCTCGGCCTCACCGATGAAGTACTCCTGATCGCCTTGCTTCTGCGCGTAAACCAGGCTGATCGCACCGGTGGTGTGCTGCGGACCGGTCGCCTGCGAATCGTCCTTGCCCGACGAGCAGGCCGATGCGGCCAGCGCGAGCGATACCCCGCAGAAAACGGCTCTGGTCCAACGGCTTCGGTGGGTCCAGGACATGGGGTGCTCCTCTGAATACTGCGCCGGGCACTCGGCGTCTTGTAGTGACCTGGGTTACAGTAGGACTTCGGATAACCGTTGTAAATAGTGTTGTCAGAAGTGCTCGGGTAGCGTCTGCGAATATCAATCGGAAGGAGATGGCCCGACCGTGTACCAGCTGACCGCGCGCGATATCCGCCGCCGGAATCGGTTCTACGTACTGCAGGCGGTCTACGCCGCCGAGGGCCACACCAGCCGTCAGGAGATCGCCGGCGCCACCGGGCTCTCGTTCGCGACCGTGGGCAATATGATCGCCGAACTGCTCGATGTCGGGGTGCTCGCCGAACTCGGCTACGACGCGCCCGGCATCGGGCGGCCGCGCGCACAGCTCGCGATCAATCCGGCGCGCGGCACCCTCGTCGGGGTCGATATCGCCGAAACCAGTATTCATTTCGACCTTTTCGACCTGGCGATGTCGGTGCTGCGGTCGGTGGAGATTCCGGTGGATCCCGCGGCCACCCGGCCCGAGGATGTCACCGAGCTGATCGTTCGCGGCATCGACGAGCTGACCGCCGACGATGCGGAGCGGGTGCTCGGCGTCGGATTGAGCGTGCCGGGATTGGTGGAACCCGAAGACGGTGTTTCGGTGTTCTCGCCGTACTGGGACTGGCACGACGTGTCGTTGAAATCGCTGCTGCAACCGCGGGTGCCGCATCCGCTGTATCTCGACAATCCACTGAAAGCCAGTACGGCAGCACATCTTTGGTTCGGAGCCGGGCGGGATGTGGACGATTTGATCGTCGTCACGCTGCGCGCCGGAGTCGGTATCGGCGTCGTCATCGACGGCACGCTCTATCGCGGCGTGACCAATAGTGCCGGCGAGTGGGGGCACACCAACCTCGTCATCGACGGACGCGAATGCCGCTGCGGACGTCACGGCTGCGTCGAGGCCTATGTGAGCGCACGCGGCATCGTGCGGACTCTGCGCGAAATCGCACCGGCCAGCCCACTACTCGCGGCCGACGATACCGCCACCATCGCGGCCATCGCCGCCAGCGACGACCCCATCGCCAGCGCGGTCATCGAAAGGACCGGCAACTACCTGGGTGTCGCCGTCGCCAACCTGGTCAACCTCTTCAACCCCCGCACCATGGTGTTCGGCGACCTCGTCGCGAACGTCCTCGGCGAACGTCTGCTCGACGCAACCCGCCGCGTAGCCGCCCACCACGCCATGTCCGACCCCTTCGCCGCGGTAACCCTGCAACTGTGCACTCTCCCCCACAACCCCGTCAGCCTCGGCGCCGCCACCTTCGCCCTCGAAGGCTTCCTCGCCGACCGCGAAACCTTCGGCTCCATCGCCGCCCGCCGCGCCATCCGCTCGACCACCTAGCCGATGACTTATGCACTGTCCGATTCGGTTTCGAGATCCGCCACGATCGGATCACGGAATATGTTCGGTGGCGGTGACCGCAATGGCAGCGGAGCGAGCGTGTTTTGGTGACCGCCGAGCTCGCCGCAGTATTCGAACGGGCCGCGTCGATCGAGCAATTCGAACATGTGTGGGTCTGCATGCTCGAGAAACCACACGCTGATACCTGCTCTGCCATCGAGTCGGTAGTACTCCCAAGCCCGCCAGAGGGCGTCCAGGCGGGCGATGGCTTCGGCATGCTTCCACCATTCCGGACACCACACCACGTAGCCGCTCACTTGCCGCCGATAGACCAAGCTCAGATAGTTCTCGACATACTCGACGACATCCCTGTAGACAGTGACCCGCCCGCTGTCGGTAGCGGTTTCGGAGTCGGACCGGATGGGATCGGGAAACAGATGTGGTGGCGGCGATTTCAAGGGCATCGGATCGAGCATGTCTTGGTGACCATCACCTACGTTGCAGTACGTGAAGGGGCCGCGTTGGTCGAGTAGTCTGCGCATGTGCCGATCGGCGTGATCGTTGAGCCACACGCTGATGCCTGCTCCGCCATCGAGCCGGTAGTACTCCCAAGCCCGCCACAGGGCATCCAGACGTATCGTGGCCTCGGCGTGCTTCCACCATTCCGGACACCACTGCGCGTCACTGAGATCACTCACGTGCCGCCGATAGACCGGGCCCAGGTAATTCTCGACGAACTCGACTACGTTTTCATAAATCGTCGACGACGGTTGCGCTTCGCTCACCGCGGACGCACCTCCCGAATTCTCGATGTCGCGGCCGCGAAACATCCTGCCCCCACATACATTTGAAATCCGAGAGTACTCGTGGCCGCCGACATTTTCGCCGACTGGGCCGCCAGCACAGCGCGAAGACCCCGCCCGGGGTGAGGAACCGGGCGGGGTCGGGTGTCCCCCAACGAACGCCGTTGGGTTCTTCTTCGCTATCTACTTGGCCGGCGGGAACGGCGGCTGGTTGATAGTGGAGAAGTATTGGATGGCCGCGCCGATGGCGACCGGGGCTGTGATGAAGATCTGACCGGCCAGGGTGCCGAGGGCGCCTACCGCGACGATGCCACCGAGGCAGCCGATGGCGGCAGCCGGGATGAACGCGCCGAACAGGCCGATGATGGCGGCCGAGGCGACCGTGGCGCCGGCGATACCGCCGAGGACACAGCCGATGGCGCCGCCGCTGAGGCCGCCGACCAGGGTGCCGATGGTGGCGCCCATGGTGATGGTGCTGGTCATGCGGGACCAGGCGGCCTGCTCACGGTCGTACTCGTTCTTCCAAGGCGCCTTGTCCTCGAAGGGCAGCGCGACCGGCTTGTAGGTCGCGTGCCCCATGTCGAACTGTGGCGTCAGGGTGGCGGAGTGGTCGGCGATATCGGCGACGATCGGGAATTCGAAGTCGTCGACGCGGAACTTCAGCGGCATGCCGGTGAGCACGGTGCCGTTGCTCGCCTTGATCTTGAAGACGCCGTCCTCGACGACCATGGCGCCCGCGTCGGTCTCGATGATGGTCTGGGTATCGGTGGCGGCGGCGGTGAATCCGACCGCTTCGTCACCGTCGGGCTGCGCACCGGCCGTACCGGCGGCGATCCCGACTGCGGCGACCAGTCCGGCGGCCGCCGCAACGATTTTCCTCATCGTTATTACTTTCCTCTCGGATTTTCGGGGACGTCGGCGCGCGAGCGCGCCGCATGCCGGTCGCGGATCGCGCCGACAGGTTCAGAGGTCACACAGCTCTGCCTCGCTGGCGCTCGGCTCGACTGCGACCCGTCAGGTGGTTTGCCTCGCTGCGCTCGGTCACAGGTCGAGGACGAGCACCTCCGACCCCGCCCGGGAGACGCACAGCATCATCGTGTCGCCGCGTGCCTGCTCTTCGACGGTGAGCACTGAGTCGCGGTGGTCGATATCGCCTGCGAGCACAGCGGTTTCGCAACTGCCACAGGTGCCTTCGCGGCATGAGGTGATGATCTCGATCCCTGCGGCATCGAGGACGTCGACAATGGACTGAGTGGCGCCGACGCGGAAAGTTTCTCCACTACTCGCTAATCGGACCTCGAAGGAGTCGCGCGCTACGGATGCCACCGGCCGCGGCACGAACCGTTCGACATGCACGTCCGAATTGCGCCGCGCCCCCTCGGTTTCCACGGCCGCCAGCAGCGGTTCTGGCCCGCAACAATAGATCGCGGAATCGGAGTGCTCGGCGAGGATGTCGCCGATCGGCAGTAGTCCGTGCTCGTCCTGCGGCAGCAGTCGCGCCCGTGGATAGCGGCGTGCGATCTCGTCCGCGAACGCCATATGTCCTCGAGTCCGGCCGCCGTAGTACAACTCCCACCGTGCCTCCGAAGCCTGCGCAGCGGCCAGCATCGGCAGAATCGGGGTGATCCCGATACCGCCCGCGACGAATACATAGCTGTCGCGCACAAGAAACTCGAAGTTGTTGCGAGGGCGTGAAATACGCAGCTCGGTATTCGGAAATGCGGTCAGGTGCAGATATTCCGACCCACCACGTCCCTCGGGTTCGCGCAGCACCGCGATCCGCCAGTGCCGCCGATCCGCCGGATCACCGCAGAGCGAGTATTGGCGGACCCCCGCGCCGCCGACCGCCACGTCGATATGCGCGCCCGGTGTCCACGACGGCAGTTCTCGGCCCGCAACCGCGCACAGCTCGAGTGAGAACACACCCTCGGCCTCGTCACGGCGGGCCGACACCCGCACCGGAAACTCCGTCATCTGGTCCCCTCGGCTATCTCGTCTTCGCGACTACCGTCGCCGAGACAGCACCGATCCGCACCGGACGAATGCGCAGTCGATTCGCACAATCGACGTTGACTATCGACCCGACTCGGACGCCGCCCGCCCACCGAAACTGACGCCATGACCACTGTGGCGCATTTGGTGGACAAGACCACCCAGTTCATACGTGACCAGGTAATTCCGGTGGAACGCGAGGTCGTCGTCGACGGGCGCGTCATGGACGACGCGCTGCGGCTCGAACTACAGAAGAAGGCGAAGGAGGCGGGCGTCTTCGGCCCGCTGTCCGCCCCGGAGTACGGCGGACTCGGCCTGGACACCCGGGCCCAGGCGCGGGTGTTGGAAGCGGCCGGTGCCAGTCTGCTCGGCCCGATCGCGGTGAACGCCTGGGCACCCGACGACGGAAACATCCACCTGCTCGCCCATGTGGCCGATGCCGAACAGCAGCAGCGCTATCTCGCGCCGCTGGCTGCCGGTGAGGTGCGTTCAGCCATTGCGATGACCGAACCCGCACCGGGCGCCGGATCCGATCCCGGCATGCTGCAGACCGTTGCCGAAGAGACCGATGACGGCTGGATCATCAACGGCGCCAAGCATTTCACCACCGGCGCGCAGGGCGCCGCCTTCACCATCTGTGTCGCGCAGACCAGTGACGGACCCACCATGTTCCTGGTGGACCAGGACAATCCGGGGCTGAAGATCGGTCGTCGGATGCCGACGCTCGACCATTCCAGTGCACCGGGCGGACACTGCGAGGTCGCCTTCGTCGATTGTGCGGTACCGGATTCCGCCGTATTGGGCGCGGTCGGTCAGGGACTTGTACTCGCCCAGGTTCGGCTCGCGCCGTCGCGCCTGGTGTTCTGCATGAACTGGCTCGGCCTCGCCGTGCGCGCGCACCACCTCGCCATCGAACACATCAGCACCCGAAAGGCCTTCGGTGTGCCGATCGCCGATCACGGTCTGGCGCAGGGACTCGTCGCCGATAACGAGATCGACATCGCCGCGGCCCGTGGCGTGATCCGCACGGCGGCCGAGACCATCGACGAGCAGGGGCCGACATCCTCGCAGGCGCGCCACGATGCGTCGATCGCGAAAACCTTCGTCTCGGAGGCGGTCTGGCGGGTGCTCGATCGGGCGGTGCAGCTACACGGCGGACTCGGTGTCTGCGAGGACTACCTGGTCGCCCGATTCCTGGTGGAGGCCAGGGCCTTCCGCATCTATGAGGGGCCATCCGAGGTACTGCGCTGGTCCATTGCCCGTCGCGCACTGCGCAATCGCTGAAGGAGAGAAATGACTACGATATCGCGAAGCGATTCCATGAGGGGTGGCGGCCGGGTGACGGGTGGGCCTACGCGTGAAATCGTCGGATTCGCCGCCGCCTATCCCGAACTCGATTGTGCTGCGGTCGATTACGAATATCTACGGGCGGTATCGCAGGAGATGGTGCCGTTCGGACGACACGTCGGCACTCTGATCACCGAGATCTCACCGGAGCGGGCGGTCGTCGAGATTCCCGCCGTGGACACCGTGCGCAACCATATGGGCACCGTGCACGCCGGTGCGTTGTTCACCGCCGCCGATATCGGTGGCGCGGCGGCCTTCGTCGGTGCGGCCGCGACTCGCCTGGACACCGTCGAGCGACTGGTGCTGCGCGCTGGCACGGCGTCCTATCGCAAACCGGCGGTCGGGCGGATCCGCGCCATCGCCACCGTCGATCAGCGTGAACTCGCCGGTGTGCTGGCCGCCACCGCTTCGAACCGTTTCGAATTGTCCGGCAAGGCAGTGCTGCTCGATGAGGCCGATGTGATCGTCGCGAAGTTCACCTTCGACTACGTCTGCGATATCGCGATCACGGAGGCGGACCAATGACCAGCGCCGCACCCCAGAAAAATTCGGAATTCAGCACTTTGGAGTCGACCACGGTATCGACCGCCGATGGCGTCGAGTTCATCGTCCGCTTCCTACCCGCCAAGAAGTCCGATGCGCCGGTGGTGCTGATACTGCCCGCCATGGCGTTGAAGGCGAAGAGCTATTTGCGCCTCGCCAAAGAACTACATGCCCAAGGCCTTTCGGTCGCCACCTGTGATCTGCGGGCCCACGGTGAGGCAAAGCCGGAGTTCGGGCAGCACAGCGATTTCGGCTACCGCGAAATGTTGGAAATCGATTTGCCCGCAGTAGTTTCCGAGGTCCGCGCCCGTTTTCCGCAGGTGCCGATCCACCTGTTCGGGCACAGTCTCGGCGGCCAGCTCGCGCTGTTGTTCGCGGCCGCCGAGCCCGACCAGGTCGCCGGAGTGACCGTGATCGGGACCGGCACGGTGTTCTGGTGGGCATTCGGGCCGCGCCGCTGGTTCGAGGCGCTGAGCCAGATCCAGTGGATCGGCTTGGTTTCGCGCTGGAAGGGGCACTGGCCCGGCGGCGTACTGATCCCCGCACCGATGCCGGGCCGCGTGATGCGGGACTGGTCGATGCACTCGCTGACCAGCTATTATCGTCCGAAAGGCACAGCGCGGCAATATAATACGTTGCTGCGCAGGATGACGTTGCCGGTGTTGGTCATCTCGCTGTCGGAGGATGTGCTCGGGCCGAAGTCCAACGTCGACTTCCTGGTCTCCCGGATGCCGAACGCCCGGGTCACCCAGTGGCATATCGACGAGCATGCGCCGGTCGAGCACCGCGATCACTTCCAGTGGGTCAAGGATGCACCGGCGATCGCGGCCCGGGTGGCGACCTGGGTCGTCGCGGGCGAGCTGCCGGTCTAGGGGATCTGGTGGCACGACTGCGCATCGAGCGGGTATCCAAGCACTTCGGCACGACCTATGCCGTGCGGGAGGTGAGCCTGGAGATCGCCGACGGTGAGTTCATGGTGTTGCTCGGACCGAGCGGCTGCGGCAAATCCACCCTGCTGCGAATGATCGCGGGTCTGGAGGATCCGACCGGTGGCCGAATCCAGCTGGACGACACCGATATCACCCATCGGGCACCGCAGCAGCGGGACCTGGCCATGGTATTCCAGAGCTACGCGCTGTATCCGCATCTGACGGTGGCGAAGAATATCGGCTTTCCCTTGCGGGCGCGGCGCACACCGCGCGCGAAAATCGCTGCGCGGGTTGCGGAGGTGGCGACAGCGCTGGGATTGGACGAGTTGTTGCGCCGCAAACCCGCCGCGTTATCAGGCGGACAGCGACAACGAGTTGCCTTGGCTCGAGCCATGGTTCGTGATCCCGGTGCGTTCCTGATGGACGAACCTTTGTCCAATCTGGACGCAAAATTGCGCAGTGCCACTCGGGCTGAACTGATTGCGCTGCATCGGGGATTGGGAGCGACATTCCTCTACGTCACCCATGACCAGGTCGAAGCGATGACCATGGCGGACCGGATCGCACTGCTCAATGACGGTCAGGTCGAGCAGGTCGGCACCCCGACCGAACTCTACGACCGTCCCCGCTCGACCTTCGTCGCCGGATTCCTCGGTGCGCCGCCGATGAATCTGTTTCCCGCGGCGGTCACCCAGCGCGACGGCCGCCTGTTCCTGGTGGCCGATGGCATTGACACCGAATTGGACATCACCGCAGCGGATTTCGATGCTGACGTCGACGTCGTCGCCGGGATCCGCCCCGAACAACTGCGCATCGACTCCTCCGACCCCGCCATCCGCGGGCACGTGACGATGGTCGAGAACCTGGGCAGCGAGGAACTGATCCATTTCAGCACCGGCGAGCAGACATTGTGCGCCCGCGCACCGCGTCCGGCCGGCGTGCGCGCCGAGGAGCCGATCGGGTTGCGCGTGGATCCCGCGCACCTGCACCTGTTCCACCCCGAATCCGGACTGCGCCTGAATTGGCGAGAGCCGCAGGAGGATTCGGTAGCCGATGGCACTGTCGTCGCCGTCGCCTGATTCGTAACAACCCCTTCATCGATGAGGAGAACCACCGTGAAACGCACCGTGCCCGTATTGGGCTTGGTGTTCGCAACCACCGTCGCGCTCAGCGCCTGCGGCGGACTCGGGAGCACCACCACCGACTCGAATGCCGACACCGCCCAGATCCCGGAACTGAAGCCGGATCAGCAGGTGTCCATCGTGTTCGAGTCCTACAACTACGGTCTCGCCGGGGCGTGGACCGACACCTTCAACGCGCTGATCGCCGATTTCGGCAAGAAGTTCCCGAATATCAAGGTGACCGCGCAGAAGCCGCAGGGCAATAGCCCGAATCCAGCCACCGACACCATCTCCAGCATTCAGAACCAGATGGTCGCGGGCACCCCACCGGATGTCGCGCAGCTCGGCTTCAGCGATCTGGACTACACCATCCACCAGCTCGGCGCCAAACCGCTGGACACGCTGGTTTCCGAGCCGGAGGTGCAGCGCAACTTCGACGGGGCCAAGTACCCGTTCGCCCCGAAGGCGCGCACGCTCGCGGATTGGGACGGCCACACCTACGGTGTCCCGTTCGTATTCTCCACGCCCGTCCTGTATTTCAATGCCTCGCTGTTCACCGAGGCCGGGCTCGATCCGGCCAAGCCGCCCGCCACCTGGCAGCAGGTCTCCGATGCGGCCGCCGCGATCACCGGGAAGACCGGCAAGGGCGGTGTGTATATCGATTGCCTGACCAAGACCGCCAAGGACTGGTGCTTCCAGTCGATGGTGCGCTCCAATGGCGGCCGGGTCATCTCCGACGACCGCAAGGCGCTGTCGTTCGCGGACGCGCCCGCGGTCGAGGTCACCCAGATGAGCAAGCAGCTGGTCGATTCGGGCAGTATGCCGAAGTTCAACCAGAAGCAGGGCTATGAAGCGTTTGCACGCGGTGAGATCGGCATGATCCTGGAGACCAGCGCGATCCAGGGCACCTTCGTCACCGGCGCCAAGGACAAGTGGGATCTGCGCGCGGCACCAATGCCGAGTTTCGGCAGCAAGCCGACCGTGCCGACGAATTCCGGTGCGTCGCTGCACATTCTGTCCAATGACCCGGCCAAGCAGCGGGCGTCGTGGGAGCTCATCAAGTTCCTCACCAGTGAGGACGCCTACACCAAGATCTCGCAGGGCATCGGATATCTGCCGTTGCGCACCGGCTTGATGGACGATCCGAACGGGCTGAAGACCTGGTCGGAGCAGAACCCATTGCTGAAGCCGAACGTCGCGCAGCTGGCGAATATGGAGCCGTGGACCTCCATGCCGGGCACCAACTATCTGCAGATCCGCGACGGCATGATGGACGCGGTCGAGTCGATCGTGTTCCAGGGCAAAGATCCCCAGCCAACCTTGACCACCGCCCGGGACCAGGGCGCCAAACTCCTGCCCGCGTCATGAGCACGGTGACCGTCGTTCAGCTGACCGATACCCACATCCGGGCCACCGGGGAACGGGTACACGGCATGATCGACACCTACGCCAACCTCACCCAGGTGCTGCAGCAGCTGCGGGCCTCGCGGCAGCGCATCGACGCGCTGGTGTTATCGGGAGATCTGACCGATAACGGGTCACCGGAGGCATATCGGCGGCTGCGTGATGCGGTGGAGCCGGTGGCCGCCGAACTCGGCGCACGGACGGTGTACACGATGGGCAATCACGACGAGCGCACCGCGTTCGGCATCGAGTTGCTCGGTCTGGATTCGGTCGACCCGGACGTCACCCACGACCAGGTGGTCGACGTCGCGGGACTGCGGATCATCTCGCTCGACAGCAGCACACCACACAGGCACGACGGGCGGCTCGAGCCCGAACAGCTCGACTGGCTGACCGATCAGTTGCGCGAACCCGCACCGCACGGCACGTTGCTGGTGCTGCACCATCCGCCGATTCCGTCACCGGTCGCCGCGACCGAATATCTGCGGCTCGAGCAGCCGGAGTTACTCGAGGAAGTGCTTGCGGGATCGGATGTGCGGCTGATCATCTGCGGGCACAACCACCTGACGGGTGCGGCCGCGCTCGGCGGCATTCCGGTGTGGATCGGGCCCGCACTGGCGTACCGCATCGATACGATCGCGCCGCTCGGACGGCACCGGGGCCTGACCGGATTCGGTTACAGCCGCATCGATCTGCTCGGTACGACACTGGTGGCCACCGCGATCGAGGCGACGCCCGCCGAAACCGTCTACGACCGCGCCGAAGCCGATGTACTCGAACAGCTGGCCGCGCTGGCCGCTGAGGCCAGGTAGATGTTCGTAGTCGAAATGCCCGCTGCGGCACCGGATACCGTGCCGGTGCCGCAGACCCGCCGCCGCGCCCGGTTCCGCCGGGCGGGGCAGTTCGTGGTGCCCTACCTGTATCTCGCGCCCGCGCTGTTTCTGCTGGTGGTGTGGATCTATCGGCCGCTGGTGCAGGCATTCGAGTTGTCCACCTACTCGTGGAATCTCCTGCCGACCTCGCCGATGAAGCCGGTCGGCACCGGCAATTACGCACGGCTGGTGGCACTTCCGGCATTCTGGGATTCGGTCGGGCGGACCGGGGTGCTGATCGTGGGCATGCTGCCGTTCACCGTTGTCCTGCCGGTGCTCATCGCGCTGGCGAGCAGAAGGGTGCGGGGCCGGACCATCTATCACGCCTTCATATTCGTGCCGTTCCTGGTGGCTCCCGTCGCGGCAGCGGCGGTTTGGCGCTGGCTGTTGCATCCCGGCAGCGGCTTCATCGATCAAGTGCTCGGCTCGAATCGCAACTGGGTATATGACGCGGGCACCGCGCACGCAGTCGTCATCGGGATCACCGGCTGGCAGCTGCTCGGGTTCGCGGTGCTCGTGGTGTGGGCCGGATTGGCCGGTATCAGTGGCGATTACGACGAGGCGGCGCAGGTAGACGGCGCGAGTCCGGGACAAATCCGGCGCTGGATCACATTGCCGCTGCTGTCCCCCACGCTGCTGTTCCTGGTGCTGACCACCGTACTGCTCAGTCCCACACTGACCTTCCCGCTCATCGACTCGATGACACAGGGCGGGCCGGCCCAGGCCACCACCAATATCTATTACCTGCTGTGGGACTACGCCTTCCACAGTTTCGACGCCGGACTCAGTGCGGCGGCCGGCGTGCTGTTGTTCGCCGGATTCGGAGTGATCGCCGGGATCCTGGTGTGGATCTCGGAAAGGGTTGCCTTCCATGATGATTGATCGTTTGCGGACCGCGAGCAGCCATCTGCTGCTCGCGGTCACCGCTGTGGTGTGCGTCTTTCCGATCTATTGGCTGTTCGCCACCTCGCTGCAGCGGCCCGAGGATGTCACCTCGCTCTCGCCCTTCCCCTGGCCGATCTCGTTCGCGAACTACACCGATGCCGCCGAGAAGGTCGATGTACTCGGCTTGATCGGCAATACCTTCTTCGTGGCGGCATTGTCCGCGGCCGGACAGCTGCTGGTGGCGCTGTTGGCCTCCTACGCGTTCGCGATGTACACCTTTCCGTTCCAGCGGATCCTGTACCTCGCGTTCGTCGGGACCTGGCTGGTTCCGTTCCAGGTGACGATGCTGCCGAACTATGTGCTGCTCACCCGGCTCGGGATGGTCAACTCCCTGATCGGCGTAGTCTTGCCGACCTTGTGCTCGGCACTCGCGGTGCTGCTGATGCGCCAGCACATGGCCAGCTTTCCGAAGGAACTCGTCGCCGCCGCCAAAATCGACGGCCGCTCCTCCTGGTCCATCCTGTGGACCGTCGTCGTCCCCAACCTCCGCCCCGCCCTCGCCGCCCTGGCCATCCTGCTGTTCATCAACGCCTGGAATGAATACTTCTGGCCCGCAGTCGTTCTCCGCCAATCCAACAGCGTGCTCCAGCTGGGTTTACGCAGCTTCATGGGCACCGAAGGTGATCAGTGGGGGCCGATGATGGCGCTGGCCAGCCTGGCCTGCCTGCCGGTGTTGCTGATGTACCTGCTGCTGCAGCGGCACATCGTGAACGCCTTCGTGCGGTCGGGGTTGAAGTAGTGAAGAACCGTGGTGTCACCGCGAGCGCCGGTGTCGATGTTGTGCCAGGCTCAGGCGCGCCTCCCGGGCCATGCCGACTCCGTCTGCACCTCGAAACCGAAACTCAGTCGACAAGTGCGCCGCCGGACAGATTGGCGATTGCTCCCGTCATGGCTCCAGCTCGATCTGAAGCCAGGAACGCGGCCGTCTCCGCAATATCAGACAGCGTAGGCAGCCTTTTCAGAAGCGTCCCCTGCGCCATCGCCCCGTCTTCGAGCAATTCCTGGACCGACAGCCCGGCCGCTGCCGCGGTTTGTTCGAAGAGATCCTTGGTGTAGGAACCCGCTGCCGGCGCATCGACGACAGCGTGTGGACGGATGCCGATGACCCGGATGTTGCTGGGTGCCAGCTCCGCGGCCAGGTTCCGCGAGAAGGCCTCCTTGCCGGCCGCGCTCACGCTGTGCCCCAAGATGCCGCCTACAGCCAGCTTGGAACCCGGCTCGGACAAAGTCAGGATGACGCCAGGACGCTCGCGACCCATGTGCCGTGCCACAGCCTTGCTTGTGATGAACAGCGTCCGCAGAAAGCCGTCGATCGGCCGCATGAACTCCTCCAGCGAGAGGTCCGCGAGCAATGTCCCCTGGTCGTGCATGACACTCACGGCGTTGAGGGCGATGTCGATGTTGCCGGCCGTCGCCGCGATCGCATCGGCGTGCTTTTCGACCGCCTGCTGATCGAAAACGTCAACTTGCGCGGTCTCGACTTTTCCGCCCGTGGCGGCGATATCGCGCGCCACGGCGTCGAGCTTCGCCTGCGTCCGCCCGGCGATGAAGACCCTCGCGCCTTCCCGCGCGAATACCCGTGCGGTAGCGCCGCCGATAGCGCCCCCGCCTCCATAGATCACAGCGCACTTATCTTCGAGCAGCAATCCACTCATATCTGATCAGACCTCCAATACGCAACCATCTGTTGCGCATTACTCTGCCATGAGGATCAGAAACGCGCAACCTTTCGTTGCGCAAACATGGCGAAGTGCCGCACGGGCACTGTGATGCCCAACCGGAGACCGACAATGTCGGGATTGCGGTTGCGCTAGCTACCATCCGCTGTGGTGTGGATAGGGCGAGCAGCCGGGACGTGCCCCCTCGGCGTCGGACTCGAAATACACCGCGACCGTGGTGATTCCGAGTCCGACGCGGATCATTCGGAGGACGCGCTCGTTGCGCTGGTCAGCGCTGCTGCATAGGTTGCGGCAGGAAGCGGGTGCATTCGGCTGGTAGGCGTGCGCCCGCGGTCCGGAGTTGGGTGATTCGGGTGAGGTAGGCGGCGCCCAGCATCATCTGATCGGCGATATCGGCTACGTGACGGTTGTTGAGGCCGGCGAGGTAGGTTCCGGCTACCCAGTTGTTGAAGCCGCCCATGGCTGGTCCGCACCATACCTGGTAGTCGGTGGCGCGGTCGGCTTCGCCACGGATGCTCCAGCCGGAGGACAAGCCGAGATACCACCGGAATACCAAGGCCATCTTGCGTTTTGGATCTTCGTCTGCGCCGATCAGTTGGCCGGGGTCGCGTTCGGTGAAATAGGTGACGCAGTCCTGCCAGACCGTTTCGAGTGGGCGGCGGAAGAGGGCGCCCTCGAGATCGCGGCGTAGGTCGGTGGGGATGTCGTCCAATCCGGTGTGGGCGCGGTAGGTGTCGTACAGGCGTTGGGCGCGGGCGGCGAACATGGTGCCTCGACGCAGGACCTGGACCTGCACACCGAGTTCGAACATGTCGGAGGACGGTGCCATTGTGCAGTCGGCGAAATCCGCTTGGGCCAGTAGTTGTTTGGTTGTTTCGCATTGGGCGGCTTCGCGGGTGGCCTGGTTGATCGAGCCGGTCACCACATATGCGGCACCGAGTGCGAAGGCCGCTGCTGCTGCGGCGGGTGTGCCGATGCCGCCTGCGGCGCCGATCCGTACCGCCGCCGCTGCGGGGACGGCGGTGGCAATTCGATCGCGTGCGGCGACAAGTTCCGGAAACAGCACGAGCAGAGGTCTGCGGTCGGTGTGGCCACCGGAATCCGCTTCCGCGGTGATGTCGTCGGCCATCGGCACAAGCTCGGCCAGGCGAGCCTGTTCCGATGTGAGATCACCGGATTCGACCAGTCGGCGCAGCAGCGCGACAGGTGCCGGCCGTAGGAAGGGTTCCGCGACCTCGACTCGGGACACCTTGGCTATCAGGCGATTGCGTACCTCGATCCGGCCGTGCCGATCGATGCCGAGGCCCGCCGCTCGGTATCGCACGACCTCGGTGGTCAGGCTCATGAATGCCGAGGCCTCGACGCAACGTACGCGGTGGCGCAGGCAGGAATCGACGATGGCGCGCTCCAGCGCCGGTTCGGACGGACTGTGAATCAGGTTGCAGGCAAACGGTTTTCCCAGCGCACTGAGTTCCGACAGTGCCACATCCACGGCCGGGGGCGTCACCCCGGCCGCACCATATGACGCCAGGTAGCCCGCACGCGCCATCGCCGCAACCAAGGCCGGTGCGGCGATGCCATTGGCCATCGCACCTGCCGCGTATGCCGCGCGCACGCCGTGGGTCGCGTGGAACTGCCTGTCCCCGAGCGACTCCGGTGGCAGTGGTGCGACCGCGGTGAGCACCTGCGATCGTGCCGCGACCGCCGCATCGGATGTGGCTCCCACTCGGCCGTCGTGCCGCACGATCCAGCACGGTTGCCGCACATCGAGTAGTACGGACATGATGTCGTCAGCGCTTTCCGCGACGACGCTGGTCGACGATACGGTCACGGCCGCTCCTCTCGCTCACCGAGTTCGACCGCCAGGTCGATGAGTTCGTAGATGCGCAGACCTGGCTTCCACAGCGAACCGTCCACAATGACGGTGACACCGTTTGCGCCCCTGCGGATTTCCTTGATGTGCGCCTCGAGCCGCACCGTTGCGTCGGTCGGCAGGAATTGGCCGCGGTAGCGCCAGCTGAAGGCGATATCGCTGGGGATGCGGAAGACGGGATCGGCGATCGTGTCTGCGTATCCGGCGTCGAGCATCCACTCTTGGATAGCGTGGATGACCGATTCCACCCCCAGCGATCCCGGGATCACCGGGTCCAGGTGGAAGTGCCGGGCGAAATACCAGTCCGACGGGTTGATTTCGCGCAGCGAATGCAGATATCCCGCACTGTATTTCCCGCCATCATCGACTACGTCGATGCGGTCGATCAGTGCCAGGGTGCGCCGGGCGCACAACGCCGCGTTCGGATCCGCTCGGCGAGTCGCGACATCGATGGTCCGGGTTGCTTGCGGATGCTCATCCAGCCAGGTCGGTACCGAGCGCCCGGCGTCGAGGCCGGTTTGGTTCGCCAGCGCTTCGTCGCTGAAGTACCCGAACATGGTCTCGCCGGTGTAGAAGGGTTCTCCGTCCACGCTCAGCGTGTAGTCGAAGTTCTGCAGTGACGAGCCGGGCAGGATCGTCGTAGACAGCAGGCGCGATGTCTGCTCGATCGTCTTGTCCCGCAGATCTACCCGGCGCAGGACGGTTGCCGTGCCGCCGAGGTTGCGCAGGCTCAGGGTGACACCCGGCTGAGTGAGAGTGGGACCGGCGTAGTACCCCATCAGCAGTGCCGCTTGCAGCGAGGTCTCCATGTACACGAAATGCGGCATGGATTCATTCGCGGTATCGCCGTAGTACCAGGAATCGGCGGGTGAGTCGTATTCCGTGCGGTACGTCGCGCCATCCAATTTGCCTCGGGCACCGTCGAATTCGAGGACACGGTCGACCAGGAGCAACCCGCCCGTCGGCAGACGGGTTGCTCGGACACCGGTGTATTCACCGAATTCGGGGCCCATGGCGATGGCTTGATCGCCGCGGGCGAGGTGGGACATGTGGAATTCATTGAGCAATAGACCCGGTACCGCCGCACCGGGGCCGACGCCCGTGCCTGCCGGTTCGGCCACCGTCACGGTGACCTGTAGCGGAGCGGAACCCGCGATGGTCGCGGTGCCGGTGACATGCGGCCGGGGCACCAGGTCGATTTCTGTGACAGTGAATTCGACTGTGCCAGTGTCGCTTTCGCCGATACCCGGAGCACTGACAAACATGCTCCGCGAGAGGTACAGCTGCATGCCGGTAAACAGTGCGAATACCTCCGCCGCCTGTACTGCGGCCGCTCGTGTATCGCCGTCGAAACGCGCTACCACGCGGCCGTTTCCGGTGCCGCCGCGCAGTTCGACGGTTACGACCTCGGTGAGGACCAAGGGGCCTGCCGCCGCGAGTCGTGCCACGGACTCGACGCCGGAGCGACGATATCCGAACACACCGGTGACATCGCCCTGGGTGAGGCGTACCAGTGCCGCTCGATCGAGGCTGGTGCGGGCGGTGCGGGCCAGCGGCTTGAATGCACACTCCGGTGCGGCAGCGATGGTTGCGGCGGAGATGGACGGGCCACTGTGCCCCTTATCCGTCGCCGGGCCCTGAGGGTGCACCGTCCGGTGCCATATCGCCCGTTGCAGCGCGACCTGAGCGGTGAGCGCGGCGCGGTGGGCGGCCACGACGCCGGAGCGGATCTCGGTGAGAGGTCCCGGAGCCTGCGGACGTGCCTTTGCCACAGCAGTCGAGATTGCAACTTCTCGCACCGCAGGCGTTTCATGCCCCCTTGACGTTTCACGCTCCGCAGATATTTGGTGCGCGGCCAGGATCTCGTGCACCGGGGGTTTTTCGTGCACCGCTGCGCTCCTGTGCTCCGCCGAACTTCCCTGCACCGCCGAACTCCCGTGCACCGCTGAACTCCCCTGCACCGCCGAACTCCCCTGCACCGCCGAACTCCCCTGCACCGCCGAACTCCCGTGCACCGCCGAACTCCCATGCACCGCCGAACTCCCGTGCACCGCCGAACTCCCGTGCACCGCCGAACTCGCGTCCACCGCCGAACTCGCGTCCACCGCCGAACTCGCGTCCACCGCCGAACTCGCGTCCACCGCCGAACTCGCGTCCACCGCCGAACTCGCGTGGACCGCCGAACTCGCGTGGACCGCCCGGCTTCCGTGGACCGCAGGGCTCTCATGGACCGCCGTCGCCGTGCCCCTGGCCGAGACAGTGCCGATCGGATCGAAAGGCACCCCGTCGAACTCGATAGCCGTCATGACAACCACCCCCGCACCGAAGCCTGGAATTTCGCGGTCAAATCCGGCGTCGTCACCACGGTGACGTCCGAGAAGCGTTGCAACACTGTTCCATCCGATGTCGTAGCGGTGGCGTCGATCCGGACGTCGAAGCTGCTGGTCCGTGGGTTGTCCACGGTGAGCAGGAACGGCTCGTCCGTGGGCAACTGCCGGTAGTAGTCCACGCGGCCGACACCCAATGGCAGACAGGCTGCCCCGAGGAGTCGGTAGCCGAGTACCGGCGGTCCCTGCAGGATCAGGTCGGCGAGGACCGGATCGTGCAGGCGGCCGCCGTAGGCTCCGTCGGCCACGCTCGCGGCGGGCAACGCGCAATGGAAGACGATCGCCTCGTCCGACGCCGCCAGTACCGTGCGCAGGCCCTGGAGGGCCGGTGCGTGGAATTGGATGGCATCGCGGTAGATATTGGCGTCGCTGACCGATCCGGTCGGGATCGCCTTGGTCGGTGGCTGATCTGGTTCGGCAGCCAGCAGCAGCGTCGCCCGGAAGTGCAGCGCATCGCCACTGCGGACAGTCGCCTCGACCAGCACCACGCCGTCGACCGACTCGGCCGGCACGAGTTCGAGTTCGAGTTCATCCATCGGATGGTCGAACACGATTCCCTTGAGGACCTGGAAATCCCTGGCACCGATAACCGTTCGACCGGGCAAGCTGCGCTCGGCCAGATTCACCATCGCGCCGATACCAAAAGTGGCTGGCAGCACGATATGTTCGCCGATTCGGTGCGCCTGGATAATCGGATCGTCGGTGAGCCCGGTGATGATCCGCCGGGCCTTGGCCGCGGGTGGATGCACTGTCGTATCACCGGTAAGGCTTTCGGCCGGACCGATGAGAACCACGGCGTCGTCGCGCCGGTCCGCCGTGAACTGCTCGGTGAAGGCCGTCGCGCCCGTCTGGGGGTCCAGCAGGGCGATGCCGCGAGCGTGGAAATGTTCGCGCAGTTCGGGCGTCACCATGCCGCCGTCCCAGGCGCCCCAGTCGATGGCGGTGACGTGGCAGTCGGGATGGCGTCGCCGATAGCTCACCGCGAATCGGGACAGTGCCTCGTTCGCGGTCGCGTAATCGGCCTGACCCGCATTACCGAACAGTCCGGCCACCGAGGTGAACAGCACTAGATGCCGTAGTTCGCCGAGCGCGGCCAGCACAATGGCCAGCCCGGAGATCTTGGGATCCAGCACCCGCTGAATGGATTCGGCCGTCTTATCGGTGAGCATGGAGTCCGCCAGCACACCTGCCCCATGCACAACGCCGGTTATGGTGTCGTGCCACGGTGCGAGTGCGGTGCGCACCGCCGCTTCATCGGTGGCGTCGACGGCCAGATACTCCGCCCGCGAACCCAATTCGGTCAGAGTGTCGCTGATTTCGCGGGCGGCCCTTACCTGCGCGCACGCACGCTCGATATCCCGTGGCTTTGCTCCGGTGCCGACCAGTGCACGCACCGCCGCCGACTTGAGTTCGGCGTCGGAAACGTTTGCAGCCCAGTCTGGTTCAGGTGTCAGCTCGGAGCGGCCGACGAGCACGAAGCGCGCCTCGCTGTGCTGTGCCAGCGCCCGGACACATGTGGCGGTGACGCCGCGCGCACCGCCGGTGACGAGCAGAACATCCTGTGCCGTAAGCACACTCGGCCCTTGCTCGTCACTCGAATGCACGATGGTGACCGAACGGGCGGGCGCATGTGCACTCGGCACAAGCGTCCGCCGCTGCTCCGCCGCATCGATACCGACCTCGAGCGTGTCACGCGCGGCATCGTGCAACTCCGCGGTGACCAGCTCGGCCAGTCGGGCCGGTGTGATTTCCGGGTCGATGTCGAGCGCCCGGCAGAACAGCTCGGGTTGTTCGGCCGCAAGGGTTTTCACCACACCGCCGACACCGCCGAGCAAGGCGGCGATCGGACCCGCCGTGCCGAGGAAGCCGAGGTGACCGTCGATCCGGGTAACCGTGACGAAGGCCGCCCGATTATCGGTCTTCGCCAAGCGTGGCACCGCGTGACCGGCGGTCAGCACCGCCGCGCCGAGCCATCGCTGCGCGGCCTCCCAATCGGCGAACTCACAGCTCAGCACCGCGAGGCAGATATCGACGGAATCGAGATCCGATAAGCCTGCCGAATCCGTCCGCTGCACCGACCATCCCTGCTCGGTGAGCACGGATTCGATGGCGGCGCAGTCCGCATCCGCCTGGCCGGTGAGATCGATCAATGCGACCGCAGCGCCCTCGCGATACGGGGCAACGGCCCGGTCCAGCGACGGCAGGGTGATCAGTTCGACGGTATACCGCGGCGTTTCGGCCGCGGCCTCAGCTTTTGGGTAGACATCACCACCCACCGACGTCGCGAGTTCGTCGACAATCTGATCCACTGTGCGTAGCGTGCCAAGCTGCTCCGGACCGAGGCTGGGTAACTCCGGAAACCGTTCCTGCAGCGCGCCGATCACCTGGACTCGCTTGATCGAATCCACCCCGAGATCGGCCTCCAGATCCATCGACGGATCCACCATTTCGACCGGATACCCGGTCTTCTCGGCAACTACCTCACGCAACGCGATCCGCAGGTCGTCGCCCGTGGGTGCGGCCGCCGTAGCAGCTCCGGCACCGACCGTGGCTGCGGCTGTGCCACCAGTTCCGGCACCAACCGTAGGTGCAGCCACCCCAGCAGCCGCGGCACCAACCGTGGGGGCGGCCGTAGCACCAGTTCCGGCACCAACCGTAGGCGCAGCCACCCCAGCAACTCCGCCAGCAGCCGTGGGTGCACCCGGGACCCCTGATGCCGCCCCACTCTCACCCAACAAACTCGCGATCTGATCGAGCGTGCGCAACGTCCCCAACTGCTCCGGCCCGAGATTCGGCAGCTGCGGGAACAGCTCCTGCAGCGCACCGATCACCTGAACCCGCTTGATCGAATCCACCCCGAGATCGGCCTCCAGGTCCATCGACGGATCCACCATTTCGACCGGATACCCGGTCTTCTCGGCAACTACCTCACGCAACGCGCTCAGCAGTGCGTCGGCGGATGCCTGAGAGCTGGATGCCGCGCCGGACGCGCCATTCCCTGCCGCCGTAGCAACCGAGCCACTATTGGCCCGCAACTCGGTAGCAGCGCCACGGTTGAATTCGGGAGCGGCGGAAGTGCCACCGTTGGACCTCGGAGCAACCGGTCCACCGTTGGTGGAAACCCCCGAATGCGCCGCATCGGTTTCGGCAGCACCCGATGTATCCACATCCCCCGAAACCAACGGCCGTCGCTCAGGTGCCGATTCGATCGCCGCCTGCCGAGTGGACTCCACCCGCCGCGTCACGGCCGCCGTCCGCGCAACAGGCGAGAATCCACTCTCCAGCTCCGCCAGCTGCGCGAGCACTTCACTTGCCCGCGAATGACTTTCACTGATCGCCACGCCGTGATCCTTCACGGCTTCGATCGCACGCAAGGTCGCCTCATCGAGCGATCCGCCGCCCAGCGCACCGGCCAGGCCGCGGGCCATATCCAGCTGACCGTCGAGGAACTGACGGTGGGTCTGTAGGTGCTGCACGAGCGCACTGTCGAGCGCGTCCGACTCGTAGGGCTGATACACAGTCGTCTCCGTAGGTTCGGCGAACGTCGCTGCCACAGGCAGCGTTTCGGGCTGGGGATCGACCACGGTGTCGACGGGAGTCGGTGCGGCTACACCGACGCGATAACCGTCATCGAGTGCGGCCGCGTACGCCGCACGCCGACTCTCGGGCACATACTCGGGGGCCGAGATCGTCACGGTCATGGCACGATTCGAGGTGCGCGGGGAAGGCATCGGCGCGGCATGCCGATTGATGCCGTGCAGGCCGAAGCCGAGCACGGCGAGCCGCACCGCCGCCCGTACCAGCGCGAGATCGCTATTGCCGATGGGACCGGAATCGGTCGGGATGGCGATGACATCGTCGCCGAGGGTGCGCCGCACCAATGAGGTCAGCACCTGCTTCGGCCCGAATTCCACGAATACCGTGCAGCCATCGGCGCGCAGCGCGGTCAGCGCGGCGACGAATTCGACCGGCTTACTGAGCTGTCCGGTGAGCAGCGCGCGATTGGCCGCGACATCGCCGCCATAGCGGACATCAGGGGTATTCGCATAGACCGGCGCGTCGGGCGCACCGATCGTCACCGCCGCGGTCGCGCCGGCGAACGCGTCCACCGCATGCGCCACATACGGCGTGTGGAACGCACCCGACACCGGCAGTGCCCGCGTCGCCACCCCACGCGCGCCGGCCCGCTCGACTACGGCGGCGATCCCACCCGGGCCGCCGCCGACAACGACCTGATCGGGCGCATTATGGTTGCAGATCCACACATCGTCGACGCCGGCGAGTAGTTCCTCGGCGATATCCCTCGACGCGCCGAGCGCCACCATGGTCCCGGCCTCGACACCGGCTGCCGGTGTCATCGCCGCACCGCGCGCCCGAGCCAGGGCGAAGAAGTCCTCGGTCCCGACCGCACCTGAAGCCCACAGCGCGGTGAGTTCACCGAAGCTGTGCCCCAGATATCCGTCGGCGCGCAACCCGCACTCCGCCAGCGCCCGGAACTGTCCCGCCGACAGCGCCCCGATCGCAGGTTGCGCGAATTCGGTTCGGCGCAAAGACTTTTCCTGTTCCGACGACGTCTCCTCGTCGAAAGCGGGCGGCGGAAACACCACCGAAGACAGTCGCACCGACGCCTCGGCGAATGCGATATTGGCCGCATCGAAGGCCGCGCCGACCGCCGGATTGCTCAGCGCCGCATCCGCTCCCATATCGACGTACTGACTGCCCTGTCCAGCGAACAGCGCACCGATCTTGCGCTCCGGCAGTGCGGCGGCCCGGAAGTACACGCCCTCCGGGTGATCCCACGTCACGGCCTCGGGGTTGCGCACCAGTTCGTCCACCGCCAGCGCCCGCAGGTGCGCCGCATTCTCATCGTCCACCGAGACGAATCCGATGCGTGCGTGGTGCTCCGGAATATCGCCGCCGTCAACGCCATCCGCGCTTCGAACCGCATCAATCAACCCAGCCACATCGGGCGCATGCCACAGATGCGCCCGCGCGGTGCGGTGCAATACCGGTTCGGTGCGAGCCGAGTCGGCTTCCTCCAACACGACGTGGAAGTTGGTGCCACCGAACCCGAATGCCGACGCCGCCGCCCGACGCACCGGCCGCTGCGGATCCCGGATCCACGGCCGCGTCCGGGTATTCACGTAATAGGGCGCGTCGTCCGGCATGATCTCCGCATTGGGTGCGTCCACATTGATGGTGCCCGGCAACACCTTCTGATGCAGTGCGAGCGCCAACTTCATGACCGAGGCGGTGCCCGCCGCACCCTTGGTGTGCCCGATCTGCGACTTCACACTGCCCAGCGCTGCGAAGCGGGACTCCGAAGTCGCGTCCGACAGCAGCGATTTCAGGGCGGTGAGCTCGGTCTTGTCCCCGACCGGTGTGCCGGTCGCATGCGCCTCGATGAGCGCGACATCCGCCGGTGAGCAATCCGCATCGGCATAAGCCCGATCGAGGGCGACGCGCTGCCCGCCCGCACGTGGCGCGTAGATGCTCTTCGCCCGGCCGTCACTGGAGGAACCCAGACCGCGGATGACGGCGTAGATCCGATTGCCGTCGCGACGTGCGTCTTCCAGCCGCCGCAGGGCGAGCATCGTAATGCCCTCACCGAGCAGGGTGCCGTTCGCGTCGGAGGAGAACGGGCTGATTCGCCCGTTCGCCGACAGCGCCCCCACCTTGCTGAAGCACATGTAGATGAAGATGGTGTTCTCGGTATCCACACCGCCGGTGATCATCATGTCGGCCCGGCCGTCCTGCAGTTCGGCAACGGCCGTCCGCAGTGCGGCAAGCGATGCCGCACAGGCCGCATCGACGGTGCAGTTGATACCGCCGAGACCGAGCCGATTGGCGACCCGACCCGCGGTGATATTGGCCAGCAGGCCCGGGAACGAATTCGCTTCCCACGGCGCGAAAGCCGCGACGAACTTATCGGCGATCGCATCGGCGTCGGAATCGGAGAGCCCGACCGAGCGCGCCGCCTCCTTCAACACCGGTGTCGAAAGTCGTGCCGCCAGTGGATGCATCAGCGGCACCGGTCCGGTGGTGCCGAGCACGACGCCGGTCTTGCCTGGGTCGTACCACGCGGAATCGACCGCGCCCGCGTCGATCAGCAGATCGCGCGCCACTCCGAGGCTGAGCGTCTGCATAGTGCTGGTGACTTCGAGCTGATTGGGTGGCAGCCCGAATTCCAGTGGGTCGAAGTCGATATCGGGCAGAAACGCACCGCGACGCGAGTAGGTCTTATCCGGTGCGTCCGGATCGGCGTCGAAGTAATCGTCGAGGCTCCAGCGCGAGGTGGGCACCTCGGTGGTGCAGTCCACTCCGTCGACGATGTTCTGCCAATACTCTCGATGATTGTGCGCGTTGGGCAACAGCCCGGACATCCCGACAATGGCGATCGGGTTGCGCGCCAGGCGTCTGTCGTCTGTCACGAAAGTTCCTCTCGAACCGGGTGGAAAGATCAAGCGGCTACGGTGGTCGCGGTACGCGATGCGATGAGTTCGGCCGCACCCGCGGCGAACATGTGGTGACCGAGGGAGCTCGGGTGCAGACCATCGGCGGTCCACACTTCGGGCCGCTCCCACTCGGACTGCGCGGCGATATCCAGCAGCAGCGTGCCGGTTCGAGCGGTGACATCGGCCAGCACGGTATTGGCGAAGACGAACCGTTCGCGCAGCAGTGCGCGGAAGCCCTCCGGCACCGGCAGCCGAGCCGGAATATCCGGGTAGCTTGCCGTGAAAACCGTTGCGCCAGTGCTACCTAGCGTGTCGAACAGCGTCCAGAGGTTGCGTTCGAACCGATTCGGATCGAAATCGCTGACCAGATCGTTCACGCCGACGACGACACCGAAGAGGCCCGAACGCGCCGAAACAGCCAGGCGCAGTTGCTGTTGGAGCACAATGCTGGTGGTGGCACCGTGCGCTCCCAGGTTGCGCACGGCAGCGGGTCGCAGACCGAGCTGGCCGCCCAGTCGGGGCACCCAGCCGCGGTAACCGCCACCGGCCGTGGCGTCGCCGCGACCCTCGACGAAGCTGTCCCCCAGGGCTGTTAATCCACTCACGCCGACACCCCGTCCTTGGTGACATGCCGCGCTTCGACCGGGAAGTCGACCTTCTCATACAGCTCGGTCAGCTCCTGCTCGCCGAAGTACTTGTCCGGCGAGTAGATTCCGGCGATCATTCCGAAGAACTTCTTCGAGTAGTCCTCGTCATAGCTGGTCGCGCGGAATACCGAATCGTAGTAGGGCGTCAGCGACAGCTCCGAAATGCTCTGTGTCAGTTCATAAGTGCTCGCGCTCTGCGCATCGCGCTGCAGCTGGTACTCGGCCAGCGCGGCATCGAGCGGCCGGGCGCCGGACAGGCCCGCGTCGACCAGAGCGGCCAGCAGCTGGGCGTACTTGAAGGCATCGGTAATGCCCCAGCCGGTGAACGGGTCCTTGTGGTAACCGGCGTCCCCCACCAGCGCCCAACCGGGTCCGTAGGAGCGGCGACGATAGTTGTCCGGGTAGAGCATGGGCCGGAACTGCTCGACCCGCTTGCCGGTATCCCGCAGGCGCGCACCGAGTTCCGGGTCGATCTGGTCGACGATCTCCTGCACGCCGGCATCCGGATCGGTGCGGAAGTCGCGGAACCGGTCCCGTTTGCGCATCACCGCGACCAGCGAGAGTCCGTCATTGGTCGGCCACGCCGCGAACTGCTGCTCACCGAATCCGGTGCGGTGCTGCATACCCCAGTCGACGCCGTCGTAGTAGGAGTAGTAGACGAAGCACGCCGCCGGGGAGCCGTCGTAGACCTCGGTGCCGACCGCCTTGGCCACGGTCGAATTCGATCCGTCGGCGCCGATCACCAGACCGGCACGGAACTCCTGTTCGGCGCCGTCGCGGACGCGCCCGCGAATGCCGACCACCCGATCCTCGTCGAATACCAACTCGGTGACGGAGAACCCGTGGATCACCTCGACGCCGGCGTTACCGGCCGCGTCGACCAGGATCTTGTCCAGCACGGTGCGGCGCGGGCAGTACACGGCGTCGATGCCGTCGGCCGACACATCGGCGAAACCCTTGATTACGATGTCGGTGTAAGAGAAGTTCAGGTGCCGGATCGGCGGGCAGCCGGAGGCCACCACCTGGTCCAGCAAACCCCACGACTGCAGCAACCCGAGTCCGGTCTGGTGGATGTAGTGGGTCGAGGGGGTGTCGCTCGGGAAGGTCGCGCGGTCCACGGCGAGGACCCGGTAACCCTTCCTGGCGAGCAGCATGGCCAGCGGGGAACCCGCAACCCGAGTTCCGACAACGATGACGTCGTACATGTTCGCATCACTTTCCGGTAGTCGAATTCGATTTCGAGATCGCACCGCGCCTATTGCGCGGGTTGGCGTGCCGGGTAGAGGTAATCGATATCGGTGGAGTAGGCCGCGACGATCGCGGCTCTGCGCAGCTTCCGAGACGAGGTGAGCAATCCGTCGTCGACGGTGAAGTCGCCGCCCACAATTCGGAATGCGCGGATCGATTCCGCGCGGGAGACAAGGGAATTCGCATCGTCGACCGCGGACTGCACGGCAGCTTCGAGATCGCCTTCGGGATGGTCACGGCGCCAGCGCTGCACCTGTGTCGGATCCAGCGTCACCAACGCGGTGACGTAATCGCGGCCGTCACCGACCACCATGCAGTTGCTCACCAGCGGATGCAGGCGCACCCGGTCCTCCAGCGGCGCGGGCGCGACATTCTTGCCGCCGGAGGTCACCAGGATCTCCTTCTTACGGCCGGTGATCCGCAGATAGCCGTCGGCATCGAGTTCACCGAGATCGCCGGTGTATAGCCAACCTGCGCCGTCGACGACGGCCTGGTCCGCCGCCGCACCCCAGTAGCCCGGCGAGACGTGCGGTCCGCCGACCAGCACCTCACCGTCGGCGTCCGCAATGGCGACCGAGGTGCCGGGGATCGGCCGCCCCACGGTGCCGAGCCGGTTGGTTTCCGGGGCACTGACCGTCACGGCGGTCGCCGCCTCGGTGAGCCCGTAGCAGTTCAGCAGCACCACACCGAATCCGGCGTAGAACCCGATCGTCGATTCGTCGAGCGAGGCGCCGCCGGAGATGACGTAGCGCAGTTGCCCACCGAGCGCGGCCGCCACCGGATGGTCGGACGGCTCCGGTGGCGCCTGGTCACCTAGCAATGCCAGGCCGCGCGTCACCGCTTCCTGCTCCTCGGTGCCGGAGAGCAGGGTGCGGCAGTACTTGCGAATCTTCTCCAGCCCGTAGGGAATCAGCGCCAGGAAGGTCGGCCGCAGCGTCGGCAGCATCGGCACCAGGTCCGGGATACCGGGCAGCAGATGGGTGCGGCTGCCGCCGAATAAGCATGCGAACAGGATGGTCTGCCCGAAGACATGCGACAGCGGCAGCGCCAGTACGGTCGTGCCGTCGAAGAGCGCGCCGGTCTGCCGCACGGTATTGGCCGAGGACACGAACATATTGCGGTGCGTGATCAGGCACCCCTTGGAGACACCGGTGGTGCCGCTGGTGTAGACGATCATGGCCAGGTCGTCGGCGTGCACCGCGGCGATGCGGGCATCGAGATCGGCGTCGATCTCGGTCGCCGTCCACTCCGCGATCAGCGCGAAGGTCCAGACCTCGCCCGCACCCGCGGCACGCAGGCGCGCCGCATCGGACTCGTCCTCGCCGACGAAATACGCGCTGCCACTATCGCGCAGGATGTGCTCGATCTGCGCCGCCGAGGAGGTCGGATACACCGGAACGACCGCCGCACCGAGCGCGAGCAGCGCGCAATCCAGCAGCGCCCACTCCAGACTCGTGCGGCCGAGGATCGCGACCCGATCCCCGGCTCGCACCCCACGCCCGGCCAGCGCCGAGGCCAGCGCCCGTGCCCGCCGGTCCACCTCGGCGCAGGTGAGTTGGGTTCCGTCCGCGCCGCACAGCGAATGCCGTTGCGGATGTGCCGCGGCCGCACCGGAAATCACCGAGTACAAACTCGCGTCGTCCGGTAGGTCGATTCCGTTCTCGGTCACTGACACTGTATTCACAATGTCGAATTCTGGTCGGCGGCAATGAATTACGTCCCCGCCGATACAGAGGTTCCTACCGCGCGAATGTCATGGCCTATCGAAGCACTCAGGCCGAGAGCGCACGGGCAATATCTATACGGGCCGGTTCGGGGGAATCGACGCACTCCAGGAAAAACGAAACCGCCGGATTCGTTTCATCCGTACGCCACACCGCGTACAAATCCAATGTCGGCACCGGATCGAATAGTTTGACCGCCACCGAGCTACTGCCCGGCGCACCCATCCCCATCGAGATCGCGCGCGGTAACGAGGCGAATCCGACGAACGGACGCACCGAAACCACGTGGGCGGTGGCACCGGGATCATCCGCGGTATGCGCGACGGCCAGGCTGATCCTGGTGTCCGCGGCCGCGCGGAAGATGGAGTCGTACATGGCCGGACACTGTTCGCGGGCGAACAGCACACACTCCTGTCCGGCCAATTCCGCGAAGGGCACGCCGGGCCGGTCGGCCCAGCGGTGTCTGCGCCCGACCACAGCCACCAGTGGAACCCGGTGCAGCAATCGGCGGTACCCGAAGTCCGGGGTGCTCGGGTGGCCGTACACCAGCGCCAGGTCGAGCGAGCCGTCGGACAGCGCCGCCAGCTGCGGGCCGGTGCGCTTCTCCCACAGCGACACCACGATATCGGGATGCCGTTCGGTCATTCTGGTTAGCGCCTCCGGCAGCACATGTCGGCTGGCCGGAAGGTTGTAACCGATATTGAGGGTGCCCGCGCGCCCCTCGGCGGTCGCCTTGGCGACCTGGGCGGCCCGGTCCATCTGGGCGACGATGAGGCGGGCTTGACTCTCGAATTCTCGGCCCGCCGGGGTCAGTTTGACCTCGTGGGAGTTACGTGCGACCAGTTGCACGCCGAGTGATTTCTCCAGCTTCTGCAGCTGGGCACTGAGACTGGGCTGCGTGAGATGCAGGCGCTGCGCTGCGCGGCCGAAATGCAGCTCTTCGGCAATAGTGATGAATGAGACCAGATGTCGGAACTCCATGCCGCCGGCTCCTTATTCCGCGTACCCGAAACGTTAGCGGAGCCAGGTAACCGCGGATGAACCGCGATCGGACGGATATCGCCGAGACCATTGCGGCCGGGTGAACTGACCCCGGTGCGTGCGCGGGTGTGCTATCGCGGGCCGCGACCATTCAGCATCCCCGAAACGATGGGCCGAGACAATAGCGAATATCTCACCTTCGGACCCGGTGTGCTATCACACCGGGTCCGAGCACAACTCACTTGGCGGTGAACCTCGTCGGCAGGGCTTCCAGGCCGCGAATGACCACATTCGGCTTATAGGGCGGTTCGTCCGAAAGTAGTTCGATATCACGCACTTTGCGCAACAGAACGTCGAGCAGCACCTCCATTTCCAGCAGTGCCAGGGGCGCGCCGAGACAGTAGTGGATACCGAGGCTGAAGCCGAGGTGCTTCTTGGCCGGACGCATCGGATCGGAATACCTGGCCACGTCGACCCGGTCGGGATCGGGGAACACGGCATCGTCGCGGTTAGCCGAATTGATCAGCACCACAACCCCTTCGCCGGTTTCGAACTCATGGCCCGCGACGGTGATCGGCCGGGTGGCGGCGCGGGTGGTGATCTGCACCGACGGCTCCAGCCGCAGCAGTTCGTCCGGCGCGGACGCGGTCAGCTCGGGACGTGCGCGCAGTGCGGCGATTTCGCCCGGATTGCGCAACAGCTGCAGCATGCCGGTGCCGATCAGATTGGCGGTGGTCTCATGTCCGGCGACGAAGGTAGTGATGCACGTGGCCAGCAGTTCCTGTTCGGTGAGCACATCGCCGCGGTCCTCGACCTGCGACAGCGCGCTCAGCAGGTCGTCCTTCGGATCGTGGCGCCGCTGGTTCAATAACTCACGGAAGTAGCCCATGAACCCGCGCGAACCGGCGCTACGGGCCTTCAGCGCCGCCTCGGGCAGCGTGTAGTCGTGATCGAAGCCGCGCGCCAAGTCCTGGGACCACCGGTGCACCTGCTCGTAGGCCTCCGGCGGCACACCGATCAACTCGCAGGCGATGATCAGCGGGAGCGGGTAGGCGATCAGCTCGACGAGATCGAATTCGCCCGCCGCCAGGGCATTGTCGACGAGTTCCTCGGTCAGCTGCTCGATGCGCGGGCGCAGCCTGGTCACCATGCGCGGGGTGAAGCCCTTGGTCACCAGATTGCGCAGCCGGGTGTGGTCAGGCGGCTCCATCCAGAGAAACGAAGTCGGCAGTTCCTCCGGCGCATCCTCCGCTGACACGGTGGGGTGCATCATCGCCGCCTCTTCCGCATGACTCCACGCGGTGGTCGACAGCACGGCCGCGCAGTCCTCGTAGCGGGTCAGCAGGTGGTGGCCGAGTGGGGTCTGATGCAGCGGGCCCGCTTCGCGCAGGACCCGTGCGAGTGTGTACGGGTCGGGTCTGCCTTCCGGACCGAATAGCTGAGCGATGGCGGTCTGGATGGCGGAATCCTGTTCCGCCACCGCCGTATTCGCATGCGACATTTCAGGGTGGTCCCTTCTGTGCGGTGCACCGCCGAACTGGCGGTGCGGCCGGTCGGAATGTGGCGGTGCGGGGCGCGACATTGCGGACCCGTCACCGCGTCGGTTCGATGAGGATCGGTGCGCGTTCGGGCGCCGCGTCCGGTTTCATGTTGCCGCGCAGCAGGATTCGGCTCGCGACCAGCGGATGCAGCAGTGCTGCTGGCGGTTCGACGAGGTTCGCGACCCGCAGAAAGGTGCGCGCGACCTGCGGATCGATATGTGCGGCGCGGTGCGCTCGGGCGACATAGGCATTGGTGAGGCGCGTGCGCGTCGTTCGCGGGCCGATGACGCCCAAATGGCTGAGATCGGCACCGGCCGCGAGCTGCCACGCGACATCGACCACTCTGCCTGCGGCGGAGTAGAACCGGGCAGGTAGCTCGGCCTCGGATCCGGCCCGCAGACATTCGCGCAAAACCAGGGCCTGTTGCGCGGCCACAGCCATGCCCTGCGCGTACAGCGGATTGAAGCTGCACAGCGCGTCACCGAGAACCAGAAAGCCTTGCGGCACAGCAGGAAGACGCTCGAAGCGGCGGCGCACCGGGGATCGGAACCGGTGCGGTACGGCGGCATCGAGCGGTTCGGAGGTGGTGATGAGTTCGTGGATATCGGTTGCGGCGATGGTTTCGGCGAATTCGGCAAAGCCGTCCGGATCGGTCGGCGGGTGGTCGCCCAGCATCCCGGCCAGTGTGATGTGCCAGCGGTCGTCCTCGACCCGAATCGCGCCGCCACCACGACCATTCGGGCCGGTGGAGATGATCACCGAGGAATGGCCGCTCAACTGGCCCGGCCGCCAGCGGAAGAGTCGGGAGGCGTAGCCGAGATCGACCTCGAGGCGTTCTTCCAGCGGTATCCGCGCACCGAGGGCGGCCAGCCATACGCAAGCGCGGGAGCCGCGGCCGGTCGCGTCGACGATGAGGTCCGTGGCGTACGCCTGCGCGCCGTATCCGCCCGAGACCGATACCGCACGCACCCGCTGCGGGTCGCCGATGAGGCCGCGCGCCATGCCTTCGCACAGGCGCACACCGGGCACGGCGAGTGTTCGTTGCCGCAGTACCTCTTCCAGTAGCGGTCTGGTCGCCATTACCGAGGTGAGTCCGGTCGAGGTGGGCGCGACGCGCAATCCGCCTACGTACCAACGGGTTCCGACCAACGCTTCGGCGGTGGTAGCGCCCCGAGCGGCCATCTCGGAGGTGAAACCCGGATACAGCTGTTCGATGATGGTCCGGCCGCGATCCAGCAGCCCGTGCAGATGCCGTGCCTGCGGTACGCCGCGCCGCGGCTCGGTACCGACCACCATGTCGCGCTCGAAAATGGTGACCTGGGCGTAGTGCTCGGAAAGCACACGGGCGGCGAGCAATCCGGCGATGCCCGCGCCCAGCACCACCGCGTGCCGCCGCTCGTTCATGACTGCGCCTCGCGGGCGCTCGGTTCCGTCATGACCGAGCGATGCTCGGCCGCGCCTATCGTTGGCTCACTGCGCTCGCTCATGACTCCGCCTCGCTGACAGTCGGCTCCACCACGGCCGAGCGATGTTCGGCCGCATCGATGGTTCGCTCGCTCACAGGGACACCGGCAGCGACATGATGCCGCGGTGGATCAGGCTGGGCCGGTATTCGACGGCATCGGTGGCGAGTTCGAGTTTCGGGGCCCGGTCCAGCAGAGTGCCGAGGGCCGCCTCCGCCTCGATTCGCGCGAGCGGCGCGCCGACGCAGTAATGGATGCCGAGACTGAAGCCGAGATGCTTACGCGCCGGGCGGTTTCCGGAATAGCGGGTGACATCGAAGGTGTCCGCGTCCGGGTATACCCGATCGTCTCGGCTGGCCGAGGCGGTGAGCACGACCACGCCGTCACCGCGACGGAATTCGTGCTCGCCGACGGCGGTGTCGGCCAGGGCCACTCGGATAGTGAACTGGGTCGGGGCGTCATAGCGCAGCATTTCGTCCAGCGACGGCCCGATCAGCGCCGGATTGTCCCGAAGCATTCGCAGCTGAGCCGGATTGCGCAGCAGTGCCAGCATGCCGTTGCCGATCAGGTTGATCGAGGTCTCCATGCCTGCGACCAGCGTCAACAGCGACATGCCGATCACCTCGGGCTCGGTCAGCTGCTCGCCGTCGGCGCTCGCGGCCACCAGCGCGCTCAACAGATCCGGCGTCGGATGCGCCTTCTTCTGCTGGATCAGCCGGGCGAAGTAACCCATGCACTCCATTGCCGCGGTGCCGCGGGCGGCCACCTCCCGCGGGTCGAGCAGTGAATCCGGATCGCTGCCCCGTGCGATCGCCAGCTGCCACTCGCGAAACAGCGCGCCATCGGCCGGATCGGCGCCGAGCAGCCGGACCGGCACCATCGCCACCGCGAGGGGTACCGCGAGATCGTCGAGTACATCGAGTTCGCCACGCCGCACCGCCGCGTCGACCAGATCGCTGACAACCTGACCGGCGACCGGAACCAGCTGCGCCATCAGTCGCGGCGTGAACGCCTTCGCGACCAGCTTGCGGTAGCGGCCGTGTTCGGGCGGATCCATTCGGACGAACGAGCCCGGAATCGCGGCGGTGGTGTCCCGGAACGGGCTGATTCCGGCTGCATAGCCGTGACCCCAGTCCGATCCGGTGAGGATGGCGGCGCATTCCTCATAGCGGGTGATCAAAGTGACCGGCACATCGCCGAATTCGTACGGGAACAGTGCGGCGGCATCGCGCACCCGACGGTATGCCGGATACGGGTCCGCCCGTTCGCTGGGATCGAAGGCGTCGAAAGTGATGGGAACGGCCGCGCGCCCACCCGTCCGACCGCCACCCCTCACGGAATCTGCTGTATTCATTTTTCCTCCAGCCGCACATGAAGTTCGGACATGCCGCGCACGACCACATTCGGCCGATACGACGGTTCGTCGAGCAGAGTCATGGCCGCGACGCGGTCGGCGATGGCACGCAGCACCACCTGCATCTCCAGCCGGGCCAGCGGCGCACCGAGGCAGTAGTGCAAGCCGAGGCCGAAGGACAAGTGCCGCTCGGCCTTTCGGCCCCTCGCATACCGCGCGATATCGAACTTGTCGGCGTCCGGGAAGGCGCGCGCGTCGCGATTGGCCGAGGCCAGCAGGACGATCACCGCATCACCGGGTGCAAAAGTCCGCCCGGAGACGGTGATCACGTCATGCGCGGTGCGAGTGGTGAGGTGCACTGGCGCGTCATAGCGCAACACCTCGTCGACGGCGGATTCGCACAGCTCCGGAAATTCGCGCAGCCGCTCGAACTGCTCGGGATTGCGGATCAGCGCGAGCACACCGTTGCCGATCAGGTTGACGGTCGTCTCGTGCCCCGCGACGACGAGAATCAACAGCGTGCCGAGCAATTCGGTGCGGGTCAGCCGGGCGCCCGCATCATCGGCCTGCACGAGCGCCGTGATCAGGTCCTCGCGCGGGGATTTGCGGCGCTGCTCCACCAGATCGCCGAAGAACTCCAGGAAGGCGTGAACTGCGGCGGTGCGTGCGGCCAATTCAGCCGGGGAGAGCAGCAGGTCTGGATCGAGGCCGCGGGCGATGCCGGTCGAGATCCGGCGTACGTGCTCGTGCGCGTCCGCCGGAACACCGAGCAGTTCACACACCATGGTGAGCGGCAGCGGATAGGCCAGCGCATCCAGCAGATCGACCTCGCCCGCGGCGAGCATCTTCGCCAGCAGAGCGTCGACCAACTGTTCGGCCCTGGCCCGCATGCCGCTGACGGTGCGCGCGGTGAATGCCTTGCTGACCAGTCCGCGCAATCGGGTGTGCTCCGGCGGCTCCATCCAGAGGAACGATCCGGGCAGTTCGACATCGCTGTCGCCGTGCAGCAGTTGCGGTTCCTCGGCGTGGCTCCAGCGCGGATCCTGCATGATCGTCTGCGCCTCGTGGTGACGGGTCACCAAGTGCATATCGTGCGGTCCGGGCACAAACGGCCCCGCGTCGCGCAGCACCGCATAACTGTCATACGGATTGTGTCGCAAATGCGGTGCGACGCTCTGGACGACCGCCAGCTGAACCGGGGTCAACTCCTCGACCGCGGAATGGTCGGAACTCACCGGCAACTCCTGAATGGAAAGCGAAATGGACACCGGGCGAAAACAATTCCGGTCCATCGTGGTGCCGTCGCACCCGGCGGTACGGCGCCGATTGTCCGTTCCTATCGCGCCATAGCGCGAATACCTTATCGGGCAACGCGATTGAATGATCGCGGATGTTTATCGCAGACCGTAATTCACAATGCGTTCAATGCGCTGTCACAATTCACTGTTGTCGTGGCGGACATGAATTCTGCGGAATCGGTCGAAACGCTGCCGGGGCGGCTGGCCCGGATCGCGGCCGAGCACCCCGAGGTGACCGCCACATTTTGGTCGGTTTCGGAAACGCTGACCTACGCCGAACTCGAGCGACTCTCCCGCGCAGCTGCCACGGCGCTGGTCCGGCGTGGGATACGCCGCGGCGAGCCGGTGGGCATTCTGTGCCCGAACGCGCCCGAGTTCCTGATCGGTCTGTTCGGTGTCGCTGCGGCGGGCGGTGCCGCGACTCCGCTGCCCCTGCCCGCCGGTTCCGCGCAGCTGAGCGGATATCCGCAGAAGCTCGCCACCATTGTGGCGGCCGCCGGGATGCGCACGGTTTTGGTGTCGCACCGGTTCGCCGAGCTGGCAGCTCTGCTCGACACGGCGGTGGACGTCGAATTGGTGGACACCGCAACGCTGTTCACCGAGGACGGCACTGCGCTGCCAGCCATCAACGCCGACGACCTGGCCATCGTGCAGTTCACCTCCGGCAGCACCGCCGCTCCCAAAGGCGTTCGCCTCACTCATCACAACGCCCTCAGCGGGCTGGCCTCGATCCGCACCGGCATCGCGCTCGACCTGACCGATCAGGGCGGGTTCTGGCTGCCGCTGTTCCACGATATGGGCCTGTTCGGTACGTTGTCCGCGATCCTGCGCGGAATTCCGGCGCATGTCTGGTCGCCGCTGGCATTCGTCAAGGATCCGGCACGCTGGCTCGCCGAATTCGCGACCAGCGGCACCACGATCACCGCCATGCCCAATTTCGGCTACGAGGCACTGCTCAACGCTATCCCGGCGGACGAGGTCACCGACTACGACCTGCGGCGCTGGCGCATTGCCTGCAACGGTTCCGAACCGATCTCCCGCGACGTAGTCGACGCGTTCTGCGAGCATTTCGCGCCCGCCGGCTTCGCGCCCGCAACCATGTTCGCGGTCTACGGCATGGCCGAGGCGACCCTCGCCGTCGCCTTCCCACCGCTGGGCCGGGAACCGCTGTTCGAATGGGTGGATCGCGCAACGCTCGCGGATGATGCTCGGGCACAACTTGTTTCACCGGGCACGCCTGGTGCGCGTGCCGTTGCCGGTGTCGGCTCCGCCGTGACCGATCTGCGGCTGCGGATCGTGGATCTCGGTACCGGCGAGGAACTCCCGGATGGCGCTGTCGGCGAAATCCACATCCAGGGTCCCTCGGTCACCGACGGCTATCTGACCGCCGACCCGTCGAGCGTGGTCGAACTGCATACCGAAGGCTGGCTGTGCACAGGCGATCTCGGCTACCAGCGCAATGGCGAACTCTTCGTCACCGGCCGGTGCAAGGACATGATCACCGTGCGCGGCGTCAACTACTACGCCCAGGATGTCGAAGCCGCCGTAGGTGACCTCGACGGCATCTACAAGGGCCGCTGCACCGCCGCAACCGATCCCGCCGGCGCGGATGTGATGACGCTGATCGCCGAATCCGAGTGCACCGGCGCGACAGCCGATGCACTCGTAGAGCAGATCCGCCGCCGCATCGCCACAGCGCTCGGGCTCGCCGCAGTCGAGGTGTATCTCGTTGCGCCACGCAGCATTCCACGCACCAGCAGCGGCAAATTACAGCGCCTCGCCGCCCGCGACCTCATCTCCCAACGGCAATGACAAACGCACTCGACCGAACTGGAGTCTCCTGTGCACAGCTATGACGTCTTCCGTCACTACGAGCGCCTGCATTGGCGGCTGACCGATCTGGACCTCGATGTCGTCGACCGCGCATTGGTGCGGCCCGAATACGTGACGCTGGCCAAGAGCGCGACGATGGGCGAATCCAATGTCATCGCCGCGGTCCACGGCTTCATGAACGAATTCGTCGACGACTACGACTTCTCCACCTTCGCCGTGGTGTGGGGCTATCAGGAAGTGCAGCACCACTATGCTTTTCGCTCCTGGCTCGGCGCGGTCGGCGAGAGCGTGGACGAGAAGGCCGTCGACTCCATGCGCGAGCCGTACGCGCCCGGCACCACCCCCTCGGCCACCCTGGCCACGAATATCATCTCCGAACTCACGGTGAACCACATTTACCGCGCCGTCGCGAACTGGGTGCAGGAACCGGTGCTGAAGGGCCTGCTGCTCAATGCGAGTCGCGATGAGGCCGGACATGCCCGCGAATTCATCCACTACGCCACCAAACGGCTGCAGCAGCGGCCCGAGGAACTGCCCTCGGTGTTGGAGACCCTCTACGTCTACAGCTCCGAGGCCAAGATCAAGCATCCGGTGAGCACCTTCAAGGCGGGCATCAGCGAACTCGGCGACCACGAGACCATCGACACCGGATTCGATCTGTTCCTCGAACAGGTCGCCGCCGAGGGCGAGCTGGATGTGCTGCACGACAAGGTGCGTCGCACCTTCGCCAATATGACCGGCCTCGACCTGTCCTCCAACGCGAGGGTCCGCCGGGCCCTCGCCGACGCGATCGCCTAGCTCATGGAGCGACATAGTTCGGTTCAGGTGCCATGGTCGGTGATTCCGGACTACCACTGCTTCGGCTGCTCCCCGCACAACGCATCCGGGCTGCGGCTCGAGTTCGAACCGCATCGGGACGGTCTGCAGGCCCGGTTCCGGCTCGGACGCAGCTTCGAGTCCTATCCGGGCGTGGTGCACGGCGGACTCATCGGCGTGATCTGCGATGAGGTGATGGGCAATCTGATCGTGCTGGCCCGCCACCATCCCGCATTCACGGTCTCCCAGCGAACCCGGTTCATCTCGCCGCTGCTGATCGACCACGAATACCACTGTGTGGCAACGCTATCCGATTCCGAGCAGCCGATTCAGGCATCGGCCGAGATCCTGGACGCCGAGGGCAGCGTGTGCGCCACCTCCAGCGCGGCCTATCAGCCGTTCGAACTCGATGCGGTCCGCCATCAACTCACCCTCCGCGACGACGAGGTCGCCCTGCTCTCGCACGCATTGACCACGGCGAATGCCCTCTCTTCGAATGGAGTCCAACAATGACCCGCACCGCCGACGACATCCTGCGCACCGTCACCGATATCGCCGCCACCGAGACCGGCATCGCCGAGGCCGACCTACGACCCGACGTCGACCTGCGCGGTATGGCGGGTGTCGATTCGGTGCGCGTGCTGCGCATGGTCGCCAAGATCGAACGCACCTACGACGTCGAACTGGAGGACCAGGATGTCTTCGGTCTCGCCACGCTCGCCGATGTCGTCAAGGTGGTCGATCGGGCCCTGCACGAGGTGCAGTCATGAGCGTGCGAACCAAAGACACAGCTCGAGCAGTCATGGCGAAGCCGACCGCTAGCGAGGTGCAGCCATGACTGTCACGGCCGATACCAACCAGCACTACGACCTGGATCCGGATATCTTCGGCCAGTTCCTCGATCCGCTGCGTAAATACAGTTCGGCGCTGTACAACTCGCCGACTGTGGGACGGCAGCCAACGGAGTCGGCGGGGCGGGTAAACACCGAAACCCTCGAACAAGCGCAGCGGCAGAAGCTGCGCTTCGTCGCCGATCGGCTCGGATTGCGCGGCGGGGAGCGACTGCTCGATGTCGGATGCGGTTGGGGTTCGCTGATCCTGTTCATGGCCGAGGAATTCGGTTGCGACACAATGGGAGTCAGCCCGGCACCGCGCCAGCACGAGTACATCGCCGAACAGGCCCTCGCACGTGGTGTCACCGAACGGGTGCACACCAGGGTCGGCCACTTCGAAGAGCTCGACCTGCCGGTTCGCAGCTTCGACGCGGTGACCCTGCTCGGCTCGATCGTGCACATGCCCGACCTCGGCGCGGTCTTCCGGCGCGCACGGTCGGTGCTGCGGCGTGGTGGCACACTCTATGTCTCGGAGAGCTGTTTCCGAAATGCCGCCGCCCGCAATGCCTTCGACACCCGCGTCGGCACCGAGTTCGTCCGCGAGGACATATTCGGCTGGGGTGATCTACGCCCACTGTCGGAGTTGCTGACCGCCGCCGAGGACGCCGGTTTCTCGATCATCGCGGTGGACGATCTCACCGAGCACTACCGCCGCACCATCGACGACTGGATCGCCAATGTGGACGCGGCCGCCGAACGCATCGACGCGCACGGTCCGGGGCACGCCGCGAAGCTGCGGCACTACCTGGAGATCGCCAATGCCGGATGGGGTTATACGACCAAGCATTACGCGCTGACCTGTCGCAATGCCCGGTAGGAGAGGCAGATGAATATGAAGTCAGCACTGATTCCGGTCGACGAAGTGGCGGCCGCGGTCGACGGCTTCCTCGCCGCCTCCCCGGCCGCGCGGGCCTGGGATGTGGAGACCGCCTTCGACTGGTCGCTCGCGGATGCGGATCGGCTCACCGAGGGGCAGCGCTCGGCGGTGCAGTTCGTCACCCTCATCGAGGACCATCTGCCCGGCTATTTCGACGTGTACCACCGGCATTTCCCGGTAGACGACACCGTGGATCGGGCCACCTTCATCCACAACCGCGAGCTCTACCACTTCACCGCGCGATGGGCGCTGGAGGAGGACACCCACGCACGCGCCCTCACTCGATACCAGGAAGCGTCCGGCCTCGCCGAACGCCGGTCTCTCCGTGAAGAATTGGCGATCGAAGGACAGAAGCCGTTCGATCTGCCCTACGACCATCCGGTGCAGTTCTTCGCCTATGCGCTGGTGCAGGAGAAGGCGACGCAGATGTACTACCAGCACCTGCGCGATGTGGTCGACGAACCTGTTCTCGCGGCGGTACTGGCACGGTTATCCCGTGACGAAGCAAGGCATTTCAGCTTCATGGCCGATGTGGTAGGGCGCTATCTGCGGGTGCAGGGCGATGCGACGGTAGAACCGATCCGCGATGTCATCGCCAATTTCCGCATGCCACTGGCCGATACCATGCGCGGCTACTGGCGGTGGGCACTGAAGATCGCCGATGTGGCCTCCTACGACCACACCGAGGCCTATGAGCATCTGGTGAAGGTGATCGACCGGACGGTAGATGCCAGATCCGACCGGCTCGACGAATTGGTTCGCTTCATCGGCGAGTGCAACGCGCTGGCCTGATAAATGGCCCTGCCTCCACATACTCGGAGGCAGGGCTATTTGCTTCACTGCTCCTGATTCAGCACCAGAATCGTGGTCGAACCATGTGCGATCAACTTGCCGTTCGCATCCACGATCCGCCCCTCCGCCGTCGCGGTGCGACGCCCGAGGTGAATCGCATTGGCTTCACACGTGAGTCGCGATCCGTCCAATGTCACCGACCGAATGAAATTCACCTTCAGCTCCAACGTCGTATAGGCCACGCCGTCACCGAGTTTCGTGAAGACCGCACTGCCCATCGCGGTATCCATCAGCGTCGCGATCACCCCGCCGTGCACGGTGAACATGGCATTGATGGTGGCCGGATTGGGATCCAGGTAGTACCGCGTGTACCCGTCCCCCGCGGTCTCCAGCCGAATCCCCAGCGACGCGCCGACCCCCAGATTCTCCTGCAGCCCCCGCTCGAATACGGTCGTCAATTCCTCGACGCGGTTGGCGACGGTATGAGTATCAATGCTGGTCATGGACTCTTCCTCCCTGGCGAACAATGCCACCCCATTCGACCAGCGCCCGGTGAACTCCACCTGGCCACCTCCCACTGCATACCGAGCTTCGATCGGCTGATCGAAATCAGAGGTCGGCGACAGCGTGTACCAATTCGGCGATCTGCTCGAAGTCCTCGTCCACGAACGGGCCGGGGCGGCCGAGTACGACGTGCTGTATGCCGACCTCGGCGAAGCGGGCGAATGAATCCGCCTGTTCGCTAACCGATTTATCTGGATACCAGTACGCGACCATGGTCTTTTCGATGTCCGCATATGGACGGCCGACGGCTCGGCAATGTCCCCGCAGGACTTCGAGTTTGGCTGCGACGGTGTCGACGGATCCGCCGAAGAGGTTGCAGGCGTCGGCGTATTGGGCAACCAGGCGCAGTGTCTTTCGCTCGCCTTGACCGCCGATCATGATCGGCGGGTGCGGGCGGGTCAGCGCATTGGGTACGTTGAGCGGGCGTTCGAGGGTGTAATGCTCTCCGTGGAAAGGCTCTTCGGAGCCCGTCCACATCTGCTTCGCGATTCGCAGCGTCTCCTCGAGTCGCTCGTATCGCTCGGAGGTCGGCGGGAAGAACAGGCCCAGACCCGCGGCTTCATCGCCATTCCATGCCGCGCCGATGCCGAGCCAGGCGCGGCCACCGGAGAGCACGTCGAGGGTCGTGACGCTCTTGATCAGTAGCCCCGGATCCCGGTAGCTGACGGCGGTGACCAAAGCACCGAACCGGACTCGCTCGGTCCGCGCAGCGATATATCCCAGCGCGGCATAGGCCTCGAGCATGTCGTGTTCCGCCGGGCCGTTCGAACCGATCTGGAATAGGTGATCCATGACGAATACCGAGTCGAGCCCGGACTGATCGGCGGCGCGCGAAATCCGGTCGACCCGCGGACCGATCGCGTCCGGCGAATCCGGCCAGGTGAAGTCGGCGAGGGAAATACTCAGTCGCATGAGCCGAGCCTGACACGCCCGGCGCGTGTCGGGGAGGCATCGCCGGTCCTAGGACAGCAGTGGCGGGGAAGGCGGGAAGGTGATCGGGAGTGCGGTGAGTGCGCGGTGGAACGGTCCCGGCCGCCAGGTCAACTGTTCGTGCGGCACCGCTAGGCGGATCTCGGGCAACGCGTCGAGTAGTTGGTCGATGGCGTCCTGCGCGATCAGGTAGGCCATCGAATTCGCGGGGCACACGTGTGGTCCGGCGCCCCAGGACAGATGGGAGCGATTGCCCGCGTACTGATTCGCGACGATCGCCGGGTCGGTATTGCAGGCGGCGATGCTGATGACGACCGGCTGATGGGCGGGTAGCCAGACATCGTCGACGAGGATCGGCTGGCGCGGAAAGCTGAAGCAGAAATTCGCCATCGGCGGATCGTTGAACAACACCTCGTCTAGCGCGTCCCTGGTGGACAACGTTCCGCCGAGCACACTGCCGCCAAACCGCTCGTCGGTGAGGATCAGCAGGAGGGTGTTGATGATCAGATTCTGTTGCGGCTCAATACCCGCGCCGTACAGCGTGCCGAGCTGATGCACCATTTCGATATCGCTGAGTGCCGCCGCGTGCCGCAGCATCCGCGTGGTGATGTCGTCGCGGGGCTCGGCACGCTTGAGCTGGGTCAACTCCAGCATTGCCCCAGCCAGTAACTGATTGCCGTGCTCGGCATCGATGCCCTCGAAGATCGCGGCCATACCGGTGGCGGCCTGCTGTGCGATATCGGCCGGACAGCCGAGCATGGCGTTGAGCACCGCGAAGGCGAGCGGAAACGCGTACTGGCGCACCAGATCCGCCGACCCGTCGGCGCAGAACGAATTGATCAGCGGAATAGCGAGTTTCGCCACCGTCTCGTGCAGTCGGTACTGATCGACCTTCTCCAGGCCCGCGACATTGGCCTGCCGATACCTGGCATGTGCTTCACCAGCATTGCGCAAGGCATTCGGTCGCCACTGCATCATCGGCAGCACCGGGCATTCGGCGGCCACACTCCGCTGCCAGGTGCGCGGATCGGCCGGAAAATGATCCGGGTCGTTGAGGATCTGCAGTGCGGAGTAGTAGCTGACCACCAGTGTGGCGGGCACCCCCGGCGCCAGATCCACCGGCACCAGCGCCCCATACCGCTCCCGCATCTCCCGATACGCCCGATGCGGATCCGTCGCGAACTCCGGCGTATACAACGCCACCCGCGGCCCATCGGTATCGATCGGCGAAGTGAACGGTGCACGGCCGTGCGCCGAAGACGGCATCGTCATCGAGAAACTCCAGGCATTCGAACAGACAAACTCCGTGAGCCTATGCACTCACCCCGCCCCACCGCACCCCGAACGCAAATAAATGGCCGTGCGCCGGTGGTGGCATCACCCGAGAGACCGCCTACACCGACGCATGATGGTCATCGGTCCAAATCAGCCCTGGTTCGCATGGCGGCGACGATGGTGTGGCCCAAGGGGGTGAGGGATGCGGCGGCCTCCAACTGGGTAATACCTTCGACGGTGAGCGTGTGGGCCTCGACGTAACGACGCTCGGCGGCCTCGGCGGCGGCTCCGGTCGCGATGGTGCGCTGGACGCGCCGGAAGTCGGTGATGGCGAGGTGAGCATAGGTGCTGTGCAGAAGGCCTTCGATCGGGCGTGGATGCGAAAAGCACGGTGGGTGGTAGCGCGGGTCGATATCGGCGCGGTCGTACAGTTCGAAGGCATCCATCATCGCGCCGAGCTTCACGTGCTGGAATTCGTGTACCAGCAGTTCGGCGAGTGATTGCGGATCCAGGTGTCGGGCCGCGATACCTACCGCACCGAATGCCAGCCTGGCCGAGGCGCTTCGGTCGGTCGGGCCATCCGGTTGCAGCGGCAATATCGTGCACAGACCCACGCGCAAGCCGGGCATATAGGCAGGCAGATGCGCTTCGAGGAATTCGACAGCGCCCCCGAATGCCTGCTGCCAGAGCTCGGCCTCCGCATCGCTCAACCGCCCGGTCGGGTGAATTTCGCTGCCGAGATAGGGCAGCGCCCGATAGGGATCCGTGTCTTCCAATGTCACGGTCAGCTCGCCGTAGGTCAGTTTGCGCACCGCCTCGGCCAACGCGAGCTCCCGACCGGTATCGATCCACACCCGCTCGGAGGCCCGCAACGCACCGAACATCGGCAATGGCGCCATACCGTCGCGCACCGGCACCGGAAGTCGCAGATCCGCACCTGCCAGCAGCGCGGCGCTGGCCGCAATCGACTCCAGGTGATAGACATCCGCGGCGACGAACTCCCCGCGACTGATGTTTTCGAGCAGTGCCGACGCCCACACCCGGGTGTAGGGATGTGCGAGCACCGCCGCCACCGCATCCGGTGCCGATGCGTCCAAACCCACCAACACATCCCACGCGGCGGCGAAGCGCGGATCGTCGTGCGGGCCGAACCCGCCTACCGCCGCCAACAATTCACGTTGCACCGACGCTTGGGCCTGCACCAGCCAACCGACCGTTGCTGTATCACCGAAACCCGCTGCCAGCTGCGCGAATTGATTCTCCGACAGACTATGCGCCTCAATCGCGGTCACGGCTGACCTTCATGCGCTCATCGAATGCGGCGCGGTGCGCTCGGGCGGCACGCACGGCAGTAGTTTCCGCGGCTGAATCCACCGATTCGGCGAGCCATCGCTGCACCGTCGCACTCATGCCCGCGACGAACCGCTCCCCCAGCGGGGTCAGTGATCCGGATTCCTGAAGTTGGCGAATCGCTTCCGCGGTCATCATGCGCCACCGCACGAATTCCCGCTCCGACTCCTGACGCTGCGCTCCCTCGGCCTGTGCACGATGCACCCGCCAGAAGTCGGTCACGCCGATATGCGCGTAGGTGCCCTGCAACAGCCCCTCGATCGGACGCGGATCCGGCCGCCACGGTGCGTAATACCGCAGCGCCGTATCGGAGCGGTCGAACAATTCGAACATGTCGAGGATGGCGCCCATCTTCACGTGCTGGAATTCGTGGATCAGCGGCAGTGCCGCCGATACCAGCGCCCGTCGCAACCCGATGCCCACAGCGCCGAAAGCCAGTCGCATGGAAGCACTTCGGTCGTATTTCTCATCCGGCTCCATCGGCATGACCGCGCGTAAGCCGACGCGCAGGCCTGGCGCGTATATGGGCAGATGTGTGTCGATGAAGTCGATGCCCTCGGCGAAGGCGAGCTGCCACCGGTGCGCCTCGGCATCGCTGAGCCGATCGGCGGCATAGCTGTGGCCGACGCGGTAAGGGTCGGTGTCCTCCAGCGGGACGGTCAGGTCGGTGGCCGTCAGCCTACGCAATGGGTGTAGCAGATCCAGTTCCTCGGCCGAGCCGGTGTCTATCCAAACCTGTTCGTCGACACCAGCTTTCAGTGCACCGAAGGTCGGAAGTGGTGCGAGGCCATCGCGCACGGGCACCGGCAGCCGCAAGTCCCTACCCGCGTGCAGCGCCGCACTCGCGGCGACCGCTTGCAGGTGATAGACATCCTCGGCCGCCGTCTCGCCCTTGCTCACCCCCTCCAGCAGGGCGATGGCCCACACCCGGGTGTACGGATGGGCGAGCACCGCGGCCACCGCTTCGGGAGCCGAAGCGTCCAGCGAGACGAGCACATCCCATGCGGCCGTGAATCTTTCGTCATCCTGTGGACCGAATCGGCCCACCGCGGCCAACAATTCGCGTTGCAGCGAAGATTGCGCCTGCGCCAGCCAGCGCACCGTGGCCGCGTCACCGAAACCGGCTGCCAGTTGGTCGAATTCGTCATCGGACAAGCTGTGCGCCGCCGCAACGGCGTCATGTGCGGAGGTTTGCGCGCCGCCTCTACCCGCTGCGGCTTCGGACTCGGCCACGTGATCGATCATCTCCTTCAGATCGGCGCAATAGACGGACGGGTTGTCGAAGTCCGCGCCCGGGCGGTATCTATGCGGATAGAAGCCACCACCGCAGACCTGAACCACGTCACAGGACCGGCACGTGGCGCTGACGCCATCGATGCCGTCGCGACGCACGGTGATTCCCGGGAGCACGGCGGCCTCGTCGAGGCTGTTGTCCCATACGTTCAGTCCGGTCGCCGCGGCGCCTTCGAAGGCGGTTTTGAGCGAATCGACCTGCTCGAGTGTGCCATCGGTTTCGATCACCAGCAGATCCACCGGATCCAGTCCGATGGCCTCAGCGGTACTCGGACGGCCGTACATGGCCGCCACCACCGATTCGAAGGTGCGCAACGGCACTGGTCGCCCGTCGGCATTCCATGCGTCGAACATGGCGATGAGCCATTGCGCGTACTCGCCACCACCCCGCGTCGGATTCTCCGGGTCACGTGGTATCCGCAAGCCAGGCGGCTGATGCTCCCAATTCGAGTGCGGCAGTAGGAGATCCATGCGTGGCGGTTCCTGCTCCAGCAGCCCGCGATAAACGGCGATCGGATCGTTGGCGATATCCACCGTGCACAGCAGACCGGAATACAGCGGGCGGTACTGCGGCTTACGCAACAGCTCGAGGCTCGCGATCACCTGGTCATAACTGCTGCGTCCGTTGCGGTACAGCCGGTGCCGGTCGTTGGCGGTGCGATCGCCGTCCAGCGAAACACCAACCCGCACATGGTATTCGGTGAACAGGTCGAGGTATGCCTCGCTGAGCAGGATCGCGTTGGTATGGATATGCAGATTCAGGCGGGCCACCGGAGCGATGGCCGCGTGCAGCCCAGCCAGGAATTGCCTGGTCCGGTCCACACCGAGCAACAGCGGTTCGCCGCCGTGCAGCACGATGGCGACCTCGGGCAGCCCATGGGCCGCCGCATGTTCGGCGATGCGGAACGCAATCCTGGTGGCCGCCTCCGGGGCGAGCCCCATCGGGCGGCCACGCCAGGATTGGTCGACGTGCTCATACATATAGCAGTGATCGCACGCCAAATCGCACCGGCTGTGCACCTTGATCACAAACTGACGAAAGGGAAGCGGTTTACGGTTCACGGGCCAGCCGGTATCGACGGTGAATACCTGATCAGATCAGATCAGAGCGGAGCTGAACGAAATACCGGTGGTCGAGGAGTTGGCCAGATTCGCCAGCAGGTCCGTCAGGCTCTGCCCCGAAAGCTGCCCGAGCGGAGTGCCCCGCAGGTCAGACACAGCGGACACCACGGTGCGGTTGGTTGACTTCATCAGTAATTCTCCTAACGAGCGAAATCGTTTGTCGCTCATGTCAAATGATACGAAATAGCTGTTGCGGCCCTTCCCAGTTTTGAGAGTCCAGTCAGGCGTTGGTGGCGTCGCCCGAGATAGCAACTCGACCAGTGCGTGCCGGTCCAGGCGCGGCCGTACCGACCGATGTTCACCCGCCTTCAGCGGAACGGGCGAACCGAAGGGTGACGAGTTGGAAAGGCCGCAGCCGCAAGCGAACTCCAGCGCCCTCGGGCACAGCGGCGGCGTCTGTTCGCAGCGGGCGTTCGAGTAGATCGCAGGTGTGGAACCCAGCGACACCGAAACCTGCGGTGACCAGCGCCGAGGCTCGGCCACCGTGAGCCTCGTAGACGCGGAGCACGACATCGCCACTGCCGTCGTCGGCGAGTTTGACGGCGCTGGTCACCACCGCGTCATTGTCGATAATGAACAGTGGCTCAACCGATTCGGCGACACCGGGGCGCGAGGTCGCGAGGTTGATGCGATAGCCCGCACGCACCGCATCCGCGATCGAAGCGCCCGGGAGCAGTGCGTGCCGGAAGTGGTGCGTACCCTGGTCGGTCTCCGGATCCGGAAATCGCGGTGCCCGCAGCAGTGAAAACCGGAATGTTGTCGTCGTTGCACCATCGGCGCGAACGGTTCGAGTGACGTCGTGGCCGTAGGTGGAGTCGTTGACGAGCGCCACACCCCAGCCGGGCTCGGCGAAGTGGACGAAGCGGTGATTGCAGGCCTCGAACTTCGCGTACTCCCAACTGGTGTTGGTGTGGGTGGGCCGGAAGATATGCCCGAACTGGGTCTCGGACGCATATCGGTCGGCGTGAATGTCCAGGGGGAAGGCGAGTTTGAGAATTTTCTCGGTCTCGTACCAGTCGACGGTGGTGTCGATATCCAGTCCGAGCGCGCCCGCCCGCAGTGTCAGGGACTGCTCGACCTTGGAAGACCCGAATGAGCGGCCGACCCGCACCACCGCCGCGCCCTTCGAATCCGTTTCTACTGCAACGAATTCCGCTTCGGTAAGGTCGGTGACCCGGTTTCGGTAGAAGAGATCGACATCCCAAGCGTCCCAAGAATTCGGGAAATCCGGGTGCAGCTGCAACAGATTCGCGGCCGAACCCGGTGGCAACGTCTCGCGCTGATGGTCGAGGTCGAATACCGATATGACGAGGCCGCGCGCGTCCACCTCGATCCGCACCAGGCCGTTGTCGAGGACGAACCCGCCACCCGCACGCTCGACCACCGAGCACGGGTCACCCGCATCCATCGCAGCCGCCGCACCGGCCGGAACCGATCGCCAGGTGTGCGGCGTCGGGTTGAACACATTCGGCCCCGCCCGCTCACCGCCGAGCACCCATTGCGACCGCTCGATAATTCCCGTCAATTCTTCGGCCACCGCCGCGTACGTCCGCTCCGCCTCACGGTGCACCCATGCGATCGAAGAGCCGGGCAAAATATCGTGAAACTGGTTCAGCAGCACCGTCTTCCAGATCCGGTCCAATGCCGCGTACGGGTACTCGAGGTTCTTGCGCACCGCCGCGGTGGCGGCCCACAGCTCGGCTTCCCGCAGCAGGTGCTCACTGCGCCGGTTTCCCTGCTTGGTCTTCGCCTGACTGGTCAACGTGCCGCGGTGCAACTCGAGATACAGCTCCCCCACCCATACCGGCGGGTTCTCGTATTCGGCCTCGGCCTTGACGAAGAAGCCGGATGGGGAGTCCCACAGCACTTTCGGCGAACCCTCGAGGTCGGCCATCCTGGCGGCCTTGGCGATCATCTCCCGTGTCGTACCGCCACCGCCGTCACCCCAGCCGGTCGGGGCGAGTGACATCGACGCGCGGCCTTTTTCTTTGAAATTCCGTGCGGCATGGGCGATCTCACGCCCGTGCATCGAGCAATTGTAGGTATCGACCGGCGGGAAGTGGGTGAAGATCCGGGTGCCGTCGATCCCCTCCCAAAGAAAGGTATGGTGCGGAAACTGATTGATCTGGCTCCACGAAATCTTTTGTGTCAGTAGCCATTTCGAACCGGCCGCCTTGATGATCTGCGGTAGCCCGGCGGCGAACCCGAAGGTGTCGGGCAGCCAAGCCTCTTCGTTCTCGACACCGAATTCCGCCAGAAAGAACCGCTTACCATGCACGAACTGCCGCGCCATCGCCTCCGAGCCCGGCATATTCGTATCCGCCTCGACCCACATCCCGCCGGTGGGTACGAACCGCCCCTCCGATACCGCCTGTTCGACCCGCTCGTAGACCTCGGGACGGTGCCGCTTGATGAAGTCGTACTGCGCGGCTTGAGACATCGCATAGATGAACTCGGGCTCGTCGGCCAGCAACGCGGTCATATTCGCGGTCGTACGCGCGACCTTGCGCACCGTCTCGCGCAGCGGCCACAGCCACGCTGTATCGATATGGGCGTGCCCGACCGCGGAAATCGTATGCGCGGACGGTACCGCGGGCTTCGCCAGCACATCGACCAGGCATTCACGCGCCGCCGTGGCGGTGGCGTTCACGTCCCGCAGATCGACGGTATCGAGTGCGTGCTCGATCGCACGCACGATGTCATAGCGGCGAGCAGGCTCCTCGGGCAGCTCGTGCATCAGCTCGCCGAGGACCTCCAAGTCCTGTACCAGCTGCCATACCTCGTCGTCGAAAACCGCGAGATCCATTCGGCCCAGCCGGTATTGCGGCTCGTCATCAGCTGTGGACTTGTCACCGAGAGCCATCGGCGCAAAGAAGGGGATGATCGGATTCGAAGCCGCCTCGACATGCAACAACACCTGCTCGCCACCGACCGCCGGGGACGCCACCCGCACCCACTGGTTGCGCGGATGCAGCCCCTTCACCGGCGATCCGTCCGACCGATAGACCAGACCCTCGCATTGAAAGCCCGTCATATTCCGGTCGAAACCCAGATCGATAATCGCCTCGACGGTTTTGCCCGCCCACTCGGTAGGAACCGTGGCTTCGACCGTCAACCAGCTGGTCCCCCAGGGTGCGCCCCACCTGGCACCGGATTCGATAGGCGTCCGGGGCGCGGCCAAGCCCTCGGCAACCGGCACCGGCTCATCCGGCGCGACCCAGATCGACGCCCGCAGCGGCACCGATTCCGGATATATCGCCGGAACGATCCGCTCTGTAAGAACCCGCCCGAGGCGGCTTTCGATCAACCGACGGTCATCGTGCACAGCGCTGGCTCCCATCGGACCGGAGGAGTGATCACCAACCGCCCTATTCTCCGACACCACAGTAAATTCCGGGCGATAACCACCAGCCACCCTTCCACTGTTTGACGTGCCGTTACTTAACGGCTCAATAGATTCGGTTCATCGGATCAGGCGGAACCGGCTCCGGCGACGCCGACGGACATGCAGCTCTGCGCGGCTCCACCCGAGATGAGGAAGACTCGAACCCATGGCCACCATCCGCACCGAAATCGTCATCGATGCTTCCCCACAACACATCTGGGATGTGGTACGCGATGTCGGCGCCGTGCACACACGCCTGCTCCCAGGCCGAGTCGCCGACACCCGCATCCAGGGCGTGGAACGCTTCCTCACCTTTCCCGACGGCCACGTCATCCGGGAACTGATCATCTCCATCGACGACCGAACCCGCCGCCTGGCCTACTCCGTCATGGAAGGCGCCAGACCATCCCTGGACTACCACCACGCATCCTTCGAGGTCCACAGCGAGGGTGAGCGCGGCCGCCTGATCTGGACAACCGACATCCTGCCCGACACCATCGCCTCCGATATCCGAATCCGCACCGAATACGGCATCAAGGAAATGAAACAGGCGATAGAAGCATCAGTACTGGACGGCATCGCTCGGACATGATCGACGTCCTCGGCGTCGGCGGCCGAGCCGAGCATCTCGTAGGCGACGGTGAACAGCAGCTTGCGGTGCGCGACGAACGCCTCGGTGGCGGGGTCCAGGCGCTCGACTTCGCCTGCGTCACTCGTTGCTCTCGACTGTGCCATACACACAGGACGCCGGTCCCGCCCGCTTTGTGACACCACTATCGGTGATGCACGTCACGTAGCCGCGGGTGTTACAGGACCGCGGCCGCGAGCGTCTTGTGTTCGTCCAGTTACCAAAAAACAGGAGGCCGACATGCAGGTCGTCGTTGTGGGCAGCGGTTACTCGGGCACGCCGGTGGCGAACCGGGTGGCCAGGAAGGTCAAGGATGCCGAGAGGCCGCAGGTGGCGCTGACACTGCGCGAAGACTTCGTGAACTCCGCCGACTTCCAACCGCGTGAGCTGCACATTGCGGCAGTACACGGGCTGATCGACGAGCTGTTGGCGTGGGCGCGGGCGCTGGCCCCGCTGCGCACGGCTCTGGTGTCGTAAGGACCAATCTTCATGCGTATCACAGTCTTCGGAGCAAATGGTCCCACCGGCCGCCTGCTGACCGGCCAGGCGCTCGCCGCCGGACATGAGGTCGTCGCGGTCACCCGGCAGCCGGATTCGTTTCCGCTGCATCATGATCGGCTCGAGATAGTTGGTGCCGATGTGCTCGATCCGGGTGCCGTCGACGCCGTTGTCGCGGGCCGGGATGCGGTGCTGTCAACGCTCGGGGTGCCCGCCGGTAAGGAACCTATCAGCACCTATTCGCGTGGTGTGGCCCATATCGTCGCCGCGATGGAACGGCATCGAGTGCGTCGGCTCACCGTCGTCAGCTCGAGCGGGGTCGATCCGCAGCCGTACTCCGACGGCGGGTTCCTGTTCAACCGCGTCCTACTGCCATATGTGACGCGGGTGGTGGGTAAGACCCTGTACGACGACATGCGGCGAATGGAATCCCTGATCCAGGCCACCGATCTGGACTGGACGATCGTGCGCCCGAGCGGGCTCTACCATCTGCCGTCGGTCACCGACTACACCGTCGTCGAGGGCCACGCCGACGGCAGGTTCACCGCCCGCGCAGACCTGGCCGCGAGCATGCTCGCCCTGCTGGACGACGACCGCTACATCCGCACCACCATCGGCGTCATCACCACCGCCGACAACCCGACCCTGCTCGAGTGGATCCGCGGCGAAGCGCTCGCCAAGAGTTGAGCCGACCAGGGTTCGGCGTCGCCACCGTCTGCTGCGACGCCGAGCTCGATACGCTCGAAAACGTGATCATCTGGCTGAACGGCACCTTCGGAGTCGGAAAGACCACGACAGCAGGGGAATTGGCCGCACTGCTGCCCGCTCGGCTTGCTCATCACTGTCAGTCGAATCTTCCCCACCGTTGTCCTCAGCTGCGGCGCAACCCCCGTTCGCGGCACATGTGCTGCCTGGTACAGCCTCAGGTTCCGGGTCGCAAATCGTCGGTCGGTACACCTCCTGTCGACGGGTCCACGCCGCAGCCGCGGCGTGCTCGGCGACATGTTTGCTCCACTCCCACATAACCAGTCCCCCTCAGGATCGAAATCACTTGCGCACACGCGGTTTACAGACAGCCCGCCCCGCGCTGATGCGTCGTGATCACGATATGAGCGCGCTCCTTCTCGATCGAGAAGTCGCACCGGCTCACACCCTGAACCCCCTGGTCCACCGGCCGGACAGGAATTCCGGACCGGACCCCGGGATTCCGGACCGGAACGCAAAGATCGGCTGACCTGGGACTACGATCGCGGGACAGTCATCACACGCGGACAACGCCCAGGCAGGAGTCCCATGTGTCGCTTGTTCGGTTTGTCGGCCGCACCGCAGCGAGTGCGGGCCACATTCTGGTTGCTGGATGCTCCGGACAGTCTGTCGATACAGAGCAGACGTGAACCCGATGGCGTCGGTCTCGGCACCTTCACCGCCGACGAAGCCCCACTGGTGGAGAAACAACCCATCGCCGCATACGAGGACGTCCAATTCGCTCGGGAAGCGCGCGAACGAGAATCGATGACGTTCGTCGCACACATCCGCTACGCCACCACAGGCGGCTTGCAACCACGCAACACCCACCCATTCGAACAACGTGGCCGCCTGTTCGCCCACAACGGTGTGCTGCACGGCCTCGACGAACTGGACTCCGAACTCGGCGACTACCTCGACCTGGTACACGGTGACACCGATTCCGAACGATTCTTCGCACTGATCACCCAACGCACGGACCAACACGACGGCGACGTCACCGCAGGCATCACCGACGCCGTCAGGTGGATCGCGGATCGCCTACCGGTCTACGCCCTCAACCTGGTACTCACCACGGCGACAAACCTATGGGCACTGCGCTACCCCGACACCCACGGCCTCTTCGTCCTCGAACGCGCCGCAGGCGGCCCGCAAGGCGATCGTCACCTGGACCAGGCCGGACGGGCCGGAATCCGCACCCGCAGCGGACACCTGCGCGACTTCCCAGCGGTCGTCGTAGCCAGCGAACGCACCGACGAGGACCCGCGCTGGCGAGCACTCGCCCCCGGCGAACTACTCCACGTCGACGACCACCTGCGCGTCCGATCCAGCACCGTACTGGATCACGCACCACGCCATCCGCTGACGCTGGCGCAACTCGATAACCGCGCCGCGGCAGCCCAGTCCGGGCGATGACCACCCGTCGTCCCCCTCGACGGCCGTCGCTGGATGCGCCTAGATCCCCGACGGCGACACGGCAGCGGCCGACTCCGCTATCGAGGGATGTCTGTCCCCGGTGCAAGACTCAGCGACGTGAGATGGGCAGTGGCGGAAACGGGCGACGGTGGTGCGCGCCTGTGTCCACTCGATCAGGACGGTCGGCCCGCGGGACCAGTGGTACGTGAGCCCTCGCTAGCCGAGGCAGTGCGCTCACGCCCGGAGGTCGAGCGGTGGGTGTGGCGGTCCACGGCCGAGATCTACCGGCCGTTGTCGGCGGCGGGGGTGCGGGTCGAGCGGTGCTATGACGTGCAGGCCGCGGAGGCGCTGCTGATCGGACATGAGGAGGGACAGTCGGGGCAGGCTCGCTCGTTGGCGGCGGCCTGGGCACGACTGCACAACCTGCCTGTCCCGCCGGATGCGCCCACACGTGCCGCCGAGACCCAGCCATCGCTGTTCGAATCGGGTCCGGTACCTCTGCCACCAGGCACGGATGAGTTCGACGCTCTGCTGGCGGTCTACGCGGGTCAGCTAGCACGCACGGCGAAGACCGAACATCCGGAGCGGATGCGGCTGCTTCTCGCTGCCGAATCGGCGGGCATGCTGGTTGCCACGGAGATGTCCCGAACCGGTATACCCTGGCGCGCCGACGTCCACCGCGAGTTGCTGGAAAAGCTGCTGGGTGAGCGGTTTCCGGGCGGGATGGAGCCGCGCCGGATGGCGGAGTTGGCGGATGAAGTGTCGCGGGCATTCGGGGAAGGTGTGCGCGTTCGGCCAGACCTGCCCAACGACATCATCAGAGCCTTCGCCCGCGTCGGGATCTTGTTGTCCTCCACCCGAAAATGGGAGCTCCAGCGGATCGACCACCCTGCGGTTGCGCCGTTGCTCGCGTACAAATCGCTGTACCGCTTGTACACCGCCCACGGCTGGTCCTGGCTCGAGCAGTGGGTGCGCGGCGGCCGCTTTCGTCCCGAATATCTGCCCGGCGGAACGGTTTCCGGCCGCTGGACCACCAATGGTGGCGGCGCCCTGCAGATTCCCAAGGTGATCCGTCAAGCGATACGCGCGGACCCGGGATGGCGGCTGGTGGTCGCCGACGCCGACCAAATGGAGCCACGAGTACTTGCCGCGATCTCCCGCGACCCGGGATTGATGGAGGTTGCCGGTCGCGGCGAAGACCTATACGCCGGTGTCTTCGGCGGCGACCGCGCCCAGGCCAAAATCGCCCTGCTGGGCGCCATCTACGGCCAGACCTCCGGCGATGCCCTGACCCACATGGCCGAACTCCGCCGACGTTATCCGGCCGCGGTGGCATACGTCGACGACGCTGCCCGCGCCGGTGAAGAGGGCCGCTTGGTGCGCACTTGGCTGGGCCGCACCTGCCCGCCAGCCTCCATCGCATCGCCCGAGGCGGAGGCGGAGGCGCAGGGATATGGCAGTACCTCCGCCACGCGTGCTCGTGGCCGCTTCACGCGCAACTTCGTCGTGCAGGGCAGCGCCGCCGACTGGGCCCTGCTGGTGCTGGCGGGCGTGCGTCATGCGATGACACACGCCGGACTCCGCGCCGAACTGGTCTTCTTCCAACACGACGAGGTAATCGTGCACTGCCCCGCCGAGGAAGCCCCGACGGTCGCCGAAATGATCGCGACCGCGGCCGAGACCGCAGGCCGGATCGCCTTCGGGACGACACCGGTGCGGTTCCCGTTCACGACAGCGGTGGTGGAGTGCTATTGGGACGCCAAGTGAGATTCCCACGCGAACCCATCCGGATCGGTGAAGGCGCCTGCATTGCCAGCGATGACGATCCGATGCGACCCGGTTCCCTCCTGGGACACACCGGCATCCTTGGCGGCGGCACGTCGTCCGTAGAGCGCCAGCTTGATCGAGGATGCGGGGGTGTCGAACTCGACATACTTGCTGCCGAAGCTCTTTGCCACGGTCAGGCCCCGATCGACGTAGAACTGCTTGGTCGCCTTGACATCGTCGACCCCGAGCAGAACCACGAAATCGTCGATCTCACGGGTGGCCGGGCCGGTGTCCTTCTTCGACGACGTCGCGATCTTCCAGATCGCCCCATCCGGAGCCTGGACGACGCCGCCGTAGCCCCAGAAGCTCTTCTTGGCAGGCTTCACTATCGTCGCGCCCGCGTCGACAGCGGTGCCGATGAGGTTGTCGACGGTACTCGGCTGCGAAACCACGAGCGACAGGATGAAGCCACGAAAGCCGGTCGTCGGCGCCTCCGATGCGCGGACGCGCAGCTTGTCGCCGAGACCGAACGCGGCGGTGTAGAAGGCCTCTGCGGCCGCGGTGTCGGGCACCTCGAGGATGACGGATTCGATAGCGGCTTGGTTAACGGTGATGTTCATGTCAGCAACGCTATTTTCTACCCCGTAACCGGCGCTTCTCGATTCCTGATCGCTTCCGGTCCGCGCTCTGGATCAGATCCGGGCCGTGACTGTGTCCCACCGCCATCGCCCACACGCCCGATGATCGGGTGATAGTCGTGCAGATGGGCACTGCCACTTGATATTTCACGATCGCGCACGGTGGAGTCGAGCCACCGACGACGTCATTCGATATCGAAGACGAACGAATACCAATCTCCAGACAGCTTTTCGAACCGTCGCCCGCCACTGCCTACCGGTTCGCTATCGGGCGAATAGACCCAACCGCGGACAGTCGAACCCACGAAACCATCGGCGTCATAGAAGTAGACGCGCCCATCGGACTCACGGTGAACCAAACTGATGTCGAGCCCGCCGGGACTCACGTCGCGGCGGGTACTCGGGCCATCCTCGCGCAGCATCTCGACCGCGACACCTTCCATCTCCGCCCGTGCGGAGCCGAAGCTCGCAGGCCGAAGAATCAACCCGGCCACCAGCCCCGCGACCACAATCACCGGCACCGCAGCGACTTTCCAGGACCACCGATGCTCTCGCCCGAGCAGATACAGCGTCTTGATCGCCCACCTCAGGAGCGAAACACCCAGCAGAACCCCGCCGATCACCAGAACTACAAGCTGATCAGGACCGGTTAAGTTCCCAACGAACGGAGCCCAGTCGAGGTGGACGCACAGAAGAAACGCAACACCAACGATTGCCCCGGTCAGGACTATGGAACCCGGCGCCGTGGCAGCGCCTTGCCCGCCGTCGGACTGCCCATGATGAGCGAATGATGTTTCGATCGGGAATCCTGTCTCGACTACTGCAACCAACGCATGACTCGCGCTCAGTGATCCCTCAACCGAACGGCGAACTCGGCCGGGCCAGGCTCCGGTGGCCGGTAGGGTCGCTATATACCCAGGCGCCCCATCCCCCAGTCCAACGCGGCATTCTCGTCGCTGGCCGGGATAGCGCGGGTGTAGTACATCGGAGGCGTAATCCACCGCCACCGACGCCAGCCACGCAGTGGGCGCACGGCCCACCCACCGAACTCCCGACGCACCGGGTAGCCGGTTCCTGCACTCGGCGCTAGGCGTTCGGTCAACACCCCGATATCGCGTCGGAGCCAGTACCAACGCTGTGACCAGGTAGCTCGTCGGAGCTTCATTACCGGTCCCGTCTTTCAGCAAGTGATGATGGTGGGCATGGTCTGTGCCCCGGGTGAGCTGACAGTCACACCATTCACGGCCACCCACATCGTAGCCACGCCCTGCCATGCTCCGGGCTCACATTGGGTCCAAGTCGCGATGTTGAGGCGCGGATCGGGCATCTTGGAATCGGTTGCGGCCGCATAATTCGCAAGGTGAAGTACCACGTTCGGCAGCCACTACTGGCTGTTGGATTGCCAGGCCGACGGCTAAAGCGGCGCCGATCGTAAGGAATTGGACGAGTTTGGTCATGACTTCCCCTGAGAATGACCGAACCGGGACGTTCGCCCGGCGGTTAGTTGCAAGGTCTGTTCCCCTGTAATCCCTTGGTGGGCAGCAAATCTCGCGTACCTGCAACGGCCGCCGATCACACTCATGACCTTTCTGTGTCGTGAACGCTGGTCGGCATGACGGTGATCGCGTCGTCTTTATCCAAATCCGCGTCCAAATCGGAAATCCAGCCGTTTTCGTCAACCCGGCTCAGCCAGCCATCGGAGAACCACTCATAGATCGGAGTGCTGTCAGTAGGCGCGAGCGCGAGCTTGTGGTGCGTGTCCTCATGGAAGACGGCGAGCAATGCCCGCACGGATGGGGCGATTTCGCTTCGATGGGACAGATCTATCTCCAACATCTGATCTACGCCTCCAACGAGTTCGGCAGGTCCGTCAGATTGATCAGCGCTGCCCAGTAGTCGTCACGAAGCGCATCCCACAGGTCGCCGTGCTTGGGAAGTAACTCCCGAGCAGCGGCCAGATCTGGGTACGGCTCGAATATGACTGTTCCCGGTTGCACTTCCGGAAGCGGTGTGCGCGAAGGCAAGCGGTACGCGGTGAAAGATTCGGAAATGAATTGCACGCGCACGATGCGCGCGGACTTCCCCGCCAACCGCCACACCGCGACCTTGCGTCCATCCCGAGTTCGACTGGTGCGCAACCTATCTCGGCGCATCACACCCCTTTCTGGTTGGTACGCCCGATGCCGGAGGAATCGACACCCCGGCACCGAGACGACTGTGCGGACACAGACCGCTCGGCCCACTCACGAACCGCATCCGCGAACATCTCGACCACATCCACAGGTGCGCCGCTATATCCCGCTACCGGCCCGATTAACGGAACACGTTGCGGCAGACTTGCATTCGTCATGGTTTCCTCCCGCCGATGTTGCGATCGTGGTACCCGACGCCGAGAGATGTACGCCATGATCGCGGGCTCGGATCAGCGGATGACATCGGAGAGACGGCCGAGTGCCGCGCGGAACGGCCGGCACGGCGGTCCACGTCCGCTATGAGTAGTGACGATGGACGGGGCTTGCTCCCGGTCGATGTCCTCGATGAGAGCTGCGCACCGCAGTCGCGAGTCGTCAGTTCTGCGATGTCCAATCGCGTCGGCATCTTGTCCCCTCTTACGGCAATCGATGCAGCCCCGGCAGTAGCGTCCAACCGCGTGCCTAGAGCTCGGACATCTCGCGCATTGGATGGAAATTGCCTGCGACCTGCGTCAGGTGTTGAAATGAGCCTGCAGCAAAGGAATCGGTCCATAACAGTGCGGAACCGGCGTGAGAATGGTTAAGAGCGGGTAATTTGCTGTTCTGCACTGGTCTACATGTCGCGTCGGCATTTCGACAACTCGCCGATCTCGGGCCCTTGCCAGCGCTTGCAGCCGGGACGAACGGAAACTGACTCACATGGCTGAAGGTTCAACGCATGATCATTGGTGGTGGCGTCCAGGTTGGAGAGTGGGCCGGTCGTTCTATACCTGGCACGTGACCTTCACCGACAACTCCCAGGTTCGACGTCTCGTCGACCTGTTCGAACCAATGCTGGCGCAAATTCCGACGATGGACCCTGTTGGCAAAGAGGGACTACACATCACGATCCAGGGCATCGGGTTCACCGATGAGGTCGCGGCGCGAGACACCGAGCGAATCGCTGATGCCGCCGCCGAACACCTTTCCCGGCGTCAACCGTTCGACGCGCGGATCGGGCCGCCCACAGTGGATGCAGAAACCGTCGGGATGCCGATTTCGAACACCGAAAGCTTCCAGCAAGTGCGCCACGCGCTCCAACAAGCCATCGCGGACGTGTGGGGCATCGACAACGTGCCCGAACGCCACGACCGGTTTCAACCCCACCTCACTCTCGCCTACTCCACCGGCGCGGCACCGATGGCCGTCCTGCGTGACCTACTCACCCGAAATCAGTTGAGCGACATCGAGGTTGTCGAGCAGGTGAAAGCCGTATCACTGATCGAGCTGAATCGGGACAACCACAAATATGAATGGCGCGAGATCGCCAAGGTGCCGCTGGGCACCTCCAACTCAGTCGGAATCCAGTAACAGTTCGACGCTGTCGACTATCACTGGTACTCCAGGAACACACCGAGATCGTACGGACGACTAGTACCGATACGCTCGAACCGACGGTCTTCACACCTGGGGGGGTCGATTGCGATGTCAGAACACCGCGAGGCGGAGGTCAGGTTGCGGCTCGCGGACGCTCGCGCCCGCCTGCTGTCGACCGGCGAGACGCTCGCACGCGCCAAGGGCGGTCGCGAACCAGAGCGCTCGGAAGTATTCCGAGCCGCTCAGAACGAGATCCACGCGGCCGAGCAAGCCCGCAACCGTCTGCTCGTCGAGCTGATCGGCGACGCTGAAACAGTGCCGCTCGAGCTGGCAAAGCGACTCGGGCTGACCGGGCGCGAGGCCGCGCACATCATCGACACCGCGCGAGCGGGTTCGCAGCGGATGAAGGCTCACCTGTTGGGAGAAGCATCGAACTCCGAGACCGCCCGGCCCGTCTGGACTAGCGAGACGGACTCGAAGCAGTAGGCGCTTCTCCCTTTTCGCTCCCCGAGCGGTGGGCACCGTGCCCGGTGCGATCTCTGACACGATGGGCAACCGATGAACGCCACCACCGAAATCATCGCCCGCGCTGTCATCCGTGACGGCGCTCGGATACTCGTGGCACGCGAACGCGGCAAAAGCTGGGTCTTCCTCCCCGGCGGGCACGTCGAGCCCGGCGAACCGGTCGAATCCGCACTGATCCGCGAACTCGCCGAAGAACTCGGGACCGCCAGCAGGATCGTCGGCTTCGCCGGTGTAGTCGAGCACGGGTACAACGATCGTGGCACTGCACACCACGAAGTCAATCTCATCTTCGATGCCGAACTCGACGGCACACCGGTCAGCCAAGAAGACCATCTCGAATTCGATTGGCTCCCAATCGATCAGATCGACAGAACCGACCTGCGCCCAGCAGCTGTGAAAACCGTCGTCGCACGGGGCACGCGGGCGTTCTGGCACGGCTGGAAGGCCGACGAATAGCACGGCTGCAAATGCGGCAAATCAGGCCAGCATTCGTGATTCGTCCAGCGCTGGCGGCGACCGAGCTACCCTGAATTGATGCGATCCCGGTTCCGTCGGTACGTCCTGGCCGCGCTCGCCGCCGCCGCGTCGACCTTGTTGCTCTGCACGAACTCCTCCGCCGTCCCGCCGATCCGCTCGAACGCCCTACCGGCACTCGACTCGGATTTCCTCTGGGGTGTCGCTTCCTCCGGATTTCAGTCCGAAGGTCATGCGCCGGACAGCAATTGGACGCGTTACATCGCGAATTCCGGTGCCGACGCACTGCAGGATTCGGTCGACTTCTACGACCGATATGCCTCCGACATCGACCTGGCGGCCGCGCTGGGTGTGAAGGTGTTCCGGATCGGAATCGAATGGGCTCGTGTGCAACCCACGCCGGGCACCTGGGATGCGGGCGCGTTCGGTTTCTACGACGCGGTGATCGCGAAGATCGTGGCTTCCGGGATGCGACCGATGATCACCCTGGACCACTGGGTCTACCCCGGCTGGGCGGCCGACCGCGGCGGCTGGCGCAACCCGGGCATGGTCGGGGATTGGCTGGCCAATATGCGTACGGTCGTCGACCGCTACGCATCGCGAAATCCATTGTGGGTCACTGTGAACGAGCCGGTCGCCTACATCGTGCACGAGACCAGCCGAGGCGCGGCGAGCGGGCCCGAGATGCTCGACCGCCTCGCGCAGGCCCACAACGCCATCTACGACTACATCCACGAGGTCGAGCCCGGTGCTCAGGTGACCAGCAACGTCGGTTACGTCGCGGGCTCGGAGGCGCAGGTCAACGGCGAGTTCGTCGATCGTATCGCGAACCGGCTCGACTACGTGGGCGTAGACTACTACTTCGCCTACGATCCGGTGCAGTCGCTGCTGAGTTCCATCACCAGGGCCATCGGGTCGGCGATGCCGCAGCTGCCCGGACAACGCATCTGGGAGCTGCCCGTGCGCACCGAGGGCATTTACTATGCGCTGCAATACTATTCGCGCCGGTTCCCGAACAAACCGCTCTACATCGTGGAGAACGGCATGCCTACCGAAAACGGCATCCCCCGCGGCGACGGCTACACCCGCAGCGATCACCTCCGCGACACCGTCTACTGGATCCAACGCGCCAAAGCCGACGGCATGAACGTCATCGGATACAACTACTGGAGCCTCACCGACAACTACGAATGGGGCAGCTACACACCACGTTTCGGCCTCTACACCGTCGACGTGCGCACCGACCCTTCCCTCACCCGCCGCCCCACCGACGGCGTCGGCACCTACACCCAGCTCATCGCAGCAGGCGGCCTCCCCGCCGACTACCGCCCCACCCGTCCCCCATCGTTCTGCGTCCTCGTCGACCCACCGGCCAGCTGCCTGAGCCCGGTCGCAAACCCGTAGCCTGCGGCACCGACTGCCTATTGCCGATGACTTTCCTAGATTTGCCGAGTGTTGCGTCGTGGCGGCACGTAGGGGCTCGAACGGGTTTCGAGGTCGCTTACTTCACCGCAGACCATGGCGGACGGCGGGTTGCGGGCGTCACCACGGCCACCGAGGGCAGTCAATCCTGGATTGTGGACTATGTGATCGACGTGGACCAATCGTGGTTGACCAGGTCAGCGCGAATCACCGGCCGGACTGAGGGCGTAACCCGCACCATCGTTATCGAGGCGGATGGCATAGGCCACTGGCAGATCGATGGGGTTCCCGCGCCGCATCTGCGTGGTTGTCTGGATCTGGACCTGGAGGCGTCAGCGGTGACCAATACCTTTCCGGTGCACCGGCTGAGCCTGCCGATCGGACATGCGGCGGCCGCACCGGCCGCATACGTCCGAGCGGTCGGGCTTGCGGTAGACCACTTGGAGCAGACGTATTCGCGTGCCAGCGAACAGGTTTACGACTATGCGGCCCCCGCATTCGACTTCGCCTGCAGCCTCACCTACGACCAACACGGCCTGATCCTCGACTATCCAGGCATCGCAACGCGTGTCCAATGAGACCGACACGTCCCCATCACAACTGGCCCAGGCATGCGCGCGGGGCATGACCCATCTGTCGACAGTGCTCGACCGCGCGCGCCGCGACGGGACGCTACGCGCCGACGCCACCGACGACGACGTGGTGAAGCTTGTCCGGGCCCTGTCGCTGCTCGGTGACAACGCCGGCGAATCGGAATGGCAGCGATCCCTGCGGTTCGTGCTGGACGGACTCCGCGCTTCCTAAAGCCCACCGCGTAGCGACGACCTACGCTCTCGTGCAGCATCTCTCATGTGAACACCGGGAATTGCGCACACCCTCGTCCGCGGTCAGGCGCTGGCGGGTGTTTGCACGGCTATTTCGCCACCCAGTTCATAGCCGCCACTCAGCTCCAGTCCGTCGCCACTCCAAAACCGACCGGGGTCATACCAATTGGGGCTTCGCTGTTGCGATAACAGTCCCATCGACTGGTAGGTCGCGGCCACGATCTCCGCGCAATACGCGTTTTCCAACTCCTGGACAACCGCTCGACCCGCCCGGCGGCGTGGGAGCCGCACTCGACCGCGTAGCCATCGTCCAGCAAGACCGGCGGTGGAAGGAAAGGGAGTTCCATCGAGTCGAGCGATGGTGCGCAGCACGCCGTCTTCCATCTCTTTGGTTGCCGGACGGTTCAATTGGCGCAACCACGCCTGCTGACCGTAGCGATGTGTCCACACCAACACCGCGTCACGCAGGTTGTGCAACTGCACGCCGCGGTGCGCCACACCCGACCACATGTCGGGCAGTGATCGACCGAGCTCCGCATGCCAGATCAACGCGGGCAGATCATCGAGCACAACCGACATTCCCACATGGTTCACCGGACTGTTCGTCGTCATCCGAATCGCACGGTCGGCCGTCGAATGCCCACGGAACAACCAGATATCGCCAGTTCTGGTGAGCTCGAGCGCCCGATCGAGACTGATGCTCGTCCCCGTCATGGACGTAGCCTATTCGTATGAGGTGGTGGAAGGCAGTGGGATTGGCAGGTGCCGCCGGTGTAGTCGCAACCGGTGTAGTGATCGTGCGCGCCGAACGACGCCGCCGCGCCTACACTCCGGACCAAGTCCGCGAACAACTACACGTGCGATTCGCTCGAGCAACCTCGACCGAGGAACCCGTCACTCCCCTCCCTCAGGACACCCCCGGCATCCGAAGCCGAATCCGCCGCCTGTTTCAACGCCGACAAGCCGGTCGGCAAGGGTGAAGCCAGGCCAGCGGCTCACTTACCTGCGGCATCAGCACAACAGCTGACTGTCGAATTCCGCCCCTGGCCATGCTCGTGGCCTCGCAAAGAATTTTCGGCGGCGCGTCGATCTTCGACGTTCCCCGTTCGACTAAGGGGTGAGAGGGTCCGAGAGGGACCCGACTAGTCGAGGAGACAAACCCATGAAGTACATGCTGATCTGGCGCGCCACCGACGAGGCCTATGCGGGGATGGCGAATATCGACTTCGACAAGATGCTGGAGACCGTTGGTCGGTACAACGAGGAGATGATCCGGGCGGGCGTGCTGGTCGCCGCGGAGGGGCTCGATGATGCCGCCGATGGCGTGGTCGTCGACTATTCCACGGAGACGCCCGTGGTCACCGACGGACCGTACGGCGAGACCAAGGAGCTGTTCGGCGGGTTCTACATTCTCAACGTGGCATCGAAGGAGGAAGCCGTGGAGTGGGCCAAACGGTCGCCGCTCACCGGTCCCGGCTTCAAGACCGAGATCCGCCGGGTCACCACGATCGATGAGTTCCCGCAGGACAACGAGTGGATCCAGAAAGAACGGAAGTGGCGGGAAGCGACCGGTCAGCTCTGAGCGGATCGAACGGCGATGGCTGATCACACCGACCGTGCGGCCGTCGCCGCCATCTGGCGGATCGAGTCGGCGCGGATCGTCGGTGCACTCGCGCGGTACACCGGCGATTTCGCGCTGGCCGAGGACCTCGCCCAGGAGGCGCTGGCCGAGGCCCTGGTGACATGGCCACGTGACGGCGCGCCGCGCAACCCCGCGGGGTGGTTACTCACGGTCGGGCGGCGTCGGGCGATCGACGCGTTCCGCCGGCGTTGCGCCCTCGACGAGAGATATGCCGCCCTCGCCCGGGATCTGGGCGAGGGCGATGTGGTCTCCGGGAGCGAACCCACTCGCGAGTCCGAGGACATGCTGTGGGATCCGGACCGGATCGATGACGACGTGCTCGCATTGATGTTCATCTCCTGCCACCCCGTGTTGTCCCGGGAGGCGAGGGTGGCACTCACCCTACGGGTGGTCGGCGGTCTGACCAGCGATGAGATCGCCAAGGCATTCCTCGTGCCGACTGCCACCGTGCAGGCCAGGATCACCCGCGCGAAGAAGACCTTGGCGGCGGCGCGGGTGCCGTTCGAGGTGCCGTCGGCCCAAGAGCGAGCCGAGCGCCTCGGCTCGGTGCTCAGCGTGATCTATCTGATCTTCACCGAAGGTTCCTCGGCCAGCTCCGGTGGCGAGCTGATCCGATTCGAGCTCGCGGGCGAGGCACAGCGCCTCGCGCGGGTGCTGGCCCGGCTGGTGCCGAACGAGTCCGAGGTCTTTGGTCTGCTCGCGCTGCTCGAACTGACCGCGGCGCGCTTCCCGGCCCGCACCGGACCGGACGGTGAGCCGGTCTTATTGGAGCAGCAGGACCGTCGTCGCTGGGACCGCGCCGCGATCCGCCGGGGGCGGGCTGCCCTGGCCCGCGCGGGGCAGGTCGGCCGTGGCCTCGGGGCCTACGGCTTGCAGGCGGCGATCGCCGAATGTCATGCCGTCGCAGCCTCGGTCGAGACGACGAACTGGGAGCGCATCGTGGTCATTTACGAGGCGCTCGGCAGACTGGCCCCGTCGCCGGTGGTCGACCTCAACCGGGCGGTGGCGGTCTCGATGGCCCAGGGACCCGCCGCGGCGCTGCCGATCGTGGACAGATTGGCGGCGAGTGGGGCGCTGTCGGATTCGCATCTGCTGTCGAGCGTTCGCGGTGAGCTGCTCACCCGCCTGGGACGCACCGATGAGGCGCGCGCCGAACTGGAGCGCGCGGCAAAGCTGTGCGGCAACGAGCGCGAGCGGACGGTGCTGCGGCGCAAGCTCGCCGAACTCGGCTGAGCGCCATACCACCGCCTGTTTCTGCATTTTTGCAGACCGTACCTGCGCATTTCTCTCTTGTCTGGACGCAAGGGGCCCTCGATACTCGCCAAGCGAGCCTTGTGCGGTGCGTCACATGCATCGGGCAGCCTCGTGCGGAGAGAAAGATGAGGAACCACGAGATGACGTCCACCAGCACGGAAACCGGCCCCGAAAAGGCTGAAGCAATCAGCCGTGAGAAGGGCCTTGCGCGGGTTGCGCAGTCACTGGCCAGGTGGACGGAGAAGTGGTTCCCGGACGCCTACGTCGTCGCACTGGCGGGTGTATTCATTGTGGCCGTCGCCGCACTGGCCAATGGCTCGTCGCCGCGAACAGTAGCGAACGCCTTCGGCGACGGCTTCTGGGATCTGACCGCGTTCACCCTCCAGATGGCAATGGTGGTGCTCACCGGATACGTCATCGCCACCTCCCCACCTGTCGCCCGGCTGATCGACCGACTCGCCACCGTGCCGCAAACTGCCAGCAGCGCAGTGAGTTTCGTGGCATTCCTGTCGATGTCGATATCGTTTCTGAACTGGGGACTCAGCCTGGTCTTCGGCGGTCTGCTGGCCCGTGCCATCGCCCGCCGGACCGATCTGCGCGTGGACTATCGCGCGCTGGGCGCGGCGGCGTTCATGGGGTTGGGCGCGGTGTGGGCGCTGGGAATATCCTCCTCGGCCGCGCAGCTACAGGCCACCGCAACCTCGTTGCCTCCGGCCCTGCTGAAAATCACGGGTGTCCTCGACTTCGGGCACACGATCTTCACCTGGCAGTCCCTGCTCATGTGCGCCCTAATCATGGCGCTCACGGTGGTTATCGCACACTTCTCGGCGCCGAAGGACGCCGCGATCAGGACCGCACAGGATCTGGACATCGATCTGGATGACCAGCCCGAGGACGTAGCACCACGGTCCCGTCCCGGGGAATGGCTCGAGTACAGCCGTGTCCTGCCGATCCTTGCCGGGGTGATGACGGTGGGCTGGTTGATCTCCCAGTTCACAAGCAAACCGGTACTTACCGTGGTCAGCAGCCTGAATGGTTATCTGCTCGTCTTCCTCATGCTCGGCTTGGTGCTGCACGGGACCCCGCGTAAGTTCCTGCAGGCCATCTCCCTCGCCGTACCCGCCACGGCCGGAATTCTCGTCCAGTTCCCGCTGTACGCCGCCATGGCCGCGATCCTGACCAAAGCCAAAGGCCGGGGCGGACTCACCATCTCCGAACACCTCGCGCACTTCTTCACGAACATCGGCGGCGGCGGAAGCTTCGCCATCGTCATCGCCGTCTACACCGTCGTACTCGGCGTTTTCGTCCCGTCCGGCGGCGGAAAATGGCTGGTCGAAGCACCTTACGTCATGCAGGCATCAACTGATGTCCACATGAATCTCGGCTGGACGGTACAGATCTACAACGTGGCCGAGGCACTGCCGAACCTGATCAACCCGTTCTTCATGCTGCCGCTGCTGGCAGTGCTCAAATTGCGGGCACGCGACCTCGTCGGATTCACGTTCCTGCAGTTCCTATTCCACCTGCCGGTAGTACTGCTTCTCGTATGGTTGCTCGGAATGACATTCGAATACGTTCCCCCGATCCTGCCCACCACTCCATGACCCCTGCCCCGATACGAGTCCGCAATAGACCTCGTCGCCGAGTGGGAGGCCGGTTGGTTCCGGCCTCCCACCGTGGTTACCGCCGTGCGGCCGGGGTGGGCGGCATCCGACGTCGGCCCGTGGATTCCGATGTGCGGCTTGTCGATTCCCGCATCACGCTCGCTGCCTGTACGGTTCCTCGATAGCGGCCCACGTGCGGGTCCGAATGTGGCTGCGCCACAGTGTGTTTTCCTGCCGAACTGCGGTCCAACCGGTGTAGCGCGAACGCCGCGACGATCCCAATGAGCGTTAGTCCGATCCACACCGCCCAATCCAAGCCTGCTGCGCGGGCCGCACCCACCACAACGCCGGTGGCCAGATTGCCGACCAGGATTCCGATGCCGACCACGGTGTTGTAGAAGCCATAGTGGGTCGCCACCAGCTTTCCGCCGGACAGCGATACAACCGTGTCCATCTCGAACGGGAATACCGCGGCCGTGCCGACCGCGAGCAGCGCCGCCACCAGCAAAAGCACCGCTGCCGCGGCGGCCACACCGAATCGCCCCGGGCCAGGTACTACCGCCAATGGCACGAACGACACCGCCAGCACGCCCATACCGACGACCAGACTGCGCCCGGACCCCCACCTAGCACGGAACCACGCTGTGATACGTAATTGTCCGGCAACGGCAACCGCGCCCGACACCACGAACATCGCGGAGGTCAGCGTGTCCGAGCGAGCACCGGCGATGAATTCGGCCTGCAGCGGCAGCGCGAGATAGACCTGGAACGACAGCACGTAGGAACCGATCATCGCCACCGCGAATGCGACGAAACGCCGGTCGCCGAATACCGTGCGCCAATCCTCCAGCACGGTGGTTCGCTCCGTGGTCTGCTCGCCGCGCCGGGTCGGCAGCGCGCACAGCTGCGCCACCGTCAGCCCGGCGAAGACCACCGCCGCCGCACCGGCCGTGACTCGGAAATCGAGCGCCATCAATGCCAATCCGACCAGCGGACCCGCCAGGGTCCCCGCCTGGTAGAAGATGTTGAACACGGCGAACGCCGCTACCCTGCGCTCACCGGTATCGGCGGCAAGGTACGCGCGCACCGCTGGATTGAACAGTGCGCCCGCGAAACCTGTTGCGGCCGAGGCGATCAGCAGGCCGGGCAATGAAGTCGCGAACACCAGTAGCACGAAACCTACTGTGCGCAAAAGACATCCAGCGACGATCAGCGGCTTGTACCCCAGGCGGTCAGCCAATGTGCCACCAACCAGGAACATGCCCTGTTGGGAAAAGTTGCGCACTCCGAGCACGAGCCCGACGGCCCACGCCGCCAGGCCCAATGGGCCCGCCAGATACCCGGCCAGGTACGGCATCAACATGTAGAAGCCGAGATTGATGCCGAACTGGTTGATCATCAGTAACCGCGCGGCGAGATCGAAGCTGCGGAACTTCGCGAATACCGTCACGCCGCTGGCCCCTTGTCCCGCACGAGGTTTCGTGGGTCGACGACTGTGCTGCAGCGGGTCCATGAGCGAACCACCCGCTCCGCTGGATGACCGATGGTGTCGGGCTCGATCGGTGGCGTGGCATCCAGCAGGCCGTGCTCCGCGCAGTACGCGTCGTTGTAGACGGTGTCGAAATATCGGTGTGGGCCGTCCGGGAAGACAGCGGCGATGCGGGTGCCCGCGTCATGCGTTCGCGCCGCCCAACCCGAAACCAACGCGACCGCACCGACACTCCATCCGCCGCTGGCATGGTGAGTCGCGGCCAGGGTTCGGCAAGCCCACACCGATTCCGAGGGCGCGACCCAGTGCACTTCGTCGAATGCGGCGTAGTCGACATTCGACGGATGGATGCTCGAACCGAGGCCGCGCATCAGGCGCGGACCCGCCGGTTGACCGAAAATGCTGGACGCCACCGTATCCACGCCGATCAGCTTCAGGTCCGGATTGAACGCGCGCAGCACCCGAGCCACCCCCGCCGAGTGCCCGCCGGTCCCGACCGCGCATACGAGCACATCGATCCGGCCGAGCTGCTGTACCAGTTCCAGCGCAAGGGATTCATAGCCGATGACATTGTCCGGATTGCTGTACTGATCCGGACACCATGCGTCCGGCTCGCGATCGAGCAGTTCCGCGACCCGTTCGCGGCGGGCCTGCTGCCAGCCTCCGGTCGGATGCGGTTCGGATACCAGATCCACCCGCGCACCGTAGGCGGCGAGCATTCGCGCGACGATGGGCTCCAGTCCCGGATCGGTCACCACGGTGACCGGGTTCCGATAAACCATTCCGGCCAGCGCCAACCCGAGACCGAGTGTGCCGCTGGTAGATTCGATAATGCGCGCACCCGGCGCCAAATCACCACGTTGCTCGGCACGGCGCACCATATGCAGTGCGGGCCGGTCTTTCATCCCCCCGGGATTGAATCCCTCGAGCTTGGCCCAGAATCCGCGATCTGCGGGCGCCAGCGGCGCGCCGACCCACACCACCGGAGTGTTGCCCACCAAAGCTTGTGGATGTCGGGCCGCCATCGGTGCGGTGACCAGAGCCAGCGCGGGTGTCTCGACGCGCTTATCGAGCACGATCTTGTCCATGACTGTCGCTTCCTGTATCGAATCCGCCCTTGGGCGGTAAGGACGTGAGCGGGCAGCGGACACCGGCCGACGAAAGCAAACGTCGGCCTGGCGCTGACCGATCAGCGTCGAGCGATACAGAGATGCGTCAGAATGACGCGGCCGCGAGCAGCGGGCACACGGATGACCGGCGGGCCGCGCACGTTCAGCCCGGCCGGGGTCGCCGCGGCGACGGAACCCATGGCCGCCACCAGGGCCAACATAACCAACAGCAGGGCAGGAACCTGACCAATTCCGTTGGGCAGCAATGACTTCAGCACACAATGCCCGGCATGTAGCGAACAGGCACAAATGGGCGGATGGATGGCGGCGGCGTGCAGATCTGCCGAGAGCGGAATAGCCGATTGCGCCGCAGCGTGACTCGCGTGTGCGTGGGAGTGCTCTTCCGCCAGCGCACAGTCGAACATCGGCGCTACGAGCAGCACTGCGGCAAGCAGTGCGAGCGCAGAGCCACCGAGCCGCAACCGACCGATGAGGCTCACGATGGCGCCGCTGCCGCTCCCTCGCCATCCGAGTACGGACTGCGATGGCAGAGACAACACTGCGGTTCGGCGACGACAACCCGTCCGACTCACCTATGCAGCTCCTGCCCAACGAATCAACTTGACCACGAACAACTTTGGGACATTCAGCCTCGACGCCTCCAGGGTACCCGATCGACATCCCGCAGCAATAATCTACTGTCTCCGTACGTAGCTAGTTGGATTAATGTGATCAGATCCACGAACCGAGTTCGGGCACGTTCGACGGCAACGACTCCCCGGCTACCCCTACCGTGCGAGAAAGTGCCAGCCGACCCACGCCCACACGAGGACACCGGCAATCCTCGCCACCCGAGTCCGCGTGAGGTACGCAATCGTTTCACCCACCGGCGCGACCAGATCCCGGCGCACATGCGTGATCACGACTACGCCGAGCGTAACCACCAGCACCAGCACGAACCCGACGATGACGACCACCCGATCGCTCATCTCGACACCAGCCACCAGCCGGCGCCCAACCACACCAGCCATCCGACCACCCGCAGCGGCCAATGCTCGAGTGCCGGATCCAGCAGTGTCGACAAAGTCGGGTGCAGGTCGCTCGGCCGTGTCCAATCTGTTTGCCGCACAAAGGCATACACTTCCCACGCCGAAGCGCCGACCAACAGCGTTGACCAAACAGCCACTCCACGCCGCAGCCGGACGGTGCGTGGAATCTGCTCGGGTCTCGTGCGGAACGCCAACACCAACACCAACACCACCGGCACCACCACCAGCACGGTTGCCGACCAACTGAACGGTCGGGTGGCGGCCCCACCCACCGCCAGCACAGCACCGACGGCCAGCAGCAGCATCCGCCGTCGGATTGGTCGCGCCGAGAGCGCCGGTGCCCCTGCCATGTGGGCAGAATAAGTCCCGTAGCGCCGGATTCGGGCAGCTATCGGTGGCATCTCCACATCGAGTCGGTGACGAGAAGAGCAGCCACGTCGACCAAGCAGTCCCGCGATTCCAGCCGCGGCCAGCGCCACAGCACCGACAAAATGCATCGAGTATGCATCGTTTGATGACTGTCGTGAAGCAAGCCGACGCGGGGTATTCGGGCAGGGGTTCGCAAATCGGTCCAGGTCGACCCTAGTGCGGAAATCAGGCGAATTGTGCGATGGCGTCGTCGAGACTGCCGAGTGTGCGAACCGGCGCCGGCAGCCGCACCGCCTCCCACCCCGGACCCCCGACGAATACGTCCGCGCCCGCGTCGACGCAGGTACGGACGGCGGAGACGAGCGCAGTCGATTCCTGGTGGGACCACAGCATCACGGCGGTCGGTGCCGGCCGCCGGGTCAAGGCGTTCGCCAGGGCGCCGGCCGGTACGTCGGCGCCGAGCATGAGTGCGCCGACACCGCGTTCGACCAGGGCGGCGCGCAACGCCTCCAGCGGCAGCGCGTGCGCCTCACCGCTGGTGCAGGCGAGCACCACCGTGGGCTGTTCCGGAGCCGGCAGCGGCGGATAGTTGCGCTGCAGCACCGCGGTGACGCACCAGGACAGTAAGTGTTCGACGTCGATACAGCCGACGCCACGCCGCTGTTCGGCGACGATCTCGGCGAACGCGGGGCGGCACAGTTCGTTCCAGGTTTCGAGCACGCCGTAGTCGCGGAAATGCGCGGCCAGCTGCCCGGACACCGTAGCGGAGTCGAGGGCGAAGGCCGCTGCCAGCAAAGGTTTTCGGTCGCCCGCCGCGACGGCCGGCCCCTGCACCGCCGCGGCGGCACCGGCCGGGCTGGCACCGGCGCGCACGAGCGCGATCATGCGTTCCAGCGCCGCGATGTCGGCCTCGGTGTAGAGCCGGTGCTGCCCCGGTCGTCGGCGAGTCGGTCCGATGTCATATCGCTGGTTCCAGCTGCGCAGGGTGGCGATCGGGATGCCGAGGCGGTCGGCGACCGCACGCACGGTGTACCCCACTGCGGAATCGGAGGTGGTACCGGCGGTCATGGGCTCATTCTGCCTGCCCGCCACCGGATGTCGTGGACGGCACCACGTACCCAGTGGATTCGCATCGGGCTCTCCTACGATTCCTCGGTGTCGGGCCGGAGTCTACTCGCTCCGACTGCATCGATTATGCATCGATAGGTGGTAGGGTGGGAATTCCATCGACCTCGAAGGAGAACAGTGATCGTGCCTGGTCTACGTCCGCTCCGCCGACTCGCCGTCGTCGCCGCGTCCACGGCCGCGGCACTATCCCTTACCGCGCCGGCGGCCTGGGCCGGCCCGGCTCCGGTAACCCACCTGGATCTGAACCGCTATCTCGGCACCTGGTATCAGCTCGCGGCGGTGCCTCAGTTCTTCAATCTCAACTGTGCCCGCGACACCCACGCCGAATACGCGCTGGACCCGCAGGGCAACGTATCGGTGCACAACAGTTGCACCACCTGGGCCGGTACCCCGAACGAGATCACCGGCACCGCCACCGTGTCCGATCCGGTCACCGAAGCCCAGCTGCACGTGAGTTTTCCGGGTGTGCCCACGCAGGACCAGCTCTACGGCCAGCCGAACTACATCGTGACCTCACTCGGGCCGGACTATTCCTGGGCGCTGGTCACCGACCCACACCGGATCTCCGGGTTCGTCCTGGCGCGGACTCGAACGCTCGATGCCGACGAATGGCGCAGCGTACGCGCCGCGATAGGCGCGGCCGGGGAAAACGATTGCCTCTACCTGACCTCGCCCACCACAAGCGGAGTCGAGGCTGTCGCGCCACTGTGCACGGCCTGAGCGAGGTTCGATTCGATGACCATCACCATCGCACTGTTCACCCGCGACCTACGGGTGCGCGACAATCCGATGCTCACCGCCGCGGTCGGGGAAGGTGCCGCAGTGGTGCCGCTGTTCGTGGTCGACGAGCAGATCGTCGCCGGTCGCTCGTCACCGAATCGGGCCCGATTCCTGGCGGCTGCGCTGGCCGAACTGGACACCGAATTGCACGCTGCCGGTGGCCGGCTGGTGGTTCGCTACGGCGACGTCGTCGATGAAGTGGATCGGATCGTGCGGGAGGTTCACGCCGACAGCGTGCACGTCGCCCGTGATGTCAGCTGGTACAGCCGCAAACGCGAGGCCGCGCTGCGGGAGCGGCTGGCCGCACGCAGTTGCCTGCTGCACGCCCATCCCGGCTCGATCACCGCTGTCGATCCGGCGGAGCTGTCCCCATCGTCCGGCCGGGATCATTTCGCTGTGTTCACCCCGTACTACCGCCGGTGGCTGAACACGCCGCTGCGCCGCCCGCTGCACGCACCACGGGAACTCATTGTTCCGACGCCGGTGACCGGTGAGCCGCTGCCGGACTACGCCGCCCGCGACCGTACCGGGTCGCCCCGGCTCGCGGTCGGCGGCGCGATCACCGGCCGAAAGTTGTTGACCGAGTGGCTGTCCGGGGCGGTCCTCGACTACGCGAACCACAGCGACGATCTGGCCTCCGACGCCACCTCGCGGTTGTCCCCGTACCTGCATTTCGGCTGTTTGTCGCCGACCGAGGTGCGCACTCGGACGGATCTGTCGAGCGCGGGCGGTCAGGCGTTCGCCCGCCAGCTGGCGTGGCGGGACTTCCACCACCAATTGCTGGCTGCTCGGCCCGATGCCGGATGGCACGACTACCGGTCGCGGCGCACGGCCTGGCGGGAGGATCCCGCTGCGGCCGCGGCCTGGCGCGGCGGCCGAACCGGCTATCCCGTCGTTGATGCCGGGCTCCGCCAACTGCTGGAGGAGGGTTGGATGCCCGGCCGGGCCCGGTTGATCGCCGCCAGCTTCCTGACCAAGACGCTCGGAATCGACTGGCGCATCGGCGCCGAGCACTTCCGGGACTGGCTGGTCGACGCCGATGTCGCAAACAATCAGCTCAACTGGCAGTGGGTGGCCGGCACCGGCACCGATACCCGGCCGAATCGGGTGCTGAACCCGCTTCGGCAGGCCGAGCGCCATGACCCGGATGGCGAGTACGTCCGGCGCTGGATTCCGGAGCTGGCCCATCTGCCGGGCGCTGCGGTGCACCGGCCCTGGCGTGCCGCAGTGCCGGCGGATATCTATCCCGCGCCGTTGGTGGAATTTCCCGGGATGTGATCGGTATCCCGATCGGATGGCCGGAAGGAGTTCCGGCAGCCCGCACCAAAGCCACGATCCCACACCGTCCGCCCACACTGCTGGAGCTCGGCCGGCGTCCGACATCGACGTCGCTCTCGCTCGTCGGCCACGCTCGCTAGGTCAGATCGAGCAGGGCGAGGTAGGCGTCGAGTTGGGCCGCGCCGGCGAGAAGGTTGCGGCTTCGTGTGGTCAGCCGATCCTGCCAGGCGTCGAGGAAGGCGCTCAACGCGTCCGTACCGCCTGCGTCGCGCAGCGCGTCGAGGAACTGCGCGACCTGGTGCAGCAGGTATCCGCCTCGGCGGAGTTGTTGTGCGATCTGCGCGTCGCGCACGCAGTCCGGTCCGTATTCGCGATAGCCCGTTACCCGGTCGCGTTCGGGGCGCAGGATGCCCTCGGTCTCCCAGGTGCGCAGGGTTGCCGGGTGCACGCCGAGCCGGCGCGCGAGTTCGCCCACGGTCAGGGGTCGACCACTGATGGGAGTGGGAGTAGTGGACAGGGCGCCGAGGGCGGTGGCGACCTCGGTGCGGGTGTTGCGCTCGGCGAGTAGCGCAACGTGCGCGGCGTCGATGAGCCGGTAGGCGGACTCGCTATCGCCTCGATTGGTCGAGCGCATGATCTCCATCGCCTGCTGGTGCCCGTGGCCGCCGCGCAACGCGAGGAAGGCACGCAGAGCTTGTGCGTGCAGGGGCGTGTAGCGCCGGTAGCCGGTCTGGCTGCGCTCGGTCGGCGGGAGGATGCCCGCGTCGTCGTAGTTGCGGATCGCTTGGGCGGACAATCCGTGTTCTCGGGCGAGGTCGATGGGCCGCAGCTCGAACCTCCGATTGAGGCTTTGATGTATTGATTCCAGGTAGAAGTCCTAGAAGCTTCACCCGATTCTTCAACGATAGCGTTGAGGGCAGTTCCTTCCGGAAGGGGTGTTCATGTCTACTGCCGCGTCACTACGTGGAATCGGCCACCAACTCGACGACCCGGCAAGCCTCGGCCAAGCCCTCGACGAACTGCTCGCCGCACACACCGAGCCGCCGACCCTGCTCGCCCTCGGCGAACCCACACACGGGATCGAGGCATTCCCGTTGCTGCGCAACGAAATCCTCACTCACCTCGTCGAACGGGGGTATCGATCGATCGTGCTGGAAACCGATTTCTTTGCCGCATCCGTTGTCGACGACTACGTGGACGGATCCACCGCCGAAATCGACGAGGTGCTGGCGACCGGGTTCAGCCACGGGTTCGGCGCTGTGCCGGGCAACCGCGAACTCGTCGAATGGCTCCGCACGCACAACGCCGGCCGCACACCGTCGGACCGGGTTCGCTTCTACGGCTTCGAGGCACCGGTGGAGTACGCCGGTGCACCGGGCCCGCGACACGCACTGTCCTCGGTCAACGACTACCTGCCCGCGGCGCTGCGCCCCGAATCGGCCCGCGACCTCGACACGTTGTTCGGCCAGGACACGGACTGGTCGAACCCGGCGGCCATGTTCGACCCGGCAGTGTCCATCGGCAACTCCGATCGCGCCCGCGCACTGCGCATCATCGCCGACGACCTCGCGAGTGCGCTGCGCCGCGCGGCACCCGACCTGCACGCCGCCGACCCAACCGGCTACGCCAGCGCCGTCGCACATGCGCGCACCGCCCAGGGCCTGCTGCGCTATCACGCGGCCATGGCCAGTCCCGTGCCCGATCGCATCGCGCTGTTGCTCAGCGTGCGCGCCGAGATGATGGCCGAGAACCTGCTCGCGATCGTTGCCCAGGAGCAGCAACGCGGGCCTAGCCTGGTGTTCGCGCACAACGCCCACCTACAACGCGCGCATGACGAGGGCGAGGTGAGCTGGGGAAGCGCCGGAGCACTCGTCGGACTCACCCTCGGCGAGCGCTACGCATTCCTGGCAACCGACGCCAACCCCGACAGCGCCCCGGGCACCCTCCAGGGCATGTTGGCCGAGGCGACGACCCGTCGTGCTCTGTTCCCGACACCGGCCCTGCGTGCCGCGCTGCCCCCGTCGATCGGCACGGGCAAACCGATTGTGCCCGGCCACATCCCACTGAACCCGGCAGAGCTGGGCGGCGCCGATGCGGTCATCTTCATCGCCGACACCGATGGAAAACGGTATCAATACTGGTAGCAGCAAACTCTAGCTCGACCGGGAACGGCGCCCGAGCATGCGGATGCCGGTGAGGATGAGGTCGATGCCGTCGAGGAACTGCTCACGATCGTCATGGTCGCGCAGCTGCCCGGCAACGTCACGGGTGAACGGGTACTGCTGGGGATCGAGGTTCGCCCACGCGACCGACACCGTGGTGAGGAAATCGGTCCGGTTCGTGCCCTGCTCCAGGACGCGGGCGTTCGCGGCGTTGAGCCCACCGACGCCGAGGATGTAGTTCAGCAGCGCGGACGCCGAGGTGAACTCGGCGGTTTCCGGAACGCCGAGCGCTCGAACCTGCCGTCCGATGCGTTCGAAGATCCGCAGCATCGCCGGCTGCGACGGGGTGCGGGAGAGCTGCGTGCCGACCCACGGATGCGCGTCGATCGCGTCGAAGACGGCGAGCGCGACCGCTCTGACCGCGTCCTCCTCCCGCACGTCATCGGCTACACCGGCGGTCATCGCGGGCGCGAGAACGGCATCGGTGGCGGCGATGAGCAACTCGCTCTTGTTCGCCACGTGGTGGTAGATCGCGCCGGGCCCGGTCCGCAGGTGCCCGGCGAGTCGGCGGAAGGTCAACCCGGCTTCACCCTCGGCGTCGAGCAACTCCACGGCTGCTTCGACGATGCGCTCCTGGGACAGAGCGTCCGCACGCCGCTGTGTCATGTCCTCATCTTGACATGTTTGGAACGCCGTACCAAACTATATTGGAACACTGTTCCAAAGCTGCCCGGCGAAAGGAATCGAGATGGCCACACCAGTCACGATCATCGGCGCAGGACTCGGCGGGCTCACGCTCGCGCGCGTCCTGCACATCCACGAGATCCCGGTGACCATCTACGAAGCGGAGGCCTCCCCGACCGCCCGCGCACAAGGCGGCATGCTCGACATCCACGACCACAACGGCCAGCTCGCCCTGAAGGACGCCGGTTTGTTCGACCAGTTCCTCGGCCTCATCCACGAGGGCGGCGAGGCGATCCGGGTGCTCGATATGCACGGAACCGTCCTGTTCGACCGGCCCGACGACGGCACCGGCGGGCGGCCCGAGGTGCTCCGCGGTCGGCTGCGCCAGATGTTGCTCGACTCGCTGCCCACCGACACGGTCGCCTGGGGGCGAAAGGTCGCCGCTGTCGGTTCCCTCGGCGACGGCCGGCATGAGCTCACCTTCGTCGACGGATCGACCCGGACGACCGGCCTCCTGGTCGGCGCGGACGGCGCGTGGTCGCGCGTGCGTCCCCTGCTGTCCGGCGCTGAGCCCGAGTACTTCGACACGGTGTTCATCGAGACGTACCTGTTCGACAGTGACGAGCGCCATCCTGCGAGCGCGAAGGCCGTCGGCGCAGGCTCGATGTTCGCGCTCGCGCCGGGGAAGGGGATCGTCGCCCACCGGGAACCGGGCGGCGTCCTGCATACCTACGTCCAACTCAACAAGCCCCGAGAGTGGGGCGACGGCATCGACTTTTCCAATCCCGGCACGGCCACCGCCCGGGTCGCCGAGGAGTTCGACTGCTGGGCGCCGGAGCTCACGGCGCTCATCACCGACGGTGAGACCGCACCGGTCCTGCGGACCATCCACGCCCTACCGAGCGACCACCGGTGGGACCGTGTCCCGGGCGTCACCCTGCTCGGCGACGCCGCCCACCTGACGGCGCCCTCCGGCGAAGGCGCCAATCTCGCCATGTTCGACGGCGCCGAGCTCGGCAAGGCCATCGCCGCTCGCCCCGACGACATCGAGGCCGCACTCACCGAATACGAGGATGCCCTGTTCTCCCGTAGCGCCGAAGCCGCCGCCGATGCCGCACAACTTCTCCCGCTCTACCTCGACAGCAACGCCCCACACAGCCTTATCGACATGTTCACCGGCGCTGAACCTGTCGAGCGCTGATCGGACGCCCGTCGGCCCGGCCCGGCAGCAGCTGCCCGGCCAACGACGCCGGCCAAAGCGGCGTCTCACATACGACCGGGAAACCACCGGTTCGCCCGCGGCCGCGCGACCGACAGCCCTCGCCGAGTGCGTCGACGGCGTCGCTTCGGCCCCGTCGACGCTGGGCATTCGCAAATCCATCACCCTTCGGTCTCGCGCTGTCGGCGATGCCGCGACTGCTGTTCGTCGCCGCGATCGTGCTGAGTCTGCGCCGCATGAGTGCGCCCGGCGTGCGGTGGCTGCACCGCGCCGGCACAGCGGTGCTCGCGCTGAGCCTGGCGGGCAGCGCAACACTCATCCACTCCGCGCTGTTTCCGGTGCTGGCCGTGAGCACGCTCGCTTTCCAACTGTGGGTCGGTGTCGTCGCATGGCACTGGCTGCACACCGATTCCCCTCGCTGATCCCCTCCTCGAGGAGAGAACCGATCCGCGTTGGTTCGACGCCGCCGAGCGGGCGGGCATCGCGGTCCGCAGCATCGATGACACCATCAGTCCGTCATCTACTCACCCTGAGGAGAACCATGCTCGCCGTAACTGCCGATGTGACCGTCAAGGACGGGGCCGGCCCCGAGTTCGAATCCGTCGTCGCCGACCTCGTCACGCAGGTCCGGGCCAACGAGCCCGGCAATCACACCTACCAGCTGACCCGCTCGCAGGCCGATCCCAACAATTACCGCTTCTTCGAAATCTATTCCGACAAGGAAGCTTTGGAGGCGCACACCCGCTCCGACCACTTCCGCGCCGCCGGTAAGCTCATGACGCCACTTCTGGCCGCACCCCCGAGGCTCGAGTTCTTCGACACCCTCTGAACCCCAACCCTCTGCGGACCCGAACCGTCCGCAGAGGGAAATTTAACGTGCGTAACTAGGGCATTTCACGCCGGATAGGTGTGCGTTTCGGTGGCCTTGACCGCGGCCCACAAAGGCACACCGGTCTGCAGACGCAAATCAGCGACGGTCGCGGGAGTGACATCGGCGAGCACGGACGGGCTGCCATCGAGGCGAACCCGGGTGGTGTTGGCGTGCTGTTCGAGCCCGACCACGGTGACCGGCCAGGTATTTCGCGGGCTGCCCGTCGGCTGCTCAGGGTGCAGGCTCACCGCGGTCGGCGGGAACGCGACATGGACAGCGCCCTCGGCCGGTTCGGCCACAGTAAGTGTGCCGCCGTCGTCGAGATCGATCGTGTTGCCGTGGGCTGTGCCGCGATAGAGGTTGAGGCCCACCAGGTTTGCGACATAGTCCGAGCGTGGTCTGCGGGCGACTTCGCTGGGTGGACCTTCCTGGATGATGCTGCCGTTTTCGACGATGACGAGGCGGTCGGCCAGCACCATGGCATCGAGCGGGTCATGGGTGACCAGCACGGTATGTCCGTTGTAGTCGGCGAGATGGTGGGCCAGATCCGAGCGGACCTGCAAGCGGGTGCTGGCGTCGAGTGCCGCCAACGGTTCATCCAGCAGCAGCAGTCGCGGATCGGTGGCGAGCGCGCGGGCCAGCGCGACGCGTTGAGCTTGGCCGCCCGACAGCGCGCGCGGTTTGGCGTGCAGATGCTCGGCGAGGCCGACTCGTTCGAGCCAATACTTCGCGCGCTCACGCGCGGCCCGGCGGTGGTGCCCACGAGCGCGCAGTCCGAAGGCGACGTTGTCTTGGACGGACATGTGCGTGAACAGCAGATAGTCCTGGAATACGACGCCGATCGCTCGCCGCTCGGCCGGGATGAACAGCTTCGGCGGTGCGTCCCACGTATTTTCGTCGAGACGAATGTTGCCACCGGTGAGTGGGGTGAGTCCGGCCAGTGCCCGCAATGCCGTGGTCTTGCCCGCACCGTTGGGGCCCAGCAGTGCGACGACTTCACCCGGTGCCACGCTGACGGCGATATCGAGTTCGAATTTGTCTCGGGTGATGCGTATTTCGGCCTCGAGTGTCATACCGCTCCTCGCGTCCACCGATCCCGCAACGCCGCCAGTACGACCACCGACACCGTGAGCAGCACCAAGCTGAGCACGATCGCGTCCTCGGGATCGGTTTCCAATGCGAGGTAGACCGCCAACGGCATGGTCGTCGTCTTACCCGGAAAGTTGCCCGCGAAAGTGATCGTGGCACCGAACTCACCGAGCGCACGCGCCCAGCACAGCACCGCACCCGCGATCACCCCCGGCATCACCGACGGCAACGTGACTCGCCGGAAAGTCAGCCAACGCGACGCACCCAAGGTAGCCGCGGCTTCTTCGTAGCGGGGGTCGGCTCCCCGCAGCGCACCTTCGACGGAAATCACCAGGAACGGCATCGCCACGAATGCCTCTGCGACGACGACCCCGGCGGTGGTGAAAGGCAGTGAGACATCGAACCACTCATACAGATAGCGCCCGATGATCCCGCGCCTTCCCAATACCAGCAGCAGTGCGACACCACCGACCACCGGCGGCAGTACCAGCGGAACCGTCACCAGTGCCCGCACGAACCCGATGCCGCGGATCTCACCGCGGGCGAGCAGCCATGCCAACGGAATCCCGAAAAGAACGCAGACGACAGTCGCCGAGCTCGCACATACCAGCGACAGCCGCAGCGCCTGGCCGACCTCGGCACTGAACAACCGCTCGGGCAGACCACGCCAAGGCGCGCGCAGCAATAGCCCAGCCAGCGGCAACAATAAAAACGCCAAACCGCAGACGGCGGGCAGCACGAGAACGAGCGGTCGCCGCCCGCGCGCTGCCCGCCCTCGCGCCGACGTCCGGATCACGGGTTGTCGAATCCCGCTTCGGTGAACACCGTGCGCGCTCGGTCGGACCGGACGAAATCGACGAACGCCGCAGCGGCTGCGGCGTTGGGAGCCTTGGCCAGCGGCGCGACCGGATAGTCGTTGATCGCCATGTCCGCCTCGGGGAAGTCGATGCCCTCCACCTTGTCACCGGCGGCCTTGACATCGGTGCGGTAAACGAGCGCCGCATCCACCTCTCCGAGGGTGACCTTCGTCAGCACTGCCTTGACGTCGGCCTCACGGGTATCGGGCCGCGGGTGCACACCGGCGACCTCGAATACGGTCTTCGCGGCGGCACCACAGGGCACCTGCTCGGCACACAGCGCGATCTTGGGTTCGGTCTTGCCGAGGTCCGCAAGTCCGGTGATATGGCCGGGGTTGCCCTTGGGGACCGCGATTTCGAGACGATTGCGTGCGAACGTCACCGGCGGCGCCGTGATATCGCCTGCGTCGAGGACCTGCTGCATATTCTTCGGCGCCGCCGAGGCGAATACATCGACCGGGGCGCCCTGCTTGATCTGCTCCGCCAACGCCGAACTCGCACCGAAACTGTAAACAACCTCGACGCCGGGGTGGGCGGCCTCGAACTGCTTGCCCAACTCGGTGAACGTCTCGGTCAACGACGCGGCCGCGAATACCGTCACCGTTCCGGAGATCTTGTCGGTGCGGGCCGTATCGGACGACTTGTCCGATCCACAGCCGATCAATGTCAACGCGACAGCCCCGGTCAGAGCAACCGCGCTCAGCGAACGAATCATCCTCGTCAACTTTCCGGGATTTCTACAACAACATGAGTGGACTTGACCGACGCGACCGCGACGCTGCCGACCTCGAGGCCGAGCTCGTCGACCGAGTCCCGACTCAGCAGCGACACCAACCTGAACGGCCCGGCCTGCATTTCGACCTGAGCCATCACCGTGTCCTTCACGATGCGTGTGACGATCCCGCGCATCCGATTCCGCGCCGAGATCGCGACCGTGGCACCCGGCTCCGGGGCGTCGGAGTTGGCTCGCAGAAATTCCGCCAGCTCTCGGCCACTCACACCCATGCGCCCGTTATCCAGCTGAATAGCGTTGAGTCGGCCCTGATCGATGTACCGCCGCACGGTGTCATCGCTGACACCCATCAACGCGGCAACCTCACTGATCCGCAGATTCGACACGATCAGCAGCATATTGCCGTATCCACGGAATGCATAGCCGAATGCACCCGCACGTCCACGGGGCGTCGCCGCGGCGTTTGCGGCGCGTCGTGGTGGGCACGGCGGTCTCCTTCGTTGGGTGCAAGGTTCAGGCGGTGCGGCGAATGAGCAGGACGTGTCGACGCCGTCCCGTCGCGACCAGGTGTTCTGCGTCCCAGGCGCTAATTCTTGCCACGCTCACCACGATCTGGCACGCAATCTTGCTGTTCCGGCAAGATGGCCTCATGGGTCGGGCACGGCCGACGTTCTCGGCGCGGTGGGGGCCACAGCTGATCCGGAACCGTCAGCACCAATCGGTCAGACCGTGAGGACCATGCGGTATCGGGCCCGTCCCCGTTCCATCTCGGTGTATGCCTCGGCGGCTTGATCCAGCGGCCGTTGCTGGATCCGTGTGCGCACGCCCGATTGGACCGCGAATTGCATTGTTTCCTCGATATCGCGGGCGGTGCCGGAGGCGTGGCCGGTGATGCTGAGCCCGCGGGCGATCAGCTGCATCGGGCTGATCGGCAGCGGTTCGGCGGAGACCCCGATGGCGATGAGCTCGCCGCGCGGTAGTAGCCCATCGACGGTTTCGCCCATGGCTTCGGCGTTGCCCACGGTCCCGAGGACAACCGACGCACCGCCGAGTCCCCGTAGTGCTCGGCTGACATCGCCAGCGGTCGAGTCGATGTAGTGGTGGGCGCCGAGCGCGCGGGCATCTTCGGCTTTGTCCGCGCCGCGTGCGATCGCGATCGTTTCAAAGCCCATCGCGTGAGCGAATTGCACGCCGAGGTGGCCCAGTCCGCCGACACCCAGAATGGCGACGCGGTCGCCGGGCACCGCCCGGGTTTCGCGAAGCGCGTGGTAGGTGGTGACACCGGCACAACCCATCGGCGCGGCCTCGGCCAGCGAGAGCGCGTCGGGGATGCGGGCCAGCGCATTGGCCGGTACGGTCACCGACTCGGCGTATCCGCCCGGGTACTGCCAGCCGGGGACCTGCATGTTCTGGCAGTGGATGAAGTCGCCTTCGCGGCACGGCACGCATTTGCCGCAATGCCCACCGAACCAGCCCACGGCAACGCGGTCACCGACGGCATAGTTGTCGACGCCGGCACCGAGTTCGGCAATGGTGCCGGCAATCTCATGCCCCGGTGTCAGCGGCCACGACATATTCGGAAATGCTCCACTGACGAACGCGCGGTCGGTGCCGCAGATCCCGCAGGCCGAGACCGCGAGGCGCACATGGTCGCGCGGCGGTGCGTCTGTTTCGACATCGACCAGTTTCAACGCCGCACCGGCGGACTGCACGTGAACAGCCTGATGAGTAGACATCGGTATGCTCGCTTTCCCTTGGGGAGCGGCGGCGTCGCGGACCTCACCAGAGCGGACCGAGGTAGCGGCACCGGCATTTCTCGAACTATCGCCTGCAACGACGGTGCCAACAGCACCGTGTCACCCTCGTCGCACCACTTGGTCGTGCCAATGTGCAACCGACGAGCCGTCATCCATCCCGCGCGGCGTCGCACCCCCACTCGGCCCATTACGACGCCGTGAAAATCATACGTCCGCAGTTCTTGGCCCCAGGTGACAATCGTTGCGAGCTGGTAGATCATTCGCTCGATAACCCATCGATGGTCTCGATGCGCTATCGGACGGCCTTGCGCTGGCATGTACCGAAGCTCATGCTTCATCAATAGGAACACCGCGCACGTCGAGGGCGATCACTCGGTCCGAATTACCTCCGGCGAACGGGTGCTGTGGGCCGGTGCCAGCGTGCGCTACGACGTGCGCGAATACCCCGATGCAGCAGTCACCCAAAAGCAAAGGAGCAACGATGTCCACGATCCACTTCAAGGAGACCACGAGTTCGACACCGGAGCAGTTCGTGGCGGCGCTCACCGATTTCGGGCCTGGCCGCTCACAACTGTTCGGCAACAGCGCCGACAAATACCTCCAGGTGCACGACCAGGGCCGACGCGACGCTGATGTCACGGAGGGCTCGCATGGCATCTGGGAACGACTGCACTACGACTGGTCGAACCCCGACCGCGTCGTCATGACGACCACCGACTCGAACATATGGGGCGGACACTCGGGTCACACCTACACCTTCACGCGCCGGTCTGACGGGAAGACCGATGTGGATGTGGTCATGGTGCGCGAGGGAAAGAATCTCAAGGGACGGGTCCTCGGAGTCGTGGTCGGGACCGTCGGCAAACGTGTACTGAAACAAGCCCTCGATAAGACCGTCAAGGCTATCGAAACCCGCGGCAACGACCGGGGTGAGTCGCCTCGGTGAGTTCGAAGCCTTCCTAGTGCCGTGTCCAGATAGCTTCAGCCGTACCGAGCCTTGGCTCGGAGGGGTCCGTCGAACGCAGTCGAATGGTGGTCGACCACGCCGCATGCGACCGCCGCATCACTGCGCTCGGCGAGCAGCCGGAGCGGGTGGCGCGGGCAAGCTTTCTGGACGAGGCACTTGCGTGACAGCCCAGCAGGTTTGGGTGAGCGGGTTCTGAGCATGTGGTCGGCGCTGTGCCAGGGGCACGCAGCTTGATCAATTCCGTTTGATACCAGCCGTTTACGGTATCGGCGACACATCAACCACCACCGGCGTGGCGAATGCCGAGCACAACTATCCGCAACCGTATCGGCGGGCAGTGCCGCGACGATCGACGTCGTCCTCCGCAGGATCGGGACGGTCAGTTCGCGCCACCGCTGTGAATATCCCGGGTGGTCGACAGGCCGAATGAGTAACACCGCGCATGAGATCGGTTGTCCCGTAGGTGCGGTAGGGTCTGCCGACAGGTTCGAGTGCTGGTCCCGTATCGAACCTACTGGGCGGGTAAACACTTCGAGTCCGGTGTCGCGAGCGATCTTTTTTCGGAACAGTCTGTGTCGGTAATTAGTCGACTGGAGTGCTATGACCAGGAAGTATCTGAGGAGTATTGCAACGCTCACCGCGATTGTCGGTGCAGCGACTTGCATTGCCATCACACCCGCTGATGCGGCATCCGGAGAAGTCGATGCCGGTGGCATGCACGTCGTCGCAGCGGTGGATATGAGCAATGTCGTCCCGGCCGGAGGCGATATAGCAACGGGAATCCCGTTCGTGCACGCAGTCAAAGTGTCCGGAAATTACTCGGTGTCTGTCGACGGCGTTTCATCCGTTCGCGACGGGGAAATTGCGATCGGATATCTGGTCGGTTGCGCCGTGGATATCAGCCAAGGCGTCTCCATCGGGATTGCGCCGAGCGTCGGTGTCAGCGCGGGTATCGCACCCGAGCTCGCATTGACCCTTGGCGATTCGCCCAGCGTCACTGTCGCAATTTCACCGAATGTCGGCGTCAATGCCAGTCTCACCGGAGCGATTACAGTAAGCCTCGCACCGGGAAACGTCACGGCGGTGGTTATCGGTGCCGCCAGCCTGGATCAGGACGTCACGTTCCCATACACATTCGGCCACACCAACACGCCACTGAACATCAGCGGATGTATATCGCCCGCATCAGCCATGCCTTTCGTCACCGTACGCGCCGACGGTACCGGCGGAACCGCCCAGACAACCGGCTACGGAACAGAATTCACGTTTTAGTACCGCGACCGGATGGCGTCTGCGGTATCGATCCTTGGTTCGGAGGGTTCCGTCGAACGCAGTCGAAGGGTGGTCGCCCACGCCGCATTCGACGAGCAGCCGGAGCGGGTGGCGCAGCAAGCTATCCGGACGAGGCGCTAAGGGGCACTGCCGCAAACGCCTCCCCGGATTCCCGGACGTAACGACCCACAAGTAAGGAATCGAGCGCTGGCGCCACCGAGATCGGCCCACCACAGACTCGATAATCGATCACAAGCGGTGAGCGGCCCGTCGTGACGGGCCGCTCACAGTGTTCAGTGGTCTAAGCGGCGTTTTCGGCGTCGAACCGCGTGATCCATTTCGACCGCAGCAGGCGGGTGGGACTCATGAGATCTCCCGTAGCGCCGCGACTGGGCAGGAGTCCACGGCTGTACGGGCGGCGGTCACGAGATCACCGGGCACCTCGGCACCATCGAAACGGTAGATGAGCTCAGCGTTGTCACCGAGGCTGAATATCTCGGGCGCCTGCACGGCGCACAGACCGTGTCCCTCGCACCGCGAGTAGTCGATGGAGATCTTCATGATGGATTCCTTCTATCGAGCTGGAATGAGTTGCAGTGGAAGGCGTTCGAAGCGGTGAATGATGTTGTTGATCGCCCATTCGGGCTCACCGGCGATCTCGATGCGCTCGACGCGCTCGACGAGTGCGGCGAGCATTGCCTGGGTTTCCAGCCGCGCGAGACCTTGACCGGCGCAACCGTGCGTGCCGTGACCGAAGCCGAGTTGGCGGGTCGCGTCGCGGCGGATATCGAAGGTGTCGGGGTCATCCCATTCCAGCGGGTCACGATTGGCCGAGGAATAGATCACCACCACCCGTGCGCCCGCCGGGATGCTGGTTCCGGCGATGTCGGCATCACGAATTGTCTTGCGGGAGAACGCACGCAGCGGTGATTCGAAACGCACAACCTCGTTCACCGCGTTCGGGATGCGGGTGGGATCGTCCTTGAGCAGCTGCCACTGCTCGGGGTGGCGTGCGAACAGATACATGGCGCTGGCGATAGCGCTGATCGTGGTATCCAACGACGGGGCAAGGTAATCGATCAGCAGGGCCGGGCATTCAGCTTGGGACAGCTTGCCGTCGTCGGTTGCCTGCAGCACGTCCACCCCGACGCTGCCCGGCAGCAGGTCCCGCTCGCGGGCGAGCTGCCGCGTGAACTGCATCATCCCGACCGCCGACGGCGCGGTGCGAATGGACTGCCGGTTGAGTGGCCCTAGCGCGTCGAATGTTGCTCCCGCCCACCGCAGCAAGTGTTCCCGACCGTGCTGGGGCCAGCCGATCAGATCCGGTACCACCGACATCGGCAGCGCGGCCGCCAGTTCGGCCCCGTCGATACGTCCCCGCGCGAGCGCCTGCTCGACGGCCGCGACCGCCTGCTGGTCGACCGATTCGCGCATCGCTCGCAGTGCACGCGGGGACAACCGGCGGGCGAGCAACGCGCGGCGGCGTTTGTGCTCCTCGCCGTCACTGTTGAGGGTGGTGCCCTTCGAGAGTCGGTTGGCCACCGGGTTCAAGGCGACGCCGGCTCCGGAGACGAAGGTCTGATCGTCGAGCAGGACGGCTTTGCATTCGCCATAACGCGGCAGCGCATAGGCGCGTTGCTTGGCAAGCCACACCACCGGCCCGAGCTCGCGCAGCCGCGCGTAGTGCGGATAGGGATCGAGAATCCCCTGGTGCGAGTAGATGTCGGGGCGGTAGGCCGGGACATGGGCTCGATTACGCATCGGAATTCCCTTTCGAGCGGTCATAGGTGCGCACCGAACGCAGTCACGACATAGGCGACCGCCAGCACGCCGACGCCGATCGACGGTGCGTACTCACCGACACTGTCACCGGCTTTCATATGGGTGATAAGAGCGCCGATCATCAACAGCATCAGTCCGATTCCGGCCGCCGCCCCGAGCGGCCACCACATCGTGCCGGCCAGTATGCCCAGCGCCCCGGCAATCTCGAGGACGCCGATGCCGCGGAAGGCGGTCACCGAGTAGCCGAAATGTTCGCCACGCTGACGCATGTCCGCCACGGCCAACACCTTGACCGCGCCGAGCGGTAGAAACCCGATCGCCAACAGCACGGCGAACACGATGGATGCGACTGTCATCGGCGCACACCTACTTTCCATTCGATTGCATAGCCAGCTACGTCAGCCACCGACCTTCGTCGATGCCGGGGCGAGTTCGATGGTTGCGACGACACCGTCTTCGACCGCGGTGGCAAACGCCCCGCACTTGCGCGTTCACTGACGATATCGTCACTCACGAAGATACAGTCAGTCAAGAGCTTCTGAATATTTCGTCAGCGACATTCGTTCGGCCGTTGCCCGAGGAAGCCCAGACCATGACGGCACGACGCATGGCTCCGGCTCGGAAGTGTTGGGCACCATCCGGCTGGGCGGCATGGTTTTCGACTACGCCGCCACCGCGGCCGCGACACGCAACGTATTCCCGATGGGACACGAAAGCGTTTGGTTCACAATCGAATTGATCCGCGATGTGGCCGAGGAATGCCAGCAGCCGTGCTGTGGCTCCCGTACGAACGATTGTTTCTCGGGCCATGCCACGCGAGTTCCGTGCGGCCTACGGGGGATGCGAAGGTGCCGGAAGGCAGGAGTATCAGAGCGCGGGCGGGGTTCACGGGCGTGCTGCTGCCGTGCCGGTGACGCGTTCTCGCCGGCCGCTCAGGCAGCCGTACAGCAATTCCAATATGACCGAGTGACGCTGGGCAGCGAGGTCACCGCACACGCCAGTGCCGTCGGATTCACTGACCGCTCGGGTCGACGTCGGCCGCAGGCGCGAGGTCGCATGGGCTATCCGGGATTTTGATCTCCTGCGGATCTTTCAGCGCGCGACATCGCTCGACTCGGTACGCGCGCTCGTCTGTGAGAGCGGTTCGGCGAGTGTTACTCGGCTCGAGGAGCTCGAATCACGGGATCGACTGGTCCGGCGGAGGCTGCTCAGGCTGGGTCTGCTCTGGATTAGGCCGCTCTGGGTGAGGCTCGAGCAGCGGCTCATCGGGCGACGGCACGTGCGGCGGAGGCGGCACGGTTAGTGAGTAGACGGACTGAAGGTAGCCGGACCGGGTCACTGTGGCCGACGTAGCGCCGACTTGCGCGATCGCGGTTCCCCCGAGCACGAGCGCCACTGGAACCGCTGCCGCCACGACAATCGATACCATCTTCTGTCGACGCGGGTCGGAAGCCCGGCATTTGCTTGTGCCCATAGATATATCCCTTTCATACGAAAAGAGATTTGGAACCATATATTTATATCCGCCAGCCACACGAATTATCGAAAGACTTCGGAATATCTCCGAGCATAGGTGACAGTTTGCCGCATGTCCATGGCATATGTTCGATCCGTATGGTCGATGAAATAGGTAACCCACGGCTCTGCGCAAATGTACGCTCATCGGCATTTCTGGATGCTCGGGAGGCTCAGCGGGAACCGGCAATTCCCTGCCGCCACGCTGCACCATGACCGGGCGGACCGTCGCCCAGAGGATCTCGTCAAGGTGCAGATCGCAGCGAGCGCTATTCAGGGCCGCCATCGGTCACCACCCGCACCACCATCTCCGTGCGCATCACCTGACACCAGACATGCCGAAACCTCAACGCGCCCTAGCCCCACCAGTCGAGGCGCGTCAGTCGTTTCACGATCCGTCGGCCAACTCGAAGTGTTCAGCGACAATGTCGTCCGGGTACTCGGTCAACACGCGGCGATAGGGAAACGTTCGACGACCCGGTCATCGAGGAAGCGAGAGCGATTGCGGACGGCCCGAAGCTCTCGCTATCCATTGTTTCCCTCATGAAGGCAAAAGGACGTCCTACGGTGCAACTCGCGCAGGATGAGGCGTTCGACCGCCTATTCCACTCCTGCCAGCGTAGGCGTTCCACCTGGAAGTTCAGGACACCTACAAGCCTCCAGAGGAGTCCGAGCCGTTCCAGAAGTTCCTCCAGGACGAACCCGACGACTGTTCATGGTTCCGACCGTGGCTCGACCTCACGCTGCCCGCTGCCTTCTCGACACCTGCTAACACGGAGTCGAAAATGTGCACTAGGTCGATCAAACACTCTGGTTTATCCCCTGGTCCGCGTGGCCGCTACATCTTCCGTCCGGAGAGCCGTTGCGCTACGCGGACCGCGTGGTCAGCGAGGTGCGCCGACGTCGGCACGTGCCGTGGTGACCGTGGCTGCGGCGGCCGCCCGAGCGTCCTCGACGGTTCGTCGGCCGAGCCCGCACGCGGTGGCTACCCCATGTGTGGCTCGGCCGGAGGCCTGTTCGAACAGTGTCAGCGCGCGGATGCTGTCGTCGACATCGTCGGCAGAGACGACACCGGCGATCAGTTGCCAGCCGGGATCCAGTCGCCGCAGCGGGCGATAGAACGCCGGATCCAACGGGGCCGGATCGGCACCGTAGGCGCAGGGAACATGTACGACCGGCAGGGGCACTCCGCGTTTGCGCAGTAGCCGGGAGAGGTGGCCGAGTAGGTTCACCACTGGCGCCAAGCCGCGGGGGGTCAGCAGGTTCTTGTGCTTGTAGTCGCCGTAGCACAGGTGCAGGGTTGTTGCCGCGCCGATCTCGTGGGTGCGGATGAGAAAGCCGCCGAGCTGGCGTGCCAGCAGCGGTCCCAGTGACCACTGCGCCCGCAGTTGCTCGGCTTTGACCATGCCGAGCGTTGCGATCGGTGATTCCACCTGCCACACAACGCGATCGCCGTACCGAGCGGTCACCTCGGACATCTCCTGCAGCACTGCGTCTATGAATACGGGCAGATGCTGGAGAGCGGTGACGACCACACCGAGGTTGCGGACTGCGGGCCCCATGGGAAGGCCGAGCGAGACCGCCGCGCCGGCGAAAACGTACAGGGCCAGATCCAATGGGTTGGGCTGGCTGATCTGAACCCGCTTGTCCGCCAACTCTGGACGGCTGCGCTGCAGCGACTCGAACTCCGAGACAATCGCACCGATCCGCTCGATTCGCCCCATCGCCGCATCGCGTGGTTCGAGGATGTGGCCGGGCCGCACACCGTAGCTGCGCATGTCGCTGTAGTCGGCGTAGTCGCCCGTGCGGACGATACTGAAGGCGTCGCGTGCTTCGAGAGTACGCAGATAGGCGACGACCCAGTCGGCATCGAGGTCGCGCGGCACTGCGGTCAGTGGCCAACCGTCACTCTGATCGGCGAACCATTCCAGGACGTCTCGATCGCTGGTCATCAGCGCCTCGGGCAGGCTACCGACGAAATGCGCGTATCTGGTCATGGCGGCTCCTTCGATCGAACGCAGGCAGCTGAGGGGGTCTCCTTCGACCGACGAAATCCTTTGGCGCACTGCGTGAACGATGCGCATCGTATATCCGCCCGCGTGCGGCGGACTCACCACTGACGGGAAGCGGAAACACTGTCGGGCCTGCATATTGCGCAGTTCGGATCCCAGCGCATTCGGACCTCAGTCGCTACGCCGTGACGGGCATGGGACTTGAGCATCGCATCCACCCGCTGGCTGCAGCCCTTGCACTGCAACAGCTTTCACATCTGGATGACTACCTCGTAGGCCGTCATCGCATCGCCGAGCACATCCACGACGAACTCCTCGACCGGCACGTCATCGAAGAATTCACTGTCGTAGAGGATCGTGGCCAGGTCCGCTGTTCCCGGCCTTCACCGGCGAACTGGCCTACGCTCCCGGCGACTACCCAAGAGCCGAAGAGCTCCACCACACCACCCTCGTGTGCCGTTCAGGCCGACGTGACTCCCTGTTTGGCATCGAGACGAGGACCTGCCGCTCGTCGACCGCTACGTCGAAGCGCTCTACAAAGTCATCACCCACCACGCCGATTTGAAGGGGTAGAACTCGATGATCGAGACCACGCTGCTGGAGAAGTTGACGCGGGAAGCCGACCGGGACGAGGTGCAACAACTCGCCGTGGGAGCTGTCGTCCAACACAGCGGCAAAGTCCTTCTGCTGCAACGCCCCGCCGACGACTTCATGGGTGGGATCTGGGAACTTCCCAGCGGCAAAGTCGATTCCGGCGAATCCATCGACCAAGCCCTGATCCGGGAAGTCAAGGAAGAGACCGCAACTGGCGGTCGCAACAACGTCACGGATCAGGGACGGCGGACAGGAATTGCCACGCGCGCGTTGCGGCTTGGAGATTGAATCGGATATTCACATCACGTAGGTCGAAGCCGGTGAGTTCGCGGATGCGGCCGAGGCGATAGCGCAGGGTGCTGCGATGGATGTGTAACACGGCGGCGGAATCGTTATAGTTGCCGCCGCATTCGAGATACTGGGCCAGGGTGTACACGAGGTCCGAGTTCCGGGTGGCGTCGTAATCCAGGAGGGCACCGAGCCATTCGCGCATGAAGTCGTCGACTTGACCGTCGGCGCGCGCCGCGTCGACCAGACGATAGAAGCCGAGTTCTTCGAATGCCGTCGCGCCGTCCGGTATCCGCGACCGCAGCCGGATTTGGACGGCACGGAGTGCGTCGGCGAACGATCGCGCGAAATCGCTCGGCTGCTCGCACCGGCCGCTGATGCCGATGGTTATCGGCGTCGCGTCGACGCGTTCGCGGATTGCGTGGTGGAAGGCGCCCGGATCCGGTCTGCGGTCGGTGATCAGCACGACCGTGCCGCCGTGGCGGCCCAGGATATATTGCAGACTCAGGGCCGACGCGGCGTGGCTCGCGGCCTCTGCGATCGTGTCGTCGGCGCGGCGCGCGCTGTGCACCAGGACGACGTAGTGCGGTCCGCGCAGGTCGTGTCCCAATGCTTCTGCGCGGGCGTAGGCGCTGTCATTGTCGGTGCCGGAGGCGAGATCGTCGACGAGCTCGCGACGTAGCCGCAGTTCGATCTCGGCGAGATTGCGTTGATGTGCGAGTTCGAGGGCGAGCATGGTGCTGCCGTACACCAGTGCGAACAGCTGAGCCTCGACCACGCGCTGGTCCGGGTCGATCAGTGCGAGCGTGCCGAGGACCTCGGTACGTGGTTTCACCAGCATGATCACCCGATCTTGGACCCGCAGCGGCGCATTGTGGGTCGCGAGACGATGCAGCAGTTGATCACGCTGCTCCGGTGCGGCTTTGGGATAGGGTTCCGGTCGGCCGGGTCCAGACCAGGCCCGCAGATTGCCGAAGGGGTCCTCGACCGCGACGGGCAAATCGGTCAGCTGAGCGAGGGCGTCGGCGATACCCTGTTCGCCCTGTCCGTACGCGGCGGCTCCGGCGAGCACCTCGTGCACCCGCGTCTGCCGTTCGAGGCGTCGCACCGTGGCGGTCAAGCGCTCGTTGATCTGGGTGAGCTCGGTCGCGTGGGCGGAAGCCCGTTCGTGCGTGGTCGCATTGGCCAGCGCCGCACCGGTGAGCTGCGCCAGCACTTCCAGCAGGAATATCTCGTCTGGCCGCGGCGCGCGGTCGGAGCCGACAATGAGTGAACCGACCGCTCCGGACGAACTTCGCAGGACGAACGCCCACCCCCACTTCTCGTCGGCCAGGTTCACGCTGCCCTCGCCGCCCTGGGCACTGACCTGCGTGTCCAGGCCGGGCTGTGCGGGTCGCGTCTGCGGGTACCGCAGGAATTCGCCGTCTACCCGGTGATAGCTCGCCCGCGTGCGACACGAGCCGAGGGACGGGACAGCCGCACCGGCCATTCGAAGTATTTCGACTTCTTCGTGCTCGCTCGACAGCGCCGCCGACAGCGTGCACAGCCCGTGCAGCGACGCCAGTTGTGCGCGCACCAAGCTGTCGGCGATTGGATAACTCAACAATTGCTGATTCATGGCGGGTTCTGGCCTGTGGCAGCAGGTTTCGAGGTCGGACCCGGCGCTGCGGCGTCCTCGGCCGCGCCCACCCCGAAATTTTCGGCCGTTCCACTCGCCGCCACGCGCACCGATCCACTTCGAACGACAACATCCAGGTGCGGATTAATTCTGCGGGCGTTGATCATCGACGGTACACCGATCAATCCGGCGTTTGCCGCCCATGCCGAATATGCCGTTGCCGCATCAAAGCAGCCGATGAAATATCTCGAATACCACGGACCATTCGGCGGTTCCCGGATTCTTGACCTTCGGTGCGATCGCGACGAACGTCTGCGCGAGCGCCACGCTCAGACCACCGGCGATCAGCGGCAGCCGACGCTCGGTGTCGTCCGAGAGGGCGAGGTCGAGCGGCGGGCGCGCGGCGAGTTGGTCGAGCAGCGGTTGCAGCTCGATCTCCTCATCCAGCTTCTCGAACCGATGGATGCTCTGCTGCAGTCCCGCGGTGATCGGCAGGTCCCACGATTCGATCACATCGCGCGAGTTCGCCTTCGCCGACGCCTTGGCAACGACGAACAGGTCATAGATCTTGTCGTCGATGAATTCGGTGTAGCGCTTGAGATCATTGCGGTCCACCTGCAGCCCGGCCGCGGCTCGGAAGAAACGCTGAAATTTGACAACGCCCATTACCGGCATTTCGGTCAGCTCCTCTCGAAGTACTCGTGAATATGGCGCACCGCCATCGCGCCTTCACCGACGGCGGACGCGACTCGTTTGACCGAGCCACTACGGACATCGCCCACCGCGAAGACGCCGGGCCTGCTTGTTTCGAGCGGTAGCGGTCGACGGCCGGAATCGCGCTGATCCTCGGCCGGGTACACCGCATCCGGACCGGTCCGGACGAAGCCGTGCGCGTCTAGCGCGACAGTGTCCGCCAACCAAACTGTGCACGGCACGGCCCCGATGAAAACGAACAGGGCGCGCACCGCGAGCTCCTCCCGCTCCCCGGTGCGATTGTTCTCGACTACGATTTCTTCGAGTTCGCTGACACCGGCTACCTCGCGCACCTCGGTGTTGCGGTGCACCGTCACACGCGGGTGCTGCTCGATCTGCTCGACCAGATACCGGGACATGCTCTTGCCGAGATCGCCATCCCGGATGAGTAGGTGCACGTGCTCGACGTGACCGGCGAGAAACACCGTTGCCTGCCCTGCGGAGTTACCGCCGCCGACGATCGCCACCGGGTCCACGCCGCACATCGACGCCTCCTGATGGGTCGCGGCGTAGTACACGCCGGCGCCTTCGAAGCGCTCGATTCCGGTCACGGCGAGTCTGCGATAGCGGGCGCCGGTGGCCAGGACGACGGTGCGGCCGAGCAGCGCGCCGCCACCGGCCAACCGCAGCAGATGGTGTCCATCCTCGGCTTCCAGCCCGACTACCTCCGCGGACACCAGCAATCGAGCACCGAACTTTCCGGCCTGGATGACCGCTCGCTCGGCCAACTCGGTGCCGGAGATGCCCGCGGGAAAGCCCAGGTAGTTCTCGATGCGCGAAGAGGTGCCCGCCTGTCCACCCGCCGCAATCGCCTCCAGCATCGAGGTGTCGAGCCCGTCCGAGGCGCCGTACACCGAGGCGGCCAGGCCGGCCGGGCCAGCACCCACCACGATGAGGTCGCACACCTCGCGCAGCGTGTCCGGCACCGGTAGGCCGATGAGGCGCCCCAATTCGGCATTCGTCGGATTGCGCAGCACCCGCTCGCCACGCCAGATGACGACTGGAGTGTCCTCGGGTGCGACCCCGAGATCACGCAGGAGTTTTTCGGCCCGACTGTCGCGCTCGAGGTCGATCCAGGTGTGCGGCAATCGGTTTCGCATCGCGAACTCGCGTAGCCGCCGGGTGTCGGGCGAGTAGCAGGAACCGATGATTCGGAACCCGGAGACGATACCGAGCAGCTGGCAGCGGCGGATCAGATACGCGCGCAGAATGAGGTCGCTGAGCACCGGATCGTGTTCGACCAGCGCGCGTACCCGCTGGATCGGGACGACCAGCACCTCGCCGTCTTCGATCATCTCTGCGGTGTAGAACGCGACCTGACCTTCCAGCAGGCCCAGCTCGCCGAGGAATCGGCCGGGCCCGTGGATGCGCAGCACCCGGCGTTCCCCCGCATCGTCATCGACGATCGCGACGTTGCCGGACAGGATCACGAAGAACTCGTCGCTCGGCGCGCCGGCGCGCACCAACGTCTCACCGGCACGCACCGCTCGCCGGGCGCCGCCGACGGCGAGCGTCGCCACCTGCGCGTCCGACAATCGCGGAAACGCGCCGACATCGTCCGGGGTTTCGACGTTCATCAGACGAAGTTCTGGTGGACGTAGCACCAGCGCCAATTCTCGCCGGGTTCCATCGATTGGACGATGGGGTGGTCGATCCCGGTGGCGTGCGCTCGCGCGTGCCGCATCGGGGATGAGTCACAGCAGCCGACGTGCCCGCAAGTCAGGCACAGCCGCAGATGCAGCCATGGCGTGCCGAGCCGAAGACACTCTTCGCAGCCCTGCGGTGTCCGCGGCGCCACCGGCTGGATCGCCGCGACGTGGGGATCGGTATAGATGGAGGTCATGCGGTCACCCCCTTATCCGCTCGATCGGAGAGGCCCTGGTCCAGCCACCTCCGCAGTTCCGGTACCGGAGCGGCGCCCGCCTGCCGGGCCAGCACCTCGCCGTGGTCGAGCACGAGCAAGGTCGGCACCGCCCGCACGACGAACCGCTCGGCGGTGCGGGGTGCGGCATCGACGTCGACCTTGACCAGCTTCAGCCGACCGGCACGTTCGGTCGCGAGCTGTTCGAGCGCAGGGCTGACCATCAGACAGGGCCGACACCAGGTCGCCCACAGGTCGACAAGGACTGGCACCGAAGACTTTTCGGTCACCTCGGTGAAGTCGTCGTCCCCCGCCGCGACGATCCATGGCAGCGGTTTGTGGCAGTTACCGCATCGCGGTGTGCCCTCCGCCGCGGCCGGAACCCGGTTGAACTTCCCACAGTTGGGGCATTTGATCTTCGCGGTTTCCATCGTCGTACCTCGTTTTCATGCCGCGATCGCGGGCGCGGTGTACGCGACCGCGAGATCGGCACCGTCCACGGTGACCGTGACGGCGCCGCCCTGACCGATATCGCCGCGCATGAGCGCCCGGCCTATCTTCGTCTCGACTTCGTGCGCGATGTAGCGGCGCAACGGCCGCGCACCGTAGACCGGATCGAATCCGTGCTGGGCAATGAGCCTGCGCGCCTCCGGAGTGATGTCGAGCCTGATCTGCCGTTCCGCCAGGCGCTGTCGGAGTTCTTCGAGTTGCAGCTCGACGATGTGCTCGATCTGCGGCAGCGTCAGCGGCGTGAACAGCACGATGTCGTCGACGCGGTTGAGAAACTCGGGACGGAAGTGTCCCCGCAGCTCGGCGAGTACCCGATCCCGCGCGTCCGGCTTGATTTCGCCGTGGGCGGTGACACCCTCGAGTAGATGGTGGGAGCCGATATTCGAGGTCATGATGATCACGGTGTTGCGGAAATCGACCTGTCGGCCTTGCGAATCGGTGATCCGACCGTCGTCGAGCACCTGCAACAGAGTATTGAACACGTCGGCGTGCGCCTTCTCGATCTCGTCGAACAGCACCACCGAATACGGCTTGCGGCGCACCGCCTCGGTGAGCTGCCCGCCCTCGTCATAACCGACGTAGCCGGGAGGCGCACCGATCAACCTGCTGACCGTATGCCGCTCCTGGTACTCGCTCATGTCCAGGCGCACCATATTGTCTTCGCTGTCGAAAAGCGCCGCGGCCAAGGTCTTCGCGAGTTCCGTCTTGCCGACGCCGGTGGGTCCGAGGAAGATGAACGATCCGATCGGCCTGCGTGGATCGCGGATTCCCGACCGGGCCCGGATCACCGCGTCCGCGACAAGTTGCACCGCCTCCTCCTGCCCGACCACCCGCTCGTGCAGGATTTCATCGAGCCGTAGCAACTTCTCCCGCTCGCCCTCTTTTAGCCGGGCTACCGGGATTCCGGTCCACGCGGCGACGATTTCGGCGATCTCGTCCTCGGTGACAACCTCTTGCAGCAGCGGCTGCTTGCCCTGCTTGGTTCGCAATTGTTCCTCTGCCGCTTGCAGATTGCGTTCCAGCTTGGTGATCTCGCCGTAGCGCAACTCGGCCGCGCGATTAAGGTCGTAATTGCGTTCGGCCTCTTCGGCTTCGTGGCGCAGTTGCTCGAGTTGTCCACGCAATTCCTGCACCCGCCGGATCGCTTGCCGTTCGGCCTCCCATTGGGCGTGTCTCGAGTCGGCCTCGGCCCGCAGATCGGCAAGTTCCTTTCGGAGCTCCTCGAGACGAGCCTTGCTTGCCGCGTCCGTCTCCTTGGACAGTGCCGCCTCTTCGATCTCCAGCCGGGTCACCTTCCTGGTGAGTTCATCGAGTTCCGCTGGCATCGAGTCGATTTCGGTGCGCAGCCGAGCACATGCCTCGTCGACCAGGTCGATGGCTTTGTCCGGCAGGAAGCGGTCGGTGATGTAGCGATGCGACAGGGTCACGGCCGCCACCAGCGCGCCGTCCTGGATCTTCACGCCGTGGAAGACCTCGAGGCGTTCGCGCAGGCCGCGCAGGATGGACACCGCATCCTCCATGCTGGGCTCGTCCACCAGCACAGTCTGGAATCGACGTTCCAGTGCCGCATCGGATTCGATGTGTTTGCGGTACTCGTCCATGGTGGTGGCGCCGATCATGTGCAGCTCGCCGCGGGCGAGCATCGGCTTGAGCATATTGCCCGCGTCGAGGGATCCTTCACCGCCGACCGATCCCGCGCCGACCACGGAATGTAGCTCGTCGACGAAGAGCAGAATGCGGCCCTCGGCCGCCTTCACCTCCGACAGCACGGCTTGCAGACGCTCCTCGAACTCGCCTCGATATTTCGCCCCCGCCACCAACGAACCCATATCGAGGGAGAAGATCGTCTTGTCGCGCAGGCCTTCTGGCACATCGCCACGGACGATGCGCTGGGCCAAGCCCTCCACGATCGCGGTCTTGCCGACGCCGGGATCACCGATCAATACCGGATTGTTCTTGGTCTTCCTGCTCAAAATCTGTGTCACCCTGCGGATCTCGGCGTCCCGGCCGATAACGGGGTCCAGCTTGCCCGCGCTGGCTTCGGCGACGAGGTCGCGGCCGTATTTCTCCAGTGCCTCGTAAGCGCCCTCCGGGGTCGCCGAGGTCACCCGCTGATTACCACGAACCGCGGTGAGCGCCTGCAAGAACGACTCTCCGGTGATGCCCTGACCCGCGAGGAGCCGGCCCGCCACAGTGCCCGATCCCTCTTCGGTCAGCGCCTTTACCAGGTGCTCCACCGAAACATAGGAGTCCTTGAGCCGCTTGGCTTCTCGTTCGGCCGATTCGAGCAGCGCCGCCAACCGCCGGGTGACCATCACCTGCCCCGGCGCGGCGCCCGGCCCGCTGACCTTGGGTCGGCGGACCAACTCGCGATTCAGGTCAGCGCGCAACGCGTCGAGATCCGCGCCCGCCTGGTCGAGCAGCCGGGGCACCAGCCCGTCCGGCTGGTCGATCAAGGCGAGCAGCAGATGTTCGCCGTCGACCTCGCTGTGCCCCAATCGCGTCGCTGCGTTCTGCGCTTCGCTCAAGGCTTCCCGAGACTTCTCCGTCAACTTGCTGGTGTCCATCGGGACGTCCTCCTTCTACGAGGATCGGCTTCGAGTTCTTCGATTCGGTCCAGCAGATCGAGCACCAACCCGATTGCCGCATAGTTCAATCCGAGCCCGGACCGCAAGCGCTGGATTCGGGCGACAACGGCCACCGCGGACGGTTCGAAGCGAAGTTCGGTACCTTCGCGGGCACCGTCGAGCAGTCCGAGCGCGACCAATCTGCGCACCATGTCCGGATGCAGACCGGACCGCTGTGCGAAATCGTCGAGCCGCAGCCCCGGTTGCCGCACGATCACGTATTGCGGTGTGGGCGCGCTCATTGCTCTCTCCTCGGATCGAAGGTCGATTCGGCGGCCAACTGCTCGAACAGCTCCCGTTCCCGCGCGGTCGGTTTCGACGGCACTATGACCTTGACCTCGGCGTACAGGTTGCCGTCGGCGCCGCGGGCATTGGGCATGCCCGCGCCACGCAATCGCAGCTTGCGCCCGGTCGAGGAGCCCGGCGCCACTTTGACTTTTGCCTCGCCGCCCGGAGTCGGGACCGCGACGGTGGCGCCGAGCACCGCCTCCCACGGGGACACGGGCAGATCGACGTAGATGTCGCGGCCAACCAACCGGAAGCGCGGATGCGGCTTGATGTGCACGACCAGGTAGAGGTCCCCAGCAGGCGCGTCGCCACTGCCCCTGCCGCCCTGCCCGGCCAGCCGGATCCGCTGGCCGTCTATCACCCCGGCCGGGATATCAACGTCGTAGCTGCGCCCGTCGAGCCCGAGCTTGCGCTTGCCGCCGCGGTAGGCCTCCTCAACGGTCAGCTCCAGGACCGCCTCCTGATCGGCGCCCGGAATCGGTCCGTATCCGCCGCCACGGCCACCGAAGACGTCGCCGAATATGTCGCTGAAGTCGACGTTGCCGTCGAAACCGCGACCGAAGTGCACGCGGGTCCCGCCACCGAAACCGCCCCTGCTGCCACCGAAACCACCGCTGCCGCCACCGAAACCACCGGTGGCCGCGCCGACCCGTTCGTCGTAGTCCTCCGGCACCCGCCGGAAGTCCTCACCGAAGCGGTCGTAGCGACTCCTCGTCGACGGATCGGACAGGACCTCGTACGCCTCGCTGACCTCCTTGAACCGATCCTCCGCCGCCGGATCGGAATTCACATCCGGGTGATATCGCCGCGCCAACTTGCGATATGCCTGCTGAATCTGGTCCTTGTCGGCGTCGCGGGGAACCCCGAGGACCTCGTAGTAGTCGCGCGCCATCGACGCTCACTCCTCGCGTCTGCTGACGATCACGGCCGCCGGACGCAGCTGCCGTCCGTTCTCGCCGTATCCGGGGCGCAGCACCTCGACCACGGTTCCCGGCGGGAAATCGGGCCGGTCGACCACGCTGACCACCTCGTGCATTTCCGGGGAGAACGGCACCCCGACCTCCGAATGCCTCGGGTAGCCGAGCTGTTCGAGTACCTGCACCGCCTGGTCCCGGATCGCGCGAACGCCCGCGACGAGTGGGTCCGCATCGCCTTTCGCGTGCGCCAGCGCCAGTTCCAAGTTGTCCAGCATCGGTAGCCAGGCACCTGCCACCTTCGATCGTTCGTCCGCGCGCTCTCGATCGAGATCCCTGGCGTAGCGCTTGCGTAGGTTGTCCAGATCGGCGGCGGCGCGGCGCCAGCGGTCTTCCAACTGTGCGATCTGGGCTGCGGGTTGTTCGGGCGCCGCATCCGGATCGGGGGTGTCGGTGGTCGACTGGTCTGCGGAGGTTTCCATCGGAAATCCCTCAGCTCCGGTCGAATTCGGCGTCGATCACGTCGTCGTCACCGGGTGAGCCCGCGCCTCCACCCGCGCCCGCGTAGCTCGACTGTCCGTCGCCGCCGCCGGTTTGCGCGGGCTGCAACCCGTACTGCAATTGCTGCAGTTCCGAGGTGAGCGACTGCACGCGATCCAGCGGCGCTTCTTCTTTGACGGCCTGTCTGGCGTCGGCGATCAGCATCTCGGCGCGTGCCCTCTCGTGCGGCGGCGCGCTGTCACCGAGTTCGGCCAGGCGCCGTTCCACCTGGTACGCGGCCGAATCCAACGCGTTGCGGGCATCGACGGCCTTGCGCAGTTCCTCGTCTTCGCGGCGGTGCTGCTCGGCCTCGGCGAGCATCCGGTCGACCTCGCTCTGGTCCAAATTGGACTGCTCGCTGATCGTGATGCTCTGCTCTTTACCGGTGTCCTTGTCGCGTGCGGTGACATTGAGGATGCCGTTTGCGTCGATGTCGAAGGTGACCTCGACGTGCGCCTGGCCGCGTGGTGCGGGCCGGATGTCCTCCAGTCGGAACCGGCCGAGCACGCGGTTGTCGGAGGCGCGCTCACGTTCGCCCTGGAGCACCACCACATCGACCGCGCGCTGGTTGTCCTCCGCGGTGGAGAACACCTCGCTGCGCCGGGCCGGAATGGTGGTATTGCGCTCGATGATCTTCGTCATCACGCCGCCCTGGGTCTCCACGCCGAGCGACAGCGGCGTTACGTCCAGCAGCAGCACATCGGAGACCTCACCCTTGAGCACACCGGCCTGGACGGCCGCGCCGAGCGCGACGACCTCGTCCGGGTTGACGCTCATGTTCGGGTCCTTGCCGCCGGTGAGCCTGCGCACCAGCGCCTGTACCGCCGGGATACGGGTGGAACCGCCGACCAGGATCACCTCGTCGATGTCATTGGCGGTGACCTTGGCGTCCTTCATGGCCTGCTCCACCGGGCCGAGGCAGCGCTGCACCAGATCCGCGGTCAGGTCATCGAACTTCGAGCGCATGATCGTGGTGGTGAGGTGCTTGGGTCCGTTCGCGTCGGCGGTGACGAAGGGCAGATTCACCTGTGTCTGTGACACCGAGGACAGCTCGACCTTGGCCTTCTCTGCCGCCTCGAAAAGTCGTTGCAGCGCTTGCGGATCGGCACGTAGGTCGATGTGCTCTGCGCGCTGGAATTCGTCGGCGAGATAGTCGACGATGCGCCGGTCGAAGTCGTCGCCGCCCAAATGGGAATCGCCCGCGGTGGAGCGGACCTCGACCACACCGTCCCCGACGTCGAGCAGACTGACATCGAAAGTGCCACCACCGAGATCGAATACGAGCACCGTCTCGTGGGTCTGCTTGTCCAATCCGTACGCCAATGCTGCGGCGGTCGGCTCGTTGATGATGCGCAGGACGTCGAGTCCCGCGATCCGGCCCGCGTCCTTGGTGGCATTGCGCTGTGCGTCGTTGAAGTAGGCGGGCACGGTGATCACCGCTTCTTTGACCCGCTCCCCGAGATATTTGCTCGCGTCATCGACCAGCTTGCGCAGCACCAGCGCGCTGATCTCCTCGGGCGCATACTTCTTGCCTCGCACATCGAACCTAGCAACGCCGCCCTCACCCTCGACGACGTCGAAGCTCACCGCCTTGGCTTCCTCCGATATTTCGTCGAAGTGGCGACCGATGAATCGCTTCGCCGAATAGATCGTGCCCTTCGGATTCAAAATCGACTGTCTGCGGGCAAGCTGACCGACAAGTCGCTCACCGCTCTCGGTGAAGGCAACCACCGACGGTGTGGTGCGCGCGCCCTCGGCATTGGCGATCACCACCGGCTCCCCGCCCTGCCAGCTCGCGATGACAGAATTCGTAGTTCCCAGATCGATTCCTACAGCAGTGGCCATATCAATTCCTTCGGATCGGCGCGACCGGCCGGCCGCCGGATATTCGACACCGCCAATCCTCCCGACCGCGCCACAGGCATGAAACGGTCCGACAAGGCGAAAAACGGAAACCGATTGGTCCTGCCGGAACAGGGGCGCCGGTAGACGGCCTTCGGCAAGCTGTTTCGAGGCCCTAACGACCAGTGACGCTCCGCCGTCCACGCATGTCCTGATCGGAGGTCAACGGTCTCGATCGCGCTCGAGGTCCTGGCGATCCTGATGCCGATCCAGCTAATGCCAGTGAGGAGACCGGGGTTTTCATAGGCCAGCGCCAGCCGGCCGAACTGACGGCCTTCGAAGGCAATTGGAAGACAGACGACAACGGTGACAACCCGAGAGCGCCGGTGGTGGACATAGCAACTAACAAGTGGAAGCGACAACCGGATGCGGCGTGATCGCCGGCGGAATAGTTCCGCTCCGACGCGGGTTAGTTTCCATGGAAACCAAATTGTGGGTCGGTGATCAGGCCGGCACCGATCTTGGAGGAAGGCACCTCATGAGCACCATCGACTTGACTCCCACCGTCGACATCCGCCGCGCCGAGGACCGGTTCAAGTCCGACTTCGGCTGGCTGGATTCCAAACACTCGTTCTCCTTCGGCCACCATCTCGACCAGGCCAACACTCATCATGGGCTGCTGCTGGTCAACAACGACGACATCGTCGATCCCGGTACGGGGTTCGACACCCATCCACACCGCGACATGGAGATCGTCACGTGGGTGCTGGAGGGCTCGCTGGTCCACCAGGACTCCACCGGCCACAACGGCGTGATCTACCCCGGCCTGGCGCAGCGCATGAGCGCCGGCACCGGCATCCTGCACTCGGAGAAGAACGACTCGTGGCGGCTCAGCGGCGACGTCCACCAGGACCCGGTGCACTTCGTGCAGATGTGGGTGGTGCCCGACGAGGCCGGTATCACCCCCGGTTATGAGCAGTTGGAGATCGAGGCGGAACTGCTGTCCGGTGGTCTGCTGCCGGTCGCCTCGGGTATGCGCAAACATGACGGCCACGCCGCGATCCGGATCCGGAACTCGCACGCGGCCCTGTACGTCGCGCGGCTCGCCCCAGGACAGTCGGTGCACCTGCCCGACGCACCGTTCCTGCACCTGTTCGTGGCCCGCGGCGCGGTGACACTGGAGAGTGCCGGCCCGCTGTATACCGGCGACGCGGTGCGCTTCACCGCTACCGGCGGCCAGCAGGTCACCGCGAGCGAGCCCGCCGAGATCCTGGTCTGGGAAATGCACGCCAGCGTCCAGTTCTGACCCTCGGTGTCCCCCGTCAGGGAGACCGTTCCGTGCAGCCGGCGTGGCAGACATTGTCGAGGCGGAGTGCTCCCTAACGTAGGCACCGCCGCCCCGCCGGCTTTCGCCGAACACATGGGTATGGAGATGCGCCTCAGTGGCAGAAGGTCTCGACAAAACTCTTGACCACATCTGGCAGTACCGACGTGGTTCGCGATTCAGTCAGCTGGCGGCGCCGAAGGCGCATGTTCAGACACCGCAGCGACAACCACGGCCGGGTCCCACTCATCAAGCCCAGCGAAGACGACCGCTGCCGCCGAGCGGGCTCGTTGCGCGCGTTGGATCGGCACGCGCAGCCACTGCCGCCCCGACGATCCCCGCAGTGTTCTGCAACGCGGCGGCCACCACCGGCGTGCGGTTCTTCAGCAACGGAATCCATTTGTCGCCCTTGCGGCTGACCCCGCCACCGGCGATGAACAGGTCGGGCGAGATCGCGTTTTCGATGGCGACCAGCACCTTCGTCACCTCCGGGGCCCACCGTTTGTAGCTCCAGGCGTGCCTTTCCTTGACCGACGCGGCGCCCCGACGCTCGGCCTCCATTCCGCCGACCTCGATGTGACCGAATTCAGTGTTGGGCAACAACACCCCGTTGTGGATTACCGCCGAACCGATGCCGGTGCCAAACGTCAGCAGCACAATGACGCCGTCGCTGTCCTTGCCGGCACCGAACTCGACTTCGGCCAATCCCGCCGCGTCGGCGTCATTGAGCAGGGTCACCGGCTGTCCGCCGAGTTCGGCGCTGATCACCTCCTGGGCGTTCACTCCGATCCAAGACTTGTCGAGGTGCGCGGCGGTACGGGCGACGCCGCCGCTGACCACACCCGGATAGGTGACGCCAAGCGGCGCGTCCCACTGGAAATGCTTCACCACCTCGTGGATCGTGTCGGCGAGAGCCTCCGGAGTAGCCGGCCGCGGGGTCGGGAGTTTGAAGCGGTCGCCGATCAGCTGCCCAGTGCCGAGATCGACAACGCCGCCCTTCACGCCGCTACCGCCCACGTCGATGCCGAAGCCCCAGCAATGCGGCCTAGCCTGGCTCGGCTTTTTCGGTGACCGAAGCGGTGGTATCGGTCATGGACACTCCCGAGTACGTGGCGGCGGCCCGAGGTCGGCTCGCTCCACAGATTCCGGGCGGATGGTTGCCGTGGGATTCATCGAGTCCCCCTGGTCACGAATCGGATATCGAGGCAGAGATTTCGGGAGGCTGCCCGTTATTCCAACAAAAAGGGCGCAAGGGTTCATTCACAACGGCACTGCCCGCTTCGGGCACCCCGCTGGACGGACACGGCGCATGTCAGGGACATACCCAAATACTGATGGTGCACATAACATCAGGCATCTATTCTCTCCCCCGCACCGGTATTCCCGCTACCTGCAAAAGCGGCCGGTCCCCCTTGCAGTTCGGCAGCGTATGTCAACACTGCAATACCCGCGGACCTGCGAGGGAACCGTCAAGATCAAATCAGCGCTCGGCGGCCTGCGCCTGTGGGATGCCACCACATCCCGTATCGATGCGCACCTGAAACGGATCGTGCTCGACGGCCACCGTGAGAAGGCGCGGCGACAGCGGGTCATTCCCTCCGAGATGATGAGCATGGCCGTCCGCCATGACGCCATTGACCGCACCCGGTCCGCGAGGTCGCGGACCTTCCTCGAAGCGCCAGAAATCGCGTGCAGCCGACATGGAGACCCTCACAGAGCTGCGCGCGCAGCTACAGGCGTGGGTGGCCGGAAAAGCTATTCGATGGCGCGCTGGCCTACACCCACGGCCCCAAACGCAACCCGCGGGTCCTCGACGTCGCCGACATCGAACTCGGAACCGGCCCATGCCCCGGAGAAGCACTCGCCCTGCGTTGGGCCGATGTCGACCTCGACAACAAACCGGCGCGAATCACCTTTTCCGGCACAATCATTCGAATCAAAGGCAAAGGACTTATCCGCCAGGAATGGACCAAGACCGACTCGGGCTATCGGACAGTGGTCCTGCCCCAGTTCGTCGTCGAGACCCTCCGGCGAGTCAAGCCGAAGCGGTCGACAATGACCTGGACCTGGTCTTCCCCAACCGCGACGGCGGGATCTGGGACCCGCACAACTTCAACCGGCTGTGGCGACAGGCCCGCGGGGAGAAGTTCGCCTGGGTCACGCCCAAGACCTTCCGCAAGACCGTCGCATCCCTCATCGCCGACGAATACGGCCCCCAGGCCGCAGCCCAACAACTCGGCCACGCGAACGACTCGGTCACCAAGCGCCACTACATCGACCAACCGACCGAAGCACCCGACTTCACGGCGGCCTTGGGACGCCTGTCCGGCTGAAAACGTGTCGTTTCCGTGTCGTTCGACCCCGAAAACAGACAAAACCAGGGTCGAACTGATACGTTCGCCCTGGTCAAAGCTCCCCCATCTGGACTCGAACCAGAAACCTGCCGATTAACAGTCGGCTGCTCTGCCAATTGAGCTATAGGGGACTATCCTTGGCTCGTCCGTACTGGGCGGGCCGAGGTGAAACTTTAGCGTATCGGCGCTCGCCTTCCCAAATCGCGTCTCTACCTGGAGACATGCGGGGGCTTCGGCGTGTCTGGGGGTGGCGCGCGGTGGGGGTGGATCCGGATCGACAGGTGTACCCGGCGTCGGGCAGGATGGTAGCCGCGCACAGGCACTTTGGGAGGAGCTCTACGAGATGCTGCGGTTGATCATCGGCATTGCGGCCGGTTACGTGCTCGGGACGAAGGCCGGGCGGGGTCGCTATGAACAGATCAGTGCGGCGACCCGCGCGGTCACCGGGAGCCCGGTGACTCGCAAGCTGGTTCTCTTCGGGCGACAGAAGCTGTCGGACAAGCTCAGTACCCAGGCGAAGTTGGAGCCGATGGTGCCGCTGGATGAGCGGACCACGATTCTGGTGCCGCAGGATCAGCTGCGCCGCTGAATTCGGGGGATTCGAGCCGGAAATGTGCCGGTTAGCAGTCGAAGTGGTGCACCTAGTCGTCCTCGGGTGCACCGCTAACCGCAGCGGCTGGCCGTCAGCGCGGCTACTTCTCTGATTACGACATGCGCGGTACGACGAATCGCACGCAGTGGCTACCCGGACTCCGGAGCTAGTCAGCCCGCTGCGAAATCGTCGTGATTCCCCATCGCCTGGGTGAGCAAACTCTTGCGGTACTGCTCCAGCGCCACGAGGTCACCGAACAGCGCCATATACGCGTCGGCCTGCTCGGTCGAGGACACACGCTGCAGCTTCGACTTCAGCTCCGCGATCTGACGGCCGACCCAGGCTTCCTGAACTCGGGCCAGCACCCCGGTGACGAACCGGGGAATGTCATTGGCCGACTTCACCGGCATCTGCTCGCCCGACAACTCGGAGACCAAGGCCCGCATGGTCAAATCATCGGTCCCGTCCGATACGGCGTTGACCCACTCGGCGCCGCTGAGCCCGGATGCCGTGCCACCGGCCTCGGCGATCATGGCGCGCACAGCCGCGTAAGCCGGATGGGTGAAGGCCTCGTTCTCGATCGAATCGAAAACCGCGCCCGCCATCGCCGGATACTGCAGTGCCGCGCCGAGCGCCTGCCGTTGCGGCAGCAGCGTCGGGTCGTTCGGGTTGGGACGGGCTGCGGGGTGTTCGGCGACGACCGCGCTGGGCTGCGGCGTGCCCGCTACTGGGCCACGACCGCTCGGGCGACCACCGTTGCGATTGCGCTTGGCTTCCTCACCGACGCGCCGCACGACGGTCTGGATATCGTCCCAGCCGACCCAGCCCGCCAGCTTGGTCGCGTACGCCTTGCGCAGCGCGTTGTCCTTGATCTGCGCCACCACCGGCACGGCACGGCGCAGCGCCTCCACCTGTCCCTCGGCGGTATCCAGGTTGTGGTCGGCGAGCAGACCGCGAATCACGAACTCGTACAACGGGGTTCGCCGGGCTACCAGGTCGCGCACGGCGCCGTCGCCGGAGCGCTGGCGCAGTTCGCACGGGTCCTGGCCGTCGGGGGCGATGGCGATGTAGGTCTGCCCGGCCAACTTCTGGTCGCCCGCAAAGGCTTTCAATGCCGCCGCCTGTCCGGCCGCGTCACCGTCGAAGGTGTAGATGATTTCGCCGCGCCAGAAGTTGTCATCCATGAGCAGTCGGCGCAACAGGGCGAGATGCTCGTCACCGAAGGCGGTGCCACAGGAGGCGACGGCGGTTTTCACTCCGGCCAGATGCATGGCCATCACGTCGGTATAGCCCTCGACCACTACCGCCTGGTGGCCCTTGGCGATCTCGCGCTTGGCGTGGTCCAGGCCGAACAGCACCTGAGACTTCTTGTACAGCAAGGTTTCCGGCGTATTGATGTATTTGCCGGGCATGGTGTCGTCGTCGAACAGCTTGCGCGCACCGAAGCCGATGACATCACCGCCGAGATTGCGGATCGGCCACAGCAGCCGCCGATGGAAGCGGTCGATCGGTCCGCGCTGGCCCTGACGCGACAGCCCGGCCGCCTCGAGCTCCTTGAAGTCGAAACCCTTACGCAGCAGATGCTTCGTGAGCGTATCCCAGCCCGCCGGGGCATAGCCGCAGCCGAATTGCTGGGCGGCATTGCCGTCGAAGTTGCGGTCGGTCAAGAATTTGCGCGCAACCTCGGCATCGGGCTCGCGCAATTTGGCCATGTAGAACTCGTGCGCGGCGGCATTGGCGGCAACCAACCGTCCCCTGGTGCCGCGGTCGCGCTGCACCGAGGTGCCGCCGCCTTCGTAGTTGATCTGGTAGCCGATCCGATCGGCGAGCTGCTCCACCGCCTCGACGAAACCGGTGTGCTCGACCTTCTGCAGGAAGGCGAAGACGTCACCGCCCTCACCGCAGCCGAAGCAGTGGTACAGGCCGTGGTTGGGCCGCACATGGAATGACGGCGACTTCTCGTCGTGGAATGGGCACAGGCCCCTCATGGAGTCCGCACCCGCCCGCTTCAGCGCGACGTACTCCCCCACCACATCCTCGATCCGGACGCGTTCGCGTATTGCCGCGATATCGCGATCTGGGAGTCGTCCGGCCACGGCGGTCAGTCTAGGCTAGTCCGGCCTCGACACGCCCAGCGGCTGGTCACGCGTCTACTCGCTCCAGTCGACTCTCGGTGTAGGACGCGATCTGGTCGACGATTACCCGGACCCGCGCGGTGTCGTCGGTCGCGGCGTGCCACCACGGGAGCAGCAGCGGATCCAACCCGTGCGGTGCCGTCGCCAGCAGTCGGGTCGCGACAGCCTGAATCCGCTCGCGCTGCTCGGCTTGGCGCTGCTTGTGCACGAGATCGGACATGACGTAGCGCAGGGCGACGGTTTTGAGCATCGCGACCTCGGCGGCGACGATCGGTGGAACCTCGAGATCCGCGGCATAACGGGACAGCGGCGCTGCCCCGGCGACCTCCCGTGTGGCCATGATCGCGGCCGTGGCGAAGCGGCCGACCAGTTCACTGGTGAGGCGCTTCAGCGCAACCGAGCTGGCGAGGGTGCCGTCGTAGGAGGCGGCTTCAGCCACTACGGGCAGTTCTGAAAGCCGCTGAGCGGCACCGATCAGGTCGTCCACCGAAAGCGTGGGATGCTGGCCGTGCCCGAGTTCGGCGAGTGCCGCCTGTTCGGACGGATCGGCCAGGGCGCGCAATTCGATGCGCCCCGCGATCACGCCGTCTTCCACATCGTGCACCGAGTACGCGACATCGTCGGACCAGTCCATGATCTGACACTCGAGGCTCTTGCGACGGTCCGGCGCGTCCTTGCGCACCCATTCCAGCCGATCCAGATCGATATCGTAGGCACCGAACTTGGTGCCCGAACCTGTTCTACCCCAAGGGTATTTGATAGCCGCGTCGAGTGCGGCGCGCGTGAGATTCAAGCCCGCGCTCGTGCCGTCCGCATCCAAAACCTTCGGTTCGAGCCGGGTGAGGATGCGCAGATTCTGTGCATTGCCCTCGAATCCGCCGTATGCGTCAGCGAAGAGGTCGAGGGCTTTCTCGCCATTGTGGCCGTAGGGCGGATGGCCGATATCGTGCGCCAATCCGGCCAGGTCGACCAGATCTGGATCACAGCCGAGACCGTCGGCGATGCTGCGCCCGATCTGAGCCACTTCGATCGAATGGGTCAAGCGCGTGCGCGGGGTGTCGCCGTCACGCGGCCCCATGACCTGGGTTTTGTCGGCGAGTCTGCGCAGCGCCGCGGAGTGCAGTACGCGGGCGCGGTCGCGGGCGAATTCGGTGCGGTGGCCGGTTTCGAATTCACTGCGCGGCGGGCCCAGTCCGGCGGTCTTGGCTCCCTCCACCACCATTCGCTCGCGGGCGTGTTCGGTATACATCGAATCTCACTGCCCCGCTGAGTATTTGAAGTCCGACGAGAAGTGCGTGAGCTGATACCAGAGCAAAGCCCCGGTCTCCCTTGCGATTCCGTGTGCCTGCGATTCTCTGGTGTAGACGGCGGGGCCGGTCCGGGTCGGGGCGGTCCAGGCATCCAGCCCGGCGTCGCGGGCCATGGTTCTGGTGCGCAGCGAATGCCACGGATCGCTGACCAGCACCGCCGAGGACATCTCACGGGCGCTCATGGCGGTCGCGACGGCCTCGATGCTACGTAGGGTGTCCGAACCCGTTTCCACCGCGAGGATCCGGTCGCTCGGTATGCCGCGCTCCGCCAGATAGTTTTTGCCGGAGGCGGCCTCGGTGTAAAGATCGCCCTCCTGCTTACCGCCGACGGTGATCACCTTGGGTGCGACACCGGCCTTGAACAGTTTGTAGGCCTGATCCAGTCGCGCCTCGAACACCGTCGACGGTGTGCCGGAGTATTGCGCGGCGCCGAGGACGACGATCGCATCCGCCTTGGTGTAGTCGTCGATTCGCGCCACCTGCCACACCCGGAATGCTGTGCCGCCGACGAGCACCGCGCCCATCAAGATCGCGCCCAGGACCAGCCGCCGCGCCCAGCGCACCAGCCCGCCTCCGACGCCGCGGGACGGGCCGGTTCCGGTAGCCGAGGCCAGGGTCGCCGAATTCACCTCATCAAGTCTGCCAGGTCACCGTCGACGAGAACGTAACCGGCGGATATCGATCGGCCAATGCTTACCTTTTGGTTAGTACTGAACTTATTAGTCAGTACTTGTCGATAGTGCAGCGGCTATCGAGAATGGATTCCGGCGCCGACCAGCATCTCGATAACTTTGAGGAGTGGATATATGACGACATCGGTGACGGTCCTCGGGCTCGGCGCGATGGGACAGGCGCTGGCCGCGGCCTTCGTACGGGCCGGACACCCGACAACGGTCTGGAATCGCAGTGCCGGTCGGGACGCGGAACTCATTGCGGCAGGGGCGAAGTCGGCGCGGACGGTGACCGAAGCGGTGACCGCGAGCGATCTCGTGGTTGCCTGCCTGTTGGACCATCGGTCCGTGCACGAGGTACTCGATCCGGTGACCGATAGCCTGGCCGGGCGCGCCCTGGTCAACCTGACCAGCACCGAGCCGCGCGGGTCGCGCGAGCTGGCCGAATGGGCCGCGAACCACGGCATCGACTTCCTCGACGGCGGCATTATGGCCGTCCCGCCGATGATCGGCCGGCCCGGCTCGTCCGTGCTCTACAGCGGCTCCCGCCAGCTTTTCGACGACCATTGCGCGACGCTCGAATTGCTCGGCAGCGCAGAGTATTTCGGCGCGGACGCCGGGCAGGCCGCGCTTGTCGACTTCGCCCTGCTCGCCGGGATGTATGCCATGTTCGCGGGCTTCTACCACGGGGCAGCCATGGTTCGCACGATCGGCATGTCGGCAGCAGAGTTCGGCCAACGCGCATCGGGTTGGATCGCCGCGATGACCGGATCACTCCCGAGAGCCGGAGCCACCATCGACTCCGGCGATTACTCGAAACCGTTCCAACCCTTGGATTTCACCAAGGCCGCCGTGGATGCCATCGTGTCGACCAGCCGCGATGCGGGTGTGGACCTGGACATTGTCGGCGCGATCAAGAATCTCGTCGATCGCCAGGTCGCCGACGGCTACGGTGCCCACAGCAGTGAGCGGATGTTCGAAAGCCTCAACCCGCGCACCGCATAAGTCCTACCAGCCGCGTTCGCGCCATTCGCCGAGGTGCGGACGTTCGACGCCGAGCGTGGTGTCATCACCGTGACCGGGATAGACGACGGCGTCATCGGGATAGCGATCGAAGATCTTGGTGGTGACGTCGGTGTAGAGGGAGTTGAAATCTTCCGGGTTGGTGGTGCGGCCGAGGCCGCCCGGGAAAAGGGAGTCGCCGGTGAACAAGTGCACGCCCGGGCCGTCTACCAGGGCGAGGGCAACCGAACCGGGGGTATGACCGCGCAGGTGGACGACCTCGAAGGCCAGGTCGCCTACCTCGATGAGGTCGCCGTCGGCGAGTAGTCGATCGGGGCGCACCGGCAGCGGTTCGGCATCGAGTGGATGCGCGGCGGTCGGTGCGCCGATGGCGGCGGCGACCTTTTCCAGGGCCCACCAATGGTCCCGATGCTGATGGGTGGTGACGACCAAGGCAATGCGGCCCGGCGTCTCCTGGTTGACGAGTTCGACAATGCGGTCGGCTTCGTTGGCTGCGTCGATGAGCAGTGCCGCGCCTGTGGCGGTGCACTGCACTAGATAACAATTATTGTCCATGCCACCGACGGACATTTTGATAATGCGGGCACCGGGGACGTCCCGCTGTTGCGGATTCGATCCAGGGGACACGTGACCGGTGTACGGCAGGTCGATCGTGATCACGCTTCGATGCTAGCCGTGCTCCCAATTGGCTGGGCGACGGCAACTTGACGGACAGTCAGATTTTGATCGTGACGGTGTGAAAGCCGGCTGGCCCGGAGGGGAAGGGTGAGCGTGGGGCGCCGTCCTGGATCTCGCCGGAGCGGCTGATGGCGCGGGCCTGCACGGTGTGTTCGCCGGGAGGCAGGTCGACTGTGGTGCGCCAGCGGCGCCAGGCGGCGGGGGCGAGTTCGGTGCCGAGATCTACTGGGCGCCAATCGCCTTCGCCGATGCGGAGCTCGACGGACTCGACGCCGTGCGGGGGCGCCCATGCGACACCGGCGATGTTGGTGGTGCCCGCGCCGGGCGAGCTGACGTCGATGCGGGCCTGCGGTGTCACCCAGATCGGATCCGAGGGCCAACCGCGCTTCCACCAGTAGTCGACATGGTTGTCGTCGGTCAGTTCCAGTTCAGCAAGCCATTTCGCGCCGGTGTACTGGCCGTAGAGGCCGGGCACGAAAACGCGCGCCGGGAATCCGTGCTCCGGGGCCAGTGGCTCGCCGTTCACACCGATCACCAGATATCCGGGCCACGCACCGGAGCGCAGCGGCTCCACCGGCAGTGAGATGGTGTAGCCGTCGGTGGCCCTGGTGACCAGCCGGGTCGCACCGGTTTCGGGTATGGCATGCTCGAGCAACTCGGCCAGCGGAACCCCGTACCAGCGGCCGTTACCGGCGCGACGCTCACCGGGCCGATTATGCACGCACACCATGACCGCATCGAATTCCACTGCGTCCGCGGCCAATTCGGCCAGCGACAGCCGCAGCGGATGCGCGACCTTGCCGGTCACCGACAGCCGCCAGCGCGTCGGATCGATCCGCGGCGGACTCAGATTGACATCGGCCACGTAGAAACTTCGGTTCGCGGTGATCAGCGACGACAGACCGGGCTCGTCCTCCAACCCATCCCGCGGCACCATCGAAATCCCACCCACCGGGCCGACCCGACGGATCGCATCGCGGTGTCTGCGGTCGTGGTCGCGAATCAGCGCCCGCGCCCCGGCCAACAGTCCGGCACCGGCGCCTGCCCACAGCAGCGCGCCGAGCGGTCCACGCGGGCGCCTACGCAGCCCGAGGCCGAGCACACCTGCGGCGGCGACCGCACCGGCGACGGTGGCGGACGATCGGGTCGATCGACGGAAACCCAAAGCGGCTGCGGCGGCACCGACGGCTGCGAGGGCAGGGGTACGCGCTTGATCGGAAAGCACACCGAGCCCGACCGTCGCGGCGACCGCACCGGCCCCGACGCCGATGCGCGTCACGACCTTGTCGTGCTTACCGGATAAGGCGACGGTCGTCTCCACCACCGGCACCGGCGCGGTATCGGCCATGACCCGACCGATCGCATCGATCAGCGAATCACCGCGCGAGGCCGCGATCAACTCGCCGACGCCCAGCGCCCCGACGCCGATCGCGGCGGCACCGAGCACGCCCCCGCGTTCTCCGTTGGTCCGCACCGTTCGAACACCCGCTCTCCTCGACACATCTACGAACCTACCGCCTCCTCATTCCTGCAGCGCCTCGATGAACCGGGCCAACAACTCTCGCAACAGTTCGCGCTCCTTCGCACTGAAGGCGGCGGCCACACGGCGCTCGATCGCGGCGGCCTTGGCATCGGCCTTGGCGAAAGCTTTGCGACCCGCGGGGGTGAGGCGGGTTTCGAGCACACCGCGGTGCCAGGGATGCGGTGTGCGCTCCACGAAACCGCGCTCCTGCAGATTTTTGAGGACCACCGTCATCGCCTGCGGCGTCACCAGACATTCGCGGGCGAGGGCGGCAGCGGAGATGCCCGGGTTCTCCGACAGCGCGTAGAGAGCGGCGTACTGCGGCACCGTAAGCGGTTTGACCGCCTCGTGTTTGACGGCCATCAGCTCCTGCTCGGCGCGCTTGAGGTCCAGACCGAGCCGCTGCTGCGCAGGCAATTTCATAAGTGTCAAAGATAGCTGAACTATCAAAGCCTTGATAGTCTTTGAAGTATGGATAACCCCGTAATCCCCGAGAGTCACGCCGATTTGCTATCCCGGCCGCTGTTCGCCCATCTCGCCACGCTGAACCCGGACGGCACTCCGCAGGTGACGCCGGTATGGCAGGTGTGGGATGGCGGTCGCCTGCGCTTCACCACCACGATCGATCGACGCAAAGCCGTCAATACCAAGCAGAATCCCGAAGTCGCGGTGAGCATCAACGATCCGGACAAGCCCTACCGCTACCTCGAGGTCCGCGGCGTCATCGAGGCCATCGAACCCGATCCGGACGGCGAATTCTTCGATGTGCTCGCACGCCGCTACGACCTGCCGTATCAACGCCCGGTCGCCGACCATCCGCGCCGGGTCGTGCTCGTCATGCGCCCGACGCACGCCACCTATCAATAGTGGCCTCAGGAGTTGACGGCCTCCCCCGCGAGAGCCGTCAATTCACTGCGCACCGCGGACACGAGCCGGTCGGCGTCGCGGCCGAGTACCCCGACCGTTAGTCGGCCTTCGAAGGTGTAGACCAGGAAGGTGATTGCCGCCGAGGCACCCGCGGACGGACGCGGATGGGCGGAGACGTAAACGATCTCGTAGTCGGTGAGCGCGATATTCGCGGGGATGCGGAAGGCAGGCACGGCACCGGTATTCGTCACCGCGATATGCCCGGCCAAGGAGTGGATCCGGTTGGGGCCGAAGTAATCCGGAAAGTGCAGCACCGATTGCTGGACGATGCCCTCGGCCAGGTCATGTTGCAATCGAGCCGAAATGTGTTGGGCCAGTTCGAGGATGTCCACGCAGAGGTCGACCGTCGCGGCGAAAGAGGCCAGACCCGCCATATTGGTGCCCTCTGCGCGCGCGACCGGCGGATCCAGTCGGGTGCGCATATCCACCGGATACAGACAGCCGAGCAGCACCGGATCGCCGGTGGCCCTGGCCTTTTCCGAAGCGAAGGCACGTAGCAGGGCGGCGGTTACGAGCCCGTTGACGGTCACTCCCGGATAGCGCCCGAGGCCGATGATGCGGGCGCTCGCATCCTCGTCCAAGATGATGCGTCGCGGCCGGTCCAGCGCGGGCGGCGCGGGGATCGCGGGTGCGGGCGGAATGACCACGGGTTGCAGCGGCTTGGTGACGTCCTCGAAGCCGGAGACCGAAGAGCGGGCGATCCCGCGCGCCGATACATGCCATTCCAGCGACTGCGGATAGTCGTGCGGCACAACGGTTGTCGTCCCGGATTCGACGTAATCGGTGTAGAAGTCCCATAGTCGGGACAGCAGTTCGACGCAGTGGCCCGCGTCAGCGATGCTGTGGTGGGCGAAAAGTGTGACGCGCGAGCGGCCCCGCTCGGAGTGCACCACATCCAGGTAGGCCAGCTGTCCGGCCGGATCGATAGGCTCCGGAATGCGGACGGGATCCGGATCACCGAGACTCGACGTCATACCGATCTCCGGGGTTTCGCCACGTCGGAGTAGATATCCGCGGCCGGTGGCGTCCTCGCCGATCCGGCAGCTAACCACCGGGTAGGCATGCTGTAGTGCGGTGAACGCCGCCCCCAATGCATTCGTATCGAGATCACCGACGACCGTCACGGATCGTCCGGTGTAGGTCCCCGCCCGCACGAAACGTTGTTCCGAGGCACCCAACACCCGCACCAAAACCTCCTCTTCCCACAACACATGGCCCAGCGTGCGGCAACTACAAGCGGGGCGCAATCCCGAAACCCCTCCGACTGAGAGAGACTGCCCACATGAGTCCCGCGGCACACATCAGTCTCTCGGCGCACCTGGAGGAGCTCGGTTTTCCGCTGGTTATAAGCCAGCTGGCGCATCCGACGGTGGCGGGCATCGCCGGAGGCGATCTGCCCGCATCGGTCTTCCGGTCCTGGCTCGAACAGGACTATCTGTTCCTGCTGGACTATGTGCGGGTATTCGCCCGGCTGGCCTCGCAGGCGCCCGCAGCGCATCTGGGCGACCTGGTGGATCTCGCGCACGCTACTTATCACGAGGAGCTGTCCCTGCATCGGTCGCTGGCCGCCGAATTCGGCGCGGATCTCGACGGTGCGACGAAGGGTGCGCCGTGCGCGGCCTACACCGCATTCCTGCTGGAGTCGGCCGCGTGCTACGCCGACGGACTGGCGGCGCTGTATCCGTGCATGTGGGGCTATTCGACCCTCGGCGCAATCCTCGCCGAGAATCCGCCATCGGAACCGCGCTATCGGCGCTGGGTCGACACCTACGCCGACCCCGGATTCGCGGCGCTCACCCGCCGCTGCGGGCAGATGCTCGATGAGGCGGGTGGCGACCCGGCGCGTGCGGAAGAGTTATTCCTACAGGGCATGCGCCACGAATACGAATTCTGGGATGTGTCCGGCTAAGGGTGCAGCACGATCTTGCCGCGCGTGTGGCGCTGCTCCAGTTCGCGATACGCCTCCTGGACCTTGTCGAGCGGATAAACAGCCGCGATGGGTACCTCGACGGTGCCAGCGGCGGCCAGATCGGCAAGTTCGGCAAGCACATCGATGGTGCCCGCGGCAGCGTTGCCGTCGGTCTTCACGCCGTACCGCTCGGCAGCCTCCCAATTGATGATGGTGTCGATACGATCGACCGCAATGCCGAGTTCGATTGCGAGATCGACATATTCGGCACCGAAGGTATCGATGAACGCGTCGACGCCCGCAGGGGCGGCCGCCCGGATCCGGTCGATCAGCCCCTCACCATAGGCCACCGGAATCACCCCGACCTTGCGTAGCCAATCGTGATTGACCTCGCTCGCGATGCCGAGAACCGTTGCGCCCCTGGCCCGCAGGAGTTGTACGACGACCGAGCCGACGCCACCCGCGGCACCCGAAACCGCGACGGTATCGCCCGCTTGCGGGTCCACTGCCCGCACGGCGGCGAAAGCCGTTGTCCCAACGACATACAACGATCCCGCGACATCCCAATCCAGTTTCCCGGGCTTGAGTGTCACCTGTTCGGCGGGCACCACCACGTGCGTGGCATGACTGGCCCGCTCATCGGTGAATCCGAGCACCTCGGCGCCGATCTCGATCCCGCCGACGCCGGATCCGACCTCGACGACGCGACCCGCGAAATCGGTGCCCTCACCCGAAGGAAATGTCGCGGGCCAGCGCTCGTGCAGCGCGCCCGAACGGATATACCCCTCCCCCGGATTGATACCGGCCGCTACCACCTCGACGACGACCCGACCGGGCCCCGCCTGCGGTGTCGGCACCTCGACCACCTTCAGTTCTTCGATTCCGCCATAACGATCGAACTTCACAGCTCTTGCCATATCCGGCTCCCGCCTACTCGGTGACATACGCCGTCAACCGAGTAACCGCGTGGGAAATTTCCATGCACCGACGATCGTCGAGGCGTACTGCCACCGACGGCACCAGCCCTGAGCTGACACCCGTGGGTGCGGAAAGGCTGCTGGCAGAGGACGCAGACCGTGCGAAAATTGATACTTCTGGCCGTTCTGGTCGCGGTGTCCTGGGGCGCTACTGCTACCGAGCGGGAACGGACTGATCCTCCAGTCGGACCGGAAACCGGACAGGCGCTGAATTCACCTGCGGTGCAAGCTACGAAAACGCCCTGCCGCAGCGCGACAGGGCGTTGATCGCTATCGAATTCAGGCGCCGATGAGGTGCTGCGCCAGGTAGCCCTCGACCTTGTCCAGCGCGATCCGCTCCTGCGTCATGGAATCGCGCTCGCGGACGGTGACCGCTTGGTCCTCGAGAGTGTCGAAGTCGACGGTGATGCAGAACGGCGTGCCGATTTCGTCTTGGCGCCGGTAGCGGCGGCCGATGGCGCCGGCATCGTCGAATTCGACATTCCAGCTCTTACGCAGCTGTGCAGCAAGATCTTTCGCCTTCGGCGTCAGATCCGCATTCCGCGACAGCGGCAGCACCGCCGCCTTGACCGGCGCGAGCCTGCGGTCCAGCCGCAGACTGATGCGCTCCTCCATGACGCCCTTGGCGTTGGGCGCCTGGTCGACGGTGTACGCATCGACCAGGAACGCCATCAGCGAGCGGGTCAGGCCGGCCGCGGGCTCGATGACGTACGGGGTGTAGCGCTCATTGGTGGTCTGGTCGAAGTAGTTCAGGTCATTGCCGGAATGCTCGGAATGGGTCTTCAGATCGAAGTCGGTGCGGTTGGCGATGCCCTCCAGCTCACCCCATTCATTGCCCTGGAAGCCGAAGCGGTACTCGATATCGGTGGTGCCTGCCGAGTAGTGCGACAGCTTGTCCTTCGGGTGCTCGAACAGCCGCAGGTTCTCCGGGTCGATGCCGAGGTCGGTGTACCAGGCGAACCGGGTGTCGATCCAATACTTGTGCCACTGCGCGTCCTCACCCGGCTTGACGAAGAACTCCATCTCCATCTGCTCGAATTCACGGGTGCGGAAGATGAAGTTGCCGGGGGTGATCTCGTTGCGGAAGCTCTTGCCGATCTGCGCGATGCCGAACGGCGGCTTCTTGCGCGCGGTGGTCATCACATTGGCGAAGTTGATGAAGATGCCCTGTGCGGTTTCCGGACGCAGGTAGTGCAGGCCCTCTTCGGACTCGACCGGGCCGAGGTAGGTCTTGAGCATCATGTTGAAGTCACGCGGCTCGGTCCAGCGACCGACTGTGCCGCAGTCCGGGCACACCACCAGCTCCATCGAGACGGAGTCCGGATCGTCGATCTTGTGCTTGATCGCGTAGGCCTCCTGCAGGTGGTCCTGCCGGTGCCGGTGGTGACAGTTCAGGCATTCGACCAGCGGATCGTTGAATACGCCGACGTGGCCGGAGGCGACCCACACCTGACGCGGCAGAATCACCGACGAGTCGAGGCCCACCACATCCTCGCGGCTGGTGACCATGGAGCGCCACCACTGCTTCTTGATGTTCTCCTTGAACTCGACACCCAGCGGACCGTAGTCCCACGCCGATTTGGTGCCGCCGTAGATCTCACCACACGGGTACACCAGACCCCGGCGCTTGGCGAGGTTGGCAACGGTGTCCACCTTCGACTTGGGTGCCACGCGAGAATTCTCCATCCAGTACGAGTCGGATTCAGATCGGCCGGATCGGGTGAGGCCCGATGCGGTATGCCCCGACGCCACAGCGTTGATCACAAACATATAGCGTTGACCACAACCTATAGCGTTGACTACAGACTATCGCCCAGGTCCCAGCCGTCTTCCACCGCACGGGCCATTCGGTTTTCGCGCCGCATTCACCGACGTTCGTTCGACACTCCGAGGCAGGCCTCGTTTGACATGCGCACCTGTGCATATCAAAATGGTAATGCTTTCCAATAAGGAGTTGGTTCGATGACCGCCGAGACCGCCACCGCCCATCCGCACAACCCGTACCGATCACCCGCGCCAGTGCCGGTGCCGACGCGGAGCGTCCTGGAGGACGCGGGCGAACTGCTGCGCGCACTCGCCGCCCCGGTGCGCATCGCCATTGTGCTGCAATTGCGTGAATCGCCGCGTTGCGTACACGAATTGGTCGATGTCCTCGGTGTCACCCAACCGCTGGTCAGCCAGCATCTGAGGATTCTCAAGTCCGCGGGCGTGGTGCACGGGGAACGCTCCGGCCGCGAAGTGCTGTATGAACTCGTCGACGACCACCTGGCGCATATCGTTGTCGACGCCGTGGCCCATGCCGAGGAAGGGTGATCGTGCCAGATAAGACGGCCTTGCCGGAGAAGCCGGTTGGCATTCGCAGTACCCGACAGCGCAGTGCGATCGCCTCGCTGCTCGGTGATATCGAGGAGTTCCGCTCCGCGCAGGAGTTGCACGACGAATTGCGCCGCCGCGGCGAGGGCATCGGGTTGACCACCGTCTACCGCACCCTGCAGTCGCTGGCCGATGCCGGACTCGTCGACGTATTGCGCACCGACACCGGCGAATCCGTCTACCGGCAGTGCTCCACCGGACACCATCACCATCTGGTCTGCCGACACTGTGGTCGTACCGTCGAGGTCGAGGGCCCGACGGTCGAGGCATGGGCCGAAACCATCGCGGGCGAACACGGATTCACCGAGGTCAGCCACACCATGGAGATCTTCGGAACCTGCTGCGAATGCGCGAAGGCGGACCGCTCCAACGTGTGACGACAGTCACACAGTTAACGGCGCCGGTGCCGAGGAAGATTTCACTGCGAATCACATAACGTCCGGGGGTTCCGGGCGTCGCGCACTGAGATCGAAATCTTCTGGGAGGCAGCGTGCGATCGACCATTTTTGCGGCGGACAGACGCCGGAAAATCACCACAATCGGAGCGGCCGTGCTCATCGGCAGCTCCGCCCTGCTCATGACCGCGTGCAACGACAAGGACGCCAAGTCGGGACCGACCACGACGGCGTCCGCGCAGAGCACCGTCGGCCAGAGGCAGCCGGGGGCGAAAACCGGTCAGTCGACCGTCCGCAGTATCGGCAAGACCGGATGGTACGAGGGCTTCGATATCACGGTGGACAAAGCGACCGTGGTGCCCGACGAGTTCGGCGGCGCCAAGGTGCTGATCGATATCACCTACAAGAACACCACGCCCGACAACAAGACGATCAGCAATAACACCTACCTGCAGGTCGACAAGGAGATCGACGCCGGAGCGAGCTTCGACTCGCCGACCGTGCCCGGAAAGGGTTCGGCCACCGGAAATGTCACCACGTCGGTCAAGACGCTGCACGATGCCGAGCACCTGCTCGACACCATTACCGTGATCTACGGACAGGCCTCGGATAACCAGACCAAGATTCCACTGAAGGCCTCGACTCAGGTCGAAGGTGTCGCGCCGAAGACGCTGAATGTCACCGGCAAACTGGTGCAGGATCAGACGACGATCGAAATCACCAGCGGTACAGTGGCTCCGAGCTACACCAAGAACGAGCGCGACAAGATGGATCTCTCGTTGCGCATCAAGATCATTGGTGGCCCCGGGATCTCGGCGGGCGGACTGAATGTCTTCTACGACTACTTCACCGTGAAAACCCCGGACGGCCAAACGATTCCGGCCGATATCCGCGGGCCGATCAACGAACTGCTGAATACCAACGAAACTATCGACAACGCAAAGAATTACGTCGTTTTCGTGGTTCCGTCCCCGCCCACCGGTACCTACGTGGTGGCCTACGACGCGGAGAAGGGTGCGGGCAGCGCCCCGAATTTCTCCTTCACCATCTCCTGAGAATACCAGCGGGCCAATATCATTCGGATAACTCGAACGGCGCTGGCCCGCTTGTCTCGCCGCTCCTTTATAGGCGCGCACAACAAGTGCGGGTCCCAGGGATACGGATCGCTCACGCCGTGAACGCGATGCGTCGCGGCTGACACATGACACAGGCCGCCACCGCCGGATTACCCGGTAGTGGCGGCCTGCAGTCGATTTCGGAGCGTTTTGGGATCAGACGGCGACCGGGTCGCCGGAGCGGACCGGGGTCGACTCCGCAGCCGAACGGCGTTCGCGAAGTGCGCCTACACCCAAGAGGGCAAGTGCGGCCAGAGCCCAGATGCCCAGGACCACAAGTGGTTTGGTGGCGGCGGCGCCGTCGAAGAAGGCAACCGAGCGCAGCAGTGATGCGGCGGCGCCCGGCGGCAGCAGTTGGCCGATGGCTCCCCACGGCTGCGGCAGCAGTTCCGGAGCCGAGGTCGCGGCCGAGAACGGGTTGCCGACCAGGAGCATGGTCAGCGCGGCGATACCGATGCCCGCGCGGCCGATCGCACTGGACAGGCCGACGACCGCACCGGAGACCGCGAAGGACACCAGGCCCGCGACGGCGGCCAGCGTCAGATAGGGGCCGGGAACAACCGACATCCAGGCCTGGATGATCACGATGCTCAACAGCCCACCCGCGATGCCGAAGGTGATCAGTCCGATCGTCTTACCACCGACCGACGGAATCAACAGGCTGAGCACGACACCCGCCGCGATACCGGACATGACCAGCGGCAATACCATCGCCCCGAAGGCGGTGCCGCGCGGATCGTCCGGATCGGCGGCCACCACATCCTCGACCGCCGGGGCCGGCGCACCGGACAGCTGCTGGGCGATCGCGGTGAGCTGTTGTGCCACAACGGGACTCGCGCCGGAGGCGACCAATACGCGCGGGGCGCCGCCGCCGGTGATGACGGCACCGTAGACGTCCCGGTTCTCGATCGCTTCGCGCGCCTCCGCTTCGTCGGCGGGGTTGCTGATATCGAAGGCATCGGGATCGTGCTGGGTCAGTTTGTCGGCGACCACGGCGGCCAGCGGGCCGCTGACGGCGATGGGCAGATCGCGCGGCGCGATATGGGCCGCTGGCCAGGCGAAGGCGATCAACATCAATGCCTGGAGCAGGGCCGCGGCGACGCCGACACCGACTGCCCGCTGGATTGTATTCATGACGTTCTCCCGAAAATCGAATGACCGTTCTCTTTCGATGTGGATACCGTCGCACGACCTCTCGAGGTTGTCAAGAACGAGCATTCGTTTTATTTTGGAGCCATGCCCAGAGTCAGTGAAGAACACCTGGAACGTCGCAGGCAGCAGATCCTCGACGCCGCGCAGCTCTGCTTTGCCCGCAAGGGTTTCTACGAGACGTCGATGCAGGACATCTTCACCGAATCGGGCCTCTCGGCCGGGGCGGTCTACCGGTACTTCAAGAGCAAGAACGACATCATCGCCGCCCTGGCCGCCGAGACAACGGTCGAGCTGCGCGCCACGATGACCAGGGCAATCCGGTCCGATCCGCTGCCGACGCCGGCCCAGCTCGTCCGGGTCATCGCCGAGTACATAGTCGAGCGCAGCGGTCCGGAAGGTCCGGTCCGGCTCGCACCGCAGGCGTGGGCGCTGGCGCTGGTGCACGAGGAGGCAGCCGAATACGTCAAGGACGCCGTGCGCGCGATGCGCGATCGGTGGTACGAATACGTCGAACGCATGGTGGAGGTCGGCTGGTTACCGCCCGATACCGATATCCACGCGGTCACAACGGCGATCATCGGCTTGGTGCCGGGATTCATGTTGCAGCACTTGATCATCGGCGACGTGGATCCGGAAACCCTGGCTCGCGGCGTCGCGACCCTGCTGCCCTTCGGCCAATTGGCCGCCCACACCGGCGACACATAGTCCGAGGTGCACTCCGGCCGTTCGACGCGAGCCTCGGATCCGCGGGCGCCTCAGTCAGAGCGAGGCACGGTCGCATATCCAGTTGCTACCTCGCACTAGTTGCAGCCTCGCAAGGTAGGCATTGGTTATGCGGCAGCACAGTCCGGCTGTCACCCGCCGAGCGCTCAGAGCCAGCCGAGGCGTTCGGCGGCGCGGACGGCTTCGGCGCGGGTGCTGGTTCCGGTTTTGCCGATGACGGATGAAAGGTGGTTGCGGACAGTGCCTTCCGACAGGTGTAACTGTTTGGCGATGGCGCCGGCGGTAGCACCGTCGGCCGCGGCGGCGAGGACCTCGCGTTCGCGGGCTGTCAGTGGCGAAGTACCGACGGTCAAGGTTTCAGTGGCGAGGGCGGGATCGACAACGCGTAAGCCCATGTGGACTCGGCGCACCGCGTCCGCGAGTTCGCGGGCCGGGGTGTCCTTCACGACGAATCCGCTTGCGCCCGCATCGATTGCGCGCCGCAAATAGCCGGGACGGCCGAAGGTCGTAACCATGAGGATACGGAGATCCGGATGAGCGGCATGCAGTTGCGCCGCGACCGCGATGCCGTCCATGCCCGGCATTTCCACATCCAGCAGCACCACATCGGGTGTGGTGCGCGCGACCGCATCGAGGACTTCATCACCGCGGCCGACCTCCGCGACGACTTCCAGATCGGATTCCAGGCCGAGCAGTGCGGCGAGTGCGCCACGGACGAGTGCCTGGTCGTCGACGAGGAGCAGACGGATCATGCGAGGTGGTCCTTCGACGACGGGAATTGGCCTGAGCGTGCACTTTCGGCCGAATCGCAGCGGAAACTGCACGAGTGCAAACCCATTTCCGGATCACTCGGGCACCGTTGCACGAACACGAACACCTCCCTCGGACGACAGCGTCAATGTTCCCCCACCGGCCCGCACCCGTTCGCGCAGGCCGGACAGTCCCGACCCGGATTCGACGGTCCCCAGCCCGCGACCATCGTCGACGACCTCGATGCTCGTATCGGTCACCGTGACCGTGCAGTGTCGTGCGGCACTGTGCCGAATCACATTGGTGACCGCCTCGCGCAGCACCCAACCGAACAATTCGCTGTGGCGTGTATCGGGTACGGCATCCGGCAGCGCGGCGTCGATATCGGCGGCTGCCAGTGCGGTTCGCGCATTGGCTAATTCACCGCGCAGCGATACCTCACGCAGACCGCCGACGGTATCCCGCACTCCAGCCAGCGCCTCCCGCGCCAGCCGCTCGACATCGGCCATCTCAGCCTTCGCCCGCGTCAGATCCACATCGATAAGACGTTGTGCGAGTTCGGTTTTCACCGTGATCACGGTAAGTGAGTGGCCGAGGATATCGTGTACGTCGCGCGCGACCCGGTTGCGTTCCTCGACAATCGCGAGTTCGGCCTGCTGCCGTCGGGCCAGCTCGGCCAACCGCTCGCCACGCACGCCCAACTGCCTGGCCATCCAGATCAGGGCGGGTACGAACGACACGTAGAACGGCACCCCGGACAGGCGCGGCAGCACCATCGGCACGAGCAACATCGCGAGCGTCACCGTGAACGCGACATAACCGGATTCCCGCGAGGGCATATGAAAGATCGCGATCACGCTGACAAAGATCAATGTCGGCAGTGCGACCGCGCCTAGCAATGCCATCAACCCCGCGCTGCACGCCGTCATACCGACGAGCACCGGCCACATGCGCCGATCGACCGGACGCTCCACCAACTGGCTGGTGCCATCGGTCCGCCGGAAGACAATAAAAGAACCGACGATCAGCGCCGCGTACGCGAGCAGTGTCGCGGTCGCCAGACTCGCCGTCGGCTGATCCGCGTCCTGCCAGCTCTGGATGATCGGTCCGATCATGTACGACAGCCAGATGACCGACATGAACCCGCCGAACCATCCGCGCCGCTTCCCGTTCGCCCCGATTCCGCCGTCGCGGACCACCCGATCGAGTAATTCGGATGCCGCACCACCCCGCAGCACGGACTTCACCCGCATCGGCACTCCCACACCAACAGCACACACGCCGAACCCAGACCCCGGTTGCGCGCACAGTGGTCGATCACGAGTCTCGACGCTACCGAACCCGCACTTGTCCGCGCCGCCGAAACCCCACGCCCCGCACGATCTCCCCAGCCGAGCGGCTCCGCCGCGCCAACCGACCCAGGATGACCGCCCGGCATCACCCCGCCGCCTCGCATGTGACTGTCGCCCGGCACGTCAACGCCGCCTCGTACAGTCACCGCCACACCATCGCCTCCTAGCTGCGCACTTCCGGACCGACACTGCATCGCTACCCTGCACAGCGCAACCACCTCGCGCATCACCACCGCCTCGCACAACGCCCGGCGCGCAATCTCCTCTTCGCTCCGCACTCCGGACCGACACCGCATAGCTACCCCGCGCAGCACAACCGCCTCACACAACATCCAGCACGCCACAGCATCTCACTCTGCATTCCGGACCGACACCGCATCGCCGCCGCGCACAGCGCGCACTAACGCTGCCTCGCACCGCGCCCGACACGCCATCGCCTCTTGGCTCCATATGCCGGGCCGGGGCCACATCGCCACTCCGCATCGCGCAACTGCCTCGCACGCCACGGCATCCCCGTCCGAACGCCGACACCGCATCGTGTACCCGACTCGCATGTCAGCGCCGTGCACGGCGTGCCACCTGCACGGCACAGCCGCCCAGCACCGCACACCCGCCCAGCCTCGTGGCCGCGCGACACCGTATTGCCCGCCGATGCGGAATCGCTGAACAGCCGCGCCCGGCAACCTCGCATCACGTGGTCAACTCGCACGACGCCACCGCACAACACCGCCCAGCACGTCACGGCGGACCCGGCACCGTAGGGCCACTGGCCGCGGGCACTGAGCACTGCATAGCCGCCCACCCTCCTGGGCAGGCGGCTGGTCGTGCCCGATCGTTCAACGTGCGGTGTCACGGCGGAACAGAATGGCCGCGCCGCCGACGAAGATCGTGGCCCAGACGACGACATTGAGGATGGCCAGCGCGATCGATCCTGCGCTGGTGTCGCCGAAGGGCATGCGGGCCAAGGTGGCGACGCCGTTTGTCGGGAAGATCTTGGAGACCGTCTCGAACCAGCCGTGCAGCGGCATGAACAGGCCGCCCGCGAAGGACAGGCCCGCGAGGGCTGGACCGAGCAGTTGCATGACATTCTCCGAGGGCAGCAGGTAGCCGACGAACAGGCCGAAGGCGGCGAAGACCAGCGAGCAGATCCACGCGAGCAGGAAGCAGCTCACCCAGGCGGTGACCGTCAGGTGGGCGCCGAAGATTCCCCCGATGAGGAAGACCGCAGTAACCGAGACCAGCCCGAGCACCATCGCGACGGCGACCTTGGTGGCTATGTAGGCGACGGGACGCAATGGGGTGAGCCGCAATTGGCGGCTCCACCCCTGCGCGCGTTCGATCGCGACCATGGCGCCGCCGCTAGTGGTGGCCAGCATCGCGCCGTACACCGCCATCGACACCATCACATAGCCGGTCACATTGCCCGATCCGAATGACTCTGTCCGGTAATCGGATTGCACGCCGAAGATGACGAAGAACAGCGGCGGCATGACCAGTGTGAAGATCATGGTGCGCCGATTGCGCAGCATGCGGCGCAGTTCCAGGCGCAGGAAGCCGAGACTGAAGCCGCCGAGTGAGATGCGCGTCGAAACAGCTTGTGGGGCAACGGTTGTCATTTCAATTGTCTCCGGTGGTGAGCGCCAGGAATGCGGATTCGAGATTGTGCGAGGTGATTTCGAGATCGACTGCGGTGGTCTCGGTGAGCAGATAGCGGGCGATGGCGTCGGAATCCTTGGTGTGCACGATGATTCGGTCACCGCGCAGCTCGACGTCATCGATGCCCGGGACCGCGAGCAGGCGGGCAGGATCGGCACCGGGCAGTGTCGCACTGACGGCGCGTCCCGCGGCCAGGTTCTTGATCTCGGCGGCACTGCCGTCGGCGACGACGCGACCCGCACGCACCAGCACGATCCGATCGGCGTATGCGTCGGCCTCGTCGAGGTAATGGGTAGCGAACAGGACGGTGCGGCCGCGATCGGAATCCTCGCGCATCGCATTCCAGAATCCCCGGCGTCCTTCGACATCCATGCCGGTGGTCGGCTCGTCGAGCACGATGAGATCCGGATTCGGCAGCAGCGCGAGTGCGAAGCGCAGCCGCTGCTTCTGGCCGCCCGAGCATTTGCCGACCAGCCGACCGCCGATATCGGCGATACCGGCGCGCGCGAGCACCGCATCGACCGACCGCGGATGCGCGTGCAGGGTGGCCACCAGTTGCACGGTCTCGGCGACGGTCAGATCAGGCAGTAGGCCGCCGGACTGCATGACCGCCGAAATACGGCCTGCCGCAAGCGCTTCCGCTGGTGGGCCGCCGAAAACCCGGACACTGCCGGAGTCCGGCGTTGCCAGCCCGAGCAGCATATCGATGGTGGTGGTCTTACCCGCGCCATTGGGGCCGAGGAAGGCGATGATCTCCCCCGGCGCGACCACCAGGTCGAGTCCGTCGACAGCATGCACCTCGCCGCCGCCCGGGAGTCGGAAGCTCTTGTGCAGGTCGCGCAGTTCGATCGCGGACGACGCCCGGTGCCTGCCCGAGCCGCCCGCCACGGCCAAGATGGCCGTGGATGTCAGTGCCGATGTCATGACTCAACAGTCACGCAAACCGGGGGCCGGTACCTCGCATGTGTGTCACGAACCTGCCATGACATCTGTCATGCGGTCAGCGGCCATGCAGTCAACGGCCATGCAGTCAACGGCCATGCGGTCAGCGGCCATGCGGTCGACGACTCAGGGCAGCAGTCCCTGCCGCGCCTTACCCGCGCCGGAGAGCACCAGCAGCAGCATGGTGGCCAGCGCCTGATCGTCCAGACCGGCGGCCGGAAAGGTATAGCGCAACATGACATCGGCCTGATTGCCGCGGGTGATCAGCGTGATCGAACCGAACTGAAGCGCACTGTTGCGCTCGGCGACTCGCTTGTGCAGCTGCGGCTTGAGCGGGCGGTCCCAGGCCAGCACGCAGGTCAGCGTCAGCACATCCAGGCCGGGTGCCAGCGTTACCGCGCGCAACGAGCACAGCGCGCCCTGGTATTCGAAGCCGATCGAACCCTCCGGGTCGACGCGCACATCGACGTCGTAGAGCGATAGGCAGGCGCCGGCGCGGGCCTGTAGCTCTTGTTCGGGGGTGACTGCTGCGTCCATATCGGTGCCGCCGTTCATTTGCTGCCGCCGTTCACTTGGTCCCCCCGAAGCGGCGATCACGCGAAGCGTACTGGAGACAGGCCTCCCACAAGTTGCGCCTGTCGAAATCGGGAAACAACGTGTCCTGGTAGACGAACTCGGCATAGGCGGACTGCCAGATGAGGAAGTTCGAACTACGGAATTCGCCGGACGGGCGCAGGAACAGGTCGACGTCCGGCATATCCGGCTCGTCCAGGTATTTGGCGATCGTCGCCTCGGTCACCCGCTCCGGATCGATCTCACCTGCGGCCACGCGACGCGCGATTTCCCTTGCCGCATCGGCGATTTCGGCGCGACCACCGTAGTTGACGCACATGGTGAGGGTCATCACCGTGTTGTCCTTGGTCAGCTCCTGCGCGGTCTCGAGTTCGTTGATCACGCTGCGCCACAGGCGCGGTCGCCGCCCCGCCCAGCGCACTCGCACACCCATTTCGTGCATCTCGTCGCGGCGGCGGCGGATGACGTCCCGGTTGAACCCCATGAGGAAGCGCACTTCATCCGGGCTGCGCCGCCAGTTCTCGGTGGAGAAGGCGTAGGCCGAGAGCCACTTCACACCGATCTCGATGCAGCCCTCGACGGTGTCCATCAGGACAGCCTCGCCGCGCTCGTGCCCCGCGGTGCGCGGCAGCCCGCGCTCCTGCGCCCAACGACCGTTGCCGTCCATCACCAGCGCCACATGATTGGGCACCAGCTCCGGCGGCAGTTCCGGTGGCGTCGCCCCCGATGGATGCGGCGACGGCGGACGGACGGTGCGTTCGGCACCCGACCGTGCGCTGGTCGACCTGGTCGGCGCGGCAGAGTCTCGACGGAGGATCACGGCAACTATCCTGCCTGATGGTTGTGGAGAGATTGTGCGGACCACCTGATCGGATGTGCAGGCGGTTTGGTCCGAGCGACCATTCAACGCAGAATTCCGCGGGATCCCCCGTGAGTGGCGAGGGAATGGGCGCTCAGGCCCTCGGACCTGGCGCCGTTCAGCCCGCTTGTCCGGCCGTAGCGGATACCGTGCTCGTTCCGGGTGAGCGCTCGACCAGCGGCAGGGTGCGCAGCTGACGCTCCAGATGCCACTGCAGATGGGCGGCGACCAGGCCGCTGGCCTGTCTGCGGACTTGTTCGGGGACCTGCTCGACGTAATCCCAGTCGCCCTTCAGCAGGGCGATCAGCAGGTCGAGCACGCCCGGGGCCGGGGTGGCCGAACCGGGTGGGCGGCAGTGCACGCAGACCGCGCCGCCGGCGGCGACATGGAAGGCACGATGCGGGCCGGGCGTCGCACAGCGCGCGCATTCGTCCAGTGCGGGAGCCCAACCGGCAAAACCCATGGCGCGCAACAAATATGCGTCGAGAATCAGCTCGTGCGGGCGCTGTTTGGCGGCGATCGCCCGCAGCGCGCTCGCGGTCAATGCGTGCAGCTTCGGTGCGGGTGCGCGCTCCTCACCGGCCAGCCGCTCGGCGGTCTCCAGTACCGCGCATGCCGTGGTGTAGCGCCCATAGTCGTCGACGATATCGGCGGCGAATGCCTCCATGGTGTGCACCTGGGTGACGGTGTCGAGATTGCGCCCCGGATGCAACTGCACGTCCACATACGCGAACGGCTCCAACCGCGCCCCGAACCGCGACTTGGTCCGCCGCACCCCCTTGGCCACCGCCCGCACCAACCCGTGCTGCCGCGTCAACAACGTGACAATGCGATCCGCCTCCCCCAGCTTATGCTGGCGAACCACAACCGCCTCGTCCCGATACAACCGCACGCCCCTATCCTCCCACGAACCCCCGACCCTCACGCCCAGGCACGGCCTTCGGAACACATCGACGCCATTCGCGGTGTTCGAGCACGCCTCACTCGTCATCGAGCGCAGGCGACGGCGTCGACGAAGGCCTGATCTTTCTGCTCGTATGGGTAGTCGGCGAGTCGAACGGATTGCCGGTGCCCCTCGGGCGACGCGGACGAGTATGGCTCGCGAGGACCGTCATAGATCCAACTGGAGGGGAACGTGCGTGGAGATCGAATTCCGTTCGACGTGGCTGCCTACCTAACGCGGGTGCGATCGGGTGGCTGCTTCATCTGCGGCCTGGTGGCGGGTGCACCCGGTTCCGAGCACGAGGTCGTCTTCGATGACGGCACGCATATCGCATTTCTCGGGAGATATCCGACGATGTACGGGCACGTCCTGGTGGCTCCGAAGGCGCATATCGAGCATGTTGTCCGGGATTTCGAACAGGACGCGTTCCTGCGATTGCAGGCGGTGGTCTATCGGGTCGCGCGTGCTGTAGAAGCCGTCGTGCCGTCCGAGCGCACCTATCTGCTCTCGCTCGGTAGCCAGCAGGGGAATACGCATGTGCACTGGCATGTGCAGCCGCTTACGCCCGGGACGCCGTATGAGCGTCAGCAGTTTCATGCGTTGATGGCGGAGAACGGGGTGATTCCGTGGTCGGCTGCGGAGGCGGCAGAGTTGGGCGGGCGGTTGCGCGCGGAACTCGGTCCGAGAACGTAGATCGGTGGTTATGATCTGCGAATGCGCGGAATTCGGTTCTGCTCAGCGGTTTTGGCGGCGGTCGCGACTGTCGCGGTCGCGAGTTGCACAGACGACCCGAGCTCGCCCGCGGCCGATGAGACGGCATTCGTTTCGGTGACGGAGCTCGATCCGACGATCGTTGTCGATGCGCGGTACTTCGGGGAGCACAACTTCATCGGTGGGCGGATCAATGGGTATGAGGCGCCGAAGTGCTTGTTGACGAAGCAGGCCGGTGCGGCGCTTGCGGAAGTGCAGCGGGAATTGCGTCCGATGGGGTTGGGGCTGAAGACCTACGATTGCTATCGGCCGCAGCGGGCGGTGGACCAATTCGTCAGTTGGGCAAAGGATCTCGGCGATACCAAGATGCGCGCGGAGTTCTATCCGATGGTGGACAAGGCGAATCTGTTCCGGGACGGGTACATCGCGGAGAAGTCCGGACATAGCCGGGGCAGCACCTTGGATCTCACGATCGTCGCGCTTCCGCCCGCCGATCAGGAGCAGTATCACGGCGGTGATCCGCTGCGCGCCTGCACACTGCCCGCCGACCAGCGCTTCCGGGACAACAGCCTCGACTTCGGCACCGGCTACGACTGCTTCGACCCGCTCGCGCATACGGCCAACCCGACACCGAACGGTAACCAGCGCGCACTCCGGGAGTTGCTCGCAAACCTCATGGACGAGCACGGTTTCAAAAACCTCCCCGAGGAATGGTGGCACTTCACCTTGAAGACCGAGCCATTCCCAACCACATACTTCGACTTCCCTATCCAATAGCCGACTCGACACAACCCGTGCCCTCCCACACAAGTTGCGACCTATGTGTGGAGACCACCAGTTATGCGACACCGGGCAAATGTCAGGTGCGGAGAATCCCTCCGATGAGCAGCATCAGCGACTGCTGCGCCTGCGCTTGCGCGGCCGCCTTATCCGTGGCGTGGGCAACGATCAGTCCCGCTTCGGCGACCGCGCTGAAAATCAGTTGAGCCAGGACCGGAATCGGCGCGTCGGCGATCAGCCCCGCATCGCGGGCGCGTTCCAATTCGGCGATGACCAATCCCAGCCCATGGCGCGCCTCGAACTCGCGAAACGCCTGCCAGCCGAGGACGGCGGGGGCGTCGTAGAGGGTGATACGGATCATCTCCGGGCGCTGACAGATCTCCAGGAAGACATTCAGGCCGATGGCCATCGAGGTGAGGATGTCATCGGGATTCCCTGCGCCGATGGCTTTTTCGATTTCCTGCGTGGTCTCGACCTCTATTTGCTCGAGCACGGCCAGGAACAGTCCGCGCTTATCACCGTAGTGGTGGTGCAGGGCACCGCGAGTGACTCCCGCCTCGGTCACGAGTTCCTCGGCCGAGGTCGCCGCGAAACCGCGCTCGGCGAACAACCGGCGACCGGCTTGTTCGAGCGCGGCTCGGGTGGCACGGGAGCGATCCTCCTGACTACGGCGTTGCATGCGCCCGAGTGAACTCCAGAATCGTTTCGGAGAGCAACTCGGGCTGATCTTCGGGCAGGAAGGTGTAGGAGTCGTCGATGAACTTCAACGTCGCGTTCGGCAGCTCCGCGGCCAGGCGTTCGGCGAATTTCACCGGGAAGATTTTGTCCTCGCGGGCCCAGGCGATCAGCACCGGAATCCGCACCGACGGAAATCGGGTGGCGGCGTCGAGCGTGTAGCGACGATGCACGGTCTTCAGAAACCGGCGCAGATCCTTGCGGATCGCCGCCGAATTCCGGCTCGGCCACAGGTAGGAGTCGGCGATCTCCGGCGGGACCGGGCGCTTTGCCACCCAGCCGAAGGCGATCGGCAGACGATGCAGCGCACGAATCCGCATCAACTCGGTCAGCGGCCGTAGCGAGCCGGGCACCCGCGCCAGCACGGGCAGCGCCGCGAAGGCAGGCGGGAAGAACGCCTCGTAGGCGTCGCACGAGGTCAGCACGACGCGGCCGATCCGCTCCGGTCGACGGGTCAGCAGCAGTTGGGTGATCGCGCCGCCGGTGTCGTTGGCGACCACGGTGACGTCGGTGAGGTCGAGTCGCTCCAGGAACTCGGCGATCAGATCGGCGACCCCGGTGGGCGTGAGATCGGCTGTGGGGACCGGGATTTCGTGTGAGCCGAGCGGTAGGTCCGGACTGAGGCAGCGATAGCCCGCCGCCGCGATGGTGGGAACGACTTTGCGCCAGAGATCGGAGTTGACGAGCAGACCGTGTACGAAAACGACCGGCGCGCCCTGCCCCGTGTCGTGAAACCGAATGCGGCCGCCGGGGAGATCCACCTCATGCGTGCGGCCGAGTGACGTACTGATTCCCATGGTTCCTCCATGTGTTGGCAGTGTGTTTCCACCATTACATACATACGGTATGTATGTCCACAGTTCAGCCTCCTACCTGGGGTGGAGATTCGTGAGCCGATGTGGACGGTTGACCAACTCCGCGCTACGGTGCAACGAACGATTGAAGGAGACGGAGCTCACATGACGGTGTCCGACGCCACCCTGCGCCCATTCGAGACCGCCGAACTCGGCCTCGCCGACTTCGCGGCCGCCCTCGCACAGGGCAGGATCAGCTCCGTGGCCGCGGTCGGCGCCGCGCTGGACCGGATCGAGGCGAGCCAGCCGACCCTCAATGCCTTCCGCATCGTCCGGCGCGAAAAGGCACTCGCCGAAGCGGCAGCGGCCGACGAGCGCCTGGCCTCGGGTGCACGACTCCCCCTGCTCGGCGTACCGATCGCGATCAAGGACGACACCGATATCGCCGGTGAGCCAACGGCATTCGGCTGCGGCGGCGATCTCCCGCCGAAAACCGAAGACGCGCAAGCGGTTCGACGGCTGCGCGCGGCCGGTGCGGTGATCGTCGGCAAGACCAATACCTGCGAACTCGGCCAACTGCCGTTCACCAGCGGTGCCGCCTTCGGCCACACCCGCAACCCATGGGGTGCCGAATACACACCGGGCGGCTCATCCGGCGGCTCCGCGGCCGCCGTCGCGGCCGGATTGGTACCCGCGGCACTGGGTTCCGACGGCGCGGGCTCGGTCCGCATCCCGACCGCGTGGACCAATCTCGTCGGCATCAAACCGCAGCGCGGCCGCATCTCCACCTGGCCGGCCGCCGAGGCATTCCACGGGCTCACCGTGAACGGACCGCTGGCACGCACCGTCGCCGATGCCGCACTGCTGCTCGATACCGCCGCCGGACCGAATCCCGGCGATCTGCACACACCCGAACCACTCACCGTGTCCGATGCCGTCGGCCGCGATCCGGGACGACTGCGCATCGCCCTCTCGCTGCGAATCCCGTTCACCGCCACCAGAACCGCGCTGCATCCGGAGGTCGAAGTCGCGGTGCAGCGCATCGCCACCACACTGCGTCGCCTCGGTCATTCGGTAACCGTGGCGGACCTGCACTACGGCATCATGATCGGCGCTTCCTTCCTACCGCGCTCGCTGGCAGGGGTCAGCCACGTCCACGACAGAATGCCCGGCATACAAGTGGATCCACGCACTACCGCGAATGTCCGGTTCGGCCGTGCACTCAGCGGGCCTGCACTGTTCGCGGCACGTCAAGCGGAAACGTTGCTGCACAAGCGAATCGGCGGCTTCTTCCGCGACTACGATCTGGTGCTCGCCCCGACCACCGCGACTCCCCCGCCGCGTGCCGAAGAGATCGATGGCATCGGCGTCAACGCCACCAACGACCTCATCACAGCCGCATGCCCATACACCTGGCCCTGGAATGTACTCGGCTGGCCGGCGGTGAATGTTCCGGCCGGTTTCACAGATAATGGCCTGCCGGTAGGCGCGCAACTCATGGGCACCGCGAACACCGAACCACTCTTGGTTTCCGTTGCGGCACAACTGGAATCGGAGATACACTGGGAACGCCACCGCCCCGAACCGTGGTGGTGAGTCAGCGATCGGGCGAGGTCCAGACCTCCCGCACTTGCGTCGCGAACCTTCCGAAGCACTCCCGGCGGCCCGGAATCAGCACGGACAGCCGCCAACGGGCCGACTATAACAGTGCGGGCGCATTGCCACAGCGGGCTCGAATGCTCCCCATTTTCGGGGTATCCCTGCCGTCAGAACCCCAGCTTGCCAAGCTGTTTCGGGTCGCGCTGCCAATCCTTGGCAACCTTGACGTGCAGGTGTAGGTAGATGCGGACACCAAGGATGTGTTCGATTTGTTGGCGGGCGTTGGTGCCGACCTCTTTGAGTCGCGCGCCACCCTTGCCGATGACGATGGCCTTCTGCGAGGGGCGTTCGACGTAGAGCAGGGCGTGCACGTCGAGCATGTCTTCGTTCTCTTCGCGCGGAAGGACCTCTTCGATGACCACGGCCAGCGAATGCGGGAGCTCGTCGCGCACGCCCTCCAGGGCGGCCTCGCGGATGAGTTCGGCCATGAGGGTTTCCTCTGGCTCGTCGGTGAGCTCACCGTCGGGGTAGAAGGCCGGACCCTCTGGCATTTTCGAGGCGATGACGTCGACGAGGACCTCGACCTGTTCGCCCTTGACGGCGGAGACCGGTACGACATCGTTGTCCGGGCCGAGTAGTCGCGACAGCGCCATCAGCTGTTCGGCGACCTGGTCGCGGCTCACCTTGTCGATCTTGGTGACCACACCGAGCAGGGTCGTCTTCGGCGCCATCTGCTTGATCTGCTGCAGGATCCACTTATCGCCGGGGCCGATTTTCTCGTCGGCCGGAATGCACAGCGCGATCACGTCGACTTCGGAATACGTATCGCGGACAAGGTCATTCAGGCGTTGACCGAGCAAGGTGCGCGGCCGGTGCAGCCCCGGGGTATCGACCAGGATGAGCTGGGCATGATCGCGGTGCACGATGCCGCGGATGGTGTGGCGGGTGGTCTGCGGACGCGAGGAGGTGATCGCGATCTTCTGCCCGACCAGCGCATTTGTCAGGGTCGACTTGCCGGTGTTCGGGCGGCCGACGAAACAGACGAACCCGGAACGGAATTCGGTGGTCTTCTCAGCCACCCTGCACCTCCGCGCCCGCGGCATCGTCGACGATCTCGAAGACCGCACCCGAACGATCGGTGAAGACGATGCGCGCCTCGGGCGAAACCTCGCGAACCGCGGAGACCCCCGCATCCGATAATCTGCCGCCGACGACCACGGCCGCCTCGAATCCCTCTGCACCACTGGAGATCGCGGCCGCGACCGCCGCCTGCAGCGCGGTCAGTCGCAGGGACTCCAAGGCGACATCACCGGCCGCGTAGGTGCGGCCGTCGGTATCGCGGATCGCCGCGCCCGAGTTGCCGTCGGTGCGGCCGAGCGCGCCCTTGGCAAGCACCACGAGTTTGGTGTCCTCGGCATCCAATTCGGTCATTCGCTATCTCCGTTCTCATCACGATCGGACGGGATTTCCCGCTCGGATCCGTTACTTTTGCGCTTGCCGTTGGACTTCTCGGCATGCGATTTTTCCTGCGCCTTGCGCACCACGACGGTGTGCACCCGCACCCGTCCCCGCGCGTCCGCACCGCCTTCACCACGCAGCAGCAAACCGTGCACAACGGCTTTGGAGCCGGGCAGCGGCACCCTGCCCAGTGCGTGTGCGAGTAGCCCGCCGACGGTATCGACGTCCTCCTCCTCGATTTCCAGGCCGTACAGTTCGGCCAGATCGTCGACCGACAGCCGCGCCGAAACCCGGTAGCGGCCCTCGCCGAGGTCCTCGATGGGCGGAGTTTCGTCGGTGTCGTATTCGTCGGCGATCTCACCGACGATCTCCTCGAGCACATCCTCGATGGTCACCAGCCCGGCGATGCCGCCGTATTCGTCGACCAGCAGCGCCATATGGTTTCTGCGGCGCTGCATTTCATCGAGCAGGCTATCCAGCGGTTTGGAGTCGGGCATGAACACCGCCGGACGCATGGCATCGCGCACCTGCACCTTGCGACTTCTATCCGCATACGGCACAAGATCTTTCAGATATACCACGCCGAGGATGTCGTCGACGTTCTCGCCGACCACCGGAATGCGGGAATGACCACTGCGCACCGCGAGCGACATCGCCTGTGCCGCGGTCTTATCCGCCTCGATCCAGACCATTTCGGTACGCGGCACCATCACCGCGCGGGCCGGGGTATCGCCGAGTTCGAAGACCGACTGGATCATTCGGCGTTCATCGTCGGCCACCACACCGCGTTCACCGGCCATCTCGACAACTTCCCGCAACTCGATCTCGGATGCGAAGGGGCCATTGCGAAATCCCTTACCCGGGGTGATCGCATTACCGATGAGGATCAGCAGCCTGCTGACCGGACCGAGCACCGTGCCGATGAACTGCAGCGGCAGCGCCGATGCCAAGGCGATGGAGTAGGCGTGCTGTCGACCGAGTGTGCGCGGTCCGACGCCGATCACCACATAGTCCACCAGCACCATGACGGCGGCGGTGAACAGCAGCGCCCAATTGTCATCCCACAGCGGGATCAATGCCGCCGCCAACAGCACCGTCGCACAGATCTCGCACAGAATACGAAGCAGCACAAGCAGATTCACATATCGCGGCCGATCGGCCACGATCCTGGTCAGCCGCACCGCGCCGGGCCGCTCCGCCCGGACCATATCGTCGAGACGTGCCGGTGAGATGGTGTTCAGCGCCGAATCGACTGCGGCGAACACTCCACCGACCGGGACGAGCAGAACCGCCAGCAGGATCAGGGTCAGCGAACTCACGCGGGGCCTAGCGCCTCACCGGGCGTTGTGAAACCGGCCTTCCCCAGCAGCCGGGCATCGCGCTCGGCCAATTCGGCTCGCCGCTGTGCCTCGCGCAGGCTTTCATACCACTCCTCGAGCAGCCGCGCCTGCAGCGCGAACATCTCCTTCTCCTCCTCCGGCTCGGCATGGTCGTAGCCGAGCAGGTGGAGCACGCCGTGCACGGTGAGCAGCGCGAGTTCGTGATCGAGCGAGTGACCGGCCTTGCGGGCCTGGCCCGCGGCGAATTCGGGGCACAACACGATATCGCCGAGCATGGACGGACCCGGTTCGGCACTGTCGGGGCGACCACCGGGCTCCAGTTCGTCCATCGGGAAGGACATGACATCGGTCGGGCCGGGTAGGTCCATCCAGCGCATGTGCAGATCCGCCATGGTGTCGAGATCGACGAGCACCATCGACAGCTCGGCCGCCGGATGCACATCCATCCGGCGGATCACGAATCGCGCGACACTGACCAGGTCTTCTTCGGGTACGTCGACACCCGACTCGTTGGCGATCTCGATGCTCACCTGATCAGGGTATTCGGTGTGCCCGGGTCCGCACCGCGCGGCTGGCCCGGACACGTCCGTCCCACTATCGCCGATCTCCCCGGCTCGCGGCACGACGCTGTGCGCGATTGCCCGGATAGTGCGGTCCGACCTGGGTGACCCGTTCGGCCTCGGCCCGCTCGTAGGCGTCGACGATATCGGAGACCAACCGGTGCCGAACCACATCGCTGCTGGTGAGCTGGGCGAAATGGATATCTTCGATGCCGGTCAGGATCTCACTCGCCGCGCGCAGACCCGAGCGCGCGCCATTGGGCAGGTCGACCTGGGTGACGTCACCGGTCACCACGATCTTCGAGCCGAATCCGAGCCGGGTGAGGAACATCTTCATCTGCTCGGCCGTGGTGTTCTGCGCTTCGTCGAGAATGATGAACGAATCGTTCAGCGTGCGACCGCGCATATACGCCAGCGGTGCGACCTCGATGACACCGGCCGCCATCAGCTTCGGAATGGCCTCCGGATCCATCATGTCGTGCAGCGCGTCGTAGAGCGGTCGCAGATACGGGTCGATCTTCTCGTTGAGTGTGCCTGGCAGGAAGCCAAGACGCTCGCCCGCCTCGACGGCGGGACGGGTGAGGATGATCCGGTTGACCTGCTTGGTCTGCAGTGCCTGTACGGCCTTGGCCATCGCCAGATACGTCTTGCCGGTGCCCGCGGGGCCGATGCCGAACACGATGGTGTTGGCGTCGATCGCGTCGACGTAGCGCTTCTGGTTGAGCGTCTTGGGCCGAATGGTTTTACCGCGCCGGGACAGAATGTCCAGGCTCAGCACCTCAGCCGGGGATTCCGAGGAACCCTCGGTGAGCATGGATACGGTGTGGCGCACCGCCTCCGGGGTCACCACTCGATTGCGACCGGTCAGCGCGACGAGCTGCTCGATCACCCGCTCGGCGAGCGCGACATCGGCCGCCTTGCCGGTGAGGGTGACGGAATTGCCGCGGACATGGATATCCGCATCCAGCAACTGCTCGAGTTCACGCAGGTTCTGGTCGGCCGAACCGAGGAAGGGGAAGACGGATTCGGGAGCGAGTTCGATGCTGGAACGCACGGTGCGCGCTGCCGGGCCCGAACCGTTGTCTGCGGCACCGATGCCTGCCGTGGGGGTGGTCGGGTCGCCGATCTCGCCTTGTGTTCTCAAAAGTGGCTATAGCCTGCTTTCCGGTCTCGAATTGCTGCGTCGTTGATGAAAGTTTAACGCGCCCCACTGACAACACGCATTGAATAAACGGCTACCTACGCCGTAGCGATTGCTTGCAGGTCGCTCGAAAATGGCCAGCGGCCAGCGTGGCGATTGCCTGGCGGTCGCTACTTACCGTCGTGGCATCGGGATCCCCCCGCGCCGACGTGCCCAATCCTCGGTGAAGTCACGAAATCGACGCACCGCATCCGATGGCGGAGCGGTCGCCGACCAGATCAGCCCCACATCACGGGCCGCTGCGGCATCGGCGAGCGGGACGGTCACGATGCCTGATAGCGAACCGGCTGCGGGCGTGGGATCTTCCAGCGGCAGCAGCGCGACGCCGAGTCCAGCCGCGACCAGACCCGCGGCGGTGCGCAGATCGCTCGATTCGAAGGCGATGCGGGGGCGGATATTCGCGGTGGCGCAGAGTTCGTCGAGAATGCGGCGCATACCGAAACCCGAGTGCATGGTGATGAATTCGGCGTCGCCGAGATCGGCGAGACGGATCTGTCGGCGGGCGGCGAGCCGATGTTCCGCGGGCACGGCCAGCGCGAGCGGCTGCGCGAGCAGTTTGCGCCAGCCGATGCCCGGGACCGACGGACGGGGCGACACGATCGCCAAATCCGCTGTGCCGTCCACTATCTGATCGATTACCGCATCGAACGCACCCTGCCAGAGGGTGAACGAGATGCGGGACGAACCGCGCCGGAAGCCGCCGATCAGTTGCGGGATCAGCCAGCTGCCGAAGGAGTGCTGAAACGACAGGCGGACAACGCCTTTCGCTGGATCAGCGAGATCGGCGACGGCCTGCGCGGCGGCATCGAGTTCGGACTGGGCACGGCGGGCGTGTTCGTAGTAGGTCCGGCCGAACTCGTTCAGCACGATGCGTTTTCCGTGGCGGTCGAAGAGTTCGACGCCGAGACGGCGCTCGAGACGGGCCAGCATGCGCGAGAGCGTCGGCTGGGCGATATGCAGCCGCTCGGCGGCCGCGCCGACGCGCTCCAGCTCGGCGAGTGTCGTGAACCACAGCAGGTCGTCACCCAGCACGTCCGGACCTTTCCTTATGCATCTAGCACATTAGAAACCAGATTACTATTCATTTCCTTTCTTAATGGCGAGTCTCGATCCTGGTGCCATGACCAGCACATCGCACGAACGTCGGATCACTACAGCGCTGTTCGCCGCAGGGCTGGCCACCTTCGTGTCGATGTACAGCGCGCAGGCGTTGCTGCCGAGCCTGTCGGCCGCATTCGGAGTCGCCCCGGCGCAGGCCGCGCTGGCCGTGTCGTTGACCACCGGGTTTCTCGCGTTGGCGATCGTGCCGGTCAGTGCGTTGTCCGCACGGATCGGACGGACCAGGGTGATGACGGGGTCGGCGGTGATGTCTGCGGCCATCGGTCTGCTGCTGCCGTTGAGTCCATCGCTGGAGGTGCTGCTGGCGGGGCGGGCGCTGCAGGGCGTGGCGTTGGCCGGAGTGCCTGCCGTCGCGATGGCGTATTTGGCGGAGGAGATCAGTGGGGACGGGTTGGGCGCGGCGATGGGCGTCTATGTCGCGGGCACGTCGATCGGCGGGTTGTCCGGGCGGTTGATTCCGGCATTCGCTTTGGATCTGGCCTCGTGGCGCTGGGCCGAGGCCGCGGTTGGCGTTGCGGCGGCCGGTTGCACCGTTTGGTTCGTGCGTGGGTTGCCGCCGTCGCGTGGGTTCGTCGCCCGACCCGCCGGAATGCGCACCGTGCTGCGCGATATCGGCGCGCCGTTGCGGCACGGCGGGCTGCTCGCGCTGTTCGGGTTGGCCTTCGTATTGGTCGGCGGATTCGTATCGATCTACAACTTCCTCGGCTATCGGCTGACCCGGCCGCCGTTCGAATTGCCTGCGGCCGTTGCGGGCTCGGTGTTCCTGCTGTACCTGGCAGGCACGATCGCCTCGGCCGCGGCAGGGCGTTGGGCCGATCGGATCGGTAAGCACCGTGTGCTCGCGGCCTCCGTCGCACTGATGGGCATCGGAATACTGGTCACCATTCCGGACCAGTTGATCGCGGTCATCTTGGGGATAAGCCTTTGCACCGCAGGGTTTTTCGGTGCCCACGCGGTGGCGAGCACCTGGGTCGGCGCGATAGCTCCCGGTGGCGCCGCATCGTCGCTGTACCTGTTCACCTATTACCTCGGAAGCGCCATCATCGGTGGTACGGCAGGCATCGCATATGCGAAGGGAGGATGGGTTGGTCTGGCGGCCTGCGTCGGGGCGCTGCTGGTCGTGGCCGCAGTTCTGGTGTGGTACTTGACGATTCACGCTCGCAGCGGAGTCGAAACCGTTGCCGCTTCCGAAGTATGCGCCGCGCCGACGGCGTGATATCCGACAGTCACCTGCGGTGTCGGCGCTCATGACCGCGGGGTCGCAGGCCAATGATCTCGGAGCCTAGGGCGAACGGGCTGTACGCACCTGAGTTCGGACGTTTTCAGCAATCGAATAGCAATGTCGCCAGATACCGCTCCACTGATAACATCACAGGGTTCGGGCCATATGCGCCAACCGCAGAGGTGGCCGCCTGTTAACTAGATAGTCGCTTGGCCGATCAACTACTGTGACCGACATCAGATTCTCTTTCTTCGGGGGTTTCACATGCTGATCTTCGGCTGGCAGAGGCGTCTCCACACGCTCGCCATGATCACCTTGCTCTGCGGCCGCTGCGGCAACCCCGCCGCGCACGCGCTGCGCAGACTCGCCACCACATTCACAGTCTTCTTCATCCCGATCCTCCCACTCGGTAACAAGCACTACATGGAATGCACTTGGTGCGGCGCATCGACACCCCTCGCCGTACCCCAAGTCACCGGCCTCATCGCACGCGCCAACGCCGAGAAAATGGGTTCCGCCCAGTACCAGCAGCCTTCCCCAGGCCCTAACGGACAGTGGCCCGCCCCCGGCGCACCCAACGCCCCCTGGCAGCAGCAGCCCGCCCCCGGCGCGCCGAACGGCCCGTGGCAGCGCTGACCCAATCGAGGGTCGGCCCGCGACGACCGCAGTCGAATGGCAGCACGCCCCGACACACCGCAACAACCGGGTCAGCCCCCGCGTCGTCCGTTCGGCTTCCGTTGCGCGATGATCGCGGCTCCCATCCAGCGTCGTAAATATCGACGCAGCTCACCGTCGCTCCGTGGCGGATTGCCCGGAGAAACGAAGAACGACTGCATCGTTCGCAGAATGTATTCGACGAGTTCGTGCAGCGATGTGTCGTCGTATCCGTACCGCTCCCAATCGACGTCGAAGCGTTTGATCATCGTCATGCCGAAGGTTTGCGCCTCTTGGGAGGTAAGGCTTTCGGGGTGCACATTCGAATATGTGCTCGAAAGCAGAATGCCCAGGTGGGGCGTCCGACGCACCTCGGCCAGCGTGTAGACCACGCCCTCGGTCATGGCTTCGACCGGGTCCTCGATGCCGCTGACCTGCTGTGTCAGCCGATCCAGGAAACCATCGACCGAAGCGATCGCCGCAGCCTGCATCAGCGCGTCCGAACTGGGGAAGTATCGATACACCGTCTGACGGATGACCCCCAGCGACTCCGCGACGTCGGCAATGCTGATCTCCGAACCCGTCCGTCCGATGAGATCGACCGCGGCGGCGACTATTCGACGGGACGCTTCTTCATCGCTGTCCGGCGGGCTCCCGCCCCACCCACGCCTTCCTGCCACTGCTCGCTTCCTCGGCTCGAACCAATGTCCGTCGCGTGCGAAACCGACAGCGGGACAACCCCGCCGACCGTCCTGATCAGGGACTCGACGCTACCACAGGGCGATCTTTGCCCAGCCCGAGCAATTCTCATCATACACTCGAGCCGATTTATGTATGATCACTCATCGAAGCTTCGGCGTGTCCGAACACGGCTACAGCCCCCTTTCGAAACACGAGGTACAGCCAAGTGACCGATCTACAAATCCGAAAGATGCGATTCGCATTCGCGGACTACGACGTTCCGTTCTTGTGGAACGAACAGAATCCGGCCTTCTCGTCCATGGCCAATGCGGTGTCCTTCCTGGCGATCGGCTTCGAGAAGATGATCGTCAATATGATTCGCGAGGCCATGCCGCGGATAACCGATCCCGAGGTCGCGGAGGAAGCCGACGCGTTCGTGCGTCAGGAGGGGCAGCACTCGACCGCCCACCGCCAGCACGCCAACGCTCTGATCAGGCGATACCCCGGGCTCCAAGAGACTCTCAACGAAGTAATCGCGGAATTCGACCGACTCACCGTGAACACCTCCCTGGAGTATCGGCTCGCCTACACCGCCGACCTGGAGGCCACCTTCACCCCGGTGTTCAAACTGATGCTCGACAATGATTCGACTCTCTTCCGTCCCGGAGACGACCGGGTCGCATCGCTGTTCATCTGGCACTTCGTCGAGGAAGTCGAACATCGCAGTTCTGCGCTGATCATCTTCGATTCCATTGTCGGCAGCGACGCCTACCGCATGCGCATGGCTCCGTCGATCTTCCGGCACGTCATGAAGGTCATCAAGGTGGCCTGCGCGGGATTCAATAAGCATGTGCCGCAGGAGGATCGGCGCATCGATGCACTGGCGATGTTTGCGACGCACCGGAGTAAGCAGAAGCTGCGGAAGTTGTTGCGACTGCCCGTCGAGGACAACGGTCCGATGTCGCGCGCGTTCGACGATCTACGACTCGGCGAACAACTGGTCGCGATGGTCGGCATCGTCCGCAGTCAATTGCCCAAGCACAATCCGGATCACGAGAAACTTCCCGCACTCGCCGATGTGTGGTTCGAACGCTATAACGCCGGTTACGACGTATCGCACTGGTACACCGCCGATACCGTCGCAGCGCAGGGGGACTGATGGCCGATCATTGCGCACCCACCTTCGACGAACTCGCGAAGGCGCTCGGCTTTTCCTGTCAGGAGGCCGGTGGACTCGTCGAGGTGCGAAATCCGTTCGCATTGGAGAACTGGACGCTGCCGGTGCTGGAGTTCACCATCGTCCTCGGCGCGGTGCTGGCACTGATCTACGCGATTGTGCGGTTGCGTCGGCACGGCGATCCCACCAATCTCGTGGTCTGGTTCGGTGCGACGGCGTACCTGTTCATTATCGAACCGCCGCTGTACTTCCCCGCAGCCTTCGGCATCGACGAACATGTCGACACCATGTTCGCGCACAACGTCTTCACCGTGGATTTCCTCTGGGGTCGACTCCCCCTCTATATCGTGGCGATCTATCCATTGATGGCCACATTGGCCTTCGAAATCGTTCGAATGCTCGGCGTTTTCCGTCGATACGGCGTTCTCGTCGGCGCGGTCTGCGTGGGCTTCGTACACCACGGCTTCTATGAGATCTTCGACCATCTCGGACCGCAGCTGCGCTGGTGGGAGTGGTCGATCGAAAACTCGCTCAATCAACCGATGTTCGATTCGGTACCGCTACCGAGCGTGGTGGTATTCGCCGCGCTGTGGCCGATGTCGCTGGCGTTCTTCGTCCAGTTGTTCGTCGGTCGCCATGTCGACCAAGGGCGCAGCTTCTCCGGACCGCAATTGGTGTGGCGCACCGTCGTCATCGGTATCCTCGGGTCTTTGGGAACCGGCGTATTGCCCATCCCGGCAACGGTTTTCGGTGCCGGTAGCACCTCGGTGCGTGGATTCCTCTATGCGGCCGAATTGGTCATCGTCAGCATCGTCGCGATTCCGGTTCTCACTCGACAGTGGCTGCGGCTACGAGACGACCACTCGGATTACTCGAACGGCTTCGTGCGAATTTACAGCGTCGTCTATCTGGGCGTGATGGCATTGCTCTGGGTGACCGCGCTGCCCGATTACTTCGCTGCCGTCGACGGTTCGACGAGTAATGGCGACCCCATCGGGAATCTCTGGTACGCGCTGGCGTGCTTCGCGGTCGCAACACTCTGCGTGTTCGCGATCTTCACGGTGCCGTACCGCCCCGACCGGCTACCAGCGGGAGGTCAACGCACCCAAGGCGCCGAGGGCGACGGCGGCGGCAGTGGAGGTGCGCAAGACGGTGGGACCGAGCAGGGTTACGTCGGCGCCCGCACCAGCGAAGGCGGTGAGCTCGGAGTCGTCTAGACCGCCTTCTGGGCCGACGATGAGCAGGATTTCGGTGGCCTTATCGAAAGGCAGCTCGACGAAGCGGGCGGTGCCGGATTCGTGTAGTGCCACCGCGATTCCACCCGCGGCGACGACCGCGCGGATCTTGTCGAGCAGGTCGCGGGTGCGGTGCAGGTCTGCGATCTCGGGGATATAGGCACGGCGGGACTGCCGGGCTGCCGTGCGGGCAGCGGCGCGCCATTTCTCAACGGCCTTGCCCGCCTTGGCTTCCCAGTTTGCGATGCAGCGCGCGGCCTGCCACGGGATGATGACATCGGCGCCGGCCTCGGTCATCAGCTCGACGCTCAGCTCCGAACGGTCGGACTTCGGCAGCGCCTGCACGACAGTCACCCGCGGCGTCGCAGGCGCGGCGAGCACCCGGTCGAGCACCTTCAGCTCGAGCCGATCCTTCTGCGCTGCAACGACTTCCGACGCTGCGAGCAGACCGGAACCGTCGGACAGCGTAATCGGCTCGCCGACCCGGATGCGGCGGACCGTCGCGGCATGGCGTCCCTCCGGCCCGTCCAGCACCGCGATGGCACCCGGCTGCGGAATATCGGAAAGATAGAAGACCGTGGCGGCCAACGGCTATCGCCCGCTGAACGACGCTCGCAGCCGGGCGAACAGGCCGCTGTTGTGCTCGGACTGCGCCGACATCACCTCGGCGCGTTCACCGGTGCGCATGCCCTTGTACTTGCGCAACAGATCGGTGGTCTTGGCGTCGAGTTTGGTCGGCACCACGATGTCCAGATGCGCGAGCAGATCACCGCGTGCACCGGAGCGCAGCCGCGGCATGCCGTGGCCGCGCAGCACCGAGATCTCACCCGGCTGGGTGCCCGGCGGAATGGTCAGCTCGGTCGGGCCGTCCAGGATGGTGTCGATGACAACGGTGGTGCCGAGTGCGGCATCCACCATCGGCACCCGGACGGTGCAGTGCAGATCATCGCCGTCGCGAACGAAGACATCGTGCGGCTGCTCGACGATCTCCACATATAGATCGCCCGCGTGCCCACCACCGGGACCGACCTCGCCCTGTGCGGCCAGCCGCACCCGCATGCCATTGGCGACACCGGCCGGAATCGGCGCGGCGATCTCGCGACGCGCCCGCACCCGGCCGTCGCCGCCGCACTTGTGGCACGGATCGGGAATGGTCTCACCCGCACCACGACAGGTCGGACACGGACGCGAGGTCAGCACCTGACCGAGGAACGAACGCTGCACCGACTGGACCTCACCCGCACCACCACAGGTTTCACAGCGCACCGCCTTGGACTTGCCGTTGGTGCCGGCGCCGTGGCAGATATCGCAGAGGATGGCGGTGTCGACGGTCAGGTGTTTGGTCACACCGACCGCGCATTCGGCCAAGCTGAGCCGGGTCCGCAGCAGCGAATCCGCGCCGGGCTGCACCCGGCCGCGCGGCTTGCGCGTCCCGCCGGTGCTGCCGCTCATACCGCCGAAGAAGGCCTCGAAGACGTCGCCGAGCCCACCGAAACCGGCGCCGGAGAAGCCCGCTCCGCCACCACCGGATTCCAACGGGTCGCCGCCCATATCGACGACGCGCCGCTTCTCCGGGTCCGACAGCACCTCGTAGGCGGCCGACACGTCCTTGAACTTGGCCTGCGCCGCCTCGTCGGGGTTGACGTCGGGGTGGAGCTCCCGCGCAAGCTTGCGGTAGGCGCGCTTGATCTCCTGGTCGGTCGCGTTCTTCGCGACGCCGAGCAGTCCGTAGTAGTCCCGTGCCACTTGAGTTCTCTAGTCCTTGGTTTGCAACAGCATTAGTCGGATGCACTCAACTTTATCCGCCGAAGAATCGAGCGTATCAGCGGCGGGGGCCCTCAGCGCTCCGCGAGCACCTCACCGATATAACGGGCAACGGCCGCGACCGATGCGATCGTTCCCGGATAGTCCATTCGGGTCGGACCGAGCACGCCCATACCGCCGAGCACCGCACCCGCAGCACCGTAGCCGGTCGACACCACCGAGGTTCCGCGCATCTGCTCGACCTGCGTCTCCTCGCCGATGCGCACCGTGACGGTACCCGGATGCTGTGCGGCGGCGAGCAGCTTCAGCACTATCACCTGCTCTTCCAATGCCTCGAGCACATCACGTAGCGAACCAGGGAAAACGAAGTCGGCGGCATTGCGGGTCAGATTGGCGGTGCCGCCCAGGACCAACCGCTCCTCCGGATGCTCCACCAGGGTCTCGACGAGCACGGTCGAGACGCGCACCAGCACATCCCTCAGGCGCACCGGCGCCCGCTCGGGCAGTTCGGCGACGGCCGCGGAGGCGTCGGACAGGCGCTTGCCATCCATCGCGCCACCGAGCATGCCCCGCAGTGCGGCGAGGTCCTGGTCATCGATGAGCGCGCCGAGTTCCACCAGACGCTGGTCGACGCGACCGGTATCGGTGATCACGACCAGCAGCAACCGAGCCGGATTCAGCGCGACCACCTCGATGTGGCGGACCGTGGAGGCCGACACCGTCGGATACTGAACGACCGCGACCTGGCGGGTCAGCTGAGCAAGCAGCCGGACACCGCGGCGCAGCACGTCGTCGAGATCGACACCGGACTCCAGGAATTCCATGATCGCCCGGCGCTCGGCCGGCGAAAGCGGCTTCACCTCGGAAATGCGGTCGACGAACTGCCGGTAGCCCTTATCGGTCGGAATGCGACCGGAACTGGTGTGCGGCTGGGTGATGTAGCCCTCAGCCTCCAACACCGCCATATCGTTGCGGACCGTCGCGCTGGATACCCCGAGATTGTGCCGCTCCACCAGGGTCTTCGACCCGATCGGCTCCTTGGTCGAGACATAGTCCGCGACGATCGCACGCAGGACCTCGAAGCGCCGATCTTCGGTGCTCGACATGGGCCCCACCTCCTCGCTCGTACTCGGGTAGGTCGTAACGGTCACGTGCGCACCGTCCGCATCGACCCGAATTCGATGCAGGTTACTTGGTACGTCTGTTTATCCAGTCTAATTGCCTACTCGACAATTGCCCGTTCGCACACCATGGACGCTTGTGACCCAGGTCTCCTCGGGGCCGACTGACGTTGCGCCGGAGCGAGATCCGACCGCTACTCTCGCCGCAGGCAGCGTCACAGGGGGATTCGAAAGCCGCGAACAACCTCCCAAATCACCAGATGGATCGACCGCGCGCCCTCCAAAAGCCTCGGAGGAACGGCGCAGCAACACCTGGTAGCGCTCATGCGTGTGCGCCGAGTCGAATCAAGTGGTCGTGGTCAAGGCGGGGGCGAACCACCATGAGACTCGCCTCGATGGCGGAGCCCAGGAGCGGACGCCGGTGCTGAGCAATCTGCGGACGCTTCCGGAGCCGTCAGCGGGCCGCACTCTCTACTACAGCGGCGACCTCGTTGGGATGGGAGACCAAGGAGGCGTGGGAGGCGCCGATCTCCGACATATGCGCACCCATGCGGTTTGCCATGAAGCGTTGGGAGGCAGGGGGAATTACGCGGTCGTCGGCTGAGACGAGATACCAGCTGGGGGTCGAGGACCAGGAGGGGGCGCCCGAGGGTTCGAGGTTGGCGGATACGGCCAGGGAGTGTTGGTGGGCGATCATGTCGGCGGCTACTTCGGGGGATACGTCTTGGGCGAAGACGGAGTTGAAGTATTCGGGGGCCACGTAGCCGTCGAGGTTCCTGCCTGCCACGCCATTTGGATCGTCGACGAGGCGCACCTGGAGCGCCGGGGGCAGCAACTGACTGCCGGGGAAGCTGATGGGGTTGATTTCGAGGAGTGCGGATTCGCCTTGTACCGGCGCGAAGGCCGCAATGTATACCAGCGCTTGAACTTTCGTGTCGTGGATATTGCTGATGACGAAGCCGCCATACGAATGGCCCACCAGGACAACGGGTCCGGAGACGGTGTCGAGGGTTCGCTGGATGGCCGCGGCGTCGTAGGCAGGGCCGCGCAGCGGATTGTCGGGAACCACCACCTGGTAACCGTGGTCGCGCAGCGTCGCGGCTACGCCGTTCCAACTCGTGGTATCGGCGAAGGCGCCGTGCACGAGCACGATCGTCGGGAAGGGTTCGGCGGTCGCGGGCGCGGCCACGAGCACGGGTGTAAAAGCTGAGATGAGCGCCGCGATGCAGGCGCGGAGAATACGGGTGATATTCATCTGAGTCCTGCCTGTCGGTCGTTGATAGCTGTCGGCTCTTGATGTTGTCACCTTTTGCCGAGCACCAACAGATAACCGGACCGCCAGGTCGGTTACACCGCGTGGGGACGAACGCCCACTACGACCATTCGCGACAGATCATCAGCCGCCCGTATTCGGGCGTGTATCAACGCCCGGGAGCAGCCGTCGCTGCGGAATCTCACCCTACGAGCGACGGCACGCCACCGCGACGGACCCGCAGCTACAGCTCGGACCCGGTTCTTGCCATCTTGCCCGCCAGCGCATCGAGGCCGAGCATGGCGAGTAAGGACTCGCAATCAGCCGCGTCCTGGGAGTGACTGGCGACCGTCCGGGCCGCTATCGCGCACTGCCGCGCAGTTTCGGCCTTCTCCGCTGCCCGCGCCTCGGCGAACTCGCTTTGCTCGGAGATAAGGGTGATGTGTCGTGCCGTTGGCATAGGACTCCTTGGGTTGATCCGCAGCCTACGCGTCTTTACCGATCTGTGATAGCGCAACGGGCAGCGTCCTATCGACGCGGCAGTGAAGTGGGAAGAATTCACTATGCCGCGCCGAGCCGGGCCCGGCGATACACCACGCGCGAAGATCGGAATACGCTCAGGTCAGGAGGTCTCGGACGACGCCGTCGGCGAGTAGGCGGCCACGGTCGGTGAGGACCAGACGGTCAGCGGAGCGAACTGCCAGACCGTCGGCGATGATTCGGGTTGCGGCGGCGGATTCCATTGAGGCCAATTCGTTCAGCGGCAGACCGGTGCGCAGGCGGATGGCGAGCATGACACGTTCGGTGTGCTGCTCGTCAGCGGTGAGGACTTCCCAGCCCGCGGCCGGGAAACCGCCGTGCGCGACGGTATCGGCATAGCGCGCAGGGTGTTTGACGTTCCACCAGCGGACCCCGCCGACGTGACTGTGCGCGCCGGGGCCCGCACCGAGCCAGTCACCGCCGTCCCAGTAGCCGAGGTTGTGCCGACAGCGCGCGGAATCGCCTGCGGCCCAATTGGAGACCTCGTACCAGGTGAGGCCCGCGGCATCGAGACGTGAGTCGATGCGTTCGTAGCGGGCGGCCAGCACATCGTCGTCGGGGGCGGGAAGTTCGCCGCGGCGCACGCGGCGGGCCAGTGCGGTGCCATCCTCGACGATGAGCGAATAGGCCGAGACATGGTCGACGCCCGCGTTCAGCACCGCGTCCAGGCTCGCGTCCAGATCGCTGTCACGTTCGCCCGGCGTGCCGTAGATCAGGTCGAGATTCACATGCTCGAATCCGGCAGCGCGTGCTTCTTTCGCAGCGGCCACCGCCCGGCCCGGCGTATGGGTGCGGTCCAATACCTTCAGCACGTGCTGGGCCGCGGATTGCATGCCGAGCGAGACCCGGGTGAACCCGGCCGCGCGAATGCGTTCGAAGAACTGTGATGAAGTCGACTCCGGATTGGATTCGGTAGTCACCTCGGCATCGGCCGCGAGGGTGAAGTTCGCGCGCACCGAGTCCAATACATCCGCCAAGCCGTCACCACCGAGCAGTGACGGCGTGCCACCGCCGACGAAGATCGTCGCCACCTCGGGCGTGGCGGTCGGCAGCGCAGCGAACCGTTCGGCCGCCGTCGCCAACTCACCGCGCAGCGCCGCGAGCCAGGACTGCGGCGACGCCGAGGTGCCCAGCTCACCCGCGGTATAGGTGTTGAAATCGCAATACCCGCAGCGTGTGGCACAGAACGGCACGTGGATGTAAATCCCGAACGGGCCGCCGCCGAAGTCGCGCAGCACCAGGGCAGGCGCTTCGGTTTCGATCGGGGCGATGGAACTCACCCCTCCAGTGTGACCGCCGCTCCCCTCGACCGTTGCGGGCGGGTTCAGTCGGCGACCACGGTGTTCTGGTTGGCGGTGAGCAGCCAGCGGCCGTCTTCCTTGGCCATGACGTACATCGGCGAACCCTGACCGGACAGCTGACCGTCCCCGTCGAAGTACCGCTGGACCACCTTGACCGCGGCGACGTCCGGCCGGATGAAAAGCACGTGCTCGACCTCGTAGGTCGCGGTACCGTCCCGCATCGCACCCGGCAGCACCCGTGCGGTGAACTCTGCGATGGCCGCGCGGCCGAACAGGCGTTTGCCGCCTCCGGTCGTCCAAATCGCATCCTCGCGGAACAGGCCGACGAATTCGTCGACGAGCTCGTTTTGCTGGGAGTGCTGGATGGTGGCGACAACCTCGCGGATGGCGTCGAGATCGGTATCGGTGCTCATGCCCCAGAGCTTGCTACCTGAACCCAACTCGAGGTCAATCCGAGTGACCCGGTTCACCGGCGACGATCTTGACGAATCATGCGACGCATTCAGGCCGCTAAGTATGACAGCCGTCACAATCAGCTCGCATAGTCCAGGGAATTTCCCTCGATTTCGCGGGAAATATGGCCGCGCGGTCGGAAGGGCCACTCTGACGTGGCACAATAGCCGCATGCGCGGATCTGGAGTACGACTTGTGGCACGTCGCCACGTCGACTACAAGCGCGTCTGCAGTGCCTGCTGTCTGCCCGGTTCCCACCGGTAGCTCAGCGGCGCGCATTCCCGGGTTTGCCCGGTGATCTCCCGATTTCGACGGACATCGGCCCGCTGACACCGCAGGCGTGAGTCAGCCCCTCACGTCTTCAGCACGGATGTACCCCCACCCTGCAGGAGCGACCCCATGACGTCGAGCACCGACGCCGGTCCAACGGATCAGCCCCAGCCGGAATCCCGGCCTGGGCAGCACGCGCGGCCGGTCCGCCCGGCCTCCGAACGACGCGTCCGTCCGGATCGTCCCCGGACCGAGGCAGCGACGGGCCCGCGGGTCCGCACGGGTAAGCCGGTGCGCCGCAAGGCCGAGGGCCAGTGGGCGCTCGGCTACCGCGAGCCGCTGAACCCGAACGAGCAGTCCAAAAAGGACGACAACCCGCTCAATGTCCGGGCCCGGATCGAGAACATTTACTCCAAGCAAGGCTTCGACAGCATCGACAAGGGCGATCTGCGCGGCCGGTTCCGCTGGTGGGGTCTCTACACCCAGCGCGAACAGGGCTACGACGGCACCTGGACCGGTGACGAGAACATCGACATTCTCGAAGCCAGGTACTTCATGATGCGAATCCGCTGCGATGGCGGCGCATTGAATGTCGCGCAACTGAAGACCCTCGGCGGGATCTCCACCGAATTCGCCCGCGACACCGCCGACCTGTCCGATCGCGAGAATGTCCAGTACCACTGGATCGAGGTCGAGAACGTCCCCGAGATCTGGAAGCGGATCGAAGGCGTCGGCCTCGAGACCACCGAGGCGTGCGGCGACTGCCCGCGTGTCGTGCTCGGCTCGCCGCTGGCCGGTGAATCGCTGACCGAGGTCATCGACCCGACCCCCGCGATCGACGAGATCGTGCGCCGCTACATCGGCAAGAAGGAATACTCCAATCTGCCGCGCAAGTTCAAGACCGCAATCTCGGGCCAGCAGGATGTGGTGCACGAGATCAACGATGTCGCGTTCGTCGGGGTGAATCACCCGGAGCACGGCCCGGGGCTGGATCTGTGGGTCGGCGGCGGTCTGTCGACGAATCCGATGCTCGCCCAGCGCGTCGGCGTATGGGTGCCGCTGGAGGAGGTTCCCGATGTGTGGGAGGCCGTCGTCTCGGTCTTCCGCGATTACGGCTACCGCCGCCTGCGCACCAAGGCCCGGTTGAAGTTCCTGATCAAGGACTGGGGCATCGAGAAGTTCCGTCAGGTGCTCGAAGACGAGTACCTGAAGCGCAAGCTGATCGACGGTCCGGCGCCGGAGCAGCCCAAGAAGCCGATCGATCACGTCGGCGTGCAGAAGCTGCGCAACGGGCTCAATGCGATCGGGTTCTCCCCCATCGCGGGCCGGGTTTCGGGCACCGTGCTGACCAAGGTCGCCGAGGCGGCCGAGAAGTACGGTTCGGACCGGATCCGGTTCACCCCGTACCAGAAGCTGATCGTTCTCGATATCGCCGACGATAAGGTCGACGCACTGATCGACGAGCTGGAACCCCTTGGGCTGCAGGCACGTCCGTCGCTGTGGCGCCGGAACCTGATGGCTTGCTCCGGAATCGAATTCTGCAAACTGTCCTTCGCCGAGACCCGCAAGCGATCCCAGGCGCTGGTGCCGGAGTTGGAGGAGCGGCTCGCGGATCTCAATGCGCAGTTGGATGTTCCGGTGACCATCAATATCAACGGCTGCCCGAACTCCTGCGCGCGTGCGCAGGTCGCCGATATCGGCTTCAAGGGTCAGCTGATCGATGACGGCTCCGGGAACCATGTCGAGGGTTTCCAGGTTCATCTCGGTGGCAGCCTCGGCTTCGACAGCGCCTTCGGTCGCAAACTGCGTCAGCACAAGGTGACCACCAACGAGCTCGGTGACTACATCGAACGGGTGGTGCGCAACTTCATCAAGCACCGCGAGGACGGCGAACGGTTCGCCCAGTGGGCCGTTCGTGCCGACGAGGCCGACCTTCGGTGAATGGGAGACCAAGCGTGACAACAGATCAAGTAACGGCGGACCTGCCCGCGAAGCTGTCCGAAGACGAGTTGCGGGCGATCGCCGAAAAAGGCGCGGCCGAACTAGGGCCCGATGCCACCGCACTGGATTTGCTGCGATGGACCGAGGACACCTTCGGCACCGGCTACATCGTCGCCTCGAATATGCAGGACGGCGTCCTGGTTCACCTTGCCGCCCAAGTGCATTCGGGTGTGGATGTGTTGTTCCTGGATACCGGCTACCACTTCGCCGAGACCATCGGCACCCGCGATGCGGTTGAGGCCGTATACGGCGTGAATGTGATCAATGTGCGGCCGGAAAACACTGTGGCCGAACAGGATCAGCTGCTCGGCAAGGATTTGTTCGCGCGTGATGCCGGTGAATGCTGCCGGTTGCGCAAGGTTGTGCCGCTGCAGCGCTCGCTCGGCGGCTACAACGCCTGGGTCACCGGCATCCGCCGCGTGGAAGCCCCGACCCGGGCCAATGCCCCGCTCATCTCGTTCGACGAGGCGTTCGGACTGGTGAAGATCAACCCGATCGCCGCCTGGTCCGATGACGAGATGCAGGCCTATATCGAACAGCACGGCATCCTCGTCAATCCCCTGGTGGAAGAGGGATATCCGTCCATCGGCTGCGCTCCGTGCACACGGAAGCCACAGCCGGGTTCCGATCCGCGAAGCGGCCGCTGGGCCGGCCTCGCCAAGACCGAATGCGGGTTGCACACAGCATGACCGAGTCAGGGCCCGGAGGAGGCAGCCTGCGTAACCACGGAGGGCCCCTCGGGCATGCAGAAATGGGACACAGCATGACCGAGTCAGGGCCCGGAGGAGGCAGCCTGCGTAACCACGTAGGGCCCCTCGGGCATGCAAAGAAGGACACAGCATGACCGAAACCATCAGCGCACGTTCCTTGGGCATCACCGATTTCGACACCCTCGCGGCGTTGGAGTCGGAGTCGATCCACATCTTCCGTGAGGTGGCAGGCGAATTCGAGCGGCCGGTGATCCTGTTCTCCGGCGGTAAGGATTCCACGGTGCTGCTGCACTTGGCGCTCAAGGCCTTCTGGCCCGCGCCGCTGCCCTTCGCGCTGCTGCACGTCGACACCGGGCACAACCTGCCCGAGGTTCTCGAATTCCGCGACAAGATAGTCGAAAAGTATGGCCTGCGACTGCATGTCGCGAAGGTCGAGGACTACCTGGCCGACGGTCGGCTCACCGAGCGCCCGGACGGTATCCGCAATCCGCTGCAGACAGTTCCGCTGCTGGACGCCATCACCGAGCACCGCTTCGACGCGGTCTTCGGCGGTGGTCGTCGCGATGAAGAGCGTTCGCGCGCCAAGGAGCGAATCTTCTCGCTGCGCAACGCCTTCGGGCAGTGGGATCCGAAGCGGCAGCGACCCGAGCTGTGGAATCTGTACAACGGCAAGCACGCTCCCGGCGAGCACGTCCGGGTGTTCCCGCTGAGCAACTGGACCGAACTCGATATCTGGCGCTACATCGCGCGTGAGGATATCGATCTGGCGAGCATCTACTACTCGCATGAGCGTCCGGTCTATCAGCGCGACGGCATGTGGATGACGCCCGGTGTCTGGGGCGGCCCGCGCGACGGCGAGGTACTGGAGACCCGTTCGGTGCGCTACCGCACCGTCGGCGACGGATCATCCACCGGCGCAATTCTTTCCGACGCGACCGATAACGAGGCGATTCTCGCCGAGGTGGCCGCGTCCCGATTGACCGAACGCGGCGCCACCCGCGGCGACGACCGAGTGTCCGAGGCCGCCATGGAAGACCGCAAGAGAGAGGGATATTTCTGATATGTCCGACCTACTGAGGCTGGCCACCGCCGGTTCTGTCGACGACGGTAAGTCCACCCTGGTCGGACGGCTGCTCTACGATACGAAATCCGTACTGGCCGACCAGATCGACGCCGTCACCCGCGCGTCGGTGGACAAAGGTCTTGCCACGCCGGATCTTTCGCTGCTCGTGGACGGGCTGCGCGCGGAACGCGAGCAAGGCATCACCATCGATGTCGCCTACCGCTACTTCGCAACGCCCAAGCGGTCTTTCGTGCTCGCGGATACGCCCGGGCATGTGCAGTACACCCGCAATACCGTCTCCGGCGCGTCCACCGCGCAGCTGGTGATCCTGCTCGTCGACGCGCGCAAGGGCGTCATCGAGCAGACCCGTCGGCATGCCGCGGTACTCGCACTGCTCGGCGTGCCCAAGCTGGTGCTCGCGGTGAACAAGATCGACCTGGTCGATGATCCGGCGACCGTATTCGCCGCGATCTCGGCCGAATTCAATACCCTCACCAGCACACTCGGCTGGGCCAGCGAGGATGTGCTGGAGATTCCGGTCTCCGCGCTGCATGGTGACAATATCGCCTCGCGCTCGGCGAACACCGCTTACTACGACGGGCCTTCGCTGATCGAGCACCTCGAATCGGTGCCGGTGGATGCCGACAGTTCGGGTGAGCATGCGCTCGGCCTGCGCTTCCCGGTGCAGTACGTGATTCGTCCGCGCACCGCCGAATACCCGGACTACCGCGGCTACGCGGGCCAGATCGCGGCGGGCTCGGTTTCGCCGGGCGACGAAATCGTGGTGCTGCCCTCGGGCATTCGCTCCACGGTCGAGCGGGTCGATACCCCCGATGGTGAGCTTGCCGTCGCACAGGTCGGCCGCAGCGTCACGCTGATCCTGGCCGACGATGTGGACATCTCGCGCGGTGACATCATCGCCTCTCCCGCCGATGCGCCGGAGCCGATCGACTCCTTCGACGCGACCGTCTGCTGGCTCGGCGATAAGCCGCTGCGTCCCGGCGCGCGACTGCTGCTCAAGCACGGCACCCGCACCACGCAGGCGATCGTCGGCGCGCTCGTCGAGCGGTTCGACGAGCAGAATCTGACCGCGCAGGCGAGCCCGGAGTCGTTGACGCTCAACGATATCGGCCGCATCTCCGTGCGCGTCGCCGAGCCGATCGCGGCCGACGACTACCGCGTCAACCGGCATACCGGCAGCTTCCTGCTCATCGATCCGGCGGGCGGCAATACCCTCGCGGCCGGTCTGGTCGGTGACGTGCTGACCGCGGTCGAGGTCGGAGTCTGAGGTGAATTCGCCCGGCGGTATCGGCTCGGTGGCGTGGCTGCCGGGCGGGTCCATGTGGGCGGAGCTGGAGCGCCTATCGGGTCACCGGCGCGGACCGAATAGACCGATGTTCGGGCCTGTTCGTGTTAGCCCGATCAGCGGATATGCACACCCAAGACCGGCGCTCATCGCGGTGGCGCACGGCAGTCGGGATCCGCGCTCGCCCGCGACCATGTCGGCGGTCGTCGCCGATATCGCCGCCGCCCGGCCGGATATCGATGTGCGGCTCGCATTCCTCGATCTGAATGCGCCATCGGTCGAGCAGGTCGCGAAGGCCGTTGCTGTGCAAGGACATACGCATGCCGTTGTGGCACCGCTGCTGCTGGGCAGCGCTTATCACGCGCGAGTCGATCTCCCCGGATTGCTCGCCGCTGCCCGCACCGACCACCCACAGCTCGTGCTCACCCAAGCCGATGTTCTCGGACCGGACCCGCGGCTCATCACCACCCTCCGCGACCGCACTTCGGCTGCGCTGGAACCGGCGGGTGGCAGGCGGCCGCTCGGAGTCGTCGTAGCGGCGGTTGGGGCGGCATCGGCGGCGGCGAATGCACGGACCAGCGAGGTTGCGCGACAGCTCGCGAGAATGACCGGCTGGCTTACCGAGATCTGCTTCGCGACCGCCGAACCCTCTGTCACCCAAGCGATTTCGCGTTTGCGCGCCAGGGGTGCCGAAGAGGTGCTGGTGGCGCCGTGGTTCCTCGCGCCGGGGCTGCTCACCGATCGCCTGATGGCCGCTGCGCCCGATGTGATGCATGCGCAGGTCATCGGGCCGGATACGGCGCTTACCGAAATTGTTTGGGACCGTTACGACACCGCGCTCAGCGCTACATTGAGCCTGTCCGCCTGATCTTCGAACGGTCTCGGAGCAGTTCCGTTCGGACAATCACTTCTCGTACGACTCAGCGCCGCACGCTAACCCGCCGCTCCGGCCAGCGATCGCTGAATTCGACATACCCGCACGGGACTGCGCACCCGCGAATTCCGGCACACCGCACGCCGGGCCCCGGCGGAACGCGCCCTGCTCGCCGCGCAGGACCACTGCACCGAATATCTACCTCACCGCGGGGCGATCGCGTCCAGATCGGCCGTCGCGGGTCCCGCAGCAATGCGCCGGTCGATGGCGGCAAGCGCAAACTCTCCCCAGCGAATGTTCTCCTGCTCGAAGGAGATTCCGCGCAATAACGTCAGGTAGGGGCCGATGCGCTCGGCCTCGGCCAGGTACGCCTGCTCGCTGCGTCCGTCGAGTAAGCGGGCGCGTAGGCGATCGTAGCGGGCCAATTTCGCCTTCGACCATGCCAGCTTTTCGGCCACCGCAGCGCGCACGGTCGGCGCGTTGTCGGTGTCCATGCCCTGCACCTTGACCATCAATTCGTCGCGAACGGCGGTCGGCTTGGCGGGCTCGGCGATGAAGGTATGCAACGCGGCGCGCCCGGCCGCGGTAATGGCATGCAGACGCTTGTTCGGGCGACGCTCCTGCTGCACCACCCGAGTCTCGATCAGGCCGTCGGCGGCCATCCGCTCGAGTTCCTTGTACAGCTGCTGGGGCGTCGCCATCCAGAAGTTGGCCACCGAGGCGTCGAAGCCCTTGGCCAGGTCATAGCCGGACGCCTCCCCTTCCAGCAGAGCGGCCAGCACCGCGTCACGTAACGCCATCCGCTCACGTTACCACTTTCGATGATTATTCAAATTATTGTCTAATCAACACTGGACAGCGATTCGCGTACGCCGATACTGTCCGAACTTGATAAGCAAATAATTGACTATGACAGGTGGAGTTATGCATCCCTTCCGCGCAGCCGTGGAGGCCCGCGACGAGACCGCTATCGAGGCACTGCTGGCCGATGACGTGGTCTTCACCAGTCCGGTCGCGTTCAAGCCGTATCCGGGCAAGGCGATCACCGCGGCCATTCTGCGCGCCGTCATCCGCGTCTTCGAGGACTTCCGCTACGTGCGCGAGATCGCCGACGCGAACGGCCGCGACCATGCCTTCGTCTTCGAGGCCACCGTCGACGGCAAGCAGCTCACCGGCTGCGACTTCCTGCATTTCGACGAACACGGCAAGATCGATGACTTCATGGTGATGGTGCGTCCACTGTCGGCCGCGCAGGCGTTGGCCGCGCGGATGGGCGAGCAGTTCGAGCGGATCAAGGCCGAGGCCACCGAGCAACTGCAGCGTGCGGCGACCGAAGCCTGAGCGGCTTCGGAGATTCAGGCCGCAGTGTCCGGCAGTGCGTCGATCGGCGGCAGGGGCCGCTGACAGATCTCGCGCGCCTCGTCTGCGGGAATGCCGAACATGCGCAGCAGATCCTCGGTGACCTCGTCCGCGGCCGCGGCATCGTCGCGTTCCGGTTTGTCGTGCAGGAGCTGACCCAGGCATAGCGAGGCACCTGCGACGATGGTCATGGCCAATTCCACATCGCGAACCTGGAACCGTCCCGCGCGAACCGCGGCCTCGATATCGCGGCGCGCGCGGGGCGCGAGGCCCTTCGTGGAACTGACCAGAGCCAGACCGTGATTGAGCAGCACCTTGCTCAACGTGGGACTTCTGCGGTGCAGGCGCCCGGTCAACCGAAAACTCTGCGCGAAGATATGCGCGGGATCGTCCATCCCCTCGGTCAGCATGTCGAGGGTTGAGCCGTGTCGATCGAGCGCCTCCTCGATCGCGGCGCGGAACAAATCCTCGCGACTTTCGAAGTGGTTGTAGAACGACCCCATCCCGACATCAGCCGCCTGGGTGATCTCCAGGATCGGCACATTCGGTTTCCCGGCGGCGAGGAAGGACTGAGCCGCACCGACCAGCGCTGCCCGGGTGCGTGCCTTGCGCCGCTCCAAGCGATTGAGTTCGGTACCGGTTTGCTCGCCCATCGCCTCTCCCTGGTCCATCCCGTCATCCTAGCTCGTCGAGTCAGTAATGACGAATTCCTCAGCACCTCTTGACTGAATATGCACTCGTAAGTGACGATATATTCAGTTAGTGAAGGGAGAGGGCGATGATCGACCAGCATGACCCGCATACGGGTCTGCACAGCGAGTTCGGCGCCGCACCGGGCGAGCATCCGGGGCGGGCCAGGAATCCGATCATCAAGGTGCACGACCTGGCGTGGCTGGAGTTCGAGAAGCCCGACCTGGCTGCCGCCGAAATCTTCGCTTGCGCGTTCGGTTTCACAACCGTGCTGCGCACCGCGGACGAACTGCAGTTGCGTGGCACCGACCCGGGTGCGCCGTGTGTGGTCATCCGCCGGGGCAGCCGGTCGAGGTTCATCGGTCCCGCATTCCAAGCGGCAGGTTCGACGGACCTGTTCCGGCTCGCCCAGGCCAACGGACCCGAGCCGGTACCGCTGCCGGAGAGCATCGGTGGCGTCGCCGTGGACCTGCCGGACCCGAGCGGATTGCGGGTGCGGGTGGTCGCCGATACCCATGTGCTCGCCGCCCTGCCCGCCCAGCAGCCACACACCTTCAATTTCGGCCACGAAACGCCGCGCGCCAACCAGACCCAACGCCCGACGCGCGAACCCGCGAAGGTGCAGCGGCTCGGGCATGTGGTGGTGCAGACGACCCGCTACCGGGAGACGCTCGACTGGTACCTGAAACACCTGGGCCTGATCGTCAGCGATTTCCTCTACTACCCGAAACAACGTGACCGCGGCCCGATCATGAGCTTCATCCGTTGTGACCGCGGCCGCACCCCCGCCGACCATCACACGCTCGCGCTGGTGCTCGGCCCGGTCAACCGGTATGTGCACTCCGCCTATCAGGTCGCCGACCTAGATGCCCTGGCGGCGGGCGGGGAATACCTGCTCGACCACGGGTACCACCGGTCGTGGGGTATCGGCAGGCATATCCAGGGCAGCCAGATATTCGATTACTGGCGCGACCCGGACGGGTTCCTGGTCGAGCACTTCAGCGATGGCGACATGTTCGACTCCACGCTGGAGCCCGGCTGGGCGCCGATGACCGCATCCGGGCTGGCCCAATGGGGACCGCCCGCCACCAAGGACTTCCTCGGCCTCAAACCCGGCCGGGAATCGGTCCGCGAATTGCGCGGCGTATTCGACGCGCTGCGTGCCGACAACGAATTCGATCTGCACCGCCTACGCGGTCTACTGAAAGTTGCCAACTCATGACCATTTCCGTTCTCCGAACCGCCGACGCCTGGTGGGTATCGACGCCGGCTGGGGCCGCGCGGGTGGATACCGCGGCGACCACCACCGGTCAGTTGCTCGCCGACCGGCAGGCGCTGGCGGCGAGTGCATCGAGTACCGAGATCGTCCCTGTCGAGAGCCTCGCGCTGGTGTCACCGGTGACCGCACCGTGCCGGGTGGTCGCACAGATGACGAATTTCGCGTCCCACGTGCGGGATTCGGGCGCAGACCCGGAGACCGTACCGTTGACGTTCTTCCGCAAATCCTCGGGTTCGATCAGCGGCCCGCTCGACGATGTCATCCGGCCCGCGCATGTGCGGCTGCTGGATTACGAGGTGGAGATCGGACTGGTCTTCGGTAAGGTGATGCCGGTCGGGACCGCCATCACCGCCGAAAATATCGGCGATTACGTCGCCGGTCTCGTTGTGACCAATGATGTTTCGGCACGCGATGTGCAATTGCCGAAAACCCAGTTCTACGAGGCGAAGTCGTATCCGACCTTTACACCGGTCGGTCCGGCGCTGGTGCTGCTCGATGCCGACGAGCTGAAGCGATTCACCGATCTGCGGTTGCGGCTGTGGGTCAATGGTGAAGTGCGCCAGGACATGACGGTCGCCGATATGATCTACTCCCCCGTCGAGACACTGCAGGCGCTGACCCGATTCCAGCGACTCGATGCGGGCGATCTGCTGCTAACCGGCACCCCTATCGGCACCGCGATCAGTGCCCCGCCGAAGCCGGTCGAGATCATCGCCTCCCTGCTCCCGGCGGCGACGAAGTGGAAGCTGTTCTTCAAGGGTCAGGCCAAGAACCCTAAGTATCTGCGCGACGGCGATGTCATCGAGGCCACCGTGGCCACCGATGACGGCGCGATCGACCTGGGTCGCCAGCGCACGGTTGTGCGGTACGCACGGTGAACATGACGACAACGGATCTGCTGTGGCCGCGCTACTGCGGCCCCGGCGACCTGGCCGAGATCGAATCCGTGCCACTGGCCGAACGCGGCCTGCCGGAATCGACCTACGCACTGCTGGTCCGGGCCACCGAACTCTGGTCCGATCGAAACGCGCTCACCGTACTGCCGGAGGCGGCTCGGTGGCGAGAACCCGTGCGGCGCAGTTACTCCGAACTCCTTGCCGAGGTGCACCGCTATGCGAATCTGCTGTACCGGTTGGGTATCCGACGCGACGATGCGGTCGCATTGATGTCGCCCAACTGCGCGGAGTTGATTCCCGCGACGCTCGCCGCGCAGCTGGCCGGTATCGCCGCACCCATCAATGGCGCGATGTCCGGTCGGCACATCGTGGAGCTGCTGCGCCGCTCCGGTGCCAGAGTGCTGATCGCGTCCGGGCCCGAACTCGCCACCGAGACATGGGAATCCGCGCTCGCGCTGGCGAATGACGCACTGCTCGACGCCGTATTCGTACTGCGCCCCACCGGCGCCGCCGAGCCGCACCCGCTGCCGGTGATCGACGGTGTACACCTCGGCTATCTGGATGAGCTCGCCGCCGAGGAAGATTCGGACACATTCGCCGGACAGCTCCCGCCTCCGACGATCTAGCCGCGCTGTTCCACACCGGCGGCACCACTGGTGTACCGAAACTGGCCGCCCACACCCACTCCGGTGAGATCGCCAATGCGTGGATGATCGCCGCCAACTCCCTGCTCGACGCGGATGCGACGATCTTCGCCGCACTCCCGCTGTTCCATGTCAATGCCCTGGTGGTGACGCTGCTCGCGCCGCTGTTCAAGGGGCAGCCGGTGGTGTGGGCCGGACCGCTCGGCTACCGCGATCTCGCGCTGTACGGCGAATTCTGGAAGATCGTGGCGCACTATAGTGTGGCCGCGATGAGCGCGGTCCCGACCGTATATGCCGTGCTGGCGCAATGCCCGGTCGACGCCGAGATCAGCAGTCTGCGCTATGCGATGGTCGGCGCGTCACCGCTGCCGCCCGCGACGCGGGCGAACTTCCAGACACACACCGGTGTCACCCTGGTCGAAGGCTACGGACTCACCGAGGCGACCTGCGCGAGCGCGCGCAGTTATCCGGACGTTCCGCGACCGGGTGCGGTCGGGCAGCGGATGCCCTACCAGCAGGTGCGTGTGGTGCGCGCGGGCGACCGGGAGCCGCTGTCCGCCGGCGCGATCGGAGTACTGGAGATCAGTGGCCCAACAGTTTTCGCCGGCTACGTGACCGGCCGCGATGAGCGCGGCCACATTCTCGACGGGCTCGGCACCACGGTCGACGGCTGGCTCGATACCGGCGACCTCGCGCACATCGATGCGGACGGTTTCATCCACCTGCACGGCCGCGCCAAGGATCTCATCATCCGTGGCGGGCACAATATCGACCCGGCGCTGATCGAGGACGCCCTGCTGGCACATCCGCAGGTGACCGCGGCCGGTGCGGTCGGACGTCCCGATGTCCACGCCGGTGAAGTACCTATCGCCTATGTCACGCTCGGAGCCGGTGCCGATATCACCGAATCCGAACTGCTCGCGTGGGCGGGCGAGCGGGTGCCCGAACCGGCGGCGGTGCCGAAATCCGTTGTGATCCTGGACGCTTTGCCCGTTACCGATGTCGGTAAGCCGTACAAGCTCGGGCTGCGCGCGGATGCTACTCGACGGGAACTGCAGGACGCACTCGAGCAGGTCGCCGGCGTGCGGTCCGTCACGGCGGCAGTAGAAGACGGGGCGATCGTCGCGACCGTCGAAGTGGACCCCACCGCCGAAGATGCCGCCGCCGAAGATGCCGCGGCCGAGGTCCTCGGCCGATACGCCATCCGCTGGAAAGTCGTGGTCCGGCAATGAATCTCGTGAGTGGAGCGAGCCGATGAACGCGGTTCCGGTGGTCGTCGTCGGCGCGGGCCCCACGGGGCTCACCGTGGCGACACTACTGGCCGAATACGGTATCGAAACCCTGGTGCTGGAACGGTGGAACGACATATACCCGCAGCCACGGGCGGTCCATCTCGACGGCGAAATCCGCCGGATCCTGGCACGTCTCGGCGTCGGCGACGACTTCGACGCGATCTCGCGCCCCGCGCTCGGCCTGCGGTTGATCGATCCCGATATGCGGGTACTCGCTCAATTCGATCGCGATCGGGCGGGCGGCGCCAATGGGTACCCGGAGGCGAACCTATTCGACCAACCGGAGCTCGAAGCAATCCTGCGCGCGAATGTGCGACGGTATCCCGGCATCACCCTCCGCGGCAATGCCGAGGTCGTCACCGTGACGCAGGAAAATGATTGCGTGCGTGTTGATTTCACCGATCGCGTCATTGGTGCCGTCGAGTCGGTCCTGGCCGGATATGTGCTCGGCTGCGACGGCGCCAACAGCGTGGTCCGCTCCGCCATCGGAGCCACGCTGCGCGACCTGAACTTCGCGCAGCGCTGGCTCGTCATCGATGTCGACACCACTGCCGACTTCGGAGAATGGGAAGGCGTACACCAGGTTTGCGATCCTGTTCGCGCCGCGACCTATATGCGAATCGGAACCACGCGCTACCGCTGGGAATTCCGGCTCGGTCCCGGTGAAACCGCCACAGATTACCGCGATTTGACGAGCCTGCAGCCACTGATCGCGCCGTGGATCGGGAACACCCCGGCCGAGGAACTGCGGCTCGTGCGAGTCGCAGAATACACCTTCCGCGCCCAGCTCGCCGACCGCTGGCGTTGCGGCCGGATCTTCCTGCTCGGCGACGCGGCCCACCTGACCCCACCGTTCATCGGCCAGGGCATGGGCGCTGGGCTACGCGATGCGACCAACCTCGCCTGGAAGCTCGCGGGCGTTCTCAGCGAAGACCTGCCCGCGAGCGTGCTCGATACCTACGAGATCGAGCGAAAGCCGCACGCGCACGCCATGATTCGGCTCGCCAAGTTCATCGGACGTGCCATGACCGACGGCGGCGAATTCGGAAATCTGCTGCGCCGACTCATCGCGCCACGGTTGCACCGGTTGCCCGGCTTCGCCGAGCTGGTCACCAATGGCCAGACGCCGCCGCTACACCGATCCGAACTTGTTGTGGCGCATCGCTTCTACCGAGGTCTGGCGGGCAAACTCGTCCCGAACGCACTGCTCGACGGCCGTCGTTTCGACGATATCGCGGCGGGCCGTTTCGCGATCGTCACCGCTATCCACCCGACACCGGCACAGCGCCGCGAGATCGAACAGCGCGGCGGTGTGGTCGTTATCGCTAGGACCGACCTGCGACGCTGGCTCAGGCGCGGACGCGGTGCTCTGGTCCGTCCGGACGGCACCGTGCTGCGAACCGGCCGTCAGCTGTCCGAACTCATCGCCGATTTGCCGCGATTCACCGCACCTGCTCCAGATCACGCCTACTGAGTCCCGGTGCGTAAGCACGCATCGGTGGATGTCGCAGGGAGCTCAGCTCAGTAGCGCGTTCACGATGGTGTGCGCGGTGGCGACACCGCGCTCATCACCCATCTGTTGGGCGGTATTGGCTGCGCTGATCACCGCGTCGAATTCGAAAGCCATGGCATCGGCGTCGCGGTCGGTGAGATCGCCTTGTTCCTGAGCGCGCCGAATCTGCTTGGCCAAGAAGTCGAGCCATTCGCTGTGATCCTCGGCGATGGCGTCGCGGACGGGTCCGGGCCTGCTGTCGAATTCGGCGATGGTGGCCACCCGGAAGCACCCGCCCGGGAATGTCGGGTCGGTGATGTGGTCGAACCAGCGATCCATGAGGGCGCGCAGGCGCAGTAAGCCGCGCGGTTCGGCGAGGCTCGGCGCGATCACTCGTTCGACGAAGGCCTCGCGAGCCACCTTCACCGCTGCGACCTGCAGTGCTTCCTTGGTGCCGAACAGGGTGGCTATACCGCTTTTGCTGATGCCGAGGTCGGTCGCCAGACGGCCGATGCTCAAGCCCGTCAACCCTTCGATGGAGGCGACGTCGGCGGCATGTCTGGCAATCGAGGCCCGGGAACGAGCGCCTTTGGCGAGGCGCTGATCAGTGCCCTGCGTGGTGGTTATCGACTCTGCCATGTCGTCATTCTTCCACTATCGGGTTGCGAATACGAACGGACGGTCGTACTTTTATTGCACGAACGGTCGTACGTTTAGATTTCGCCTCACCGAAGGATCTCCCCCATGACCGAAGTGTCCGCGCGGACCGACAGTCCGCCGACCTCGAAGGCCGCCGTGCGCACGCTCGTCATCGCCTGTGGCGCAGCGTTCATCGCCTTCCTGGATCTGTCCGTCGTCAATATCGCCTTCCCCTCGATCGCCCGCGACTTTCCCGGTACCGCGACAACCACGCTGACCTGGGTGGTCAGCGGATATGCCATCGCCTTCGCGGCACTGCTCACCCCCGCGGGCCGCTTCGCCGACACCATCGGACGGCGCAGACTGTTCCTGATCGCACTGGTCGGTTTCGCCGTGACATCCTTGCTGTGCGGCCTGGCGCCCACCGCGGGCTGGCTCATCGCCGGACGCCTGCTGCAAGGTGCCACGGCCGCGCTGATGGTGCCATCGGCACTCGGACTCGTCCTCACCGTTACGCCGCGGGAAAAGATTGGCGCGGCCATCGGAGCCTGGTCGGCCGCAGGCGGTTTCGCCGCCGTGGTCGGTCCGGCGATCGGCGGCGCGCTGGTCGAGACATTCGGCTGGCGAGCGGTATTCGTCATCAATATCCCGGTGGCGATCGCGCTGATCGTGCCTGGGCTGCGAGTTCCGGTGCCCGACACCCGCCAACCCGGCAGTGCGCTGCCCGACCCGGTCGGCACAATTGCCATTGCCATGGGACTCGGCGGTGTGGTCGCCGCAGTCACCGAGGGGCAGCGATGGGGTTGGACCGCACCCGGCACACTCGCCGCGCTCGGCGTCGGCGCACTGCTGATCCTGGCCGCGCTGGTTCGCTCCGCGCGTCACCATAATCCGGCCATCGCGGTCGAGTTGTGGCAGAGCAGGCCGTATGCGCTGGCCAATGCCGCCTCGTTCGTGTTCGGTGCGACCATGTTCGCCTGGCTGCTCGCCGGACCGCTGTTCCTCGATGCGATCTGGCAGTATTCGGTGCTCGGTTCGGCGGCCGCATTGACGGTGGGCGCGGTGTCCTCGATGGTGACCGCGACGATCGCCGGTCGCGTCACGGCGGCGAGCACTCGGCGCTGGCTCGGTGTCCTCGGGGCGCTGATGTACACCGGCACCAATGTCTGGATGAGCACCGATGCCTTCGGACCGACACCGGCACTGTGGTCCGCGTGGGTACCGGCCGGGCTATTCGGTGGCGGCGGCGTCGGGATCGTCGTGACGGTGCTCGGCACCGCGGCCGCGAGTTCGATTCCGCCGCAACGCTTTGCGGCTGGAATCGGGATGAATCTGACGGCCAGACAGGTGGGGGGCGCGCTCGGTGTCGCGGTGCTTGCCGCGGTATTCGCCGCCAATGCCGACGATGCGCTGGCCGCCTTCCACACGCTGTTCGCTGTTTGCGCGGGCATCGGTATCGCGTCCGCATTGGTAATCGCGATTCCAGCGCGCGTCCGTGTTGCCGTTCCCGCTCAAAGCTAGGAGTCACCTTGACACACGAAGATATTCGGACCGAAGCCAACGATCCGATGCTGTTGTCGCGCACCGCCGCACTCGAACTGCTCGCCGATGCGACCTGGCAGCGCTACGCGGTACTCGGGGATTCGATCGCCCAGGGCGTCGGCGATCCGTGTCCCGGGTACGACACCACCGGATGGGCAGATCGCGTCGCCACGGTGTTGACGGCGGCCAATCCCGCTCTGGCCTATTTGAATACCGGCCGGATCGGCGCAACATCCGCACAGGTGCGCGCCGACCAACTGCCGCGGGTGCTCGAATTCGCGCCGGACCTGGTGCACATCAGCTGCGGCGGAAACGATCTGTTCGCTCCCGGCGGCAATCTCGACGAGCTGCGCGCGAATCTCGACTCGATCTTCGGCGCGCTGGCCCGCAGCGGAGCGCAGGTGAGCACCTTCACCCTCGCCGATGTGTGGGAAGTGGAGCGGATGGCCGCGATGCGCCCGATGCGGGAACGGATGGCGGCGCTCAACGACATCACCCGCGAGTTGGCCACGCGTTACGACGCCGTGCTGGTGGAGTTATGGGACCATCCGCTGCGGCTGCGGCCGGATGTGATGAGCGCTGATCTCATCCATTTCACGATGAGCGGGCATGCGGTAGTGGCCACTGAGATGGTGCGCGCACTGCACGGACTGCTACCCCAACCGGCACACTGATCGGACCGGACGGGCCGCGTCTACTCGGACGCGGCCCAGCGGTCTTCCTCCTCGGCGTTTGCGTACGCCGAGTGCGCATCTTCTCGGCGTTTGCACCCGCCGAGCCTGATACCTGATCGGCGCTCGCAAACGCCGAACCCCTAGTGAATGCAAGTCAGGGCAGCACCTGCGGGATGGCGTCCGGCGCGCATTGGCCCGACGTCGTATTTATCGACTGGCCGTCCGCGATGAACCGGCTGAAACTATTTATAGCGGACTGCTTTGCAATGGTAAATCCCTGTGACACAAGCGTTTTCATTAGTCGCGAAGCGCATATCGTGATCACTCGCGGTGCACGAATCGATCTGCGAGATTCGATTCGCCGCGCGGTCACTCACGGTATCGATCGACGAGTTCGGCGCCGAGCACGGCCAACTCCGCCTGTACGGATCGCGGTGCCAGCACCTCGATTTCGGCACCCCAGCCCGCCAATTGTTGGGCGATCATGCGCGGGGTCGGCGCGGTAATACGGACCTGAACGCGTCCGTCGGCGACCGGACCGTCCACCGCACAATGTCGCCCCTGCTGCTTGCGCAGAATCGGAAGTAGTTGCGGCGCAATGAGTGCGATGGCCGATGTCGCGGCACGACGTTGTTCGACCTCGCCGACGACCGCCTGCCACGCCGTGGACAGATCAAAATCAACTGGGCGGTGGGCAATTTCGTCTGTTATCGCGGCATCGACGATTCGGTCGACGCGGAAGGTGCGCCTACCACGGTCGGTGCCTGCGATGAGATACCAGGTGGCGTCCTTGTCGACCAGGCCCCACGGGTCGACGACGCGCCGGGTACGCTCCCCCGGCCGCTGATATGTCAGTTGCACCTTGCGGCGCTCGACCACCGCGCGCTGCAACAATTCGACGAGCTTCGGCCGAGCTTGATCGCGCTCACCCCAGCGCGCGGGATCGATCACGATCGCGTCGGCCGCGGCCTGCGCATCGGTGCGGAAGGTCCGCGGGAGGGCACGCACCAGTTTGCGCAGCGCCGATTTAACCTCGGGCACCGCGCTCGCGGACGGTCCGGCCAAAAGGAACAGCGCCCGCGCCTCCGGTTCGGTCAGGCCGCTGAGATCCGTGCGTGCGCCGCCCACCAGCGACCAGCCACCACCGCGGCCCGACTGCGGATAGACCGGAACTCCTGCCGCCGAGAGCGCCTCCAGATCCCGGCGCGCGGTCGCGACCGAAACCTCGAGTTCGGCGGCGATCTCGGCAGCCGTCACGCGCCCACGGGTCTGCATCAGCAACAGGGTCGCCACCAATCGGTCTGCTCGCATGAGCACAATTCTGCCGCTTAAAGTGCTCATTCGGTGAGCACTTTAGGCGCAACTATGGATCACAAGACCCCGATCAGAGGAGACCAAGATGTTGCGAGGAATGGCCACCGTTTCGTTCTATGCCGACGACCTCGAGGCCGCGAAAGACTGGTACACCGACCTGCTCGGCTACGCCCCGTACTACGCAGTGCCCGGCGGATACTACGAATTCCGCATCGGCGACTACCAGCACGAACTGGGAATCATCAACCGCAAATTCGCACCCGCCGGTGCGCAGAACGCACCTGGCGGATCCATCCTGCACTGGCATGTCGACGATGTGCAGGCAAGCTTCGACCGCCTACTCGCCCTCGGAGCCGAGGAGTACGAGCCGATCACCCCACGCGGCAACGGAGATTTCATCACCGCATCAGTGGTCGACCCCTTCGGCAACATCCTCGGCATCATGCAAAACCCCCACTACCTGGCGATACTCAGCCGCCCCTAAAGCGCCTGCCCCAGCTGCCCGAGAATGCAATGGCAGGCGTTCGCGCGGTTTGCCCACCTTCGCGCCAAGGCATACCTTGCCCCGAGAATGCTTGGCAGCCCGGCGCTCTCGCTGGTTGCTCGCCCTTTCGCGACGCCTGCCAAGGTTCACTTGCTCTGAGAATGGCGAAGTTGCTCGCATGATCTACCCACCCAACCACCCCTCCGCGACGCCCCGAAGCATGCCCTGCCCCGAGAATCCTCGGTGGCGGGGCACCCTCGCCGTTCGCCCCTCCGTGACAGCACCCGAGACATGCCCTGCCCCCGATACTGACGGCGGTGACGGGCCTTTCTCAGGCTTTGCCCACTCCTTCACGACGCCACCCTGAGCATGCCGTGCCTCGGAATGCTTGGCAGCCCGGCGCTCTCGAGGTTTTGCCCGCGCTTACCAACCCCGCCCGAGGTTCACTTTGCTCTGAAGAAGGCAACGGTGGCGGCAGTGCTCGCAGATCCGCCCGCCCTCGCAATCCCACCCGAACTCTTCACCACCCCGAGAAGCATTGGTGGTCGCACATTCTCGAGTACCGCCTCTCCACAGGCCCATGGCTCGCCTTGCCTCGAGAATGCTCTGGTTGAGGGGCTCTCTCGATGTTTGCCGCCACCAACGCATGGTGAGCAACGGTCCAGGTCAGTGGACGAACCAGCGTTCCAGGATTTTGGCGACGCCGTCTTCGGCGACATCGTCGGCGATTTCGTCGGCCCAGGTGTGGACCTCGTTCGGGGCATTCGCCATTGCTACGGAATGTCCTGCCCAGTGCAGCATTTCGCGGTCGTTGTAGCCGTCGCCGATGGCGAGGGTGGCGGCGCGGGGGATGCAGAGTGCGGTGCGTAGCCGCTCCAATGCCCACCCCTTGGAGACGCCGCGACGGGAAACGGTAAGCCACGGGCCGAATTCGCCGTGCACCCAGCTGGCACCCGGTACCCGCAGTCGGGTGAGCAGGCGCAGCATCTCTTCCAGGGAACCGTCGGGCCACCAGCCGTTGAGTCGAGGGGTGGGCTCGCTGCTCAATGCGCCGTCATCGACGAGAACGTATTCGCCGATCGAGAATTCACCCGGACTCGCCCCCGTCGCCCAGGTGCCGATGCCGACCTTCTCCACCGCGAAGATCATCTCGGGAAACAGCGCGCGCAAGGCCACGACCGCGGGGGCCGGGTCGAAGGTCTGCACCGCCACCGGCTCCCCCTTCGCCACATCAATGTGCACTGCGCCGTTGGAACACAACGCATGTCCGTCGATCAGCCCGAGCTCCTGCAGCACAGGCCGCGTCGTCATCAATGTCCGCCCGGTCGTCACAACCACATGCGCCCCCGCCTCCACCGCCGCCCGCACCGCACCGATCACCCGTTCACTGACCGGCGATCCCGTCTGCAGCAACGTTCCATCGACATCCAGCGCAATAAGCTGAGGTCCCCCATGTACCACCAACCCATTGTGCATCGCTATGGCACTCGGCGTCACCGGAATTCGACCGGTCCGAATCTCCCCACCCCTCGCCGATACCCCGCACGTCAACAGCAGCACTTCTTCATCGAGACCGCCCCTCTTCCCAGCGCCACAAGATGTGCGACTCCCGACAACAGTGCTGATCAACGCCGTCACGTGACCGTCCGCCGCGCAACCAACAGCCGTCCAGACCAGCGACTTTCACCCAACCGCCGACCCTGCGGCGGTGATATCTTCCTGGCTCGCGCCCCACTGCGTACTTGCGGACTCCAACCTCGGCTAGGCCACATCCACTGGAGCAGCTCCACTCTGATCACCAAAGGATTTCGGCACGAAGTGCCACCGCACCAAAACAGCTGTAAGGCCGCCTATGCACCGACGGCACGAACAGCAGCATCCCATCTCGAGATTCGCGCACTTCTAGCGCCCGTCTCGGCCACCCGCGCGGCGGGACGATCGCGCCTCTTGTGAGGCTGCGCCGCGCAAGCCTAGGCACTGCTGAAACGCCCGAAAGTTAGTGCCGGACGGTCACCCTGCGGGCCACGCCCACAATCGGCCAATGCCCGTTCCGCCGATCGGAGCCATAGCAGGCTCCGACCCCCTCGGGCTCGCTCAGTGGACGATCGCAGTTCGGTGCGTAGAGGCGTTGCGGGTCGCTCGAGCAGTACTACAGCGGACTACCTGCGGGCACCGCCGCCGCCACCGAAGCCGCCCGTACCGTGTGAGGAAATCCCGCCGGACGAGGTGCCACCGGTGCTACCGCCGGAAGTGGTCCCGCCGGAGGACCTTCCGCTGCCCGAGGTGCCTCCGGCCGAACCGACGCTGGTCCCGCCTGAGGTGCCGCCACCGGTCGAACCGCCGAACCTGCCGCCATTGGTCGAGTCGCCCGACATACCACCGCTCGTCGAACCTCCCGAAGCACCACCGCTGGTGGAGCCTCCGGAGGCACCGCCATTCGCCGAACCACCCAAAGCGCCACCTCCAGTCGAGCCCGAGGCACTGCCATTCGCCGAACCACCCGAAGCATCACCACCAGTCGAGCCCGAGGCACCATTGCTCGCCGAACCACCGCCACCAGTCGAGCTCGAAGCACCATTGCTCGCCGAACCACCCGAGGTACTGCCGCCCGTCGAACCACCTGAAGTGCCAGTATTTGTCGCCCCATCGGCGGTACTTTCCGACGAACCGCCGCTCGTGGAATCCCCCGACGTTGCACCGCTGGTGCCCGAAGTCGCACCGCCGGATGCATTACCCGGGCTACCGCCGGACCCGCTGCCGCCCGATGTCGCAGTTTCGGTGGATGTTTCGTTCGTCGTCGAGCCCGGTGCACCGTCAACAGTCGAGGTACCGCCAGTCGCCGGAATTCCGGTACCCGGGGTCGTCGCGGTGCCACCGGGTACCGAATTACCCGGGGCGGGAACCGAGCCCGGAAGGCTAACGCTCGGAATAGGCGTGCCAACAGCGGGCGCGGCTGGGATCGCCCGCGGACTTCGGGTGAAGGGCAGGGGGTTCAGGAACTGCGCCGGGTTGGCGTAGGTGCCACCACCGGAATATGCGGTCCCACCGCGTGGTTCGCTGTGTCGTCCGCCATGTGATTCGGCTACGGAGGGGCCGATCGATGGTCCGAGAGGTGTCGTATGGGCGACGGGCGCGATCCCGTATGCCGGTCGGCCGGAAGAGCCGAAGCCCGCCGCTGTGCTCGCCCAACCAACCGCAGCGGAACCGGCCCCGGCGAGCGCCTCGACATGGGGCTCGAACAGAAAGTTGTCCATCGGGAAGCTGCCCGGCGAGGCATCCACCAGGGACGGCATCTGCGAAATATTCGGGCCGCCGAATACCGTGACGGCCGATACCGCCACTGCGGAAGCCACTGCGGCACTGGAGAATACGGCTATCTTCGGCGCTCGATGCCGACCACCGGTCGCGAGTGGGGCGAAGGTGCGGGCCGCATAGCTGGCGGCCCCGACGGCGACGGTCTGGCCCGGATCGGTCGACATCACCACCGGTCGGCCGAGTTCGGCGAGAGTCCGCGCGACATCGACGGGACGGGTGGCACCGCCGACCAGCAGGATGCAGCTGATATCGGACAGGCACCGCCCCGTCGATTCCACGCATTCGTGCACCACATCGAGGGAATCCCGGATGTGCTGGTCGCGCATACTCGTGATATCGACAATCGAGGTCATCTGCAGCATCGAACCGTTGTCGCCGGGTTCGGCGACCCGGGCATAGCGCGCGATCATCGAACCGAGCGGTCGACCGCCGAAATCGTATGAGCGCACGGACTTTCCGACGATCGGATGATCGTCCCAATCGGGTCCTACCCGCACCATCGACACATCGAGGCTGGACCCACCGAGGTCGTACACCAGCACGAATCCGGACTCCAGCGGTCCGCGTTCCTGTTCGAGCCACTCCGCGGCCGCGACTGGTTCGGGTACGAGCAGCACATCCGCGGCCCCGGCTAGATTCAATGCCTGCTGCAGCAGCGACAGCTGCTTATCGGAATAGCATGCGGGATAGGTGGCCACGGCTCCCGCGGTCGGCGGGAAGGATTCGAGCAGGCCGTTCACCACGGCGGCGACCAGGTTCGCGGGCGACCAGAAGCGACCGCCCACGATGACCGACTCCGGATCTCGCGCCAGATCAGCGAAATCCGTCACCGCCATATCGAATTGGGGGATTCCACCGATTCGGATGCCACCCGCACTGTCGAAGGTCACCGCCGTGCGGCGCGTCCGCACCGACGACAACGGTCGCTCGCCGGTCACCATGGCGGAAACAGAGTTCACTGAACCGATGCTGAAACCCAGACCTGTAGTCATTCGCTATCCCGTCAACGCACCGAGACCACGTCCATCACATAGGAGATCCATGTGGCCGCGGTCGCTTCCCAAACAGCACCCACAGGTTAGCTGCTACCGGATTGATTCGGATGTCGAATTGATATGAAACGTTTGACTTCCGTTGACTCTCCGTCAAATCCCCAGCTAGATCGCACGAGAAAGATTCATTCAGTCCTCTGGACGATCGGCGTTTCGCGACCGAAGGCCCGATTCCACTGCAGTAAGCCAGATTCCGCTACCGCACAGTAACTCGAACCGGGCCCCTCATCTGCCTTAAACAATCGAACCGCCCAGAACCGACAACCCACACCGACTGGTCGGTAACCAAATCATTGCCAACGCTATTGATTTCATAGTGCGAGCATCCCGAACACGGGAGCATGACACATCAAATGTAACGGCTGATTTCCGCTAGCACTACCACTCCCCGCCCAGTTGACTGGATTCAGCGATGAGCGAGCGCACGGACGAAACAACATCCCACGCCATCTCATCGACCATGAAATCATCAGGGCGAGAAGGGAATTCGAAAACGATGTCTACGCGTTTCGCGGACAAGGTGGTGCTCATCACCGGGGCCAGCTCGGGTGTCGGCAAGGCGGTGGCCACGCGAGCGGCGGCCGAGGGTGCGGCGGTGGTACTCGGCGCCCGTGGTAAAGACGCGGGCGAGCAGGTCGCGACCGATATCCGCGCGGCGGGCGGCCGGGCGATCTTCGTACCGACCGATGTCACCATCGAGGACGATGTGGCCCGACTGACGCAGGCGGCAATCACCGAATACGGGCGTCTGGACGCGGCATTCAACAATGCGGGCGCCGTCAACGCCTTCGGCCCGGTCGAGCAGATCGACGAGGCGGGGTGGCGCGCCGACCTCGAACTCAATCTGACCAGCGTGTTCTACGGTCTGCGCCACCAGGTTCCGGCCATTGTCGCCTCGGGCGGCGGCGCGATCCTCAACAACGCCTCGAACCTCGGTGTGGTCGGCATGGGTTCGGTGGCACCGTATGTGGCGGCCAAACACGGTGTCGTCGGGCTGACTCGCGCGGTGGCGCTAGAGGCCGCTGAACAGGGCGTTCGCGTCAACGCGCTGGTCTCCGGCGCGGTCGACACGCCAGCTTTCCGCAACTCGATGGGCGCGACCCCCGAGGGTGAAGCGGCCATCGCCGCACTGCACCCGCTCGGCCGGATCAGCACGCCGGAGGAGATCGCCTCGTTCTGCGCCTACCTGCTCAGCGATGAGGCCAGCTTCATCACCGGCGCGGCACTCGCGATCGACGGTGGATTCACCGCCAAATAGTCGCCAATCGGCACCTCGGCCCGGCACTCGCCCTCATCGCGTCGCCGTGCGCCGAGGTGCCAACCGTCGTCACGGACCCTACCGCGCAACCATCATGTCGACGGGGGGCGAAATCCGTTACACAGCTCGAATGAGACATGGGCGCGCATGCGCCGCTAGGCGCGGGCGAACAGACGGCGCACGATACCGGTTCGTACCGCGATTCGGCGAGCCACGACCGAGGGCCGACGACGATGCACCAGATGGTCGAAATCCGTTGCGCTACTGGCGGGTTCACGCAGCCTACCGGCGTTGAAATCATCGGCCAACTGCCGAACCGTCTCCTGCGCACAGGATTTGTTGGTGCCGATGAATCCGGTGGGACCGCGCTTGATCCAGCCGGTGACATAGATTCCGGGCAGCACCGCACCACCGGACTGTTCCAGCACGCGACCGTTCAGGTTCGGGATCACGGCGGCCTGCTCGTCGAACGGCAAGCCGGGCACAGCAACACCGCGATAACCCACCGAGGTGAGCACCAGCCCGGCATCCAACCGCTCGGTCTCCCCCGTCGCCACCGCACGAACGCGACCATCCGGATCGGTGACGAGTTCGTTGCGGCTCACCTCGATACCGGCTACCTCGTCCGTGCCGAGAATCGCGGTCGGCGCGGCCAGATACCGGAAGACGATCCGCTTGCGCGCGCCGAGCGGCCGCTCGGCCACGCTGTGCAGTAACCGTAGCTTCTGCTCGACCTGATACGGCAGCTCGTCGGTCACCGCAGGCAGTTCGCCCTCGATGACGATATCGACATCTGCACCGAGCAGTCCTACGAATTCCGGTACGGTGAAAGCGGATTCGAGAGGACCGCGCCGACCGAGCACGACCACTTCCTCGACCTTGCTCTCCCGCAGTGCCTTCAGCGCATGCGGTGCAATATCGGTGCCCGCCAATGTCTCCGGATTGCTGGCCAGAATGCGCGCCACATCGAGAGCCACATTGCCATTGCCCACGATGACCGCCCGACGTTGCGACAGATCGAAGGTTCGCTCGGCGTGATCCGGATGTCCGTTGTACCAGGCGACGAAGTCGGTGGCGGATACATTGCCCGCCAACCCTTCTCCTGCAACGCCGAGCTTACGATCCGAGGACGCACCGACCGCGTAGATCACCGCGTGGAAGTGCGCGAGCAGATCCGCATGCGAAATATGTTTGCCCACTTCGATATTCAGATACGACCCGAAACCGGGCTGTGCCGAGATGATATCGAAGAGCTTATTCACCTGCCGGGTCCTGTCATGATCCGGCGCGACGCCGTATCTGGCGAGTCCATGGGGTACCGGAAGTCGATCGAAGACCGTCACAGTGACGTCGGGCTGGGTCAGCAGTTCGTCGGCCGCGTACATGGCCGAGGGGCCGGATCCGACGATCGCCACCCGCAGCGGCTGACGCTCGGTGTGGATCTCGGCCGCGGGCACCGGCTTCGCCAGCAGCGGGCGCAGGCGCGCCTGCCGATAGAAGTCGGCATTGATCTCGATGAACGGCTTCTGCTCGTCGGTCAGCTTCTTCGACGATGTGATGGCATCGACCGGGCACGCACTCGCACACGCGCCGCAGTCCACGCACGCCTGCGGGTCGACATACAGCATCTCCGCCGTCAGAAAATCGGGTTCGTCTGGCGTGGGATGGATACAGTTGACCGGGCAGGCGTAGACGCAGGACGCATCGCTACAGCAGGACTGCGTGACGACGTACGGCACGTCAGCCGGCCTTGGCCGAGCGCAGCGGCTCGGAGCGGTAGCGGGTGGTGTGGCCGTCGATCTTCAGCAACTTCCAGACCGCCTTGCCGATGGGGTTCATCAGGCCGATGTCAGCGGCCAATGTGCGTACATCGCCGAAGAAGTCGCTGAACTCCCGCTTGGCCTGCTCAGAGCCGTAGAACAGCTCCTTGCGCACCTCCTCCGGAATATCGAACTCCTTGAAGAACGACCGGGGCGGGGTGTAAATCGAGCGACCGAGGATGAACATGACGATCGGCATAACGATCGAGAGCACCAGCTTATTGGCCGCATTCTTCTCGGGCACATGCTGCTGGAGGAATTCGTGCGCGAAGGAAATGTGGCGCGCCTCCTCGGCGACGTGAATCGCCATCACGCCCCGCATGATCGGATGCACATCCTCCCCCGAGCGCAGGATCGCCTTCTGAATGTGGTCGATCGGCTCCTCACCCGCGAGCACGGCCATGAAGAAAAGGTTCGGGAACAGCGCGGCCACCGGCGCGCCGATGTACTTGAATTTGCGCACGAGCGGTCCCATACCGGGAACGTCGATGCCGATCCGGTTGACCATCTCCTGGAACATAAGGGTGTGGTTGTGCTCCTCGATCATTTCGTGGGAGCAGTAGCGGAATTCGGGCGAACCGTTGGGCAGGCCGAAGCTGTGCGTGACCATACCGCTGATCAGGATGGATTCGAACTGCAGACCGACCTTGGCGACGTTGGCTTGGCGGTACTTGCCGATCGCGATCTTCCGCTCCAGCGGCAGCGCCTGGTACCAGGGATGGCGACCGAGCGCATCTCCGGATACGGGGAGCACCCAGCGCTCTTCACCGGCATCCGCGGCAAAATCCGGATTGTCCCAGTCGATGTCCTCGAAGGGGTCGAAGTGCTTGTTCACCGAACCTTCGGAGAGCAGCAGCAGCTTGGCGGCATACTCCTGCGCCTTCGCCAGTTCGGGATCGACTGCGGGCGTCACGGCTGCAGACATCGTCGTCACTGCCTCTCCTCGTAAGACACATTTACTGTATCCCATAGTTACACCTACGAGGAGTCACGTCAACCTGGCGCATATTCGGCATCCCCGGCGACGCTGCGGTACGCCGCCGGGTCTGCCTTTACCGCAGCCCGAGTTGCGACAGTCCCGCGACCACCGTGTCGGCGGGCAGCGCCAGCGCGAGCGCCACTCCTGCGGCCGACATCCCTGCCGCGATCGCCACCCGGGTCAAGCGGCGCCTGGTGCGCCGGGAAAGTAAGAGGGCGCGCGTCGTCGCTGCGCGTGCTGTGCGCCGATGATGATGTCCGGTCGCCTCCTTGTCCGCGGCAACGGCGCGACGCGCCAGGATGGCGGCGCCGTCGGCGATCGTGCGTTCCGGATCCGGGGCTGTGATCACCGGACGCGCCAGTTCACCGGCGAGCACCTGGGCCACTTCGACCGGCCGGGCCGCGCCGCCGACCACCAGGACGCAGTCCACATCGGCCATGGTCACATCCGCCATCCGCAGACAGCGATAGATCAACTTCAACGAGGATCGGATATGGATGGCGCGCAATTCGTCGGCGGTGGCCACACCGGAGATAGAGGCGGGCACGGTCCCGTTCCCGGCCCGTGCGGCGACCAGCGCGCCGAACGCCCGCCCGCCGAAGTCCGTCGAGCGGATCGGTACGCCGACAATCGGATTGCGCGGACGGCCCGCGCCGACTCGCACCAGCGTGATATCGAGGCTGGCACCGCCTAGGTCATAAACCAGGGCTAGACCCGGCATCAACGGCCCGCGTTCGGCCTCGAGCCAGGTGGCCGCCGCAACGGGTTCAGCAACCATCGCGACATGAGATAAGCCGATCGCGTCCAGCGCCGCGCGCAACTCCTTCACGTGTCCCTCGGCGTAGCCCGCCGGATGTGTCAGCATGACCCCCGCACCGTCCGCGCGACGATCACGCCGCGCCTCGGCGATCAGGCATTCCGCGACGACAGCGATCAGATCGGCCGCGGTCAGCGCGCGGTGCCCGACCCTGGCCTGCTTGGTCTTGCGTTGACTCAGATCGGCGAATTCGGTGATGGCGCGCCCGTGGCGCGGAATCATGCCGACCCTGGCCATTCCGTTGCTGTCGAAGGTGAGGGTGGTGCGGCGGGTGACGGCGGGCGAGCGTTCGGCGGCGGAGCGGCGACCGGGTGGAGCCTTGGCCGAACCCTCCTCCGCCAGAGCGGAAACCGTGTTCACCGTGCCTATGCTCAAACCGAGACCAACCGCCATCGCAATCCTCTGATCGCCGAGTCGATTTGCTTCGAACCCTTTTCACGCAACCACTCCGCGACCAGCCTGCCAACTACCGGACATACGGTTGTCCGCATGCCGCCGCCATTGACGCGGGCGGCATCGGACCAGCACCGACCCCGCTCACCTGGCACGAAACGTGAACCGCGGATGTCGCGGCCGGATCTCCTTACGGCGTGGCGGAATTCAACGATGACCTCTCGCAGTTTGCCAGCCGGTGACCACCCTGCCGTCTTGGTTGTCGATATACGAGCTCACATGCGAAAACAGCGACAAATCAACTACCCATCGAGGTTGCCGAACAGGCCGCGATGAGCCGACCCGAACCATGTCGATACCGACCAGTCCGCGACCGGCCGGACGAGCCCGATCCAGCAACGAGTTGCGACTCCCCGCACCGGAATTCGCAAGCGATTCCGGTGCGGGAAATCAAAACCATTGCGGCCATCGGCAACTGATCAGCAACATCCCAGCACCGCTTTGGCGCTCGCCGCCCGTCGCACCGGTGCCTGCCGCGGTCCGAGCAACCGCGAGACCATCTGCGCGGCTTGCTCCTGCCACCGCGCGTACGCCGTCGGAAAGCCCGAGCGCTGCGCGGCCTGCGCGGCCTGCCACAGCGGCATCGCCCGGTAGTCCGGCGCGTGGACCAGCAGTGCGTCCAGGAATCGCTCGGTCGCATAACGCAGATCGATGAGCTGCTCGGGCGTACCCCAGCCCGCGGACGGGCGCTGCTGGAACACCCCGAGCGAGTCGTAATCGACCGCCTCGGTCAGATTGCGCAGCAATGATTCCTGCAGTGCGGTGGCCAGCGCGACCACCGCCGCATAGGCGGGCATATCGCGACGCAGGACCACTTCGACAATCGTCCGCGCGTTATCCCATTGCTCCGGATTCGGCGTGAAATGCCGCTGCTCGCCCTCGATTCCGTGCGGTATCAACTGCGCCGGAGTCAGACCGCCATATGAGTTCGGGATCGGCTTCCCCACCGATTCCGGACCGATTGTGGCTACCCCGGGCGAGTCCGCGGGAATCTCGGTGATAACCGGGCCATCCGGTGCCCGCACGGCCGGCGTTCCGGGTGGTGGTGCGGCGATTGCCGGACCGGATTGGATTATCACCGCCGCGCCGGCAGCGGCCAGCGCGAGAAACATCTGTCTTCGAATTGACATGGTGATCGATCAACTTCCCGCCGCCCACATAAGGGCCGCGTTCGACGACCATTGCGAATGCTCACATCGGATTACGTCCCGATAATTCACCGGAACCCACTAGCATGTTTCGCATTCAGCACAATATGAGACGTGGAAACCGGAGTTCGGTTTCGACACGCCATGAATGGCCACGGATTTCACGCATGCGGAATCCGCAGCCATAAAGCGGAGTCGAATTCGCGGCGTGTGCGGCGCGCCCAGAGGCGGTAGCGGAGCGTAACCGCGGACGGCGCCGCGAATCGACAGTGCCCTTATCCCGCAGGCAGTTCCGGAATACGGGTGGCACGCGCGTACACGGTTTCCCCGTCGCTGAGCTGCAGCGCCTCGGCATCACCGCGGGTCACCTGAGCGGCGAACAGATCGCCGGTCGCCGCATTACGCAACTCGACGCGCACCTCGAAACCGAGGTGCACAACGCGTTCCACAGTGGCACGGGTGACGCCCGCCGATTCCGCAGTGCCCTCGTTCTTGGCCAGCGCCATGCTGGCATCGCGGCCGACGCGAATATCGTGCGGACGCACCAGATGTCCATTGAGCCGGGCCACCGCGCCCAGGAAGGACATGACGAATTCGTTGGCGGGCCGGTCGTAGACATCCTCCGGGCTGCCGACCTGTTCGATACGGCCCTTGTTCATCACCGCGATCCGATCGGCGACATCGAGTGCCTCCTCCTGGTCGTGAGTAACCAGCACGGTGGTCACGTGGACCTCCTCGTGCAGCCTGCGCAGCCAGGTGCGCAGATCGGCGCGCACCTTGGCATCGAGCGCGCCGAACGGCTCGTCCAGCAGCAGCACCTGCGGGTCGACCGCGAGCGCGCGAGCCAGTGCCATGCGCTGACGCTGACCGCCGGAAAGCTGGGCCGGGTAACGGTGCTGGAAGCCGTCGAGGCCGACGATGCCGAGCAATTCGTCGACGCGCTTGGCGATTTCGCCCTTGGGGCGCTTGCGGATCTTGAGGCCGAAGGCGACGTTATCGCGCACGGTCATATGTTTGAACGCGGCGTAATGCTGGAATACAAAGCCGATATCGCGCTTCTGCGGCGGCACGTGCGTGACATCGTTGCCCGCGATGGTGACGATGCCCCCGTCCAGCGACTCCAGGCCCGCGATCGAGCGCAGCAGGGTCGACTTGCCCGAACCCGACGGGCCGAGCAACGCGGTCAGCTCCCCCGACGGGATCTCGATGCTGACATCGTTCAGGGCGGCGAAGGAACCATAGTTCTTCTTCGCATTGGTCACGGTGATCACTTGGTGCCCCGCTTACGCTCGAGGAGGGTCATCAACAGGAGGACTACGAGGGCGAGGCCCATCAGCAGAGTCGCGGCGGAATAGGCGCCGAAGATGTTGTGGTCGTTGATGTATCGACCGTGTACGAGCAGAGTCAGCGTCTGCGATTTACCCGGCAGCGCCGAGGACACCATGATCACCGCGCCGAATTCACCGAGTGCACGCGCGACGGTCAACACGACACCGTAGGTCAGACCCCAGCGGATAGCGGGCAGGGTGATCCGCCAGAACGTCTGCCAGCGGGACGCGCCGAGGGTGGCCGCGGCCTGCTCCTGATCGTCGCCGATCTCGTGCAGCACCGGCTCGACCTCGCGCACCACGAACGGCAGCGTGACGAAGATCGTCGCGATCACCATGCCGGGCAGATTGAAGATCACCTTGAAACCGACGTCTTCGAGTCCGCCGAACCAGCCGTCCGCACCCCACAGCAGGATCAGCGCGACGCCCACCACGACCGGCGAGACGGCGAAGGGCAGATCCACAATGCCCTGCACCAGCGTGCGGCCCGGGAACTTGCCGCGCACCAGGGCGATCGCGGTGACTATGCCGAAGATGACATTCACCGGGACCACGATCACCACGATGAGGACCGACAGCTGGAATGCCGAGATCGCCGCGGGCGTGGAGATCGAGTCGATGAACGCGCCGATGCCCTTCTCGAAGGTGCGCCACAGAATGATGACCAGGGGTAGCACCAGCAGGACGAACAGGTAGCCGAGCGCAACCACGCGCAGCGAAATACGGGTCGGCCAGGACAGATTCATCGCGCCTCCTGCTCTTTGCGCGCCGTACGCTCGGCCCACAGCCGCAGTACCAGCAGGGTCGCGAACGAGATGACCAGCAGTGCGACCGAGACCGCAGCCGCATTCACCGGCCGGTCGATCTCGATCTGCTTCTGGATGTACTGCGAGGCCATTTCGGTCTTGCGTGGAATGGCGCCGCCGATCAGCACCACCGAACCGTATTCGCCGATGGCGCGGGCGAAGGCAAGGCCGCCGCCGCTGATGATGGCGGGGGCCAGGGTCGGCAAGACGACGCGGCGGAAGGTGGTCCAGCTGTCCGCACCGAGAGACAGCGCGGCCTGCTCGACCTCCCGGTCCGCCTCGATGAGCACCGGCTGCACCGAGCGGACCACGAACGGAAGCGTGACGAAGGCCAGTGCCACCACGAGGCCGGGCTGGGTGGCGTTGAGGTGGATATCAATCGGACTCTGCGGCCCGTAGAGCGACAGCAGCACGATGCTCGCGACGATCGTCGGTAGCGCGAACGGAAGGTCGATGAGCGCGTTGACGATGCTCTTGCCCGGGAACTCGTCGCGGACCAGCACCCAGGCGATCAGCGTGCCCATCACGACATTGATGATCGCCACCACCACGGAGACGAGCACCGTGATGCGCAGCGAGTCGATGGCCGCAGGTGCGGTGATCGCATCCCAGAACCCGGACCAGCCGTCATCGAATGAGGTGACGGTCAGCGCGGCCAGCGGTAGCAGCACGATGATGCTGAGCCAGAGCACCGCGGTGGCGATGCCGAGCGGACCCACCGAACCGGTTACCCGCAGCCACGACCAGTTCCGGCCTGCTGCCTTGGGTGTGGCGTCTTCGGAGCCGCCGGGAGCGGGCGCATGCCCGATCCCGGCGCTGCTGCTGTCAGTCACGATCGTCCAGTATCCTGCTTCGATTTGCGGTGTGCGCGGGGCCCTTCGTGGTTATGCGAGCTGCTTACTCCGGGCCCGTCGCACACACCGCAGGGTGTTTCGGATCACCGAATTACTTGGTGGCCTTGTCGTAGATGACCGCGACGGAGCCGGTGTTCGGGGTGAACAGGTCCTTGTCGACGGTCTTCCAGCCACCGAGATCGGCGATGGTCCACAGCTTCTGCGGAGTCGGGAAGTCCTTGGCGTAGTCGGCGGCCACCTTCGGGTCGACCGGGCGGAATCCCGCCGAGGCCCAAGCCTTTTGGCCCTCGGTGGTGAACAGGAAGTCGCGGAAGGCGTTCGCCGTGTCCAGATGCTTGCTGTTCTTCAGTACCGCGACCGGGTTCTCGATCTTGAAGGTGGTCGGCGGCACGATGTGCTCGATCGGATCGCCATTGCGCTCGGAGAAGATCGCCTCGTTCTCGTAGCTCAGCAGCACGTCACCGGTGCCCTGCAGGAAGGTCTCGGTGGCCTCACGGCCCGACTTCGGCTGCACCTGCACATGCTCCTTGGAGATGAGCTGGCTCAGGTAATCCAGACCCGCCTGCGGGTTCTTGCCGCCGTCGCTCTTGGCCGCGTACGGCGCGAGCAGATTCCACTTGGCCGAACCCGAGCTGAACGGGTTCGGGGTGACGACCTGGACGCCTGGCTTCAGCAGATCGTCCCAGTCCTTGATGCCCTTCGGGTTGCCCTTGCGCACCACGATCGCGACGACCGAGCCGAACGGAATTCCCTTGGTAGCGTCGGCATTCCAGCTCGGGTCGACCAGACCGGCGTCGACCAGGCGGGTGATATCGGGCTCGACCGAGAAGTTGACGATATCGGCCTCGGCGCCGTCCTTGACCTTGCGGGACTGATCGCCCGACGCGCCGTAGGAGCCGTTGATCTGGACGCCCTTGCCCTTATCGGTCTTGTTGAACTCGGGGACGACCTTGTCGAAACCAGGCTTCGGGACGGCGTAGGCGTACAGGTTGAGGGTGCCGCCGCTACCGTCGGCGCCACCGCCGCCGACGGTGTCACTCGCTCCACCACCGCAGGCGGCGAGCACAACGGCGGCGACGGCCGTTAGTGCCGCGATCACCGGGCGACGGTGCGATCGGGACGATCCGAGGAGCAAGGACCTGGGTGACATGGGTGGAACCTTTCCTATGCGCTCCGCCACGACATGGACTAGTTGTCGCGGCGGTAGAACTGCGGCGCGACTTGTCGACCGAAGGTCGGGGTACGGACACTGCTGCGAAAAGTTTGCGCGCCAGTCTAGAGAAAGATGGGTGCGCAGCAGCGCCCGGAGCCGATCAGCGACAGAGAATGTCCGCGACCGCGAGGTTGCCGACAGCGATCAACGCCAGTTCATGGCGGACCTGCGGGACGGCACTCGAAGACACGGGCAGACTGTAGCAGAGGAAACGTCACCAGTTCGAATCAACGCTAGCTATCCGCTTGCAGGCGGCAAAAACCGACAAAGTTCCTGGAAGAGGGGGGTTTCATCCTATGACTACCAGCCCGGACCGCGTACGCACCCGGTTCCCCGATATCAGCACTCGGGCATGGGAGCATCCCGCCGACCGCACCGCGTTGGTGACGCTGCGCTCGCTCGCCGGGTTCGACACCGTTTTACGAACCTTGTCCGGATTGCTGCAGGAACGCCAGCACCGGCTGCTGTACCTCGCGACCGCGGTCCGGGTGGACGAACGCCAGTTCCGTTCGCTGCACCAGTTGCGTCAGGACTGTGTGGAGGTACTGGACGCGCGCACCACACCCGAGATGTTCGTGCTGCAGAGCCCGCATGTGAACGCCTTCACGATCGGCATGGACCAGCCGTTCATCGTGCTGACGACCGGGCTGATCGATCTGATGGACACCGAGGAGCTGCGCTTCGTCGTCGGTCACGAAATCGGGCACGCGCTGTCCGGACATGCGGTGTACCGCACCATGCTCATGCATCTGCTGCGCATTTCGGCCAACCTGGGCTGGGTGCCGGTGGGTGGCTGGGCACTGCGCGCGATCGTTGCCGCACTGATGGAGTGGAGCCGCAAGTCCGAGTTGTCCGGCGATCGGGCCGGGCTGCTGTGTGGTCAGGATGTCGAGGCGTCGGTGCGGGTGCACATGAAGACCGCGGGCGGCACCTGGATCAAGGAGATGAACCACGGCGCGTTCCTGCAGCAGGCCGATGACTACGAGCGCTCCGGCGATCTGCGCGACGGTGTGCTGAAGCTGCTCAATCTGGAACTGCAGAGTCATCCGTTCTCAGTGCTGCGGGCCGCGGAGCTGCGCCGCTGGATCCAATCCGGCGAATACAACCGCGTGCTCGGCGGCGATTACCCGCGCCGCGAACACGATAAGAACACCAGGATCAGCGATGAGATCAAGGATGCCGCACGCATCTACCGGCAGAACTTCGACCAGTCGGAGGATCCGCTGATCCGCACCGTACGAAATCTCGGGCGTGATGTCGGATCGGCGGTGAGCACGGTCGGTCAGGAGGTCGGCGAAACCGTCTCCAAGATCGGCAAGCGGTTCAACGACTGGCGCACCGGTGCGGACCGGGACGCTAACGAGTAATAAGCCAGGCGATAACCACGAGCACGAGCAGGGCGATCAAGGCGAGCTGAACACGGGAACGCGGCATCAACGCGCCCCGCTCTGCGCGGTCTCGCGCACGGCAACCGGCGGCGCGATCGGCTCGGGCATGAGGACGGGCTCGGTGCCCACGACATCCTGCGCGGTGAGTGCCGTCGAGGCCATGGGATTACGGCCGAGCAGTTGCAGCGAGATCCGCAGCAATCTGTCCAGCAGATAGGCGATGGCGAAGCTGACCGGAACCATGCCGACCAACACCACGACGAACTGCGGGATAAACGGCAATCCCGCGACCCACAGTTCGAAGCCGTCCCACCACCCTGCGATCTGATGCACGGCACCAGCCTAGCCGTGTTGAATTTGCCGCGCCGTCGGCACCGCGTGGTGGTCGGGTTTCGGCGCGCGCGGTGGACGATACGGGCAGACGGACCGAAGATAAGGTATGGCGTCTTCCGATGATCTGACCGTCGACGAACCTGCCGACCTGCCTGTGCTCAGTCAGTTGACCGAGGTGCGCCAGCACGCCACCTATCCGCCGATCGACGATTACGCATTCCTGTCCGACTGTGAGACCAGCTGTCTGATCGCCAGCAATGGCGGCGTCGAGTGGATGTGTGTGCCACGACCCGATTCGCCGAGCATCTTCGGCGCGATGCTCGATCGCAGCGCCGGACATTTCCGGATCGGCCCGTATGGGGTAAATGTGCCCGCATCGCGGCGGTATCTGCCCGGCGGCATGATCCTGGAAACCACCTGGCAGACCGAGACCGGCTGGCTGATCGTGCGGGACGCACTGGTGCTCGGCCCATGGCACAACAATGAGCAGCGCAGCAAGACCCATCGCCGCACGCCAATGGATTGGGATGCCGAGCACGTCCTGCTGCGCACGGTGAAGTGCGTGAACGGCACGGTCGAGCTGGAGATGAGCTGCGAACCCGCCTTCGACTACCACCGCGCCCCGGCCCGCTGGGAGTACACCGGCAAGGTGTACGAGGAGGCCACCGCGGTGCGCACCACCGATCCGAGTGCGGGCCCGACATTGGTGCTGACCACCGACCTGCGGCTCGGACTCGAGGGCCGCGAGGCCCGCGCCAGGACCAGGATGAAGGAGGGCGACGAGGTGTTCGTCGCGCTGACCTGGTCGGAGTTGCCCGCACCGCGCACCTTCGAAGAGGCGGCGCAGAAGATGTGGCAGACCACCGAATGCTGGCGGCAGTGGATCACCCTCGGCGATTTCCCGGATCATCCGTGGCGCAACTACTTGCAGCGCAGCGCACTGACGCTCAAGGGACTCACCTACGCGCCGACCGGTGCGCTGATGGCCGCGGCAACCACCTCACTGCCCGAAACCCCTGGCGGCCAACGCAATTGGGACTACCGCTATACCTGGGTGCGTGATTCCAGTTTCGCGCTGTGGGGTCTGTACACACTCGGTCTGGACCGCGAGGCCAACGACTTCTTCGCCTTCCTGAGGGACGCCACCACCGGTGACAACGGCGAACCCGTTCCGCTGCAGGTGCTCTACGGTATCGGCGGCGAACGCGACCTCACCGAGACCACCCTCGACAACCTGACCGGCTACGACGGCGCCAAACCCGTGCGCATCGGCAACGGAGCGTACAACCAGGACCAGCACGATATCTGGGGCACCATGCTCGATGCGGTGTACCTGCACGTGAAATCCCGCCAACACGTGCCGGAGTCGCTGTGGCCACTGTTGGAGCGCCAGGTCGAGGCAACCATCGCGCGCTGGCGGGAGCCCGACCGCGGCATCTGGGAGGTGCGCGGTGAGCCACAGCATTTCACCTCGTCGAAGGTGATGTGCTGGGTGGCACTGGACCGCGGCGCGAAGCTGGCCGAACTGCACGGCGAATACGAGCGGGCCACCGAGTGGTACACCATCGCCGACCAGATCAAGGCCGATATCCTCACCAACGGCGTGAATGCCGACGGTGTCTTCACCCAGACTTACGGTGGCGACACCCTGGACGCGTCACTGCTGCTGGTGGTGCTGAACCGCTTCCTGCCGCCCACCGACCATCGGGTGCGCGCCACCGTGCTCTCGATCGCCGACCGGCTCACCGAGAACGGTCTGGTGCTGCGCTACCGGACCGAGACCACCGATGACGGATTGACCGGCGCGGAGGGCACCTTCACGATCTGCTCGTTCTGGTTGGTCTCCGCACTGGTGGAAATCGGCGAAGTACAGCGGGCCCGACATCTGTGCGAGCGGCTGCTCGGCTATGCGAGTCCGTTGCGGCTCTACGCCGAGGAAATCGATTCGCGCAGTGGGCGTCATCTCGGCAACTTCCCGCAGGCATTCACCCATCTGGCGCTGATCAATGCGGTAACGCACGTGATCAGGGCCGAGCAGTCACACCACTCCGGCGGGTTCCAGCCAGCGCACACACCGGCGAGCATTCCGACCTGAGGCCGTGAAGCGTACGGTCTTGCCTACGCGGCCGCGCTGACCCCATCGACCTCGGCGCGCAGCCCCCGCAGCCTGGCGAGTTGCACATCGAGGTCGGCGATGCGCTCCTCGCGGTGGTCGCCGTATTTGCCGTAGGCCACCTCCGCGACCCGCAAACGTTCGTCGGCGGTGCGGAGTACGTCGGTGGCGATATCGGTGAAGTGATCGCGCAGGGAGCGTTGCATGGCGCGCAACCGGTTTCGCGATTCCTTGCCGACCTGGAAGATCACATCGTCCATCAGTCTGGCCACCGAAACCCTGGCCTCGGCCTGACGGCGCTGCTTGCGCGCCTTGCGGTCGTCCCACAGGGCGTTGGCGCCGAGCAGCAGGGCGGCGGCGGCCGAGTACCAGTTCACCAGTGGCATTTTCAGGAGGCTGGTGAGTACACCGACCATCAGCAGGCCACCGTAGGACCCGCGCATGACGGTCAGGAATTGGCCGAGCACACCGGCTTTCCCGCTGATCAGCGGATCCAGCGGCGCGACTTGGTCGAGCACTTCACCGGGATTCTCCAGGCGTAGGTCCGGTAGCGGCGGGGTGCGGTGATCGGCGGGGAATTTGGCCGCAACCTGTTCGGACAGCTCAACCGCCCGGTAGTGCGCCACCACGAAATTCTCTTCGACGGCCTCGCAGATGCGCGCATCCAGATCCGCGCCGAAATCCTGCCAGCCGCGGGCCGGATCGGTCTGGGCGATCTCGGCCTCGGCATCGCGCACCAGACTGCGCAGCCGGTGCCGCAAATCGTGTTCGATATCGGCCATCAGCTCGGTGCTGCCGTCACCGAGGGTGACCTGCCAGTTGGCCGAACGTTGTCGCAGCTGATCGGCCCGGTCGCGGGCGGCGACCAGTTGTTCGGTGATTTCCACCCGGCGGCGCGGATCGCGCAGCGCCTCGGCCTCGGTCCGCAGGGTCACGGCCAAGTGGTCGGCGACCAACCGGATGTCGTTGGCCGCGGCTTCCAGCACCAGGCTGTCGGCCCGTGCCAGCACGTAGTCGCGCAGGTGGTCGACCAGTTGGGGCACGCCGGACTCCATATCGCGCTGATAATCGCCCGCCTGCAGATGCAGCAGCGCGGACACCGGTGCCACCGCGAAGCCGAGACCGGCCGCGTCCAATAGCTCGCGATTGCGTTGCTGGGTGTGCTGCCAATGCGGGTGCAGGTCGATCTTGTTCAGCGCGCAGATGACCGTCGGACAGAGCTGCTGGATGCGCTCGAGGTAACCGATCTGTTCCGCGCTGAATTCGATTCCGGCGTCACCGACGTAGAGCACCGCATCCGCGGCGGCGATCATCGACCAGGTGGTGTGGTCGTCGCCGTTGGAACCCGGTGCATCCATCAGGACGAGGCCCTCGGCCAGCAGGGGGCTCGGCTCGGTGAATTCGGCGCGGATCACCCCGTCGGCGGCCAGCGCAGGCCCGGGGTCCAGCGGATCGACAGCCTGACGTTCGATCTGGCCCGCGCCCAGCGATTTCACCAGCACGGCGCTCGGCTCCGGTCCGAACTCCACGATCACCGGCACACTCAGCGCACTCTCGGTGGCGCTCACCCGCGCCCCGATCAGACCGTTGACCAGGGTGCTCATACCGTTCTTCGCGGCACCTACGACCACCAGGCGCAGCCGTGTGTCACCGACCCGGGCCCGGACCATACTCAGTCGGCCACCCAGGTCTTGCCGGCCCGCGGAGCGAGTCATCTCCTGCAGTTGATCGAGGATTCCGATGACCGGCGCCATCGCCTCCGGATGTTTCACCGTGGCGGCCTCCAGCCCGGCTGCGGCAGACAACCGCTCCTCCTAACTGTCGTGCGGATATCGCGTTCGACGATGACATGCGCCAGCGCGACGGGTGCGCGCGACCCCCATGCGGCTTCCTAGATCAGGGTGATATCCAAGCCCGGCACGAGGTGGTGGCCGTCGTCGACACCCGGATCGGGCAGCAGCGGGGTAGACAGCCCGGCGGCCATGAGGCTCAGCGCCGCATGATCGGGCTCGTACACCGGGTGCGCGAAACCGGCCGGATCGCTGATTTCGGCGGCGATCGGGTGCGTCGGCGGCTTGATCGGGGTGACCGGGGCGGGCATCGTCGGCGCAGGCACGTGCGGCTGCTGAGTCGGGATCGGCGCCGGGGAGTTCGCGGTCGGGATATCGATATCCGGGGTCGGTGCGACCGTCGGTGCGGAGTGGGTGACCGTCGGCACCGAGACGGTCGGGACATCCACGGTCGGGTCGTCGACTTCCGGCTGGGTGGTGTGTGTATTCGGGATGGAGTTGCCGCCGTTTACGGTGCTCGGAGTGGTCCCGCCGTTGTGGCCGGTGCTGGTTCCACCACCGTTGCCGGTGCTCGGGAGTGTCACATCGTCGTCGTCCGGTGTCGTCGGCGTAGCGGTGTGGGTCGGTACCTGCGTGGTGGGGGCCTGTGTGGTCGGCGCGTGGGTGGCGGTCGGGATCTTCGTCGTCCCGCTGATATCCGGATCCGGAACCGTGGTGTGGCCGGGCCTGGTGCTGCCCGTATCGGGCGCCTTGGTCGGATGCCCGGTGGTGTTGTCGGCGGGGATCGGCACCGTCTTGGTGACAGTGGTCGGGATGCTGGTCACCGGCGTGGTGGTCGAATGCGAATCATCGACCACGACCGGATGCTTCGCCGGAACCGGCCGCGGCTCGAATAGCGCGGGCACCGTCGCGGCGGGTGCGGTCAGCGGCGACGGCCCCTGCGGCGCGACAAGGACATTGGCGACCGGGGTGCTCGCCACATCCGGCTGAATCGTGGTCTGCAGCGGGGTGGCCGCGACCGGCGCTGCCACCGCCGCGGGCGCGACGACCGCGGGGGCCACCGCCGCGGGCGCGACGGCCGGTGCGATCGGGGCGGGCAGCGGCGCCGCGAACGGCTGCACAGGCTGCACCGCGACGGGCTGCACGGCCGAGTACGGGGATCCGCCCACAGGCTGGGCGCCGACCGGGTTGACCGTGCCATGCGTGCCGGAATTGTCGAGTCCGGAACGTCCGGTGGTGCCGGGGGTTTGGCCGAGCCAATCGGAGAACCTGTCGATATTGTCACCGACTCGGCCCGCGCCCACCTCGATCTTCAGCGCGCCGTCGACCTCGACCTTGGACTGCGTGGCCAGGTACATCCCGTTCGGGCCGACGCTGAAGTCGACTTCGAGCTCGGTATGCACGCTGAACGCGGCCTCTGCATTGATGAATACGCCGACGGCATCCGGATTACCGACACCGTGGAACATATCGGCGCCGTGGAAGGCGTCATTGCCGTGGTACGCGTCGTCACCGTGGAACAGCGCACCACTGCCCCCGGTCGCGCCGCTGTGGAACATGTTTCCGCCGTAGAACGGAACGTTGCTCGCGACCGCATCGCCGTCGTCGGCGCTTTCGGCATCGCTGCTCACCGACTCGCTGATCGCCGTGTTGTGGGCCGTCGCCGACGTCGGAACACGGGGCAGGGTAAAGGGATTCGAACCCGGAGCGAGGAAGCTGTTCGGGTCGGGGAGGTGGAAACCATGGTCGCCCTGACCGAGGTCGAATCCGGGCAGTTTGCCGAAGCCGCCGGGCACGTGTCCGGTACCGAGATCGAGCCCGGACTGCGGTGAATCGCTGTGCAGATCGAGTCCGGACCGTTCGCTTTCGGTTCCGAGACCGAGTCCGGGCTGATAACTGTTGCCGTACCCGGTGTTCTGCCACGGCTGTACTGAATGCTGCTGCGGCACAGGCCCGATGTACACGCCGGAATTGGGCACATTCGGGATGGTGAACGGCGCGTTGACGCTGACATCGCGCGGGGTGGGCGTCGACGAATGCACTGGCGCGGACGGTGTCGAATTCGGGTCCGGATCCGGGAAGGTGACCACCGGACTCGGCGCGCCAGCATCGGGGTCGCGGGTGTAGGCCGAAGTCCAACTGTCGAGCCGTTGCCCGCCGGGATGGACAGGTGCGGGACCGCCATTGGTGGCGACCAGCGCGCCGCCGGTGACGTACGCGCCCGCCCGCGCTACCCGCGCGACGCCGGTGGCAACGCGATAGGCGGTATCGCCCGCACGATCGTCAGCTTCGGTGGCATCGCTGTCGAAGGGCAGGTCACTCGTCATGCAAGCTCCACTCTCAGGTTTCCAGCATCCTCACCACGCCGGGCAGACCGAGTGAAGATCACCTAACGATATTCCGGAAAACCCAACTGTCACATTCTGCAGGTCCGCAGAGCATACGACTGTGACGAGCAACATAACCTTGCCATTGCGGAAACCAGAACGGAAGCCCTGTTTCTGCGGGCATCACGAACGGGGGCAGGTATCACCATCCGACCTGCTCGAGCGCTCCGGGCCCACGACCCGAAACCGTGTCGACGAGACTAACTCGGCGGCGGCCAGGCGTACAGCCCGAAGTTCGATGCGCCGCAAGAGATCTCTAATGATTGCTCAAGAGATGGTGAAGTTCGGCTCTCTAGCGTCGGTCTCGCCGGGACAACCCGGTATCGACGCGAAGGAGATCGCATCATGACCGCACCTTTCGGACGCGGCCGAGCCCGTATTCTCACCATCGTCACCGGTACCGCATTCGCCGCCACCGCGGCCGCGCTGGTCGCGGGTACCGCCTCGGCCCGGCCGCCGCTGCCTGCGCCGGGCGGCCCGAGCGTGACGTGTGTGCTGGACGGTCCGGGCGATACACATGTCCTGATCCAGCGCAGGCCGGGTCAGGAACTCGCCGTTCCGGCCACACCGCTGCCGCCGGGTGCCGCGCTGCCCGACTGCCCGGATATCGATCCATCCGGACCGGTCATCGTCGGACCCGGTGGTCCGCAGGTGATGATCGAACCTGGCGGGCCCGGCGTCGTGCATGTCCATCCCGCGCATCCGGCTCATACCGGCAGCAGCGGCAGCTGACCGAGCAACGGTTCTATCGTGACCCCATGACGGAAGCGTCGGGCAGCGATTGGGCGAGGGGTGCCGGGTGACGGGTGGACAGCGCATCTTGGTCGTGGACGATGAGGTTCGAGTTCTCGCGTCGCTGCGGCGCGGACTCGAACTCTCGGACTTCGAAGTGGTCACCGCGGGGGACGGTGCCGAGGCGCTGTCGATGGTCCACAGCGCCGAACCGGACGCCATGGTGCTCGATGTGAATATGCCGAATCTCGATGGGGCCGGCGTGGTTACGGCATTGCGCGCGATGGGCAACGACATTCCGATCTGCGTGCTCAGTGCGCGAACCGCGGTCAGCGATCGCATCGCGGCTCTGGAGCGCGGTGCCGACGATTACCTGACCAAACCTTTCGACCTCGGTGAACTGGTTGCCCGGCTGCATGCGCTGTTGCGCCGTCGGCCCGGGACGATCCGGCCGCACGGCAACGATCAACGCCACGTCGGACAGGTGCGGGTCGATCGGGCCGGACATCGGGTCTTCGCGAGCGGACAGCAGGTGGAGCTGACCAAACGGGAATTCGAGGTGCTCGCACTGCTGGCCGAGAACATCGGCATCGTCCTCAGCCGCGAGCAGATCCTTTCCGCTGTCTGGGGTTACGACTTCACCACCGACACCAATGTGGTGGATGTGTTCGTCTCGTATCTGCGACGGAAGTTGGAGGCGCACGGTGCGGCGCGAGTGATCCACACCGTGCGCGGAGTGGGTTTTGTACTGCGGGAGGAAGCGTGAGCGAGGGTCGGAGCCAGCGCTGGGCATCGCGAAAACGGCGGTCGTGGTGAATGACTGCCGAGGGAAAGCGCGTCCTCGCGCACGGCGGAATCGACCGCTGATGAAGTGGGAGCCATGCGTGAGCTTCAGCTAGGTGAACCAACGTCGCAGTGCGCCCGCACGCACAGCGAAGCCCAACATCGACGAGCCGGAGCCATGAATGAGCCTCGGCAAGAGCACCCAACAACACCGTGCACCCTCGCACACAGCGAAGCCCAACATCGACGAGCCGGAGCCATGAATGAGCTCCGGCGAGAGCACCCAACGACACGGTGCGCCTTGGCGCACAGCGGAATCGAGCGGCAACGAAGTGGAGTTATGAACGAGTACGCATCCCCGTGTGGAGCCGGACGGTGAGGGCGACGACGGTGTCATTATCGTTGCGCGCCCGGGTCGCACTGGTATCGGGCGTCGTGGCCGCGCTGGTGGCGGTCACGCTCGGCATCGCCTACACCGCCCTGCTCGACGCCACCGGATCTCGACAGTTCGACGAGACCGTGTCGACGATGGGCGTCGCGGTCGTGCAACGGTTCGATGTGCCACCGCACGCGGGGATTCCGGCACTTCCGCCACTTCCGCCGCCGCCACTGCCGGGACCCGCGGTGTCCGGGCCGGTGCTCGTCGGTCCCGACGGCGTCCGCACCACCGTGGCGGGTGCGCCCGGATTGGTGGTGCGGCTCGATCCCGATCGCGCACTGGTTGATTCGGCCATCCGCCGCAGCCAGCTGATCGGCGTCGGGATCGGCATCGCCGGCGTGCTGCTCGCCGCAGTGCTCGGCTGGTTCCTGGCCGGTTACGCCGCGCGGCCACTGCGCAGACTGGCCGCCGCGACGCACGGCATCGATACCCTCGAACAGCTCCCGCCGCTGAGCGGCCGCGGAGCCCGTGAGGCGGAGGAACTTTCCGACGCGATCACCCGCATGCTCGCACGACTGGAGGCGGCACACGGTGCCACCAACCGCGCACTCGCCAGTGCCAGGGACTTCGCCGCGGTCTGCGCTCATGAGTTGCGCACACCGCTCACCGCGATGCGCACCGACCTGGAAGTCCTGGCCACCAAGAAATTACCCGCCGACCAGCAGCGCGCGGTACTCGCCGATGTCCTGCTCGCCGAACGCCAGATCGAGAACACCCTGACCGATCTGGAACAACTCGCCGTCGGCGAACTCACCGAATCCGACGCCTTCGAACCCTTCGAACTCTGCGAAACCCTGGACCGCGCAGTGCAAGACGCCCGCCGCCGACACCCCGAAGTCCGCATCGATCTCACCGAATGCACCCCGACAACGCTGACCGGCCTACCAGGCGGACTGATGCTGATCGTCACCAATGCGGTCGCCAACGCCGTCCAGCACGGTCACGCGCGCACCATCACGATCGCCGCCCGTCGCTGCAATCCGAGCACCACCGCGACGAACCCAACCGATCCGCGCGTGGCTGGTCCAGGCCCCGCTGGCGTGAGCACCGCCGCTGCGAACACCCCGAATCCGAGCGTGGCCGTCGCAACCCCTACCGATTCAAGCTCTGACTGTCCGAGCACCGCAGGTACAACCCCTGCCGAAGCGAACCCGGCTGATCCGAGCATGGCCGGTCCAACCCCCACCGAGCCGAACACCGCCGGTACAAGCCCGGCTGAGGTGAACGCCGCGGATCCGAACGCCTATGTGCCCCCGGCCAATTCGAATGCACTCCACCACAACGTCGCCGACGCAACCTTGGGAGTCGAGATCATCATCGACGACGACGGCACCGGCATCCCCGAAACCCTGCGCCGCACCGCCTTCGACCGCTTCGTCAAAGGTCCCGGCTCGCCCGGCTCCGGCCTCGGCCTGGCCCTGGTCCGCCAGCAAGCCGAACTCCACTCCGGCACAGCAGAACTCGGCCCCAGCCCGTTAGGCGGCGTTCGCTTGCACGTGCGGATCGCGCTCCCGCGACCAAGCTGAAGCTCAGTCGCCCATGTCTTTGAGCGACTCGGTATCGAGCGTGATGCCCACCGGCTCTGGGAGGCTCACCGCCCGCCCGAATGCATAGCTGTGCACGTCCTGGTAGCCATCCTCATCAGGCTGGCTGTGCACGACTACCTTGCCGGTCTGGCGATCGATGAGCAGATAGATCGGGATCCCAGCTCGCGCATAGGCGATCGGCTTGTCGACTCGATCGCGCCGGTTGGTGTCCGGATCATGAGACGTGACTTCCACCGTCATCACCACGGCATCAGGTGAGGCCCACTCACCCGCGCCGGCGAAGGCATCCGGTGGCGCCAGAATGCCGTCGGGACGAGCTCGCCCCTAGCCGTACGACCCAACTGCCAAACCCTGCCCGATGACATGCAGAAACAGCCCCGGATTCAACGGCACCAGCAGCAAGAGCAGCCAGTTGAGTATCCGGCCATGGTCGCCATCGGGCACTCGTTTGACGACCAGTCGTCCGCCGATGAGTTCAACCTGCACGCCTGCGGTCTCACGCTCGACGGCCCGAGCGATCGACTCGAACTCGGTCGTGAGGATGGGCCCCTCTTCCGACACACGAGTCGGGTCTTCGTGCACCGCAGTCACAGCCCGCCGCCTCGGTTTCTGCCCACCTGACAACGGATCCTGCCTCATAGTCCCTCCCTATGAGACAGGATCCCGCATTTTGCCGACCGCCGCCGGAGTGGCGAACCTACTTCTGGCCCTTCGGCTTATCGGAGGCGGCATCAGAGGAGAGGGCGGCTACGAAGGCTTCCTGAGGGACATCGACGCGGCCGATGGTCTTCATGCGCTTCTTGCCCTCCTTCTGCTTCTCGAGCAGTTTGCGCTTGCGGCTGATGTCACCGCCGTAGCACTTGGCGAGCACGTCCTTGCGGATAGCGCGGATATTCTCGCGGGCAATGATTTTCGAGCCGATGGCGGCCTGGATGGGCACCTCGAACTGTTGGCGCGGGATGAGTTCGCGCAGTTTGGTGGTCATCTTGTTGCCATAGGCCTGGGCAGCGTCGCGGTGCACGATCGCGCTGAACGCGTCCACCGCCTCGCCCTGCAGCAGAATGTCCACCTTGACCAGATGCGACTCCTGCACGCCCGACTCCTCGTAGTCGAGGCTGGCATAGCCGCGGGTGCGCGACTTCAGCGAGTCGAAGAAGTCGAAGATGATCTCCGCCATCGGCATGGTGTAGCGCAGCTCGACCCGGGTCTCGGACAGATAGTCCATGCCGCCGAGTTCGCCGCGGCGACCCTGGCACAGCTCCATGATCGAACCGATGAATTCGCTCGGCGAGATGACGGTGCACTTGACCACCGGCTCGTACACATGGCGCACCTTGCCCTCCGGCCAGTAGGACGGATTGGTGACAACGTGCTCGCTGCCGTCCTCCATCTCCACCTTGTAGACCACGTTGGGCGCGGTGGAGATCAGGTCCAGATCGAATTCGCGCTGCAGACGCTCGCGGGTGATCTCCATATGCAGCAGGCCGAGGAAGCCACAGCGGAACCCGAAACCGAGCGCCACCGAGGTCTCCGGCTCATAGGTCAGCGCGGCGTCGTTGAGCTGGAGCTTGTCGAGCGCATCGCGCAGGTCCGGGTAGTCCGAACCGTCGACCGGGTACAGCCCGGAGTACACCATCGGGCGCGGCTCGCGATAGCCGGTGAGCGGTTCGGTGGCACCGCCACGCGCGGAGGTCACGGTATCGCCGACCTTCGACTGGCGCACATCCTTCACGCCGGTGATCAGATAACCGACCTCGCCCACGCCGAGACCCTGGGTGGGCTTGGGCTCCGGCGAGACGATGCCGACCTCGAGCAACTCGTGAGTCGCACCGGTGGACATCATCTTGATCTTCTCGCGCGGAACGATCCTGCCGTCCACCACACGGACATAGGTGACCACGCCGCGATAGGTGTCGTAGACCGAGTCGAAGATCATGGCGCGCGCGGGTGCGTCCGGATCGCCGACGGGCGGGGGCACCTGCTTGATGACCTCGTTCAGCAACTCGACCACGCCCACGCCGGTCTTACCGGAGACCCGCAGCACATCATCGGGTTCGCAGCCGACGATATGCGCGATCTCGGCGGCGTAGCGGTCCGGATCGGCGGCGGGCAGGTCGATCTTGTTCAGCACCGGGATGATCGTCAGATCCTTGTCCAGCGCCAGGTACAGATTCGCCAGCGTCTGCGCCTCGATGCCCTGCGCCGCATCGACCAGTAGCACCGCACCCTCGCACGCCTCGAGCGCACGCGACACTTCGTAGGTGAAGTCGACGTGGCCGGGCGTATCGATCAGATGCAGTACGTAGTCGGTGCCGTCGACCTGCCAGGGCAGCCGCACATTCTGCGCCTTGATGGTGATGCCGCGCTCGCGCTCGATGTCCATCCGGTCCAGGTACTGGGCGCGCATCGCCCGCTCCTCGACCACACCGGTGAGCTGCAGCATGCGGTCGGCCAGCGTCGACTTGCCGTGGTCGATGTGCGCGATGATGCAGAAGTTCCGGATCCGGGCGGGATCGGTGAACGTCGTGTCGGCGAAGCTGGCGGGCACTCCACTCCTCATGGGTATCGGCAAACTGCTATCCATCGTCCCATGCGCGAGGTAGCGGCACTGTCAGCGGTTCACTGTTCAGGGTTCCGTACCACTTTTCAGCCGCGATAGCCGGTGCCGGGGATGCGGTGCGCGTAGTCGGTGCACAGGTAGGTCTCGGGTACCTGCTCGGTCACCGGTACCTCGAAATAGTCGTCCTTGGTGCGGACCGCGAGGTACTGGTCCTTGGCATCGCGATGACACCACATGCCGGTGAGGCCGTGGCCGTACGGCGAGTAATCGGAGAACAGGCATGTTATGCAGGACAGCAGGCGGATGTCGTCCGGGAACTGCTGTCCGAGTCGGAACAACGCGTCCTCGAAGTATCTATCGGTGCCCTGGTAGGTCAGTCCGTCGATGTCGATGGCGAGTTCGAGTGACTCCCCCGCCCCGCCGGGGGGCAGGATCAGCCGGAAGTGGATCACGCCGGGGTGTCGCTGGTCGTGCGCCTGCACCGAGCAGGGCAGTTCGCCGGAGAAGACGCAGCCCGAGATGGCGTCCCACTCGTCGACAGGCAGTCCGGCCCGAAGCGCGGCGCTCTTGTCATAGGGACCGAGCGCGTCGAAGTCCGGACCCGCCACCGGAACGCCACGGATCACCGTGCGGATATCGAACCGGTTCGGACCCCAGTGCCGCGATGGCCCGATCCGCCACATGATGCGATCGGTACCGTGATCGTCGGTGTAGGTTCCCGGAAAAACCTGCGGTTGCACAGCTGGATCCTTCTCCCGCGACGAATTGCCCGACTCTAACCGAGAATTCGACGTATTTTCGGCGGGTGGAGAAAATGGTCTTCGTCCTGCGCCGATCCGATGCCGAGGCAACCGAGTCGTGGTGTGAATCGCTGCGCACCACCGTGGCCGCGCAACTGGTCGACCTGGGGGTTGCGGGTGTCACTGTCTATGTACGTGATGCGGCGGTCCAGGCCGCATTGATGCGGATGGTCACGCTGGATCCGCCGATCGCCGCGGCGGTCACGGTCTGGGTCGAGCAGAGCTATGGTCCCGAGGCCACGGCCGCGGCGGAGATTCTCGCCGAATTCGCTACCGCGGCACACGGCTATCTGGTGACCGAGTCGGTGCCGATGCGGCTCGACGATTCGGTCCCGACCCGCACCGAGGGCTTCGGCAACCTCGCCTTTCTGCGCAAGCCCGCCGAACTCACGCGGGCGGAATGGCTGAGTGACTGGCAGGGACGGCATACCGCGGTGGCCATCGAGACGCAGTCGACGTTCGGCTATTCCCAGAACGTCGTGGTACGGGCGATCACACCGGACGCGCCCGCCATCGATGCCATTGTCGAGGAACAGTTTCCGGCGGCGGCGCTCACCGATCCATTGGTCTGGTACGGCGCGCGCGACGCGGCCGAGTTCCAGGACCGGGTGCGGCGCATGCTCGACTCGGTCACCCGGATCGGCGCCGATCGCGACCTCGATACCGTCTCCGCCAGCAGATATCCGGTGCTGCAACCGTTTTCGACACGGACATATCAGCGTACCGACGCATAGTGCGCGAACTCTCGCTACCGGGCGGTAGGCAGCGCTGATGAGAACACGAGATCGCGCCGTTACCATCCAAGGATGGCCCGAACTTGGAACACGATCGGCAAGCAGCTAGGCCTCATCGCGAAGCAGCAGGGTCCCAAGATCGTCAAGCAGCAGGGACCGAAGCTGGTCGACAAGCTGCAGCGCTCATCGCTGCTCGAGCGCGCGGTCGGGTCGCTGGCGACGCGTAAGGCGCCCCCGGTCGCGATCCGGCCGACCGCTTCGACCCCGGTGCCGACTGTCGAGCGGGCCAGGCAGGTCGTCTACTGCCCGCAGCTGGACGGTCGCGCCGATCCGGGCGAGATCGTGTGGACCTGGGTGCCCTTCGAGGAGGACCCGGCTAACGGCAAGGACCGCCCGGTGCTCGTCGTCGGCCGCGACCGCAGGACCCTGCTCGGGCTGATGCTGTCGTCGAATCCGGAACGCGCCCACGATCGCGACTGGGTCGGAATCGGCAGTGGCAGTTGGGATCACGAGGGCAGGCCGAGCTGGGTTCGCCTCGATCGAGTACTCGATGTCCCGGAGGACGGCATCCGTCGCGAAGGCGCGATCCTGGCCCGCAAGACCTTCGACCTGGTCGCCCACCGCCTGTGCGCCGAATACAGCTGGCACTGACCGTGAATCGCGCCCCGAAGCTACGAGAGGCGGTCAGGCGATCATTTCCCGGGAGCGGCCGAACAGCAGACCGTAGATCAGTGCGCCGAGTACGCCGCCGATGAGCGGGAACACCACGAACACCCAGACCTGCGGTCCCGCGCCGTCCTGGTAGAAGGCGACGGCGAGGCTGCGGGCCGGATTCACCGAGGTGTTGTCCACCGGGATGGAGATCAGGTGGATGACCGTCAGGGTGACACCGATCGACAGACCGGCCAGCGGAATATCGGAGATCTGGTCGGTGGAGGCCAGCACCACGAATACCAGCAGCGCGGTCAGCATGACCTCGATGATGATCGTCGCGGACAGGCCGTATCCGTTCTCGATCACCACCTGTCCGAGCGGACCGCGCACCGCGGACGGACTGTGCTTACCCCAGCCGTTCGCACCGAGCCCGTTGACCGCGCGGTCGTAGGAGGGCAGATTCTTGGCGATTGCGAACAGCACGAGTCCGGCCAGGAATCCACCGATCAGCTGCGCGATCACATAGCCGACCGCGGAGATCACCGAAAGCCTGCCGAGCAGCAACTGCCCGACGGTCACGGCCGGATTCACATGGCAGCCGGAGATCGGCCCGATCGCGTAGACCAGGAACAGCAGGGAAAGACCGAAGGCCAGTGCCACGCCGAGCGCACCGACGCGCTCACCGGCCAGTACCGCGGTACCTACACCGCTCATGACCAGCACGAATGTGCCGAGCGCCTCGGCGGCCCACTTCTTGGCCTCCGGCGTCGGCTCCAGTTCGGTGACTTCCTCGACGACTTCCTGAGCAGTGGGAGACATACGCGCCACCTTCCGAGAGGATCTTCCCCGTATGCACGGGGTTGTGCCTTGGACCTGCTACGAAAATCACGGCTGATGTGAAACTGGACGTTACGCGAGACGGGTGAGCACTACAACGCTAACCCTTCGAGCGATCCGCAAGGGATCGCTACGGTGCGGGGCTAGGCGAGCCGGGTGATCTCTACGACGACCTCCAGATCGGTCGAACCGCCGCCGGAGAAGATGCCCTTGAGCGGCGGCACATCGGCGTAGTCGCGGCCGACACCGACGGAAATGTGCTGTTCGTTGATGGCGATATTGTTGGTCGGGTCGTAGCCCCACCACGCGCCGGTCCACGCCTCGATCCAGGCGTGCGACTGCCCCGCGACCGTCGTATTGATCTCGGCGGCCGGATTGGGGTGCAGATATCCGGAGACGTAGCGGCTCGGAATCCCCATGCTGCGCAATAGCACCAGGGTCAGGTGCGCGTAATCCTGGCATACGCCTTGACGTTCGGCGAAAGCCTGCACGGCCGATGTGTGCACCGATGTGGTACCCGCTATGTAATTCATTTCGTCGTGCACCCATTCAGCCACTCGTACAACGGCTTTCGCGGGCGGAACGCCAAGCGCCAGCTGTTTCGCGATCGCGGCCAGCTTCTTGTCCTGCGGCACATAGGCGGTGGGCGAAAGCATTTCGTCGTAACGGTCACCGATGTGTTCGGAAAGCAATTCCTCCCAGGACAACTCCTCGACCGGACCGGCGAACGGTTCGGTCTCCACCACGGATGATCCGGTGACCTCCAATTCGGTATGCGGGGCGTGCAGATCGAAGGAAGTGACCGCGGTACCCCAGTAGTCGGTATACCGATAGGATCGGGTGGCGGGCACCGTCTCGACCCGATTCAGGATGACGTTCTGCCTGCTGTCCGCGCGCGGAGTGAGCCGAGCCTCGTTGAACGATCGGGTGACCGGGGCGTCATAAACATAACCGGTGGTGTGCACCACCCTGATCCGCCAGCTCACAGCTCTCCCTCCACCTGCGCATGGTTATCCTGACTGCTGCGCAGATCGGTCCAGGCCACCCATGGCGCGGCGTGGAAGTACTGCAGTGCGATCGCCTCGCTGACCTCGCGACAGGTCTTCTGAAGCGAAAGCAGGCGATTCTGCAGATCCTCCAGAAGCGCACCGGGCGGCAGGAATTCGAGTTCGCTGCGGGCCCGGCCGAGTAACCGCTGCGCCTCGTGGCGTGCACCGACCCGGCTGCTCGGGCGCTGATCGAGTTCGGTGAGGCAGGCCTCGGCCACCCGCACCGAATGGAAGACCGAACGCGGGAAAAGCCGGTCGAGCAGAATGAATTCGGCGACCAAATTGGCATCGAGCGCGCCGCGATGGGTGCGCAGATAGGTGTCGTGCGCACCGGCCGAGCGCAATACGGTCACCCACGCCGGTGACGAGGTGCGATCACCCGCGCGCGAAAGCAACAGGCGCACGGTCATATCCACGCGTTCGATGGCGCGACCGAGCAGCAGGAAGCGGTAACCATCGTCGCGGCTGAGGGTGGAGTCGGAGAGTCCGGCGAACATCGCCGCGCGCCCCTTGATGTAGTGGAAGAACTCGTGCGGGCCGAGACTGCGCGCGGCCTTCTCGGTGGCCGTGAGCCCGATATAGGTGGCGTTCAGGCACTCCCACATCTCGCTGGAGGTGACTTCGCGTGCGCCCCTGGCATTTTCGCGGGCATTGGCGATCGAGTCGACAATGGAATTGCCGTGGGCATGGCTGAAGGCGACCAGGTCGGTGACCGACCAGACATCGAGTTCGATCTCGGGCGGTTCGATACCCAACACCCGCAACAGAACTCGCGAGGTTCGGTCCGGATCCACCGTGGCGTCCTCGAGCAACTGATGCACCGCGACGTCGAGGATGCGGGCGGTGTCGTCGGCCCGTTCGACGTACCGTCCGATCCAGTACAGGGATTCGGCGTTGCGAGCCAGCATCAGCGCATCACCCCGCCTTGTCGTTGGTCTTGCCCGGGGACGGACTGCTGCCGGATTCGGCGAGGTGCTGGATTTGTCCGGGCACACCGACCTGTTGTCGGTCGGACCCGGGACCACCGAACTGGTGCTGACTCCGCCGCATCGATTCCAGCCGCTGCTCCTGCTGTTGTTGCTGCTGTTGCCGATTCGACTGCGTCGAGGTCGATTCCCGGCCGAGCTCACGCTGATCGGATTGCGGCGGATCGCTCACCAGCTCCTCGCCCGCGAGCTCACGGTCGGCGGGCGAGGCGCGCCCGGCCAGCACCCAGGTGTCTTTACTGCCGCCGCCTTGACTGGAGTTGACGACCAGCGACCCCTCCGGCAGCGCCACTCGCGTCAAACCGCCCGGCAGCACCCAGATGTCGTCACCATCATTGACCGCGAATGGCCGCAGGTCGACATGGCGTGGGACAAGTTCGTTGCCGATCTTGGTCGGCACGGTGGACAGCTGCACCACCGGCTGGGCGATCCAGCCCCGCGGATCCGACTTGATCTTGCGCCGGATCGTGTCCAATTCTCGTGGCGTGGCCACCGGGCCGATGACGATGCCGTATCCACCGGACCCCTCGACCGGTTTGATCACGAGTTCGGCGATGCGGTCGAGCACCTCTTCGCGTTCGTCGTCGAGCCAGCAGCGGTAGGTATCGACGTTGGGCAGTACCGGTTTTTCGGCGAGATAGTACTCGATGATCGTCGGCACATACGCGTAGGTCAGTTTGTCATCGCCGACGCCGTTGCCGATCGCGCTGGAAATGACCACATTGCCCGCCCGCGCGGCGTTCACCAGTCCGGCAACGCCGAGCACCGAATCGGGCCGGAAGTGCATGGGGTCGAGGAAGATGTCATCGATGCGGCGGTAGATGACGTCGACCTGACGCTCCCCCGCCGTGGTGCGCATGTAGACGACATTGTCGCGGCAGAACAGGTCGCGCCCCTCGACCAGTTCCACCCCCATCTGCCTGGCCAGCAGCGAATGTTCGAAGTAGGCCGAGTTGTAGACGCCGGGCGTGAGCACGACGACCGTCGGATCGGCCTCGTTCGGCGCGGCCGCTGCGCGCAGGGCGGCCAATAGATGGGTCGGATAGTCGCCGACCGCGCGCACCCGGTGCGAGGAGAACAGATCCGGGAAGACCCGCGCCATGGTGCGCCGGTTCTCCATGACATAGGACACCCCGGACGGTGCGCGCAGATTGTCCTCGAGCACTCGGAAATCGCCGCGCTCGTCACGGATCAGATCGATGCCGGCCACATGGATGCGCACTCCGTTCGGCGGCACCAGTCCGGCGGCCTCGCGGTGGAAGTGCTGGCATGAGGTGACCAGCCGCTTCGGGATGACCTCGTCGCGCAGGATGTTCTGCTCGCCGTAGATATCGGCGAGGAACAGCTCCAGCGCCGTGACCCGCTGCTTGATCCCGCGCTCCAGCTTGGCCCACTCGGCGGCCGCGATCACCCGAGGCACCAGATCGAGTGGGAAGGGACGCTCCTGTCCGGATAGCGAGAAGGTGATGCCCTGATCGATGAAGGCGCGGTCGAGTGCGTCCGAACGGGCAGCGAGATCGGCCACGTCGATGGGCGCGAGCGCCGAGAAGATTCCCTTATACGGCTGACGCACCCGACCCTGGCTGTCGAACATTTCGTCGAAGGCGTCCGCGTACCGGCCAGGTTGGTAGCCCTCGAATAGTCCGGATGTGGTTGCTCTACCGTTGCCGTTCGCATGCCCGTTCGACCGGACGCGATTCGGCGCAGATCGTGCCGAACGTGGCGGCGAGCCGGGAGTCATGCGAAAATCGTGCTACAGCAGCATCGATGCCGTGTGAGACGCAAGTAAATTTCTTGCATCACTCCGGATTTTACGCCCCTTACGCGGTCGGTAGCGTTGCCGGCCGAGCCGTTCGCGCGGTAGCGATTTCGCGTGCCGGGGCGGTGGTGATTTCGTGTGCGACGCGGGGGCTGGTACCCTCGATCTTCGGCGTCGCGTTACCTGATTACTCCGGTTTCCAACGCGCGCTCGCGAACTTTTCAGCACAGTCCACCAGCGACAGGAACACGAGGAAACAGGCGTGGCCAACATCAAGTCCCAGATGAAGCGGATCCGCACCAACGAGGCGGCGCGCTTGCGCAATCAGTCGGTCAAGTCCGAGCTGCGCACCGAGATCCGCAAGGTCCGGGAGGCCTTCGCGGCCGGTGACAAGGAGAAGGCCGCCGGTCTGGTCGTGAACGCCAGCCGCAAGCTGGACAAGGCCGCTTCCAAGGGCGTCATCCACGCCAACCAGGCCGCAAACAAGAAGTCGGCTCTCGCGGTGGCGCTGAACAAGCTCTGATCGCAACAGTACCGTCCATACGTTGACGCAGCCGCCGTGGCCACGATGACCACGGCGGCTTTTGTCGCCCCCATCAACTATTGCGAGGGTCACTTTTTCGGTCCGGCGGCATGGATTCGGATATTTCTTCAGCAATAGTTCAGCAATCTTCCGTCACGGTAGCGATGCCGCTGCCTGGGCGTTGAGCGGAACCGTCCCGGCAGGTGCCGCGTCATCGAGACTTTCCTGGCAAATCGGCAGGAAAGTGCTGGCCCTGCCAGCATCCGCAGGTCATCGCCGCATCCCACTCCTCGAGCCGTATTCGGATCGGGCAGCCACATGTCGGAGGTTCCCGCTACGATTCGGCGCATGGTTACCGTCTACGCCAATCAGACGCCGGTCCGCTCCGAAGATCTGCCGGACATCATCCGCGCAGCCGAGGTCCTAGGCATCGGCCTGAAGATCGAGAACGTCATGGTCCCCGATGAGGAAGGCGGCTACTCGCTCGAGTGGATCGTCACCCGGGACGAGGAAATTCCGGCCTACGAGGAGTGGGAGGGCCGGTACGAGGAGTCCGAAGACGACATCGAGCTGGTTCTCAGCTCGGTCGAATAGATCCCCGCGAATCCGCACCCGCACCGAGCGGGTGCGGATCTCTGGGTACTCAATCCAGATCGCCGTTCAACCGATCCAGCGCGGCTTGGGAGTCCGCATCGGCCGCGCGATAGATGATGATGCGCTGGTCCGGATCCTGTAGCGGCATGAGTACTTCGAAATTGACCACCAGCGGCCCGACTTCCGGGTGTCGCAGCGGCTTCTCCCCGCGCCCCTGCACCCGGACGTCGTGCCTGGCCCACCCCTGCGCGAACTCCTCGCTGCGTGCGGTGAACTCAGCGACCAGATCGGCGAGTTCCTGATCGTCCGGATGGGCCGCCCACGCGGCGCGCAGATCGGCGACGCCCTCGCGAATGATCCGATCCCGGTCGCAGTAGAAATCGCGCATCGCGGGATCCAACAGGCACAGCCACATGGAATTGCGCTGCCGCGGCGGCAGGGCGCCGAAGTCGACGACCAACCGCGCCATTTCCGGATTCCACGCCAGGATGTCGTAGCGGTGGTTGATCAGCATCGCGGGCAGCGGCGACAGATCGTGCACCAGCAGCTCTAGAGCGGCCGCGGGGACGGTGCTCGGTTTCCCGGCATTCGGCTGGCGCTGCTGGGCCAGATCGAAGAGGTAGGCGCGCTCGTCGGTATCCAGACGCAGGGCGCGGGCGAGCGCCTCCAGGACATCCGCGGATGGGCGCAGGCCGCGTCCCTGTTCCAGTCGCACGATGTAGTCGGTGCTCACACCCGCCAGCTCGGCGACTTCCTCCCGGCGCAGGCCCGGGGTGCGCCGAGCCTGTTTGCGCGGAGGCAGCCCCAGATCGCCGGGATTCAAGCGCTCGCGCCGAGCGCGCAGGAAGGTCGCGAGTGCTTGTGCCCAATTCGCGGAGCTCCCTGACCCTTCGTGGTCACGCAAGCTACCGCCTCCGGACCTGAGCTCGCTCCGCTGTGTCGCATTCACCGTGCTCGTCATCGCCCTCGATCTTACGGCTGACTAGGACTGGCTTTCCCAGGAAAGACCTTCCCTTACCCAAGCTCTCGCACCGTTCCAGACTCGATGACACCGGAAACGAAGTACTAACGACAGGAGCACGACATGTCCGGAGCCCGCACCCTCGATACCTACCGGTTGCTCGGCCGTTCGGGTCTTCGGGTGTCTCCGCTGTCCCTCGGGACAATGACGTTCGGCGCCGATTGGGGTTGGGGCGCCGATAAGGACGAGGCCCGCAAGATCTTCGACACCTATGTCGAGCGCGGCGGCAACTTCATCGATACCGCGAGCCAGTACACCAACGGCACCTCCGAGCAGCTGCTCGGCGAATTCAGCGCCGCCAATCGCGAAAGTCTGGTGCTGGCAACGAAATACACGATGCTGCGGCGGCCGACCGACCCCAACTCCGGCGGCAATCACCGCAAGAGCATGGTCGGTTCGGTGGAGGCCAGCCTGCGTCGGCTGAACACCGACTACATCGACCTGCTGTATCTGCACGCCTGGGACTTCCTGACCCCGGTCGAGGAAATCCTGCGCGCCATGGACGATCTGGTCCGCGCCGGCAAGGTGCTCTATGTCGGCATCTCCGACGCACCGGCCTGGCAGGTCGCACGCATGCAGACCATCGCCGACCTGCGCGGCTGGTCGCCACTGATCGCGTTGCAGATCGAATACAGCCTGATCGAGCGGACCGTCGAACGCGATCTCATTCCGATGGCGAGGGAACTCGGCCTCGGTGTGGTGCCGTGGTCGCCGCTGGCCAGCGGTGTGCTCACCGGCAAGTACAGCCGCGCCGACCTGACACACGACGCGGAGAGCTCACCCGAGGGCACCCGCAAGAACGTGGCCGCCGCCAACGGCTCGCTCACCGAACGCGGCCTGGTAATCGCCGACGTGGTGAAAGATGTTGCGGCACAACTGGGCAAGACTCCATCGCAAGTAGCGCTCGCCTGGACACTGCAGAACCCAGGCGTCACGGCACCGATCATCGGTGCGCGGACGGCGGCACAGTTGGAGGACAACCTCGGTGCGCTCGAGGTGGAATTCGATGCCGCCCAGCTGGACCGGCTGGAACAAGCCAGCGCGATCGAACTGGGCTTCCCGCACGACATGCTGGCGCGTCCGATGACCCGCGGAGTGACGTTCGGCGACCTGAAAATCGAAGGCCGCGAGTGAGTTTCCCCTTTGCGGTGGGTGCGAGCCCTATTCGCACCCACCGCATCGGTGTGTCGGACAGCGAGCAGGTTCAGCGCTATCTCAGCTTGCGGAGTGCAGGTCCAGGATCTGCGTGAGGGCGTGTTCCAAGGCGTAGGTGGCGTCGGCGGCACCACCCTTGACGTCGGCATTCAGCGTGGCGACCACTTGCAGGGCCGTGCCGATGCTGGCCTGGTTCCAACCTCGCGCTTGGGCCTGGGCTTTCTTCACCTTCCACGGCGGCATGCCCAACTGCTGGGCCAGCTTGAACGGGTCGCCGCGGCCCGCGGAGCCGACACGGGCGATGGTATGGACGGAGTCGGCGAGTGCGTCGGCGAGCAGTACATGCGGTACACCGCGGTCGGTGGCCCAGCGCAATGCCTCCATGGCACCGGGGCGATCCCCCGCGACCGCGAGTTCGGCGACATCGAAACCGGAAATCTCGGCCTTGCCGGAGTAGTAGCGGCGCACGGCGGCGATATCGATCTTGCCGCCGGTATCGGCGACCAATTGCGAACAGGCCGCGGACAATTCCCGCAGATCCGAGCCGACCGCCTCCAGCATCACCTGCACGACCTCGCTCGAAACCCGCGCCCCGGCGTTGCGAAATTCGCCGCGTACGAACTCCACCCGCTCGGCCGCCTTGGTCAGCTTGGCGCAATCGTGCACCTGCGCACCCGACTTCTGCAGCGCAGGGGCCAGTGCCTTGGCCCGACCGCCCCCGGAATGCAGCACCACGAGCACCACACCTTCGGGCGGATCCCCGGCGGCAGCGGTGATCACCGCGACCGCCTCCTTACCGGCCTCCGCCGCCGACTCGAGCACGATCACCCGATCCTCGGCGAAAAGGGAAGGACTCAGCAGCTCTGCTAGCTCAGCGGTGCTGGCATCCCCGGCCCGCAGCCGATCAACAGGCACCGCATCGGGCTCGGGCGCATTCGCCCGCACCTGCGCCGTAATCCCCGCGATGGCCCGTTCGACCAACAGCTCTTCATCACCGAGCACCAGGTGCACTGCCGCAGTCCGTTCGCTCACGCGAGCATCCTACGGTTCGTCACCGACACCTCCTCACACCTCGCAGGCTCCTCCGCCTTTTCACCATCCGTGTTCGAAACTCGGGCCTCCCGGTCGTCTAGCTATTCCGTCCGTCATCCACGCGCTGCACTCCAGCAGGTACCGGTCCCGACTTCGGCCGGACGGATCCAACGGCGAGCCTGCGCTCCGAAGCTCCGGGGTCCAGCAGCTTGTCCAGATCGGCGCGCAGACTATCGGGACAGCTATCTGGCTCTTCGGGTGGTCAGGGTTCGCAGCTGACGGCCCTCACCCAGGACCAGTACGTCGCCCTGTTGATCGGTCCGCGCGACGGCGACACCCAGGTCGGCGAGATCCGCGAGCACACCCGGATTCGGGTGGCCGAAGGTGTTGTCGGCACCGACGCTGACCAAGGCGAGTCGCGGGTGGACGGCGGCAATGAATTCCTTCGTGGTCGTTCGCGATCCGTGGTGCGGCAGCTTCAGGACGTCGGCTTGCACAGGAGCACCCGAGTGGAGCAGTCGTTGTTGCGCTGGGGCCTCGATATCGCCGGTGAGCAGGATTCGGCCCTCAGGTGTGGTGGCGGCGATGACGATCGAGCGGTCATTGGCATCATCGGTGCTAGGCGGGCTGGTCGGGCGGTGTTGGAGTGGGGCCGGGGCGAGTACGTTCAATTCGACAGCGCCGAAACGCAATACCTGTCCCGAAGACAACTCCAGCACCGGGATGTGTTCCTGTGCCGCGAGACCAGCGACTTGTTCCGGTCCGCTGACCGATGCGCGCCGATGTCGTGGCGAATGCGGTTCGGGGGAAGAGTCCGTCGACGCATCCGAATCCGCCTCCGATCTGGTCGAATTCGATATTCGACGGTCGCCGGTGATTGCGGATTCGACATTTCCCGCTGTTCCGGAGAGCTCGCCGGGCCCGACTGCCAGGGCGTCGACCGCACGGCCTTGTAAGGCACCAGCCAATCCGGCGATGTGGTCGGCGTGCGGATGTGTCAGCACGAGCAGCGAGATCCGGTTGATGCGCAGGCGATTCAGACAGGTGCGCATGATGCGCGGGTCCGGTCCGACATCGATGACCACCGCCGTGTGGTCACCGACGGACAATGCGAGTCCGTCTCCCTGACCAACATCACAAACAGCCAATACCCAGCCAGCGGGTGGCCAGCCCGGATGCCAGACCCGCACCGGAATCAGCACGCCCGCGACGCCGAGGAGCACGGCAGCTGCGAGGCGGCGCATCATCGCCGACCGCAATGCGAGCACAGCGAAAACTACTGCCGCACAAGCGATAGCCCCGCCGGTGAGACCACCGCGCACTGAGATCTCCGCGCCCGGCACGTTCGCCGCATGTTCGGCCACGAACAGCAACCACCACAGTGGCGGTTGCGTGCAGCGCAGTATCAGTTCGGCCAGCGGCGGCCAGGCCGCAGCAAGTACGGTGCCGACCGCACCGAGCACCGTGACCGGTGCGATTACGGGTTCGACCAGGATGTTCGCGAGAATCGCGACCAGACTGAGCCGCCCGGTCAACGCGACCACGACCGGTGTCGTCACCACGAATGCGGCGGCCGATACGGCGACGATCTCGGCTGGCACCCGCCACCAGCCGCGATCGCGCAACCAATCCGCCCAACTGGGTGCCAATAGGATCAGTCCGGCGGTCGCCAGTACCGACAGTCCGAATCCGGCTCGCACGGCAAGTTCTGGCCACAGTGCGAGCAAACCGATGACCGCGGTGCAGAGCGCGGGCAATGCTTGCTTGCGACGTCCGGTTATCAAGGCGAGCAGAGTAATCGCGCCCATTGCCCCTGCCCGCAGCACACTCGGATCCGGACGTGCCACAACAATGAACATCAGCAGTGCCGCAGCCGCGACCGCGGCACCGGCGCGCGGCCCAAGGGTGAGCAGCCGCACAGCACCGAGCACGACCGCCAACAAAATCGTGAAATTGGCCCCGCTGACCACGCAAATATGTTCCAGTCCAGCGATTTCGAACTCCTCGCGGACTTCGTCGGGCAGCGCGGAAGTGTCTCCCACCACCAGCGCGGGCAGCAGCCCCGCCTGCTGTTCGGGTAGTATGCGTGCCGCCTGCGCGAGGTCGGTGCGCACCGCCGCCGCGACCCGTTGCCACCAGGGCAAGGCACTGACCACGACCGGCGGTCCCTGAGCCCGCAGCGTGGCGACGGTGAGGTCGCGGTGCCACGGCCGTTCCGGCTTGGCCCGAAACTCCACCGCTCGCCCGGGCAATAGCTCGCCCCAGTCCATGCCGGACCCGAGGATCACCACGGTGCCACCCACCCGTACCGTCACACCGCCTTGCCGATACTCGCGCAACCGAGCCTGCACCTTCCATCGCTGCTCACCCCCGAATGCGCTGGACCGCACCGGTTTCGGATCATCGGTGGGTATCACGACCACACGCACCGAAGCGGCCGTGTTCCGCAACGGATGCGTCGCCACCCGATGCTCGCGCCATGCCCCGGCCACCGCGAACCCGGCACCCATCAGCAGCGCGGCGAGTGCGGCGACGGCGACCACCCGCCACCGCGCGCTGGGATGGGCCACCGCGCGCAAAAGCACCACCCAGAGGCCGATCGCCAGCAGCACCAGCGCCGACGCCAGCACCAAACCGGCCACCCATCCCACCGTCAGCACGACAATCGTCGCGCCCCAACAACTCAACGCGGCGGGCAGCAACCGCGCGTCGAGCACCCGTGCTGCCTGCACCGATGGCTCACCATCCTCGGCAGCCCGTCGATCGATATCGCCCTGCCCATCTGTCCCACCGTCGAATGCGGTCATACCGTCACCAGATCGCGCAGGCGGGCGAGCCGGGCCGGGCCGATGCCGTCGACCTCGCCGAGTTGGGCGACATCGGTGAATCGTCCATTCGTGGTGCGCCAGGTGACGATTGCGCGAGCAGTGACCGGGCCGATGCCCGGGAGGGCATCGAGTTCGGCTTCGGTCGCGGTATTGAGGTCGATCTTGCTCGACGGGCGTTGCGCCGCAGTGGAATTCGGTGCAGATCCGCCCGGCGGCCGTCCACCTGCACCGATCGTGGCACTGCCGAGCTGCGGCCCCGCGTTCGGACCGCTCGGACCAACGAGAACCTGGTCGCCGTCCTGGAGACGCTGCGCGAGGTTGAGCCCGCTCAGATCCGCACCGTCCTTCGCACCGCCCGCAGCGGTGAGCGCGTCGGCGACTCGCGACCCGGCGGGCAATCGCACCAGGCCCCCGCGATGGACGAGACCGACCACGCTGATCACCAATTCCGTTGTGGGACTCGTAGTTACCGGCAGGGCAGACGATGCCGCGCCGGATGATGCCGCGCCGGACGATGCCGCCATGCTTGCGGCGGACAGCCCAGCCGGTGCCGTACCGGTGCTGACGCGCACCGCGGACGGCAGCGGCACCGCCTGCGCGACCGGTCGCTCACGCAACACCACGACAGCCGCGACTACCACTGCTGCCAGTCCGACCGCGACGAGCGTCACCAGTCCCCGCCACCCCGGATCCAGTCGAGTACCCCGAAACCGTTCCGGCACAAGATGTTCCCGCCATGCCGAGCGGTGCCGCGGCTCATCCAGCCAACCCGGTGCCCGCACCTCGCCGACCGCGTCCGCCCAGTCCTCCTCATCATCGAGATCGGACCGGGCGTCCTTGGTAGACGAAAAATCGGTATCGGACTCCACAGCGTCGGATAACTCCTGGTCATCCCAGCGTCCACCGCGGACCAGCGGCGCACTTCGCCCCGATCGTTTTCCGGACTTCGACGAACGTGGCGAACTTCGACAGAGCTCAGCGCCTCGGCGGTCGTTACGCGCCGGACTCCCGGCACCGATCGTTCGGCTGGCACCGACCCGCTCGGTCAGCACGGTCAGTCGTCGGCGAATCCGCTCGCGCTCGTCATGTCGGGACATGGCGGCGACGCTAGTCCCACCGCACGGCCGAGAATCGGTGCCGACCAGGCGAAATAAAAAGTCTGTTGATAACTCCGTGCCTGTGGATAACCCCGCTCGCGAAGGCGCGAATGCCTGTCCGACAACAGCGTCGGCGGGCGCACGTTACGGGGCTCGAACTGAGGCATAGGTCAGTTCCGCAGTGCTGTCAATACCGTCGTGGTGAACTGCACCGGGAAGGAACCACCAGCCGCGTCGATGGCGACCCCGACGCCTGCCAGCACCTCTTCCTGTGTGGCAGAAGAGAATTGAGCATGACCGCCGGTCGTGGGCAGTTGATCCAGCCACTCGTCCCGGGTGTAGGTCCGCTCCCAATCGAACGTCCACTGCTCGGGATCACCGAAGCCATCCGCCGCCTGAATCCCCTCGCTCGCCTTGATCGACGGCGACGAAGACGCCGTCGTCGCCCCCGCTGCCCAACGAGCAGCAAGCGAGTCGGGCACGACCCGTTGATAGACCGCGGCGAAGCCTTGGGCCAACTCTGTTGGCGGCTGGCCCGAATTCCAGAACACGGCCAGCCGTCCACCGGGTCGCAGCACTTCGGCGGCCTTTGCGGCACCCGCGAGAGGGTGCACCCAGTGCCAGCTCTGGCCGGAGATGACGGCGTCGAAGGTTCGGCCAGCGGGGTCCCAGGATTCGAAGGCCGACACTTCGACCTCGAAGCCGTGCTTGCGCGCCCACTCGGCCATCCGCGCATCGACCTCCACACCAAGGACGCGACAACCGGCGGCCCGGAACTGCCGAGCCGCTATGCCGGTACCGATGCCGACATCGACGATCTCGAGGCCCGGGCTGGCGGCGACGATCGCATCCACCATGGCAGCCGGATAGCTGGGTCGGGCCCGGTCGTAGCGTTGCGGATCCGAGCCGAACGATTCGGCCAGCTCACGGGCTCGATGGGATTCGCGTTGGTCGGAGGCGGTGCGCTCCGGAGGTAGAGTGGGCATGCGCCCACCATAGTGGGCATGCGCCCACTTGCCAACGGGTGCGCCCGAGAAAAGGAGATACCGTGCCGACAGGGGTGGCCATGCGCGATCCGCGCGAGCAGCTATTCGCTGCCGCCGAGCGAATCCTGTTGCGAGACGGTCCGAATGCGCTGAACAGTCGCGCGGTCACCACCGAGGCAGGCTGCGCCAAGGGCGTCCTGCACCGGCACTTCGCCGACTTCGACGCGTTCCTCGCCGAACTCGTCCTCGACCGCATCGGCCGAATCGATCAGCAGTCCGCCGCCCTGCGCGAATCCGCAGGCACCCGCACGGTCACCGACAATCTCACCGAAGCCCTGACCACCGTCTTCGAATCGGTCGCGGTAGCCATAGTCAGCCTCGTCACCTTCCGAGACGAACTCCGCGCCCGCCTGCGCCCCGTCCGCCCCTCCGGCGTCCCGGTACTCACCGAAGCAACCACGATGCTCGCCACCTACCTCACCGCCGAACAGGCCCTGGGCCGCATAACCCCCGAAGCCGACACCCACACCCTCGCCCTGACCCTCATCGGCAGCGCCCACCTCCTCTTCGCCGACCGAACCACCGCCCCACCCACCCCCGAAGCCACCCGCAAAGTCGTAACCACCGTCATCACAAGCGCTCTCGGCTGAGATGGCGAGTGTCACCAAGCCTGACGACCTGGCGGTTGTGAAAGTAGTCATCCTCACGCAACTCGGTAATACTTCCCGGAGCAGCGTGAAACCGGGCGTAACCGAGTGCTTCGATCGGCAACATAGTCCACGCCGCAACCACGAAAGTGATTGCGCCACCGTGGGTCACCACGATCTGATGATCGCAGTCGCGCTGCCGAATCGCATCCATCGCCGCGTAGACCCGCTGTGCGAATGCGGCAATGGTCTCCGATCCCGATATGCCTTCATCGTGGCGCATTCGCTCCCCGAGCACCGGCGGCCGCACGAATCTCCGATCCAGCCACTCCCGGGGCTTGCCCTCGGCCTCGCCATAGGACTTCTCGCGCAATCTCGGATCGAGAACCGGCGGTACCTGCAGAACGTTGCCGATCACGGTCGCGGTACGCGCAGCACGTCGCAGATCCGATGCGAACAACTCCACGTCGACCTGCATTGCAATCCTCGCCCGAAGCGCATCGGCGATGGCATCCGCAGCGCGCAAACCCGCAGACGTGAGCTGCGAGTCATACCACCCGCCCACGAGGCACTCGACATGGTGTGTCGACTCCGGATGGGCGATGACATAGACGGTTCGCATGAGCCGATCCTCGTCGACGCGGGACCTACGCTGCGGACTCGACTGCCTCCGAAGAGTTCACCTGGTCAGCGTGACCGCAGCCAGTCCCGGAAGTGGGTGGTAGCGAGGTGGGTGCCTTTGGGCGCCGTGAGCACATCTCCTTTGACGGCTGCGAATAGGCCGGCGGTCTCGTCGGTGATGACGCGGCGGTTGTCGCCGGTGATCTCCAGTGCGATTCGGCCCAGTTCGTCGAGTCGGAAGACTTCGGGGCCGCCGATATTGCGGATGCCTCGCAGCGGAGCGCCTGCGGCGACCTCGGCGACGGCGGCAGCGACCTCGGCGGAGCTGATGGGCTGAATCGGGGTGGACGGCAGCCGCACGACATCACCGTCGGTTGTCCAGTCCAGCGCCGCCACAACGAATTCCATGAACTGAGTCGCGCGGACGATCGAGTACGGGATCGGTCCGGCCTCGACCAGGTCCTGCTGCAGTGTCTTGGCCCGGTAGTAGACGAGGTCGGGCACCTGGTCGACGCCGACGATCGAGAGCGTCACGATGTGGCGCACGCCCGCCGCCTGCGCGGCGGCCAAGAGGTGGGGCACCGAGGTGCGGAAGAAGTCGAGCGAGGCCTCGTCGAAGGTCGGCGAGTTGGCCACGTCGACGACCACCTCGGCACCGCGCAGCGCCTGGTCGAGTCCGTCGCCGGTGAGGAGATCGATGCCGGTCGAGCGCGAGTGCCCGGTCGCATCGTGTCCCGCCGCGGTGAGCTTCTCCACCACCTGGGAGCCGATGAGTCCGGTGCCGATGACTGCGATCTTCATGAGCTTGCCTCCTGTTCGCTATCGGGGCGGATCGCCCCGTAGAGCACTGTGTCGACGGTCCGCACGCTGTCGAGCCCACGCGTCTAATCCGATAATGGCGCCTTCACTTCCGTCGGGGATTTGTCGGGACGCAGGCCGCGCCAGGAGGGATGGCGGAGGCGGCCGTCGCTGGTCCATTCGGTGAAAGTCACTTCGCCGACGAGGGTTGGGGTTGTCCAGATAGCGTCGGGCACGTCGGCGGTTACGGTGGGGCTATTGCGTTGTAGGTGTTGGAGTTCGGATTGGAGGTCGGCGAGGGCGGATTGCGTGAAGCCGGTACCGACGTTGCCGATGTAGACGAGGTTTCCGGAGTCGTCGTGCACTGCCATCAGGAGGGAGCCGATGGTCCGTGCGCGTCTGCCGGTTCCCGGTCGCCAGCCGACGATGATGACCTCCTGGTCGCGCATATTTTTGACCTTGGTCCACAATGGGCTGCGCCGGCCGGGGAGGTAGGGACTGTCGAGGCGTTTGCAGAGAATGCCTTCGAGGCCAAGGTGTTTCGATTCGGCGAGTACATCTGCGCCGGTGCCGTGTAAGCGCGGTGGAACCTGCCAATGCGGGCCGCGTAGGCCGAGTTGTTCCAACAGTTGGCGACGCTGCTGATAGGGCAGGTCGATCAGGGATCGGTCGCCGATGTGGAGCAGGTCGAAGATCAGGTACGTCGCGGGAATGGACTTCCGCAACGCGCGGATCATGGCGGGATTGCGCTGGTGCATGCGTGGCTGCAGTGCTTCGAAGGAGGTCCGGCCGTCGGCGGCGAAGGTGACGACCTCGCCGTCGACGACGAATCTCGGATTCCCGGGTGCGATATCCGCGAGTTCCGGCCAGGCCGCGGAGATGTCCTTATCGTTGCGCGAAATCAGCCGCAGGTCGTTATCGACGTACCCGATGGCGCGAATGCCATCGAATTTGACCTCGTAGCCCCAGCGGTCACCGTCGCCGGGGAGAGCACCCGCCAGCGCCAGCATCGCCGCATAGTGCGGCAGCCTCGTCACACCCGCCTCGTCGCCATCGCCGGTCCCCTTGCGAACTCGAACGCTGCTGACAATTAGCTGAATGATACCGACTGGTCTGGCAGGCGAGGGTTATCGAACGATTCCTCTCCGGATGAGCGGGTCCGGACCGATTCCGGGCCTGCTCAACCGGAGAGGAATCCTGAGCATCCAGAGTTCTGTTGAGTGTCGGCACATGGCATCTACCTCCATTTCATTGCTGGGACCGAATCGACGGATCTAGGTGAACAGCCTGGTGACGAAGGCGTTCATGTTGTCCCGGACTCGCTCGATCTTGGTCTCCTCGGTGATCAGATCTTCCCGGTACCGATTGCCGAGCGCGGGCGTTCGTTTACCGCGCGCGTACAGCGAACACGCCAGATCGGTGCACATATAGGTACCGATCGAGTTGCCCCGGCGTCCGGATTCGCCCGCCTTGTGCGCGGTCATCAGCGAGACGCCGCGACCGGTATGCGAGGTCAGGCAGATCGCGCACATTTGGGTACGGCCGGATCCACCGGTTTCGTAGCGCAGCGCGATGCCGAGGATGCGATCGTCGCGCGGCACAACGAGATAGCCGCGACCGGGCAGTGATGGATCGCTCCAGCCCAGGAAGTCCAGGTCATCCCACGGTCGCTTGTCCAGGTCCCGGGGCACCGGCAACTTCTTGGCGGTCGTCTTGGAACAGTTGATGAACGACGACCTGATGTCGCGTTCGGTGACGGCTTTCATGACGGCATCGACTCCTTCGATCGATCGGTGGACAAACCGAAGGAACGCTACAGCTGGTCATTAGCCCGGGCAACGGAATTTCCAGGCTCACACGCGGCGCATCACCGACACGACCTTCCCGAGCACCACCGCCTCATCACCGTCGATCACGTCGTAGGCCGGATTGCGCGGTTCCAGATAGACATGCCCGTTGCGACGCCGATACACCTTCACCGTCGCCTCCCCATCGATCATCGCGGCGACGATGTCACCGGAATGCGCCTCGTACTGTTTGCGGATGACCACCAGATCGCCGTCGCAGATCGCCGCATCGATCATGGAATCGCCGCGCACGCGCAGCCCGAAAACCGTTCCGCGACCGACGAGTTCACGCGGCAGCGTCATCACGTCGTCGGCGTGTTCCTCGGCGAGGATGGGCGTGCCCGCAGCGATATCACCGACGACCGGAACCGCGACCGAATCATCGGCCTGCTCCGCAACCACCGACGCCTGCAGGAACATCCGCACATCGATCGGCCGTGACATGGTCTCGCTGCGGCGCAGAAACCCCCTGTCCTCCAAGGACTTCAGATGCTTGGAGACCGAGGACGAGGACCGCAGGCCGACAGCATCGCCGATCTCCCTGGTATTCGGCGCGTACCCGTACCGCAGCACCCAGTCCCGGATCGTGGCGAGGATCCGCTGCTGACGCGGCGGCAGGGTCGAGGTGTCGAGGTGGTCGAAGGCATCGTGGTCGTATCCGGTCACCCGCGAATCTTAGAGGTGCGCGCGGACAATTCCGGCTTTGTCACACCGGGCCCGCCTGCGTCGTCATCCCGGTAACGACCAGCACATGCGAACCCTGGAGGAACCATGACGACCATCCTGCTGACCGGCGGCACCGGCACTCTGGGCCGCCACGTCACACCGCTGCTGGTAGAAGCCGGTTTCAAGATCCGGATGCTCAGCCGCAATGCCCACGAATCGACCGACGGCATCGAATTCGTGACCGGAGATCTGCTTGCCGGCACCGGCGTCGAGGCCGCGGTCGACGGCGCGGAGATCATCCTGCACCTCGCTGGCGGCCCCAAGGGCGACGACATCGCGACCCGGCACCTGGTCGACGCCGCCGCCAAGGCCGGTGTGCAGCACATCGTCTACATCGGCGTGGTCGGCGCCGAAAAGCTGCCGATCGGTTACTTCCGAGCCAAGTTCGCGGCCGAACAGGCCATTATCGAATCGGGCGTCCCGTACACCATCCTGCGCGCGGCCCAGTTCGACGACCTCGCCCTGAAGACCGCACAAGCCATGGCGAAGAGCCCGGTCGTCCCCGCGCCCGGCGCGGTGCTGTGGCAGCCGGTCGATTCGCGGGAGGTGGCCGCCCGGCTCGTGGAGCTGACGCGCGGCGCACCGGCCGGGCGGGTACCCGATCTGGTCGGGCCGACGGTGTACACGATGGCCGAGCTGATCCGCGGCTACCTGAAGGCCGAGGGTAAGCGGCGGTTGTTCCTACCGGTTCCGGTGCCGGGCAAGGTCGGGCGCGCGTATCGCGGGAAGGAGAATCTGACCCTCGATGGTGCGACCGTCGGCAAGCTCACCTGGGAGAACTTCCTCGCCGAGCAGGTGTGAATCTCCTTGCACAACGCAGGAATAATTGATGTGCCAGCGCCATGACCGTTCTGCTACCGTGGCGCATATGAAGCGCGCTGCTGTGACGACGACGCCGGAGACTGTCCCGGCGCGCTGATCGTTGTCCTGATCGAAAGCCCCGGGCGAGTGCCCGGGGCTTCGTCTTGTGGTCACTCGCCCGCTGTCCGCGAGGAGACCCCGTGCACGACCACCGCAAACTCGGCCGCGAACTCGGCCTGTTCGATACCGACCCACTGATCGGATCCGGCCTGCCGTACTGGCTGCCCGACGGCGCCACTGTGCGCCACGCACTCGAGGAATTCATCCGTACCGCGGAACGTCGGGCCGGGTACCGGCACGTGTACTCACCGGCACTCGGAAAGCGGGAGCTCTACGAAATATCCGGGCACTGGTCGCATTACCGCGACGACATGTTCCCGCCGATGGAGTTGAGCGGCGAACAGGTGGTGCTGCGCCCGAGCCTGTGCCCGCATCACGCGGTGATGTTCCGTTCCCGCTCGCACAGCTATCGCGAATTACCTTTGCGGATGGCCGAATTGGGCGGGATGTATCGATCCGAACTCTCCGGCGTACTCGGCGGACTGACCCGGGTCCGCGCGATCCAGCTCAATGACGCACACATCTTCTGCACCGTAGATCAGGTCGCCGACGAGGTCGCGGGCGCGCTGGACCTGATCCGATCGGCGCACGCGGCCATGGGCATCCGCCCCACTCGATACCGGCTGTCCTTGCCCGGTCCGGGCGGGAAATACGTTGCGGCCCCGGAACTCTGGCAGCAATCGACCGCCATGCTCACCGACGTTCTCGACCGCTCCGGCCTGCCGTATGAAGCAGCCGAGGGCGAGGCCGCGTTCTATGGTCCCAAGATCGATATCCAGTTCACCGACAGCGCCGGCCGCGAATTCACCCTCTCCACCGTGCAGGTCGACTTCCACCAAGCGGAGCAATTCGACCTGCACTACATCGGTGCGGACGGCGCCGAACACCGCCCGGTCATGGTGCACCGCAGCATTATCGGCAGCGTCGAGCGGGCCGTCGCGCACCTGATCGAGGTGCACGGCGGTGCGTTCCCGGCTTGGCTGGCCCCGACCCAGGTGATTGTCCTGCCGATTTCGGCGGCCGAGGCGGCGCCCGCCGAAGCGCTCGTCGAACGCTGTCTCGGGCTAGGACTGCGCGCCGAAACCGCCGATCAGGGCAGTCTCGGCGCGCGCATTCGCGAAGCTCGCCTGGTCCCCTACCAAATTGTGATAGGTCCGAATGAGGTCGCGAATGACCTTGTCGCGGTGCGGCTTCGGGACGGACAGCGCCTCGATCCGCTACCTGCTGACGAATTGCTTCGCCGCATAACCGAACTCATCGCCGCGCACAGCATCGAGCTGTGACCCTCAGTGCTCGGTGACGAAGTGGATCGCCAAGCGATCGCATAGTTCACCGAGTGCGCACGCATCGATGTGTGGCGCGTCCGGCCACGCATCGGCGTTCGTCCACGGCACCGAGGCGGGGGTGCCGTGCGGGCGAGCGAATACATGCTGGTGGAAGTGCGCGACGCTCAGTCCGGTGATCGCGGAGAATACGAATTCCGGTGCCAGCTCGACATATAACGCGTGCGCGGCGCGCCGAGCGGCCCAGCCAACCGCCCGCGCCTCGGCGTCGGTCAAGGTCGATAACGTCGGTGCGTGCCGCCGGGTCTCCACGAAGAGGTAGCCCGGCACCGGCATGCCCTCGGTGAGCGGCCGATGCGTCACCAACACCAGGTCGTCCGCGTAGATCACCGGGCCGACCAGCGCGCCGATCCCTCGATGCTTATCGCAGATCGGACATTCGTCGCCCACATCCTCACCGTAGCTTCCGTGCATCGCCTCGATATCGAAGCTGCGCCATCCCACTCGATATCGCCGAGCGCCCTTGCGGCACTTGATGTTATCCCGCTGCCGAGGTCGGGTCGGGCGGTGTCGCCGGGCGGCGCCGCCGCACATTGCGGATCGTGGCATCGGCGATCAGTTCAGAGCCTCGGAGGCCATCTCATCGCGCAGGATCACCGCGTCCGGATGCTCCCACTCGACCGATTCGACGGTCAGCGGCGGATTGATCGGAGTTACGGAACTCGTCATGCCGCGACGTTAGTCACCTCCGGTGCCGACCGAAGGGGTTGCGATCACGCAGAAATTATTACGCCCACCACGCCATTCGACCGGACATGCGGCACGTCCGCGAGTGCTGGACCGTAGCCGATCAGGCGCAGCCACCCGGGACGACCAACACACCGACCGCACCGACGCCGAGGTGAACGCCCAGCGTCGGCCCGAATTCCGCGACAATCAGTTCACGGATACCGGGCAGTAGCTCCCGCAGTTGGCTGGCGACGGTATTCGCGGCGTCCTCGGCACCCAGGTGTTGTACGGCGACGGCGGCGCCATCGTCACCCGCCGCATCAACCGCAGCCGCAACGAGTTTGGCGTAGGCCTTGGAGCGAGTACGCACCTTTTCGCGCAGTTCCAAACGGCCCTCGACGATCTGCAGCAGCGGTTTGCTGACCAGTTCGCTGCCGAAAAATGCTGCGGCGCTACTCAATCGACCGCCGCGGCGCAATTGTTCGGTGCGGTTCACCAGAACGAAGGTGCGTGATCGGCTGGCCGCGGCGACGGCGGTGTCGTAGACGATATTCAATGTCGCGCCACTGCGCGCGCGGCGGGCGGCGGCGAGCACCGGCAGACCGGTAGCCAGACCAGCGCCGAGTGAATCGACCAGCCGTATCTGATCGGCGGCGTCCATATCGCGGACCGCCTGCCGTCCCGCTTCCCAGGTACCGGAGAGTTGGCGCGAAAGATGTACCGCGACAACACCGTCCCCGTTGCTGCGCTCCAGTGCCTGCTCGTAGACCGCGCGCAGCTCACCGGGTGAGGCCGCCGAGGTCGTCACGGTATCCGAGCCGTAGTCGATATCGATGGCGTCGACGCCTTCGCGGATGGCACGGTCGCCGACCAGAACATGCAGCGGGACAACGGCAATGTCCAACTCACCGACGAGTTCAGCAGGGAGGCTGGCGGACGAATCGGTGACCACCACAACGGCCACGGACTACCGAACCTCCTGCAAGGTCTTCACCATCGCGTTCGCCACCGCGGTATGTCCGGCCCAGCCCCAGTGGATGCCATCGGGATTCGCATCGCCGGAGAAGACGTCCTCGCGCACCGCTTCACCGAGATCGACCAGCGGGACGGAGGTCTTGGCCGACCATGCTCGCAGCGCCTTGACGGCACGCTCCCGGCCACTGTGCACATGCCCGTAGGCGGCACAGTTGTGCACTGACGGCAGCACCGCCACGACCGGCAGATCCGGACGCAGCTGGGCCAGGGCCTCGCGCGACTGCTCCAGGTAGTCCACGCTCACCTTCGGCGGCAATGCCACCGGGCGACCGAGTTTCGACAGCTTGGGCTGCAGCCAGTTGTAGGTGCCGCGGACCCCGCGACGCAGCACCGGCGGGCGCACATAGCGGATCAACTCGCGCAGCGCGGTCGGCAGCGGCGACGGCAGGGTGTCCATGCCGCCGACGGCGAAGACGACCGCACCCGCGCGCGGCACCGCGGCCCAGACCCGGGGATCGCCGATCAACGCCCAGTAGGCGTCGCGGCAGGTCCAGCCGATCCGCCCGATCAGCTCGACATCCCAATCGAGTTCGGCGCCGACCAGGTTCGGCCAGATTTTCGGATGGTCCGCGGGCAGGCCGCCCTTGGGACCGAAATAGGACAGCGAGTCCGCGATCACCAGCAGCACCGGGCGATCCGATTCATCGGTCGAGGCCGGTTCGGCCGCACCGGCCGAAACCTCGTCGCCGATAATCGTTTCGAGCGCGGATACCGATTCGGGATCGTCGACACCCGAATCCACTGTGGACTCGTCACCGCTTGTCGAAACCGCGGCCATGACCTCGGGCGCGGATTCCGCTGCGGGAGCTAGGGACTCGTCTGTGGGAGCAGCGTCGGTCAACGACTCGTCGGTGACCGAGGCCACGATATCCGTATCGGAAACTGCCGCAACACCTTCCGGTGGTTCACTCGCAGGTTCGGCCGGCTCCGCACCAGTTGTGAATTCGGGCGCGGATGCGGCGGGCTCCTCGTTACCTTCCCCGGAGTCGGCGGCGACCGATTCGTCGCTGTCGGACTCGGCCGGTTCCCGCGCCTCGCCGTTCTGCACCGGGGGAGGTCCGAATAGCGCGTCCGGGATCGCCCGTTCGGGTTTCGCCGAAACCCGACGGAACAATTCATCCGGTACCTGACGAACCGGTTCTTCAGAGGACATCCGGGGCCACCTTCGCCGCTGCGTTCCACACATCCAGGCGCCAACCGGGCTGATCGATGCTCGGACCGTGACTGCTCAGCTGCACCCAGCTGGTATTGGCCAAACCCCCCAGGGCAGGCCAGTTCCGCGGCGGCAGGTCGAGCAGCGCGGCCGTGAGGGCGGCGATCAGCCCGCCGTGCGCCACCAGGATGATAGTCCGGCCCGGCCAATCCTGCCGCTCGGCGAACAATTCCCGAACAACCGGTAGTGACCGTGCGCCCACCTCGAGTTTGCTCTCACCGCCGGGCGGGGTGTAGGCCGCGTCCAAGCGCCAGGCCACCCGCGCGCCCGGGTAGTCGGCGTCGACCTCCAGGTGGGTCAACCCCTCCCAGTCGCCGAGGTTGGTCTCACGCAGCCGCGGATCCGGAACCACCGGAAGATCGGTGTGGTCGGCCAGTGCCGAAGCGGTATCGAAGGCGCGCCGCAGATCGGAGGAGACGATGGCGATCGCATTGCGCGAAACCAGTTCGCGCGCGGCCTCTTTCGCCTGACGACGACCCAGCTCGGTGAGATCGGTGTCGATCTGCCCCTGCATCCGGTCGGCAGCATTCCATTCGGTCTGCCCGTGCCGCAGCAGGATCAGCGTGCGGACGCCGGCATACTTACTCACTCGCGTTCTTCCCCCGCTTCACCACGCACCGCCACACCCTCGGACTCGGTGTGCTTGAACACCTCGGTCCCGGCCGCGAGCCCGTCCACCGGAACCACCGGACAATCCTTCCAGAGCCGTTCCAGCGCATAGAAATTGCGTTCGTCATTGTGTTGGATGTGCACGACGACGTCGACGTAATCCAGTAGCGCCCACCGACCCTCGCGGGTGCCCTCGCGCCGGACCGGCTTATGCCCGGCCGCGCGCAGCTTCTCCTCGACATTATCGACGATGGCATTGACCTGACGCTCGTTCGGCGCGGAGGCGATCACGAAGCAGTCGGTAATCACCAACTGTTCGGACACGTCGAGCACCACGACATCGGTGGCCAGCTTCTCGTCCGCCGCGCGCGCGGCGACCTGCGCCATCTCCACCGACTCGACAGATGCGCTCAATTATCTACCTTCCACTCCTACGGGCACATATAAATGCCGCTTCGATATGTACTGCACGACGCCGTCGGGCACGAGGTACCACACCGGCCGATTCTCGGCGGCGCGGCGACGGCATTCACTCGATGAGATCGCCAACGCCGGGATCTCGATCATGGTCACCGCATCGACCGGTAGGTCACGTAGATGCTCCTCGAGATGATCGATGTTCAGCTCATACCCCGGTCGGCTCACCCCGACGAATTTCGCCAGTTCGAACAACTCCGCCCAATCCTGCCACGTCAGGATGTTGGCGAGCGCGTCAGCTCCGGTGATGAAGTACAGCTCGGCTTCGGGATGCTTGGTGCGCATCTCGCGCAGGGTGTCGACGGTATAGGTGACCTTGCCCCGGTCGATATCGGCCCGGCTGACCGAGAATCGGGGGTTGGAAGCGGTCGCGATCACGGTCATGAGGTAGCGATCCTCGGCCGGGCTGACCTGCCTGTCGGCCTTCTGCCACGGCTGTCCGGTTGGGACGAAGATCACCTCGTCCAGTTCGAATCGGTTCGCGACCTCGCTGGCGGCGACGAGGTGGCCGTGGTGGATGGGGTCGAAGGTGCCACCCATCACCCCCAGCTTGCGTCGACGGCGCCCGTTCTCCTGCATGAGAGCCGAGCTTAACCGGTCGGTTCGGTCCGAGCCGGGGCCGGACGGTCAACTGCTGACGACTGCCCGCAGATCCGGCTTCAGCACTGCGTCCAGTTCAGACCATGGGATCGTGATGTCGATATAGCCCACCGCATGCGAGGCGATCTCCCCGAGGTAGACGCGCAGACCATCGGGCATGGCCAGCCAGTCCTTGAAGTTCTCCACCGCCGGTGCGATGCGCTGCTTGTCGTAGGGGTTCGTGCCGACGCGGGTCTTCGGGATCTGCACCTCGGCCTGTGCCGAGAGCCGATCGAGGGCTTTCGGCACATCGGTGAACAGTTCCGGCAGGGTGAGCGCCTTGCCGGTGTCGATATCGGTCACATGCGTGCGTTTGAAGGTGGTCGGATGCAGATAGCCGTCGTCGACCTCGATGCCCAGCACACCGCTGAGCACATGGCGCCCGATATGGGCGACCTCGCTGTGGAATCCGCTCACCTTCCGGGTCTGCGCCGCATCCCGCAGGAACGGCTCCACCTCGGCGCGCAAGCCTTCGTTGAAGTCGGTGCGCGCATCGTCGGTTCCGCCGTCGACCTGCGGCAGGTCGAAGGAGTACCAGGTCCCCTCGAGTCGAATCGAGGTCGCGGTGAAGGCCGGTGCCGCTGGTGCCTCGGCCCGGTCGGCGGACCCACACGCCGTGAGTACGGCGAACAGGACGCTGACCAGGACAGCGGCAGCGGTCTTCCTCATTACGCCTCCCCGAATAGCTCGCGTTCGTGCCCGAGAAGCTACCACCGCAAGCTATGGCAGGTTCATCAGCTGCTGAGGATCGCGCGCATCCCCGGCTTCAGCACGCCGTCCAGCGCGGACCACGGCACGATGACATCGATATTGCCCGCGGCGTGCGAAGCAATTTCACCGAGATAGATCCGCATGCCCTCGGGCGTGGCCACCCAGGTCTGGAAATGCTCGGCGACCGGAGTGAGCAGGCTGTTGCTATAGCCGGTCGCCCTCGGGTTCTGCTGTACCTGGGCCTCGGCCTGAGTCGAGAGCGTGTTCAGGCCCTGTTGCAGGTCGGTGAACAGATCGGGCAGGGTGATGGCCTTGCCGGTATCGATATTGGTGACGTGCGCGGCGTCGAAGCTGTTCGGGTGCGCGGCGCCTTCGGAGTACATAACGACAACCAGATGCCCGCTGAGCACCTGCGAACCGATGCGGAGGACCTGACTGTCACCGCCGGTGACCGAATCGCCCGGCCGGTTTATCCGATCGATCCATTCCTGTGCACCGGCCCGCATCGCCTCATTGAATTCGGCTCTGGCATTGGCCTTTCCACCTCTCACCTGAGGCACGTCGATCTTGTAGCCCGTGCCCTCGAGATGAAGTGTTGTCGCGGTGAAGGTTTCGGCTCGAGGCGATCCGGCGACGGTCGTCGACGCTCCCGCCGCGGCCGAGGTCGCGGGCACCGACGATCCGCCCCCGGTCGTCGGAGAGTCGTCCGGCCCGCAGGCCGTGAGTACTGCGGCGCTGGCCAGCGCACCGATAACAGCGGCGGTCTTCTTCATCCGGAGCTCCGAATCGACGTCGCACCGAGCCGATCTCGGTGTCCCCCGCAACAATGCCCATGCCACCTAACAGTTTTCTTATCATCCGCAAACGTCGGCGAGCCCGAGCCAGCAGGGTCATTCCGGTGCGTGCCGCGTAGGTCGGAGGCAATCGCAGATCAACGTTGCTAACCGCTGTGGGTCGCGAATTCCGTTGCGGCAAACAGCAACCGCTGCGATCGCGAGACAACCGGGGCGGCCGCCCCGTATATTAACCGGGGTGATAACCCCGGTTAATTGTCGAATAGGAGTATGCCATGTCCACCACCCCTCGTGAGACCATTGAACGCCTGCTTTCCTTGACCGCTGACGGCCCGACGCCGGAGATGGCCGATGTGTATGCCGACGATGCGGTGTTCGAATTGCCGTTTCTGCCGCCGGGTGCCGAGCATCCCGAGGTCGGGCGCGAGGCGTTTCGCGCTCATCTGGTGGAGGGTGCTCGGATTCAGCGCTTCGATTCCGTCGACGACGTCCGCATTCACGAGACGGCCGACCCTGAGGTCGTCATCGCCGAGTATCGGATCAACGGAACCGTGTTGGCCACCGGCAAGCGGTTCGACCTGCTGATCATCAACGTCTCCCGGGTGCGTGACGGGTTGATCGTCTCGACTCGCAGCTACTCGAATCCGCTCGCTGGTGCCATCGCTTTCGACCAGGTCGAGGCACTGCTCGGTGGGCTGGTCGCCAGGTGATCAGCGGTCCTCGTCGCGCTGCATGTCGGCGAGTTGGGTGCGGGTGTTGAGGAGTTCGGTGGTCAGCTCGGGTGATGGGGACGTTTCGGCCAGGCTCTCCAGTTCCCTGAGCAGGTCGCGCATGGTCGTGAGCCATGGACGGTCGGATTCCATACCGGCGCCGTAGAGCTGTAGCCAGGCCGCGGAGCGTAGACATTTGGCCCGGGGGCCGATGCGGTCGAGGGCGCCCCAGAGGTGGGCGGCGCGGAGAAAGGCCACGACCGCTTGTTCGTCTTCGCCGCAGTAGTCCAAGACCGCGGCCGCCGACCAGGCGAGCTCGGCTTCGAGTTCGACGCGGTCAGGATCGTTGTGCACGAGACGGGCCGCCTCGACGAATTGCTTTGCCGCATCACGAAATCGGTTCAGCTTGCGCAGGGATTCGCCGTATTGCCTGCGCACTATCGCCATTTCGGCGGGCGGGTACGGCTGCTCTCCACTGGCCAGTGGCTGTTCGAACAGGGCGGCCGCCTCCCCGTGCCGTCCGGCCCGGTGGCAGGCGCGCGCGGCGACGAAGGTGAGGTGTATCGCATCCGCGGTCGAGATCGGTTCCCAGCGTGCGGCGGCGGTGAGCGCGGCATCGGCCAGTTCGTATTCGCGGCCCGGCTGTCCGGAGAGCACCATCACGAGCTGGGAACTCAGGCGGGCGAGGTGTTCGGCGGGCAGCGCGGTCGCGCCGATCGAAAGCGCCCGGCGCAGATACTGTTCGGCATCCTTCGGGTAGTCGACGAGGCGTACCGCGGCCAGTTCGGCCAGCTGCAGTGCGTCCTCGGCTTGTTCGTCGACCGTGGTGGAAGTCGCGGGGGCCACGGCGGCAACCTTGCGCGGCAAGGTATTTCGCATACCGAGCGGAAGATGGCCAACCAGCGGTCCTTGCGCGAGCCGTGCCGCGACCCGATCGCTGACCACCGTATTACCATTACGCGCGTCATACTTCGCGGTCAGCTCGCCGATTTCGACGCTCAACTCGGTGCGTACCGAATCCACCGTCCCCGCCCCGACTGCGAGTGCACCGAGATCCAACTCGCTCAGCCGCCGCAACAGCACGCACACTCCCGATATGAAGGCCAGCCGAATGGCGACGTCCGCGCCGGGATCGGTCAGCCACGCCGCGTGTTCGGCCAGCATCTCCAGACCACGCGCCTCGTTTCCGGTCAACGCGCAGAACTCGATGTGCTCGCCGACCGAACGCCGCAAATCCGGAAGGTGGCGCACTAGCGGATAACCCGTCAAATGCGCACTGCGCGCCTCGACGGTGCGCCCGGTGCGCAGCATCGGCAGCAACGCCTGCCCGAGCACCCGATGCGGCTCCTCGGCACAGCTGCGCGCACCGTCGATGACCGGACGCCAGCTCTCCAGCGCGGACTCATCGTCACCGGCCTGCGCGTAGTTCGCACCCCATTGGTTGCGTTCGCAGGCATCGCAATCGGACATGCTGTCCCGTGCTGCGGCACACGCCGCGTCCAGCAGTTCGGCGGCCATATCGTGCTGACCCAGTTCCCGCGCCAGGTCCGAGCGCAATGCGAGCACCGGGCGCACACTGTATCCCCGCTGCCGATAACGACTTTCGAGCTCGTCGAGCCAGCGGTAGGTAGTCTGCAACGGCACCGCGGGGTTCTCGATCAGCCCCCAGGTCAGCCATTTCAGATACCAGTGCACCGAATGCGCAAGCGGACCGAGCTCGGCCGGGAAGTCGTCATAGATCCGCAGCAACCTGCCGTAGGCGACCGGCGCCAGATCGCGTTCGCCCGCATAGGCATACGCCTGGGCCAGTTCCAACAGGACACTCCCCTCCAGTGCCCGGTCCGGACCCGACTTCGCCGCGGCGGCAAGCGTTTCCAGGCGTTCGGTGCGGCCACGTCCGTGCGGCAGCGAACGGCTCTGCGCCAGGGCCGATTGGATCTCGGAGGTTTCCATTTCAGGCCTCCTCCGCGGTCTCGCCCGCCGCACGTCGGGTCGCCCAGCTGAGGAATTCGCCGAATGCGCGACTGAGCAGCGCGGTATCGGCCGGTCGCAACGGTCGGTGTGTCATCAATAACGCTTGGCCGTAGAGCGATTCGACCGCGGTTCGCAGGAAGGCGGGGTCGTCGATCCGGCTCAATCGTCGGACCACCGGGCTGTTGTGGTTCAACACCAGTTGCGCTCGGGGCGCACTCGCCTCCAGCGCGCCGAGGATTTCGGTCCAGATCTCATCCGCGCCCACGGTGGTCTCGACGCGTGCTCGTTCATTGCGCGCGCCCCGACTGTCCAGATGCAGTGCGGGCACCGAAACCGGATGGAACGCACGCAGAATCACATCGCAGGACAGCGGATCCAGTGCGGTGCGCGCGGCGGCGAGCACCGGGGCCAGTACCAGTTCCTCGGCCGGATCCACCAGGTCGAGGGCGGCGGTGACGGCAGCCGCGTCCAGCTCGGTCACCGTGACTCCGGGCAGGATCGTGGGCAGCAGCGCGACGAGTTCCGCATCGTAGGTATATCCGCCGTTGACGACGCCGATGCCCTGCGCAGCAGCCGTGGCTGCCACCTGACGGAATTCCTCCACCGTCGCCGTCATCCGCACGGTCGGATGGTTGCGCGCGAATTCGGTCAGTGGAACCCGGCCGTCGGTCGTCTCGAACAGCAAGTGCGGCACCATGATCCGCAGCATGTCCGGTGAATGCCGCGCCATTGCCTTGACGCCGAGTGCGTGCACGGATAGGAACGCGGCGAGCCGCTCGGGCTGTTCGGCGGCGATTTCGGTGAGCCAGTCACGGATTCGGTCGCCGAGGCTGTCGCGGACGATGGCGAGGCGTTCGTCTTCGTAGAGGCCCTCACGCGAGGCGGTCGGACGCAGGCTGTCGGTGTCGATGACACATCGCACGAAGAAGGCCCAGTCCGGCAGCAGTCCGCGCACGGCGTCACCGAGCAACATGCCCTTGAGATACACCCGGTGCGCACTGCTTTCGGCGGGATTGCCCGGCTGCGACAGCACGAAGGCAATCCCGCTGACCCCCGCTAATTCGGCATCGAGATCGATCACATCAAGCGGGGTGAAACCGAGGACGCGCTCGCCGTATTCGAACAGCGCCGCGCGTCGCTGCGCCGCAGATGCGTAGCTGCGCCGCCATACCGGTGGACCATCGGTGCCGCGCAGTCCGGCACCATTCGCCTCGACCGTCACTTCGTAGGGCAGTAGCGATCCATAATCGCGGACCAGGTCCAGCACCCGCCCAGGTGTGAACCACTCCTGCGCACCGGCTCGCGGTGTGAGATGCACCGTAGTTCCCGGCTCTTGCCGCACTGCCGGATCGAGCTGACGCAGCGAGTAGGTGCCATCGGCTGCGGCCAGCCATTCGACGGGCGAGGCGTCCGGGTCGAGGGCCGAGCGGGTGACCACACGGATCGTCTCGGCCACGGTGAAGCACGCCAGCAGCCCGATGCCGAACTGCCCGAGGAACTCTCGACGCGCGCCCTCGATATCGTCTCGCTTGGACGATTGCCCGATGGTGGCGAGGAAACGGTGCACATCCGTCTCGGTGAGACCGATACCGTGATCTGTTATCCGCAGACCTGATTCGTCGATGAGCAGCCGAATCGCGGTGGGCGCCAATGTATCACGCTGCCTGCGCGCCGTGACGGCATCAACCGCGTTCTGCAGTAGCTCACGGAGGTAGACACGGGGGCTCGAATACAAGTGATGCGAGAGCAGATCGACGATTCCACGCAGATCGACCTGGAACGAATAATCCCCACTACCGCTGCGGCCAGACCCATCCGGCGCGTTGTTCACCATGGAGCGAATCCTGGTGCGCAGCGCCAATAGTTCTCTTAACGAATGCTGATGGTGTTAACGCAGACCGATAATGACTTCGGTCACAATCGCGTCACACCGGTAGCAGCCGCGACACCACCGCGGTCAGCTGTTTGGCCGAGCGGCACTCGTGCATCTCGATCACTTCGCGGTATCTGTTGGCGGCGGAATCGCCTGTGCCCCAGTTGCTTTGCTTCTCCGGATTCAGCCAATGCGCGTGCTTGGCGGTGCGCACCAGCTCGTGCAGCGTATTCAGATCCGGATCACGGTAATTGGTGCGGGCATCGCCGAGGATCAGCAGCGAGCTGCGGGAGGTCACCGCATCGGGCCACTGCTCGACGAAGGTCGACAGCGCATGGCCGTAGTCGGAGTGCCCGTCCAGGCCGACCACCTTGCCCTCGGTGAAGATGCGGGCCATGGACTGGTCCAGCTGGGTGTGCGGATCGAAGAACCGAGTCACCTCATCGGTCCGGTCCACGAACGCGAATATCCGCACCCGGGAGAACTGTTCGCGCAGCGAATTGACGAGCAAGAGGGTGAAGTTGCTGAATCCGGCCACTGAGCCGGACACATCGCAGAGCAGCACCAGTTCGGGGCGACCCGGTCGCGGTTTGCGATTGACAAGGTCGATCGGCACACCGCCGGTCGACATGGATTTGCGCAGTGTCTTGCGCAGATCGATCTCACCGCGACGAGCGTGCCTGCGCCGCACGGCAAGTCGGGACGCCAGGATTCGGGCCAGTCGCTGCGTGCTGCGCCGCATCTCCGCGAGCTCGGTTTCCGAGGCCCTCAAGAAGTCGACGTCCTCGACCTGCCGGGAGACGGCATAGCTCGCGACGCGTTCCCTGCCGATATTCTCGGCCACCCGCCTATGCGTTTCTGCCTCCACGATGGCGCGGAATCCGGCGATGCGCTGCCGACCGGTGCGGCGGGCGACCTCGGCATCGAATTCGCTGGTATCCGGTCCGACAGCCAAACCCTGCAGGATCCTGGCCAGCAGCGTTTCCGGCTGCACCTCGCGCAACGTTCGGTACGCCGAGAAGGACGGACCGCGCGAGGATTCGTACTGCCCGAGTTGTTCGACCAGTTGCGCAGCGATCATTTCTTGCTGCTGCGTCGAATCCTCCCTGCTCAGCAGGGCCGCGAGCAGTCCGCGCAACGCGGGAATATCGATCTCGCCGGACGGCGTGCGCGGAAGTTCGAGATCATCCGGAGTGCTGCTGCGCGCACCGATGGCCGCCGGGAACCACAGGTCGAACAGGCCGTCGAAGGTGCTGCGATGAGTGGTGCGGCGCAGTAGCGAACAGGCCAGACCTTCGCGCACGACGTCACGGTCCATCAGATCCAGCACGGACATCACACGGCCCGCGTCCACCGTCTCCGAGGGACCGACCGGGATGCCGCGCGCCCGCAATGCCTCGACGAAACCGACGAGATGTCCCGAAATCCCGTGCGGCGCATCGAGTGTGGGCTGCGATCCGGCCGCCATGGCTCAGGCCAGCTTCAGCTCGGCCAGCGCACGCTGGTGGTCGGCTTGGTGCTTGAGCACGACACCGAGGGTGGCGCGCACGGTCGTGTCGTCGAGATCTTGCAGACCCAGCGCGAGCAAGGTGCGTCCCCAGTCGATCGACTCCGCGACGCTCGGCAGCTTCTTCAGCTGCATGCCGCGCAGCACGTGCACGATCCGAACCAACTGGGCGGCGACCGAGGCGGACAGCTCCGGAACCCGGCTGGCCAGGATGCGGCGCTCGAGTTCCTCATCCGGGAAGTCCAGGTGCAGGTAGAGGCAGCGGCGCTTGAGCGCTTCGGAGAGCTCGCGCGTCGCATTGGAGGTCAGCACCACGAACGGCTTGCGGCTCGCGGTAATCGTGCCGAGTTCGGGGACCGTGACCGCGAAATCACTGAGCACCTCGAGCAGCAAACCCTCGATCTCGACATCGGCCTTATCGGTCTCATCGATGAGCAGCACGGTCGGATCGGCGCGACGGATCGCCGTCAACAGCGGGCGCGACAGCAGGAATTCCTCGGTGAAGACGTCGGCCTTGGTCTCTTCCCAGTCGTTCTCGCTGGAGGCCTGGATCCGCAGAATCTGCTTGGCGTGATTCCATTCGTACAGCGCGCGGGCCTCGTCGACGCCCTCGTAGCACTGCAGGCGCACCAGCTCCGCATCCGCCGTCTGCGCGACCGCCCTGGCGAGTTCGGTCTTGCCGACACCGGCCGGGCCCTCGATCAGCAGCGGCTTGCCGAGCCGATCGGCCAGGAATACCGAGGTCGCGGTCGCCTTATCGGCCAGGTACCCGGTCGTGGCCAGCCGTTCGATCACATCGTCGACCGAGGTGAAGATCGGCTCCTGCACTGCGCTTTCGGTACCCACGTAGCGTCCTTCCATTGAAACCCACCCCCAACGCTACGGGAGTGCCCGAAGCAAGCGCTCGGCGGTTCTTACACCGAACGAAATCTAGACCGGCCGGATCTGGCCGTCGCCCCAAACGATCCACTTGGTCGAAGTCAGTTCCGGCAGCGCCATCGGACCGCGGGCGTGCAACTTCTGGGTGGAGATGCCGATCTCCGCCCCGAAGCCGAACTGCTCACCGTCGGTGAAGGCGGTCGACGCGTTCACCATGACGGCGGCGGCATCGACCCGGTTGGTGAATTCGCGGGCCGCGGCCAGTTCACCGGTGACGATGGCCTCGGTGTGGCCGGTGCCCCAAGTGTTGATGTGCTCGACGGCCTCGTCGAGATCCTTGACGACCTTGAGCGCGATATCGAGGGTCAGGTACTCCTCGCCCCAATCCTGATCGTTGGCGGGCACCAGTCCGGGCAGGTCACCGTGCACGGTGACGCCGTTGCGTTCCAGCGCCTCGATCAGCCGGGGCACCGCGGTGGTGGCGATCGCGTCATCGATGAGCACCGTCTCGGCGGTATTGCACACGCTGGGACGACGGGTTTTGGCGTTGATCAGGATCTGCTCGGCCATCTCCAGATCGGCGGCTTCGTGCACGTAGACGTGGCAGTTGCCGGTACCGGTCTCGATGGTGGGCACCCGTGCATCGCGGACCACCGCATTGATCAGGCCCGCGCCGCCGCGTGGGATGACCACGTCGACCAGGCCGCGGGCCTGGATCAGATGGGTCACGCTGGAGCGATCGTGGCTGGGCAGCAGCTGTACCGCATCCGCCGGAATGTCCAGTGCGACAAGGGCTTCCCGCAGCACGGCGACGAGTGCAGCATTGGAGTGCGCGGCCGAGGAGGAACCGCGCAGCAGCGCCGCATTGCCGGACTTGAGCGTGAGGCCGAATGCGTCGACGGTGACATTCGGGCGGGCCTCGTAGACCATGCCCACCACGCCGAGCGGCACCCGCACCTGACGGATCTCCAGCCCATTCGGCAACGTCGACCCACGCACGACCACACCGACCGGATCGGGCAGGCCGGCCACCTGGCGCAGCCCGGACGCGATGCCGTCGATGCGCGCCTTCGTCAGCCGCAGCCGGTCCAGCAGTGACTCCTCGGTCCCCGCTGCCTGCGCGGTCGCGATGTCCTCGGCGTTGGCGGCGAGCACGGTATCGGCCGCCGCTAGTAAGGCGTCGGCCGCCGCATGCAGCGCCTCGTTCTTCTGCGCCGTGGTCAGCTGTGCGAGCGCCCGCGAAGCGACCCGAGCCTTGCGCGCGGCATCGTGCACCGTCTCGCGGATATCCTGCTCGGTCGTGGTTCCAGCCGTCATGGGTAACAGCCTACTGACCGGTGCGAAAGCGGTTCCAGCCACGGCCCGGACCGACGGCCTCTCAATACTTGCCGCACGGAGCTCCTGCTGCTCTTGATCGTGGCACTGGTGGTCGTCGGAGTGGGCGTCGGGCTCGTCCTGCTCATCGTGCAGTCCGGATCTCGCAGACCGAGCCACCCCGCGCAATCGATGACACCGGGGTGGTATCCGGATCCGGCGAATCCCGGCGTAGTGCGCTGGTTCGACGGACAGCAGTCGACGCCGCATACGCACTGACACTGCCCCAACGCGTCTTCCCGGATCCACGCCGCATGCTGAACCGGCACATCGGCCTCAGTCCGGTCTGAATTCTCAGCTTTGACAAGCCGATACCTTGCAGATCGGGCCGTCCAGTGCCTGGTCCCGATGGATCCATGAAGGAGACCTCCGAGTGAACAACGCTGCAAAATGGCTCATCGATCAGCGGAGGATCTGGATCACGGTGCTGGTCGTGGCTGTGGTGGCGGGTATCGCTGTGGTCGTGTGGGTGAACCGATCGCCGGTACGGCCGCAGGAGGTATCCACGGCTGCCGGTGGCCGGTTCCGGATTTCGCCCCGGCTCGACTCCACTCCGGTGCCGCAGTGGACATTGCGCGCGGCCGACTTGTCCGAGGAGCCCGGTGCGGTTTTGCTGGCCGCGCCGCAGACCCTGAGTCGCTACTACGGTTATGGCTCGCCGATGGACACCGGGACGATGATCGTCGCGGCAACCGCGGTGCCCGGCGGGGCTGCGCCGGGCGAAAGTGCTGGGTTAACCGTCGGTCCAGTGCGGATGCACGGCATCGATCCGGACACCGGCCAGGTGCGATGGACGACCGATGTCGGCGAACTCCTCGGCTGCCGTGAGCAGGTGTTCGACGGAAAGATCGCCTGCCACGGCACGAATCGGGTGTTGATCGTCGAGGCTGCCACGGGCTCGGTACTCGAAGACCATGCGACGGACTTCGAGGTCATGGACGTGGCGGTGCACGACGGCGTCGTTTCGGTAACCGGCCGAACCGCGGACTGGATGACCGCCGTCGTCACGCGAGGGACCGTTTCCGCTATCGACGCCATCTGGCGGCGGACGTATCCGACGCCCGTTCCCGGCGACCCGGTCAGGCCCAGGATCGTGCAGGACTACTTCATGGACGGGCACGACCATGGCGTTCGCGTCTACGATCTGTCCACCGGCGAGTTGCTATTCACCGCCCCCGTTGGCTATACGTTCGACGGCGGCATTGTCGCTTCGCAGGTGTTCGACCGCGGCTGGAGCGCGGGACGAGTCACGCTTCTCGATCGCAATGGCCACTCGATCACCGAGGTCAGCAACGCGAGCTTCCTCCTCGAGTGGTACCCGACCGCGACCACGACGCCGCCGCCGATCCTCACCGGAGAAAGTGCCTACGAGCGAACGACCGGCCGAGTCCTCTGGACCAATGCGCAGATCGGTATCGACGAGCACACAGGACGTATGACCGCCGTAGAAGGAGTAGTCGATAACACTGTGATCGTCCGATCGCTCGATGGATCAGAGCTGGCGGGCCTCGATCTCACTGATGGACACCGGATCTGGCAGCAGCCGACGCCGTTCGCGAACACTGCCCGCTACGACGGCATAACCGACGCACGCCACCTCATCCTGACCGACGGCACCACCGTGCACGCGATCGACGCTGGAGACGGTTCGAGCGCGTGGTCGATGCCGTTACCGCCCAGTGGCAGACCCAACTTTCGCACGGCGGTGAAGGCAATGGGTGGGCGCATGGTCACCGTGACCGCGCAGGAATTCACCGGATACGCTGCGGCATAACGTGACTGCATCGCAAGGAAACCGCTGAGCAGTTGCGAGAGACGCTTCGATCGCTCCGGAAAGGTCGCCCCTGAGGTCACGCCCGAATCACGACTTCGCCGAGCCCGGGGCACCGCTCCCGACGCGCTCGCTGTCCTCCGACGGAGCATCGAACGCCGCCAACAGGCCGCGCTTCTTGTACTTGGGTCGAAGCATCCGTCCGACCATGTCGGTCGGGGACAACCAGGAAATGACTGCGCCGTGTTCCTGGTTCGTGAGCAGCCGTGGAACGAGTTCTGCCGCAATGGTTTCGGGGAGATCGGCAAAAGCCGAGTAGAGGTCGCGTCTGCGGAGTGAGGCGGCTCGGTATTGTTCGGCCAGCATGTCGCTGACGACGATCCCGGGGATGATGGTGCCGACGCGGATCGGACCACCTGCGACCTCTTTGATGACGGACCGGGTGAAATAGCGAATCGCCTGCTTGGTGGCACCGTAGATCGCCATGCCGTTGCGCTTCATGCCGTTACTTCCGAAACCCTCGGTGTTGAAGATCTGACCGGCTGTCTGCTGCTTGCGCATTCCGGCGAGCGCGACGATGCAGCCGTTCATAGTGCCGGTGAGATTCGCGGCAACCACGTCGGCTATCTCCGTCGCCGTCAGTTCGATCAAAGGTGCGGGGTGTCCGCCGAGTCCGGCATTGTTTATCCACAGGTCAACGTGGCCGAAAGTGGCTGTGGCGGCGGCGAATAGGCCCTCGACGTCCTCGATACGGCCGACGTCGGCCGCGACGCCCGTGACACTTGCGTTCGGGTGTGTCGAGCGCAGCTTCTCGATGCATTCGCCGACCGCGCGCTCGGTTCGCCCTGACACCACCACCGCGCAGCCCGCCGCGAGAAACGCATCGGCCAAAGCGAATCCGAGACCGCGGGTACTTCCGGTGACAACGACGCAATGCTTGTCCATGCGCGCTCCTCTCGAGTGGATGCGTTCCGGGACGGAATAGTGGTGGTTGACCACCATTTTATGAGCGCATGTCTACCACAGCAAAATATGGTGGTCAACCACCACCACTACTCGTGACACCGCTACGGTGAGAAATATGAGTCAGCAACCAACCGGCGCCGACCACAACCCCAGCAACGCCGAGCTGGTCCAAGCCCTTCAGCAGGCGGCGGGGCTTGTGCGTGCCCACTTCGCGGCAGCCACCGCACAGGCCGGTGTGACGCCGGTGCAGGCGAAGGTGCTCCGTGAACTTTCCGAACCAATCACCCTCAAGGATCTGTCGGCACGATTGGGCGCCGACCTGTCCAACACCTCGGGAACTGTCGATCGCCTGGAGTCGCAGGGCCTACTTCGCAAGCAGCCGCACCAAACCGATCGGCGAGCACGTCTGCTCACCCTGACCGACACCGGAATGCGCATCCGACAAACCCTGGAAGACCTCGCCTTCAGCACCGTGCCCCCGCTCGACGTACTCAGCCCACGCCAGCGTCACGACCTGAACACACTGCTCCGACTGATCACCTCGACACACACCACACCCGCAGATGCCGAATCACCGTAGCGAATGACCACCCCGCGGGTCCGTCGACTCACACTGCGTGAGCAAACTAAATCCCCTGTGGCGGAAGCGAAGTCGAATGCAGCTTCCGGCAGCGCGCGGAATCGACCGAAAGCAGGTGAAAGCGCCATAGTCACAAGCCGACGCCTTATTCGTGATATGTCCGCTCGCTGATTCCATCGATCTCTTTCAGGATCTGTTGCAGGAAAGGCCGGGGAGGCCGGTCGGGTGCCTGCGGGGCGGCGAGCAGGGTTTCCACGACGGGCGCGATCGCGGGGGCACTGTCCACGGCCACTCGGACGAGACCGAGTTCGGCGCACCGAGAAAGCGCCGGAGCCAGGCAGGCGATCGCCTGTTCGCTACGTCCGGCGACGGAAAGGCAACCGCCGTATAGCAATCGAGCCTGCAGAAGCGCGCGGGGGCGAGGCTGGGTGCGGATCTCGGCGACGATCTGTTCGGCGGCGGCGACGCCGCGCTCGGTGGCGGACGGTGACTGTTGGGCAAGCAGGAGACGAATGGCCGACTCGTGGGTGAGTTCGGCGGTGACCGCGAGCGGGTGGTTCGGTTGCCGCTGGTAGCTGGGCAGGTGCTCCAGCGTCTGCCGGTCTTCGTCGGTGATCGGCAGACCCAGTCGTACCCGCTCGTTCACAATGCGGGCGGTCAGCCGTGGCAGGGCGATATGCTCCGCGACCGTTTGCCCCTCGTCCAACCGTCGTCGCGCGGCATCGAGGTCGCCGCGCACTGCCGCCAGCCTAGCACCGGTCCCGTAGGTAGCGACCAGGAATTCCACGGCGCCGGTCGTGAGGCCGGGGCCGAGTGCCAGCAGCTCCGCGGCTTCGGCGTATTCCCCTTTCTGGTAAAGCAATTCGCCGAGCAGGCCGCTGGCCATCCGGATCGCGTGGGATTGGCTGCCGGTACTCCGGGCGAGGGTGAACGCGGAGCGGAAGAGCTCCTCGGCTCCGGCGATATCGAGTTGTTCGGCGGCAGCTTCGCCGGCGATGCAGGCGCCGTACACCACGCCGGCCGGACCGTTGATGCGAGTCCGGTAGGGCTTGGCCCATGCGTGCCAGCGACGGGCACCCGCGAAGTCGAAACGATAGTAGGCGGCCGCTTCCGCGGTGGTGGCCGCGACGCTGGCGAGGAACGGCCGCACCGGCTGCCGCAGCCATGCCTCGGCGGCATCCGGGAAATCCTTGAACCGGTCCGTCACAAGGTATTCCGCGGCTCGCGTCACATCGGCCTGGACGCGCAGGTCCGCGGTCCCGGGATCGTCCGGTGCGGCGGTTGCCAGTGCCGCGTCCACGCGATCCAGCGCGGTCTGGGTGGCGATAGGGCGCTGGAGCGAGATGTTGGCCCAGGCCACCGACAGTTGCAGCCGTGGATCGGTAACCGCGATCGCGGCGGGCAGCTTCTTTACCAGGCCCAGGAAGGTGGCCATGCGGGAATCTTCGATCAGCGTGTCGGCGTGTTCTTGCACCAGCTGTTTCGCCTGCTCGGCGGCGCCGGCCGCGAGTGCGTGATCCACGGCTTCGGTGAGCATTTCGTGCCCGGCGAACCAGTTCGACGCGATCAGATGCAGCTCTTCGAGCAAGCCGGGATGCTGCCGGACCAGTCTGCGGCGCAAGAAGTCCGCGAAGAGCGCGTGATAGCGGAACCATTGCAGCTCGTCATCGATGCTGCGCAGGAACAGATCTCGGCGCCGCACCTCCTCGAGCTGTTGCTGCCCTGACAGCACGCCGGTCAGCGCCTCCGCGAGATCTCCGCAGATGGTGTCGGTGACCGCGGTCCGAATGACGAAGTCGAGCATCGTCGGTTCGAGCGCGCCGACGACGTTTTCCATCAAATATTCGCCGATGGCGTAGTGCTGCCCGGTGATCTGGTCCAGGTAGCCCCCGGGATCCTCCTTGCCGCGCAGCGACAGTGAGGCGAGCTGCAGCGCCGCCACCCAGCCCTCCGTCGACTCGCGCAGCCGGTCGACATCGGCGTCGGAAAGGTGCAATCTCTTCGCGCCGACCAGGAAGTTCGTCGTTTCCCCAGAATCGAAACGCAGTGCGCTCTGATCGATTTCCACCAGTTCGTCCTGGACGCTCATGCGCCCCAATGGAAGACCGGTGCGACTGCGGCTGGTCACAATCAATCGCAGGTGGTCGGACCCGTTGTCGAGTAGGAACTCCATCGCGGCGAGGGTCGCCGGACTGGTCACTTGGTGCCAATCGTCGATCACGACGGCGACGGGCTCCGCGCTGTCGTGGATCTCGTTGATCAGGGCCGCCATCACCTGCTGCGCCGCGCCGGCGGAACCCTCCTCGAGAATCTGCGTCAGTTCGCTGGCCAGCGTGGGACGAACCTGCCGAATCGCCTCCACCAAGTGGCTCAGGAACCACACCACATTGTTGTCGTCCTCCGCGATCGCCAACCAGGCCACCCGGACGCCTTCCGCGGCGAGGGCGTGCGCCCACTGTGCGGCCAGGCTGCTCTTGCCGAAACCGGCCGGGCCGTGAATGAGGACCAGTCGCCTGGATTGCCCCTCCCGTAAAGTCTCCAGCAACCGCGGGCGGTTGATCAGCCGACGCAGCGTCGTCGGTGGGCGGAACCGGGTCTTCGGGGCCGATTCCAGCGGCAATACGGCGCTCGAGGTTGTCTGCGAGAGCGGCCGAACGCCCGCGACCGATCCCGTTGCGCCGGATCCGTCGTGCGCCGGGGCGGCCATCGTGTCCACCGGCAGCCCGCAGGAGAACTGCGCGGTACGCAACCGCTCACCGAAGTCCCTTGCTGATGCCGGGCGGTCGGCCGGATCGGTGGCCATCGCGGCTTCCAGGGCGGCGCACACCATTGCCGGTACACCGGCGGATCGCAGGTCCGGGACGGGTTCTGAGGTGATGCGCACGAACTGCGCCACCATCGACTCCCCTGCTTGGCGCTCGAACGCGGCGTGGCCGGTGAGAGCGGTGAACAGCGTCGAGCCGAGCCCGTAGATATCGGAGAGAACCGTCGGAGGTTCGCCGCGGATCACCTCCGGAGCCGTGTAGGCCGGAGTACCCGCGACCGTGCCTGGCGCCGTCTCGAACGCGCCGCCCACCCGCGCGATACCGAAGTCCGCCAACTGCGGTTCACCGTAGTCACTGATCAACACGTTGCCGGGATTGACATCGCGATGGATGACGCCTGAGGCGTGGGCGGTCGCCAGTGCGCCCGCCAGCTTCACGCCCACACCCAATACCTCCTGCCACGGCAAGGGCCCGTCCGCGCGAATCCGGGTGGCCAGCGAGCCTCTGGGGTGCAGGGGCATCACGATGAACGGCCGCCCGGTCGCGGTGACATCGGTCGTCAGCACCTGGACGATGTTCGGGTGGTTCGAGAACTTCCCCAGCGCCCGCTGTTCGCGCAGGAATCGGGTCCGGTCCTCATCGTCGACCGTGGAGCCCAGAACCTTGACCGCCACGTCCCGCTCGATTGCGGACTCGGTGCACCGGTACACGATGCCGAATGTGCCTCGGCCGATCTCTTGGGCGTCGGCGAACCCGGCCGCAGCCAGTTCCGCTGCGATACCGAAAGTCAGGTCGCGTTGCGTCCCCTCGGAATTGCGCTCGGACACCGACCGCTCACCCGATCATCGGCGCAGACTTCCCGGAAATTCGCGCGTTTGCGGCGGCCTGCCATCCCGACCGCACCACGAGCGACTCATGTATTTACCTCTCGAGGCGAAAACCAGCTGGTCCCGACAGGTCGATCATAAGCCGCGACGACGAGAGCAGTGTGCCGTCCAACGAACTGGCCGCGCAGCGACGAGCTAGCCCGAGTCCGTCCCGAAGCGGGCGAGGGCGGATTATCTTGGGACTCATGCCCACCATGCCGGATCGGATACCGGCCGAGGGTGCCCATGATGCGTTGATCGGGCACCTCGAGGCCCATATGGTTGCTCTGACTTTTGTGGATAATGCCGGGATAACCAGGGTGAAGACGGTCCCGAAGGCGCGGTTGGCGCAGGCCGCCAGGTTCGGGATCGGGGTTTCGCCTTGTTTCGAGACCTTCACCTTCGACGATCTGATGTCCGTCGGGCGATATCTGGGCGGCCCCGATGGTGATCTGCGGCTGATTCCCGATCTGACGCGATTGACCGAACTCGCTTGTCAGCCGGGGTGGGCCTGGGCGCCCGCCGATAAGTTCAGCCAGGACGGCACTCGCTTCGTCGGCTGTCAGCGCGCCTTCGCGACTCGGCAGGCCCAGGCGGCCGAGAATGCCGGACTGCGGCTGTCGATGGCGTTCGAGACGGAGTGGTCGGTCGGGCGCGGGGATATCGAAAACGATTTCGTCCCAGTAATATACGGGCCCGCCTACAGCATGATCCGATTGAGCCAGGTGGGCGAGTACGCCAGCGATCTCGTCGCGGCCCTGGAGCGACAGGAGGTCGCCGTCGATCAATTCCATCCGGAATACGCACTTTCGCAACTGGAATTGTCGGTCGCACCCAATGATCCGGTCGCGGCGGCCGATGACGCGATCCTGGTCCGGCACACCATCCGGCAGGTGAGCGCGCAATACGGTTGGCGCGCGCTGCTCGCGCCGTGTATCGAGCGGGGTGGAGCGGGTTCCGGTGCGCACCTGCATTTTTCGCTACACGACGACGAAGGACCGCTGTTGGCCCAGGGCGAGGGCCCCTATGGCATGCGCCGCGCTGGCGAGGCGTTCCTGGCCGGTGTGCTGCGGGAACTGCCCGCGCTGGTCGCGGTCGGCGCGGGCAATCCGGCGAGCTTCCTCCGGCTGCAACCTTCGCGATGGGCAGGGATCTGGCAATGCTGGGGTAGGGAGACGCGGGAGGCGGCACTGCGCTTCATCACCGGCGTGCGGGGCACCGAGGACTGGGCGGCCAATGCCGAGGTCAAGTGTTTCGACGCGACCGGTAATCCGTATCTGACCGTCGGTACGGTCATTGCCGCCGGACTCGCCGGTGTCGCCGAAGAACTGCGGTTGCCCGCCGAAATCACTGGCGACCCAATGGGATTCGATGCCGAACAACTCATGCTCTCGGGTGTGCGGCGGTTGCCGACAAGTTCGATGGAGGCCGCCGACGCACTCGCGGAATCCAAGGTGCTCGCCGATGCACTCGGCGTCGAATTGCACGATGCGCTGCTCACCGTGCGCCGCGCCGAGGCAGAACGCTATCGGGATATCAGCCCGGCCAAGGTGGTCGAGATGACCCGATGGCGGTTCTAGCGTGCTCACCGATGGTGTCGCGCTGACCGATCACCATTGTCACGGCGTCGTCGCCGCGGATCTGGACCGCCCTGGCTTCGAGCGACTGCTCGGTGAAGGGCAGCGCGGCAGCTTCGATTCGGCGATCGGTCTTGCGGTAAGGCGTTGGTGCGCACCGGTTCTCGACCTGGAGCCGCATGTCGATCCGGAGCGTTACATCTCCCGCAGGGCCGAGCTCGGTTGGCGGGCAGCGACCACCCGACTGCTGCGCGCCTCCGGCACCACCCGATGGTTTCTCGATACCGGATTCGGCGGTGGCCGAGCGGAATTCGCCGCCCTCGCCCCTGGTAAGGTGCGTGAGATCATCCGGCTCGAACAGATAGCCGAACAGGTGATTACCGAAGTCAGCACCGTGGCAATGCCTTTCGAGGATATCGAAACCACATTGCGTAGTCGGGCCCGAAATGCCGTCGGCCTCAAGACAATCGTGGCCTATCGTTATGGTCTGAACTTTCCCGTCACCGATACCCTGCCGTCGACGGTCATCCACGAACTGCGCCTCACCGATCCGGCAACGCTCGGCTGGCTGGTCGGACTCGGCGCGCGCATCGGCGCGGAGCTCGGCCTGCCGTTGCAGTTCCACACCGGATTCGGCGACACCGATCTGCGTCTCCAGCACGCCGATCCGCTGCTGCTCACCGACTTCCTGCACGCCACCGCGGGCTCCGGACTATCGGTCATGCTGCTGCACTGCTGGCCGTTCCACCGCAACGCCGCCTACCTCGCGCACGCCTTCGACCATGTGCACCTCGACCTCGGCCTGACAATTCCCTACGTGGGACAACGCGCCGCGGCGGTACTCGGCGAAGCGCTCGAACTCGCACCGTTCCGGTCGATGCTCTACTCCTCCGACGGCTACGGACTCCCCGAGCTGCACTACCTGGGCGCACTGCTGTGGCGGCGCGGCCTCGGCCGCCTGCTGGACGAATGGATCGCTGAGGACGCCATCACTCTGGCTGATGCCGAAGGGCTGGTCATAGCGATCGCCCACGGAAACGCCGCGCGCACCTACCCCTAGCGCGCGGCCGCGATGGCGGCCTCGAGTCCGTTCGACAGCTGGCTGGAATCGAGTTTCTTACCGTTGACGAAGACGGTCGGGGTGGCATTGACATCGCCGTTGAGCACCCGCTCGGTCTTGTCATGGACATAGCTGTCGTAATTGCGATCGGTAATGCACTGAGCGACCGACGGGTCGGTGTAGCCCGCGTTCTTGGCGATCTCGACGAGTTTGCTGTCGGACAGGCCACTGCCGCCCTCGGCGGGCTGCTGTTCGAACATCGCGGCGAACCAGCCTTGATACTTCGAATGGTCTTGTCCGGCGACACAAAACGATGCGTTCGCGGCGCGCGAGGAGTACTCGGTGCTCGACGCACGGTCCAAGAATGCGATGACGTCGTATTCGACGATCGCCGTTCCGTTCTCGGCGGCGTCCTCGAGGGTCTTGGCGTTGCGTTTCTCGAATTGTTTACATGCGGGGCACTGCAGGTCCGCGACCACGCGAACGACGACCTTCGCATTCGAATCGCCGACGCGCACGGTGCCGGCGGCGGTCACGCCCGCCGGGGTATTCCCGGCGGTGGCGGCTGTCGCGACACCGGTAATGACGCCGCTCTTCTGCACCGTAACCACGCCGACCACGCCCACGACGACGAACAGCAATGCGGCGACCACCACCAGAATGACGACAGTGCGGTTGCCGGACCGCGACGCCGGCGGTGGACCCGACCATCCACCCTGAGGGATGCTCACCGTGCTTCACCACGCTTTCACTCGTCGAACTTTCCGCCCCGCACGATAGCGGTTGTGGAGCGCGGCGTCCTCGTCCGGTAATGGCCAACCGATAATGAAGTGCGCATGGACCTGCGGGAATCTAGCGTTGATGGGGAACAGACCGAAACGAGAAAGGAACCTTCCCATGTTTCCCGTCGAGCTGCGCGGTACCAGGGCGCAGACGCTCATGTGGGCCAACGAGCACGAAATCGAGCAGGCCGCGCTGCGGCAGCTGCGGAATATCGCGCAACTGCCATGGGTCCACGGCGTCCGCGTCATGCCCGACGTGCACCTCGGGAAAGGTGCGACGGTCGGCTCGGTGATCGCTATGCGCGATGCGGTCGCGCCCGCGGCCGTCGGAGTGGATATCGGCTGCGGCATGGAGAGCGTGAAGACCGACCTCACCGCCGCCGACCTGCCGGACAATCTGCATTCGCTGCGCTCACACATCGAGGCTGCGGTGCCGGTGGGGTTCCAGGCGCATAAGGATGCGGTCGATGTCGCGAAGCTGGGCGCGCAGTTCGCCGCCTCACATGGCGAGCTGGCAAAGCACGTCAGCGGCTGGGGGCGTTTCTGGTCCGAGTTCGGCTCACTGAATCCGGGCGTACAGGCGCTGGAGTCCAAGGCGCACAAGCAGATCGGCTCGCTGGGCGGCGGCAATCACTTCATCGAAGTGTGTCTGGACGAGCACGATTCGGTGTGGATCCTGCTGCACTCCGGTAGCCGCAATATCGGCAAGGAACTCGCCGAACGGCATATGACCGTCGCGCGCGCACTGCCGCACAACAAGGACCTGCCCGATCGCGATCTGGCGGTATTCCTTTCCGGCACACCGGAAATGGAAGCCTACCGGCGCGATCTGACCTGGGCGCAGGAATACGCCGCACGCAACCGCGCGGTCATGCTGTCACTGGTATGCGGTGCCGTGCGCGCGGAATTCGCCGGACGCGAGGTGCGTTTCGAGGAGCCGATCAGTTGCCACCACAATTATGTGGCGGAGGAGGAGATCGACGGCGTGCCGATGCTGGTGACCCGTAAGGGCGCGGTGCGGGCCGGCGCAGGTGATCTGGCGTTGATTCCGGGTTCGATGGGCACGCGCTCATATGTGGTGCGCGGCAAGGGAAATCCCGCCTCTTTCCAGTCCGCATCGCACGGTGCCGGTCGGCGGATGAGCCGGAATGCGGCGAAGCGGCAGTTCACCGTCGCGGATCTGATCGCGCAGACCGAGGGCGTGGAATCGCGCAAGGATGCGGGTGTGGTCGACGAGATCCCGGCCGCGTACAAGGACATCGACGAGATCATTGCCGCGCAGAGTGATCTGGTGGATATCGTCGCGACGTTGCGTCAGGTGCTGTGCGTGAAGGGCTGAGACCTGGCCGAATTGCGGTGAGCACTACCGTAATTCGGCCTGGACGTATTCAGCGCCGCCGCATCGTGCCCGCGACGCCCGCACCGAGTAGCAGCACGCCGAGGATGAAGGGGAAACCGCTGGTCACCCAGGTGATCAGCGCTTGTCGCATCTCATCGGACAACAGCGGTAGGTCGTCATGAATGATTCGCCAGGTATCATCCGGGAACAGGAAATACACGAAGCCCGGCACCACACCCCAGACCAGTCCGGCCAGCACCGTCCCGGCCGGTGAGTACGCGGCAAGGGCGGCCACCAGAAGTAGCAACAGCGCCCCACCGACGATCTGGAATGTCGATCCGGCCCGATTTGCCGCGGACCCGAGGATGACCCACTGCCGGGTATCCAGCGCCGCGTGCGCGGCGAGTCCGATCCCGACCGGCGTCACCACCAGGCCGACCAGAATGCCGAAAACGGTGCGCCCGAATCCACCGGTACTGCGGAATTGGGCGCCGGGCGGAGACCAACCCGGCGGCGGATCGTAGTTGGTCATCGCTACCTCCTGCGGGGTCCCACGGTGCGGAGCAATCGTCTCACCCGATTGCCCGTTGCCCAGCGATATTTCGTCTTTTCGGCCGCTGTGCCCGCAGGTGTCACCGGCGAGCTGTATGCCCACCGCTATCACGGGCGTGTCGCCGCGCCGTCGGAACGTTTCGTCGCGAATCCGTGCGGTGCGCCGACCCGGCGGCGCTGGAGGTGTCTACCGGTAGAGCCTTTCGTCGAACGGATACCGTGCGGCACGGCCGTTGCTGTCGATGTCGGTGGCATCAGGCACGATGGAGCGCATGACCACCGCGGCCGGTACTTCAGCGATCGACCTCACCGCACCTGACCTGCGGGAACGGGCCGAGGAGTTACTGCGCGACCTCGCTGGCCCCCAGGCGGAACTGCGCGAGGATCAGTGGACGGCGATCGAGGCGCTGATTGTGCAGCGGCGGCGGGCTCTGGTGGTACAGCGCACCGGCTGGGGTAAGTCGGCGGTGTATTTCATCGCGGCCAAGTTGCTGCGGCGGGCGGGGCGCGGGCCGACGGTGATCGTGTCGCCGCTGCTGGCGCTGATGCGCAACCAGGTCGCGGCCGCCGAACGAGCGGGCGTCGTCGCGGCGACCATCAACTCCGGCAATGTCACCGAATGGGATGAGATCCACGATCGGGTAGCCGCGGGCGAGGTGGATGTGCTGCTGGTCAGCCCGGAGCGGCTGAACAATCCGGACTTCCGCGACCAGGTATTGCCCAAGCTGGCCGCCGACGCCGGACTGGTCGTGATCGACGAGGCGCATTGCGTCTCGGACTGGGGTCACGACTTCCGACCCGATTACCGCCGCATTCGCACCCTGATCGCCGATCTCGGCTCCGATGTGCCGGTACTCGCCACCACCGCGACCGCCAACGATCGGGTGGTCACCGATGTCGCCACCCAGATCGGCACCGACTCTGCGTCCGCCGACTCCGTCGGCCTACCACCCCCATTGGTGCTGCGCGGCACCCTGGATCGCGAATCACTGCACCTGTCGGTGGTGCACTTCGACGACGCCGTCGAGCGCACCGCATGGCTCAGCGGACACCTCGACAAACTGACCGGTTCCGGCATCGTCTACACCCTCACCGTCGCCGCCGCGCACGACCTCGCCGATGTGCTGAATTCGCACGGACATAATGTCGCCGCCTACACCGGGCAAACCGATACCGCCGAACGCGAGGCACTGGAGGCGGCGCTGCTGAACAACGAGGTGAAGGCACTCATCGCGACCTCGGCGCTCGGCATGGGTTTCGATAAACCCGATTTGGGTTTCGTGGTGCACGTCGGCGCACCGTCCTCCCCCATCGCCTACTACCAGCAGGTGGGTCGCGCCGGTCGTGGCACCGATCGTGCCGAGGTGGTGCTGCTGCCCGGTCCGGAGGACGCCAGGATCTGGAGCTACTTTGCCTCCGTTGCCTTTCCGCGCGAACACATCGTGCGCTCGGTACTCGACGCACTGGATTTCGACCGGGCCATGTCGACCGTCGCACTAGAGCCCATGGTGGAGCTGAACCGCTCGCGACTGGAAATGGTGCTCAAGGTGCTCGATGTGGACGGCGCCGTGCGGCGGGTCCGCGGCGGCTGGATCGCCACCGGACAGCCGTGGGTCTATGACACCGAGCGCTATGCACGTCTCGCGGCTGCCCGCGAGGTCGAACAGCAGGCGATGATCGACTATCAGCGCACCACCGGCTGCCGGATGCAATTCCTGCGCCGCCAACTCGACGATCCCGGCTTGCCCGCACTCGAGGCCAACGCCCCCGGCTGCGGCCGCTGCGACAACTGCACCGGCACCCGCCTCGATACCACCATCGACTCCTCGGCCATCGCCGCGACCCGCGCCCGACTCGACCGTCCCGGCCTAGATCTCGCCCCGCGTAAGCAGTGGCCCACCGGGATGGCCAAACTCGGTATTCCGTTGTCCGGCAAGATTACCAACGGCGCCGAGACCGGACGTGCGCTCGGTCGGCTCACCGATCTCGGCTGGGGTCAGCGCCTGCGCGCCCTGCTGGACGCGCCCGATGATCCGGTTCCGGATGCGGTCTTCGACGCCTGCATCGCGGTGCTGCGCGAATGGAATTGGACGACCCGCCCGACCTCGGTGATGGCCCTCGAATCACATCGCTATCCGGTGCTCAATGCCACCCTCGCCGCCCGCCTCGCCGAGGTCGGCCGCCTGCGTGACCTCGGTACCTTGCAACTGCGTCCGGACCGGCCGCCGGTCTCCGCCGCGAACTCGGCCCACCGGGTAGCGGGGCTGTTCGACTCCTGGCTGATCCCGGATCTGGGTTCGGCGGACGGTCCGATCCTGCTCGTCGACGCGCTCTCCGATACCGGCTGGACGCTGACTGTGGCCGCTCATGCACTGCGCAACGCGGGTGCACCGGCGGTCTTGCCGTTCGCACTCGCCACACAGACCTAGTGCCCCTCCGGATACGTTGCCGCGCATTCAGGTCCGGCTAGCTCGCCGAGCGCAGTCGAAACGCTGCACGACACGCCCCGCGGCACAGCCATGTGACTGCACTCGACGGATCTCGATACCTCAGGAGCTATCTGGACAGCACTGGTACCTCGCACCGGCTACGTCCGGGAGCGTGGTGTTCGCCGATCGACAACTAACAAACTGGCGAATATTTAGCTAACCGACGTTTCGGACCGGAATTATCGGTCACGATATGCCCATGTACTCGAACCTGCCCGCAAAAAGGCTGTTGGAAGAGGTCAAAGCGCGGTACGGCTCGGCCGAGGCATTCTTCGAATCCTTGGACAACCTGCGCATCGACCCGATAGCCGACACCATCGAGCTACCACCTATGCCGGAGCTGCGCGAGCCCGACTGAGCCTGCGTGGGTGGTCACCGGCCGCGCCCTACTGACGTGCGTCCGGTAGTCGAAGCGTGGGCGGGTCCGGCTCGATCCGTTTGGTGTCGCTCAGTCGGTCGTCCGGCGGTATGGGCCGGCGCGGCTCGCGGACGCCCGCGGCGCCGCCACCGGCCCCGCCCGGACCCCGGCCACCGCCCGCGGGCACCGCGCCCCGACCGAATAGTCGCCGAATCGCTCGCATCAGCTTGGTCATCATCTCGCCAGTGTGCGCCCGTTCGCCCCGAATGGCATCGGTGTTCACAACCGGCGAAGCCGCGGATCAGCGGGTCGCGGCGAGCAGTTCGATGATCTCGGCGGTACTGCCGGTTTCGCCGAGGCGCGGGAAGATCTTGCCGACGCTGTGCCGATGGGCCTCGGCATCGGAGTCGGTCATGGCGTCGGTGGCCAGGGTGACAGGTAGCCGTGCTCGTGGGCAGCGCGGGCGGTGGATTCGACGCCGATGCTGGTGGCGATTCCGGCGAGCACGATCTGGGTGATGCCGCGTCGACGCAGTTGCAGATCGAGGTCTGTGCCGTAGAACGCACCCCAGTTGCGCTTGGTGACGTGGATATCCTCCGGATGACCGGTGAGGTCGTCCACGATCCGGTCCCAACCCGCGGGCGGATTTCCGCCAGGGAACGTAAATTCGTTGCGCCCCTTGACTTGATCGGCACCATCGGGCGCGAACGAGACGCGAACAAGTACGACCGGCAGGCCGTGCTCGCGGAAGGCGTGGGCAAGCGCGGCGGAATTCTCGATTACCGCGGCGGCAGAATGTGGTTGGCGCGGTGCGGAGACGATGCCGTGCTGAAGGTCGATGACGACCAGGGCGGTGCGTTCGTCGAGCGTAGTAACCGGCATGGGCAACCCTTTCTGAGCTGAATTACGTTCGTATCCGACCGCGGCGCACCGAACGCCCGATCGGCACCAGCGCCACCGCGGGCATGGAGAAGTTGATCGGATTCAGGATCGAGCCGAGGATCATCGGCTCGATCCGCCGGTGATCGAATCCTTTTGCGTCAGCGGCTGATTCGGAGTGCTCTTCGACAGCCGTCATGATTGCGCCACATCGTCGAGCAGTGCCAGGGCCTCGAGGATGGTGCGCCGCTGCGCCTCGGTATACCGCTCGTGCAGTGTGCGCGCCAACCACTCCTGACGCACCTGTCGATCGCCCTTCAGTCGCTCAACGCCCGCATCGGTCAACGACAGCAATTGTCTGCGCCCGTCCGTGGGATCCGGACGACGCTCGACGAATCCGTAGCGATCCAGCGCCGCGACGGTGATTGCCATCGACTGCGGCCGCACCCGTTCGGCCGCCGCCAGATCACTGGTGGATGCCGCACCGTCTCGATCCAAGCGACTCAATACCGCCGTCTGCGACGGTGTGAGGTCGTCATCGGCGGCCAGTTCGCGCATGCGCCGCCACAGTCGGCCGAGGACAATCCGCACCTCACTGGCGGCTCGGACGGCCGATTCGGAAATCTTCTCGTCCATGTCATCGACCCTAGTTTATTCAGTCTCACCTGTACAGTTCCACCTGCATAGTTTGGCTGTATATCACCCCGGATATCACTCGGGATACCCACGCCGGACCTACCGAGCCGTTATCGTCGGACGGGTGGCCAGTAAGTCCGCGTCGCCCGCTGTCGAACTCGATGTCGGCGACCGCACCGTCCGCATCTCCAACCCGGACCGGATCTACTTCCCGGAGTCCGGCGCGACCAAGCTCGACCTGGTGCAGTACTACCTGAGCGTCGGCGACGGCATCGTCCGCGCGCTGCGGGACCGGCCCTGCATGCTGCATCGGTTCCCCAAGGGGCTGGCGGGTGACAAGGTGCATCAAAAGCGGCTGCCCGCTGGCGCGCCGGACTGGATCCCGACCGTGCGCGTCTTCTTTCCGCGCTATGGCCGACACGCGGACGAACTCTGCGTCGACAAGCTGGCCGATGTCATCTGGGCGGTGCAGATGTCCACGGTCGAGTTCCATCCGTGGAACTCGCGGCGCGATGACACCGAGCGACCCGACGAATGGCGCATCGACCTCGATCCGATGCCGGATTGCCCGTGGTCACGGGTGCAGCGAGTCGCGGGCGTCGCGCAGGAAGTGCTCGACGAGTTGGGCGCGGTCGGCTGGCCGAAAACCTCCGGCGGCAAGGGTTTGCACATCTATGTGCGCCTCGCGCCGGAGTGGGGCTTCGCCGATGTACGCCGGGCGGCACTGGCCTTCGCGCAGGAGGTCGAGCGCCGCGCACCCGACGATGTGACCACTACCTGGTGGCGCAAGGATCGCGATCCGAAAATGCTGTTCGTCGACTACAACCAGAACGCTCGCGACCACACCATCGCCGCGGCCTATTCGGTCCGTGGCGTCCCGGAGGCGACGGTGTCCACGCCGATTCGCTGGGATGAGATACCCGACATCGACCCGCGCGACTTCACCATGAAAACGGTCCCTACGCGCTTCGCCGAATTCGGCGATCTGCACGAGGGCATCGACGAGGCGGTGTTCCGCATCGACCAACTGCTGGAGTGGGCCGACCGCGACAATCTGGACGTCGATCTCGACGAGGACTGACCGCCCACACACCATTTGTCGCGGCTACACATCCGGTGTACAGGGCTGTTTGCGAGCTCGGGGTGCGCGGGTCAGGCGGGCACATGGTGTTACGGTTCGCTAAGGAGCATCCGCAGGCGCCGTGCCAGTGGTTTTGCCCGGGACAGGAGGTCGTCCATGAGCCCCGCCGAGGTTCCGGTGCCGGTTGCGATCGGACCGTCGATGCCCGCGCCGACGCTATTGCGCAAGGCGGTGGTCGAGGGTGGCGCGACCGTCGCGGATCTAGCTCAGGCCAGGGCCTTGATCTGGGCGGGCGGTCCCGGTGAATTCCCGGACGAGTTGCCAGCGTCCATCGAATGGGTGCAGTTGCCCGCGGCCGGTGTCGAGGACTGGTTCACCGCGGGCATTCTCGCGCGGCATCCGGAGGTTCGATTCACTTCCGCCGCAGGCGCTTTCGCCGCGAGTGTGGCCGAACACGCGCTGATGTTGCTGCTCGCCGGGGTCCGGTACCTGCCGGAACACCTGCGGGCAGGCAGTTGGCGACAATACGATTTCTTCCCGCATGTCGGCACACTGCACGGTAAGACGGTGACCATCGTCGGTGCGGGCGGAATCGGGCGCGCACTGATTCCCATGCTCGTCCCGCTCGGCGCGCACATCGTCGCCGTCAACCGCTCCGGCCGCCAGGTGACCGGGCCCGGAATTCCAGATACCGTCGAAACACTTCCGGCCGAACATCTCGCGCGCATCTGGCCGCGCACCGATCACGTAGTGATCGCCGCCCCCGCGACGCCCGAGACGAAACACCTGGTCGGAGCCGAGGAACTGGCCCGATTGAAGCCATCGTCCTGGGTGATCAATGTGGCGCGCGGCAGCCTCATCGATACCGACGCACTGGTGGCCGCACTGGCCTCCGGCGCGATCGGCGGCGCCGGCCTCGATGTCACCGATCCCGAACCGCTGCCGGACGGTCACCCGCTCTGGGTGCTGCCGAATGCCATTGTCACACCACATGATTCGAATCCACCGCAGCTGCGACTCGCGGCTTTCGCGGACCACGTCGGCGCGAATGTGCAGCGCTTCACCACCGGACGCGCTCTGCTCGCGCCGATCGATACCGAACGAGGTTACTGACCATTGCGGATCGGAGCCGATTGGTGTCGGCTTCGGCGACAGCACTGGTGAGCCGCGGCGCGGCTCCCACTGATCCCCGCCCACCGCGGCAGCGTTGAGGGACGAAACGCCATGCCGCCAGTGAGCCCTTGGTGTGGATCTTCAGGAGACAACTGCCACGCACCGACAAGAAGCCTGCCTTAAATGTGCCATTGACAACTGGCACATTCATGCCTGACGCTTAGCTCATGACAAGGTCAACGAGGACCTCGGTCCCCGACGTTGCGACGGTGCCCTCGGCACGGTCCAGACTCGCTGCCGCGGCATGCGAGATCGGGCTGCGGCCGCTGAACAATGCGGTACCTCTGAACGCGCCGGGAGTGTGGTTCGCACGCAAACTGATCGCGACGATCATGGCCACGGCGGGTCCGCCGCCGCGTGGCATATCCGTCGTCCAGGTCAGGTCCGGAGCTGTCCGCGGTGAATGGGTCCGCGCACCCGGCGTGGATTTCGGACAGCGCGCCATCTACTACATCCACGGCAGCGGCTACGTCCTCTGCTCGGCTCGCACCCACCGCGGCCTGGCCGCACAACTGTCCGAGAAGACCGGACTGCCGGTCTTCCTCACCGACTACCGGCTCGCGCCGGAGCATCGGTTTCCGGCCGCCGCCGATGATGTCGAGGCCGGATACCGCTGGCTGCTCGACCGCGGTTTCGCGGCACAAGACCTGGTGATCGCCTGCGATTCGGCGGGCGGGCATCTGGCACTGGATCTGCTGATCGAGAACGACCGCCACGCCCGGCCGCAACCCGCCGCCGTCGCGATGTTCTCCCCGCTGATCGATCTCACCTTCGGTTTGGCCACCGAACAGGAACGGCGGCAACGAGATCCGGTGATCTCAGCCCGCGCGGCCAGCCGACTTCCCCATGCTTACACTCGCGACCTACCTGCCGACGAACCGCGCCTGCGGCTACAAATTCCGCCAGGTATGGCCATGCCGCCGCTGCTGATCCAGGCGGGCGGGGCCGAAATGCTCGTTGCCGACGCCCGACATCTGCACGCGATGGTGCGCGATGCGGGCGGCGACTGCGCACTCGAGATCTGGCCGGGCCAGGTGCACGTCTTCCAGGCGCTGCCGCTACTGGTGCCGGAGGCGGACAAGGCATTGGATCGGGCCGCCGAATTCCTGCGTACCGCACTGATTTCCCAGACCGTCACGAAGAAGGTGAGCTGACATGTTCGGACTGGAAAGGCTCATCCCCGTGGGGATCCGACCGCGCCGCAGCTATGGCGCCCGCGCGGTGGTTACCGGAGCGGGCAGCGGCATCGGCCGGGCCTTCGCACTCGAAATCGCCGAGCGAGGTGGACAGGTGATCTGCGCCGATATCGATGAATCCCGCGCCGACGAGACCGTCGCCCTCATCGAGCGCGACCATCCCGGTGCCGCGCATGCGTTCCGCTGCGATGTTTCGCGACGTGAAGACGTGGAAGTCCTTGCGCGCTTTGCCGAAACGCTCTTCGAGCGCCCGGTCACGCTGGTGGTCAACAATGCCGGTGTCGGCATCGGCGGAAAGCCGGTCGGCGAAATCGGTTTCGACGACTGGGAGTGGGCACTCGGCATAAACCTGTGGGGTGTGGTGCACGGATGCGAGATCTTCGCACCGCAACTGCGCGCCGCCTGTGGTGGCGGGAGCGACGGGCCCGGCGGCGGTAGCTCGCGCGGACGCCCCCATCAACACAGCAGCGGAATCATCAATGTCGCCTCGGCGGCCGCCTTCGCCGCCGCACCATCAATGGCGGTCTACAACGCGTCCAAGGCCGCGGTGCTGTCGCTTTCGGAGACCATGGCCGCCGAAATGAGCGGCACCGGAGTCGCGGTCACCGTGCTGTGTCCGACCTTCGTCAAGACGAATGTCGCTCGCGACGGCCGCATTACGCCGCAATCAGCCCGACTGGCCGACACCCTCATGCGCCTGACCGGCTTCTCCCCCGACAGCGTCGCACGCACCACCCTCGACGCCCACGACCGCGGCCAACTGTATGTGCTACCGCAACTGGACGCGCACCTCATCTGGCGGCTCAAGCGCTATTTCCCCGCCCAGTACACCTTTGCCCTCGGTCTCCTGGATCGGCTACTGCCACAGGAGGACTCGACCATCACGGACCGGTCTTCGGTCTCCGATAAGACGGGAGTCTGATCATGGCCAACGCTGACCGTTTCGAGCGAACCGCAAGCGATCGCCACGCTATGGATTTCGACGATATGCTCCGCAAGATCAAGGATCGCCAGTGGGCGCTGGCCGATATCGACTGGGATGCGCCCGGCGCGGAAACGATTTCACCCGATCTGCACGCCAAACTCAAACCGTTCATGGCCGATCTGATGTGGATCGAGAATGTCGGTGCGCGCGGCTTCGCCGCCATGGCGAAGAAGGCGCCCAATGAGACGCTGCGCGAGATCTACCGCTATTTCCACGCCGAGGAGCAAAAGCACGCCAACGCCGAACTCGCGCTCATGCGGCGCTGGGGCATGCTCGACGGCGACGAGATTCCGCAGCCGAATGTCAACGTCAAACTGGTCATCGACTTCCTGGACCAGTACTCCGACGATATGTCGCTGTCGTTCCTCGGCACGGTGATCCCGATGCTGGAGGTGGCGCTGGATGGTGCGCTGATCAAGTTCATCATGGACGAGATCGAGGATCCGATCTGTCAGGAGGCCTTCAAGAAGATCAATGCCGATGAATCCCGGCATCTGGCCGTGGATTTCGCGGTAATGGATCTGCTGGGGCACGGGCAGATGCGCAAGCTGCTCATTGATCTGGTCGGCGGCTGGACCAAGCCGTCGCTCATCATCGGCGTGCTGAGCTATGTGCCGCTGCTGAACAAGATGCGCGACAACATTGTCGAAATGGGCGTCGACGAGGAGAAGCTGTACGCGGCGATGAAGCGCTACGCGAATGTCGGCGAGCGCAGCGAGTTCGCGCGCAGGCTGCCGATGTATCAGATCGTGAAGAGGCACGCCTTCTGGGTGGTCAATCGCGGCCACCCCTATCACCTGCTGGCCGACGCACTGGTCAAGATCACCGCCCGGGTGCCCGAGCGGTTGTTGCGCCCGCAGCCGACCTGGTCCAAGGAACTCACCTACGAGCCCGCGGCATGAACAAGGAACAGATGGATATGGCATCGCGCAGCGATTCGATGAGGGGCGAGGGGCATACCCTGGATGTCGCCGTTATCGGCGGCGGTTTCGCCGGTATCGGTGCCGCGATTCGCCTGAAACAAAAGGGAATCGGTGATTTCGCGATCTTCGAACGTGGGACCGAGATCGGCGGAACCTGGCGTGACAACACCTATCCGGGTGCGGCATGCGATATTCCGTCGCGGCTGTACTCCTACAGTTTCGCCCCGAACCCGAATTGGTCGCACACCTACTCGGGTAGTAGAGAAATCCTCGGCTATATCGAGTCGATGGCCGCAAAGTTCGGACTGCACAAGCACTTCCGCTTCAGTCACAACGTCACCGGGATCGCTTTCGACGAGGACGCCGGGTGCTGGGACATCGCGATCGAAGACCGCGCGGAGACCGTCCGCGCCAGAGCAGTGGTGTTGGCATCCGGCCCACTGGCCAATGCGAGTCTGCCGAACATCCCCGGCATCGAGGACTACCGGGGCCACAAGATCCACAGTGCCCGTTGGGATCACGACTACGACTTCACCGGTAAGAAGGTAGCGGTCGTCGGCACCGGAGCCAGTGCGGTGCAGATCATTCCGGAACTGGTGGAGCAGGCGGCCTCGGTCAAAGTGTTCCAGCGGACGCCGGGCTGGGTACTGCCCCGGGTCAATCGGCGCACCACCCCGCTGACCAAGCAGCTCTACCGCCGGGTGCCCGCGGCCGAATCCCTCTCGCGCCTGGCCTGGTTCTACGGGCACGAATCCGTCGCGCTCGGTGTGGTCTGGAATACCCCGCTGACCAGGGTGGTCGAACTCGTCGGGCGGGCTCAGCTGCGCAGGCAGGTCAAGGATCCGTGGCTGCGCCGCCAGCTCACCCCGGACTTCCGTGCCGGATGCAAGCGGCTGCTGATGACCGACGATTACTATCCGGCGCTGCAGCGCGAGAATTGCAAGCTGATCACCTGGCCGATCGCCCGCATCGCCGAATACGGCATTCGCACTGCGGAAGGTATTGAGCACCAGGCCGATTGCATCGTCTTCGCCACCGGATTCGATGTCTCCAAGACCGGCACGCCCATCCCGGTCGTCGGCCGGGATGGGCGGGTACTCGCCGAGGAGTGGCGCCGCGGCGCGTATGCCTACAAGAGCATCGCGGTATCCGGGTACCCGAATCTGTTCTTCACCTTCGGGCCGAATTCGGGACCGGGACACAATTCGGCGCTTGTGTACATGCAGGCCCAGATCGACTATCTGGTGAGCGCGATCGGCACCATCCTGGACCGTAATCTGCGCATGCTCGATGTGCGCCTGGACCGGCAGGATCGGTACAACGCGGCGATCCAGCGGCGCCTCGGCAGCACCACGTGGAACTCCGGCTGCCGCAGTTGGTATCTCACGGAGGACGGTTTCAACGCGACCATGTACCCGGGTTTCGCCACCCAGTACGTGGGCCAGCTGCGGGCCGTAGACCTCGATGACTATCACGTCGTACCCGCAGCGCGCACGACGCAGCAGCGGATCGCGGCGATTTCCTGAGTGACGGGCACCGGTGGCCGGGACGCTAGACTCCCCTCGACCGCATTCTGGCCGCCGGTGCAGCGTGCCCTAGTCGCTATGGGAGGTGATATCGGTGCCGGAGTACCGGATCGATGATCTGGCCCGCGCCGCGGGCACCACGAGCCGGAATGTGCGCGCCTACCAGGAACGCGGGCTGCTACCGCCGCCGATCGGCAAGGACGGACGCGCCAGCATCTACGACGATTCGCATCTGGAGCGACTGCGACTCATCGATGCGCTGCTGCAGCGCGGCTTCACCACCGCCCATATCGCCGATTTCATCACCAGCTGGGAAACCGGCAAAGATCTCACCGAGGTCCTCGGTCTGCAACACGCGGTGACCGCCAGCTGGGCCAAGGACGAAACCTTCGAGGTGCCCCGCGAACTGATCGGGACGATCCTCGGCACCGATACCGACGAACTCGTCGACCGGCTCGCGGAGATGAAGCTGGTACGGATCGAGGGCGATACCGTCGCCTTCACCGATACCGCACTGCTCACCTCATTCGCCGAATTGCACGAATACGGCCTGGAACTGCGCACGCTCATCGAGATCTACGCCAAGGTGGCCGACCACATCGATGACATCACCCACATCATGATCACGGCCGCCAAACAGCACATCGTCGACGAACACGGGGCCGGCTGGATGCCGGAGACCAGCAGCGAAATCGCCGACACCACAACGATGCTCAACAAAATGCGCGAACTGGCCGTCGCCTCGGTGCACGCCACCCTTGCCCGGTCGCTCGATGTCACGCTGCGGCGCGAGTTGGGCGATTACCTCGCCACCGCCGCGGAGCGCGAACGCGGACGTACCGGTTCATAGCCCGACGCGCCTTGATCGCCAGCGAAATTCGCTGGGAGGCGCGTAAATTTCGGGGATTCACGCCGCCGATTGTCCGGCCTCGGGCCCACCGAGCGTTTCGGCTCGACAGGCACGGTGCTCCGGGCAAAGATAGGCAAATCCGGGCCGGATGAATGCCGGGTCCAGTCGCTGTGCGAACGTCAAGTTTTCGCGACGCCAGCAGTCGCCGCATACCACTGTGTTCATGTGGCACCTCATTCCGCTCACGGGACGTGTCACCAAGAATTCCCAATTCCGGCGGAATCAACGCCATATGAGCCCATGGCAACACAACCGTTACTTCGGCCGCGCACTGAAGCGTCTTCGCAGGTCCTGATGGGTCAGCGGTGGAGGTTCCTGCTTACCCAAGCCGCGATCTGGCTACGGTTGGCGAATCCGAGCTTGGTCAGGATGTGTTGCACGTGGTTCTGCGCGGTGCGCTCGGATAACACCAGCGTGGTCGCGATCTCGCGGTTGCTCTTACCGGCGGCGACGCGGGCCGCGACTTCGCGTTCCCGTGGTGAGAGCGTCGCTAGCCTCGTAGGTAGCACAATTCGGGAGGGTGCGGTCATGGCGTCGCTCGAATCCACCCAGGATTTCATCCGGCTCTACGGCGGCTGAGGCCTTTCAGATCTTGCGGTGGGACGAGGCTGTGCCGACACTGGTTCGGTCGGATTATCGCGAGTGCAGGAGCCAACATGGCCATCACAGCTGTTCGTCGTATCTCGTCCGGATTCGCGGTTCTCGCCGCAGTCGTTGCGTTGGGAGGTGCGTCGTTGCTGGCCGCCGGGACCGCCGTCGGCGCACCAGGGGATGTCACCACCGCGGTGACGCTATCCGGGCAGGCGGCCACCGGGTGCACGGCGCAGCTGAAGGCAACGGTGGCGGGGAGTTCGGCGCTCGGGCTCGGGAATTATATTCCGCCGGTGGAGTTCTGGGATGACGCGACGTTTCTCGGCAGTGTCACACCGACGGTGAACAAGGCGACGCCGTCGAATGGTGTCTCCTTGACGGCCCAGGTCGATTGGAAGCCCGCAACGACCGGTAATCACACGTTGCGGGCGAAGTACGTGGGCGGAAATTACACGCCCGAGTCGGAGGGCTCAGTTGTGGTGCGCGTCGGAACGGGCGTCGATCTCGGGTCGGCGTGCTTGCCGATCGGCTGAAATCTGCTGCGCTCGGACTTACGTCAGAGTGATCGCCTGAATGATCAGCGCTATGTACAGCGTCAGGATGAACAGGACGGCCGGGAGTACTGGATAATCCGGCTTGCTGCCGCGTACGAACTTCACCGCACCCCAAATGGGAAGCAGTAAGAGCGCCAACGGAATCCAGGCGACGACCGCCGTTTTCGTCCATGGCTGGACCAGGACGATGTCGGTAGCGGCGGCGACGGCGGCGCACAGCAGCCCGAAGGCCGTGCTGCCGGTCGCACCGAGCGCATTGGAGTAGAAGTGCTCGTCGGGGCGTGGCGTGCGAGATGTCTTGCGGGCGAATTCGAATTGCAGGAATGCGCCCGCGAAGATCAGGGCAACTGCCGCGGTCTTCCAGATTGCGCGGACCTCGCCGGTGTCAGCGGCAGAGAGGACGACATAGGCGGTGACCAGTAGTTGAACCGGATAGGTGACGGCCAGATTCGCCAGAATATCGGTTCGGATGGTCGCCGATAACCGCTCGAGACCCCACAGTGCCAGGCCGTAGGCGAGGACTGCGGCGATCATGAGCGCGGAGATCACCGAGAGCGTCAGGCTGGCGGCGATCGCACCGATGGCGATCGCGGCCATGGCGGCACGCAGTTCGGCGGCCGAGATCGCGCCGGTGACCAAGGGACGGTCCGGGTTGTGCACACGGTCGTAGTCCAGGTCCTTCTGCTCGTCGGCCATGCGCAGATACAGCAGGACGAACGCGACGACGACGATGCGCAAAGTTGTGGAAACCGTCGGATGCCAGCCCGAATCCGGTTGTGACACAAGGGCCGCGGTGCCCTCCAACGCCAGCACCCACAGCACGCCGTACAGAACGTAGTGCGGTTTGTACATGACCGCGGTGAAGCGCCCGATGCGAACGACGGAATCGAGGACACCCGGGGACGACGTGCCAGCGACCTCGCTCATGCCTGCGCCTCGCCGGCGCTCGGCTTCAGTACACGCTGCGACAACATTCGCTCGCTCACGCTTGCGTCCACCGGTCCCACATGGTCACCTCCGCGGCAGGCGTGCGCCGCAGTCCCGGGCCCTGGGTGCCGGGCAGCAGATGAGCGACCGGCAACATGGCGACCTGAGTGACCTGCTGGAACGGAATCCCGAGCAGATCGGCGATATCACGCTCATAGGCCAGATGCGCGGTCGTCATGGTGCAGCCGAGCCCACGTTCGTGCAGCGCGAGCATGAAGTTCCAGACCGCCGGATAGATCGAGCCGTAGAAACTGGCCAGCAGCAGCGCCGACGCATTCGCGGGTGGACGACCGAGAGAGCACACGATGACCAGGGCGGGCACCTCGTGTAGATGCGCCGCGAGGTGCTGCCCGGAGGCCAGATCACCTAGTTGGTCCGGACGGGGCGTGCGCGCGGAAAGGTAAGCGGCGAAACCCTTTCGGTAATACTCGGCGATCTGCTGTTTGGTCGCCGAATCCTCGACGACCAAAAAGCGCCACGGCTGACGATTGGTGCCACTCGGCGCATGCACCGCGATATCCAGGCAGTCCAGTAGATCCTGGCGCGCGACCGGACGGGTCAGGTCGAGGCGGCGGCGGAAGGCGCGGGTGGTGGTCAGCAGGTCGGTGCCCGTGAACTCCTCGCCCATCAGACTCCTTCGGAATCGGCCTCGGAAACCAGTGCATCCTCGGCGAATTCGAGATCTATCCGAGCGGCCACGGCATCGGCCTGGTGGATCTCGCAATGGATCACGGTACTGCCCGCCCCTTCATCGGTGATCTCGGCGATGCATTCCACGGGCAGGTCCAGTTCTACGAACCGGTCGAAAGTACTTGCCACACACTCGAGTTGGGGCATATCTCGCACGACCATCGACAATGCGGTCTGGCGGCAGGCCTCGATGAGCAGGCTGCCGGGCACATGGTCGAGCTGGTGGTCGAACAGGAAGGGATGGCCGAGATCGGGCACCAACCTCGCCCGTGCGATCGCGCCGTCGCGTACCGGCGGGCCGATCACCACATTGCGCCAGTTCTCCCGGCCCACCGAGGCGGGTGCGGCGCGCTCGGTCAGTGCCGAGGCACCGCGAAACGCACCGAGCCCCAGGCTTTCCCGGAATCCGCTACGCAGTGCCGACCACTGTCGCGCGGTCACCCAGGAGAAGGACCCGTCGACCGTCAGCATCGGCTCGCCGTCGGATTCGATCTCGAGCACCATATCGACGCCCTGCAGCGCGCCACCGCGCTGGTGACGCTGCGGAACTCGCACATGCATCACCAGATCGGCGGGCGCGGTACGCACCTCCCAGGCGGCGGTGTCGGATCCGGTGCCGTTGAAAGTGCGCACCACGAAGGCCATTTCGTTCGGCACACCGTAGAACTTGTGCGTCAATGCGATGGCCGCCTGCCGGGCCGCCTCCATGACCACAAGCGGATCATGGCGCACCGCAAGCGACCCGGCATGATCGCCGTAATACGCGTGCATCCTGGGTAGTTGAGCTCCGGCGACGAAGGTGTGCTCGCCCACGGCGTCCAATGAGGTGACGAACACCTCCGAGACCGCGCATCGGTGTGCGAGTTCCCGGGAGATCGTGCGGGTATGGCTCGCCGTCTGCACGGCGGCCGCATCTGTGGTCACGTTCGACCCTCCAACCATTCTTCGGCGGACACCGGCCGCAACGTCTGCGACGCGGTGCCGGTCCGCATGGGAAGTACATAGGATCCGAGTACGATCACCGACCACGGATCCAGCTCCCGGCCATCGGCCCAGGACTGATACAGCAACTGCGCGCAGTCCGCATCCGAGGCCGGATCGAAGCCGGGCGGGGCCGCCTTACCGCCCCCTGCCGAATCGTGCAGCACCCGGTCGAGCGCGTCCGCCCGATCGAAGCTGCGCGCGGGTGTGCGCGCATAGAGTTCCTCGGCGACCGCGACCGCGTCCGCTGTGCGGTCCGCTCCGGCGCAGGCCTGTGCGATCACTGTTGCCCGACTCCATTCGTCCAGGTAGATGGCGAGTTCCCGCAGCACGTCGGCGGGATCGTCGGGCGAATGCACCAGGTTGAGCAGATAGTTGTGGCGGCCGAGCAGATACCGCAGCTCGCCGGGGCGGCGCTTGCGCGGATCGGTAGCGCCCTTCGCCTCGGTGAGCCGCACCGGTACGGGCAGTTCACCGTCTGGGGCGTGCACGACGAGTACGAGCACATCCGAGATGGCGACCAGCAGATCGGCCAGACGGCGGCGTTCGGGGGAGGCGATATTCCACGCGAAATACCACAGCGCGCGCGCCAGATGCCGGTCCACCGGGACGCGGAATGCGCTGACGATCCGAAACCCGTTGTCGGCTAGCCAGTTCAGCGTCGGCTCGACGGAACGAGCGACGATCGCATCCGGCTTGAGCAGCAGTAGCGAATGCTCCCTGGCGAATTCGGCCACGTCGAGGCCGAGTCGATCGAGCTGGTCGACCGATTCCTGGACATAGGTGTCGGCGACATAGGCGTCGACCTTCTGCGGTGATGGCGTCAGCGTGCTCAGCAGTTCCCGCAGCGACTCGGGCGTCATCGCACTCATGGGGCGGCTCCGTCGAAGTCGTTGCCGGCCAGGATGTCCGCTATCGAAGGCAGCGGCATGCCCAGGTATCCCGATTCCAGGCAGTAGTCCAGCAGCACCCGCAGATACTCCTTGCCGCTGGCCGGGGACGGCTTGCCGAGCAGCACGTCGGCACGGGCGGTGTCGAATACCAGCCGTCGCCGGAAGTAGCTGGTGTAGAGCGAACCGATGCGGCGGTAGTACTCCCGCTCGATCGGCTCGAGATCGTCCTCGGCGAAGGTCGCCGCCGGCACGAAGGTGGCGACCTCGAAGGACGGATATTCGGCGAGCACATCGGAGACCTCGCGCAGCGAAAGAGTGTCGCGGCCGAGCGCGTGCAGCGTACGATTGCGCGCGGAGTCGAAATCCAATACGGCTGCGGCGATTACATCGGCGACATGATCGACCGGCGCGAGCGACAGCGTCGCGTCGTAGCGGCCGGGCAGTGCGCGCAACTTGCCCTCGACCATGAGTTTCACCACGGTGTAGAGGTTCTTGTACTCCCGGATCGTGCCGGTATCGCTGGCCCCGGTAACGATGCCGGGGCGCACGATCACCCACGACAGGCCCTGCTCCCCGGCCGCTCGCACCAGCTTTTCGGCGCGAAACTTGCTGTCCTCGTACCCATTTCCGAAAGTTTGACCGGCATCGAGTTCATCCTCGGCGATGGTGCCGCCGCGCATACCGCACACATATGCGGTGCTGACATGCACCAGCGGCACCTCCCACTCACGTGCGAGCGCGATGGCATTCGCGGTGCCGACCACATTGAGTTCCTCGTAGTCCGCGGCCGATGCATCGAATGCCGTGGTCGCCGCACAGTGCACGATGATGCCGACTCGCTCGGCGAGGTCTTCGGTATCGCGCTCGGAGAGACCGAATCCGGGCATGCGCACGTCGCCCGCGACTGCCGTACCCGGCTCGATCAGCGTGCCGTCATTGCGCACGATAGTCGAATTGCTGTGCAGCACAGCGGCGATCGGCCGACTCGCGGCCGCGAGCCTGGCCACTACCTCGGCGCCGACCAATCCGGCCGCACCGGTCACCAGCACGGTATCGCCGGAGCTCATAGTGGCACCTCGCCAGCCGCCGAACTGCCCGCGACCAGGGCGATCACCGCATCGACCCGGCGCACGCCCACCAGCTCCTCTGGCCGGTAGCGCGGCAGTTCGAACGCCCGCTCCAGGACAACAGTGAGTTCCATCAGACGCAGTGAATCGAACCCGAGATCCTCCACGAGGCGGTGCTCGTCGGACAATTCGGCGGGCGGTTGCGGGGCCATGGCCAGGACGATCCGGCGCACCTTATCCGCAGTCATGACTCTCCTTCCCGTAGATGCGGTTGTTGGCCACCGGAGGTCAGCAGATCGCGGGCCTCGTCCAGAGGTAGGTCGGTATTCAGGTACCCGGCGATGCGCAGCCAGTCGTAACCGATCGCCAGGGTGCGCCGCCACTGCTCACGCGAATCGAAGGAGGCCGGGAACCCCGCTGTCGTCTCTGCCCCCGCCGCGATCGATCGGACCAGTGTGACGAAATCGTCCAGCACCGCGAAACCCGCGAAAGTATCTCCGCCTGTTCCGATTATCTCCGAGAAACGGACCCGCCGTGCCGATTCCAGCTGTGCCAGCAGATCATCACGACGCAGGGCGTGGCCCGGCAACAGTCGTCGCAGGGTCTGTGCGGGCGCGACATCGGCAGGTAACGGGTGAATCCCGAATGCGGACAACAGGACACGGACCGCCATGGCGATGAGCCGGTGTGCGGCGATATCGGCGACCGCGCCCTGCGAGTTCTTGACCGCACCCGCCAGATCCTCCCTGGCGTTCTCCAGGACGACATTGGACCACACCAAATTCAGCGCGCATTCGGTGAATCTGGTTGCGGGCAGGGGTGACAGCGTCGCGATCACATCGTCGCGTGCGGCACCGGTCAGCCCCAGGGCGGGTGCGGCCGCGTAGGGCACCGGAGTATACGGCTTGACCGGCTTACACATGGCCAGCGCGGGTTCGATGAGTTCCCCGCCGCGCCACTGCAATCCGACCAGACCGAGCCCGAGGAACTCGAGCAGATCCTCGGCGATGTCGTGATCGGCGCGGCCGAGGACATCGCGCAACGAATGCCGGAACACCACAGAACGCCAGGCGCGGGCCGCGCTGTCCGAGAGTGCGAAGACGTCGCGGTCGTCGCGGATCACGTGGATGCGACCGCCGATCGTCCAGGTGGTGACTCCTGGGCGCCGCGCGAACAGAATCTGGTGCGGATCATCGGCGATCTCGGGGACACCGAGCGCCGCCGCCAACTGCCAGACGTGTTCCCATGCGACCTCGGTCGACTTGGTGAGGTCGTGGTAGCGATCGATGAGCGCGTCGGTTCCGATACGGTCGAGCTGTTGCGGCAGCCACTTGGTTTCCAGGTAGCTCTCGCCCTTGCGGGCGGACCAGCCCTTCATTGCCTGGAGCAGTCCGTCGCGCGCCCAGTCGGCGGCTTCGGCGTCGGCGTGTAGCCCCCGCAGCGCGACCGCATAGCGCAGCGCCTGCGTTGCACGCCGGGTCCACCAGTCGGCTATCAGGGCGGTGAAGTGCGAATGCGGCAGCAGTGCACGCAATTCCGCGACATTCGGTTCCCCGGCCTGTACCACGGTCGCGCGCAAGAATCGCTGACACCGGTTGAGCAGATCCTCGTCGATCTTGTCCGAACCACTCGCCGCCAGTTCCAGCTGATTGCGCAGCTGCGCCTCGCACCTGGTCCGCACCTCGACGCGACGGCCATCGATGAACAGCACCGTCGGCAGCGTCGGCAGGTCCTCGTCACCGGGTGCGACAACCAGGAAGTCGACATCGGATCCGGCATTGCCGAACCCTTCCGCCAGCGACCCCTCGAACAGCACAGTCGAATTTCGCGGTACCGCAACACTTTCCAATGCACGATCGAGCAACTGTCGCACTCGTTCGGCAGGCAGGGCAGGCTCGGGTACAACATCGTCGGTGGCCGGGCTGTCGGTGCGCAGCTCCGATTCTGTAGCGTCCTCGGTCGCGTGCACCACCGCGCCCGCCAACGCACCGTCCGCGAAAAGCTGCCACATATACCGACGCCGCGGTTTGCCGCTCGAGGTGCGGCGGATGATGCCGCGCGGGCCGGTCACGATATGCACCGTCTGTGCGGGCCCGAGTTCACCGCGAATGATCCTGCGCGCCTCGGCAATCCAGCCGCCCGGTGCCGATTCGGCGAACAGTGCGATGCCCTGGGCACCGGCCTCGGTGATCGCGACGGCGGCGAGCTTGCCCTTGGTGATTCCGGTTTCCTGTGCGACTCGGGATTCGATGTCCTCCATGAACACCGACCGGCCGCGGACCTTCAGACTCGACCCCATCCGGCCGAGTACGAAAACCTCGCCGTTGTGCAGGAATCCGGCATCGCCGGTGAACAGCACACGCTCGACGATCCGCGTTGACGAACCGATGTCGGGCTCGCCGGAGTAACCCAGCGCGACCGAATCTCCGACGACGATCATCTCGCCGAGGGTGTCATCGGGCAGCTCCCGGCCGTCTTCATCGACCACGCGCACGGTCGATTCGGGCGTCGAATAGCCGAGTCCGGTGATCCAACCGGAGCCTTCGACACGGTGGGTATCGTCGAGCAATTCCTCGGCCAGGATCGTAATCGGTTGGCCGAAGCGCAGATTCGGATTGTCCAGCCGCAGCGCGGTGATGGGTCGGTTGCGTGCCGAAGAAGTCACCATCAACGTCGCCTCCGCCAGACCATAGGCAAGGGTGTAGGCGTTGGTCGAAAAGCCTTGTCGGCCAGCCAGTCCCGCGAAAGACTGGAGATCGGCCACCTCGACCGGCTCGGAACCCACGGCCAGTGTGCGCCAGCCGGACAAATCCAGATCCGTGATCTCCTCCGGCGCGACGCGGTGGGCCACATAACCGAGGGCGAACGACGGCGAGGGCGTGTGCTGTGCGTGCGACATGGCCCGCAACCAGCGGGCCGGATCGCGGACGAACTGGTCCGGGCGCATCAGATACAACTCGCCCTGATTGGTCACGGTGGTCAGAAATGCGCCGACCAGGCCCATATCGTGATAGAGCGGCAGCCAGGAGACCATGGTTTCGCCGTGCCGCCAGTCGATCAGCGACGAGATCATCGCGATGTTATTGGCCAGGTTGTGCCAGCTGACCCGCACTCCGCGCGGCGTGCCGGTGGATCCGGAGGTGAATTGCAGCAGCGCGCATTCGTCGGGCTCGCCGAACTCGCGCTCCGCCGGCGCGGGACCCAGATTCGCGGCATCGATCACCAGCGGCTCATCGGTGCGTCCCGCCGCCTCCGCCGCTTTGCGCACCAACTGCTCGAACTCGGTCGAGGTCACCACCAAACGCGGCTGGGCCTGCTCCAGAATCGCCGCGATATGGGCGATGATCTGGTCGAGGTCGCCGAACATCGGCGGCGCGACCGGGGTGAAGACGCCACCACAGGCCCATACCGCGTAAAATGCGGCGGCACAGGGGAATCCGGTCGGCATGATCACACATGCGCCGTCGCCGCTGCCCATACCGTGTGCACGCATGCGCGCCGCGATCGACCAGCTCAGCTCCGCCAGATCGTGATAGCTGCGGTATTCCCAGCCGTCGGCCTCGTCGGCCAGGTGGATCCCGGCGTCACGCGCCGGATCGGCAAGCCAATTACGCACTGCGGCAACGTCTTTATCCGGCATCATCGCGCGGCTCTCCTCCCGACAGCACAGTCACGGTACCGTTCGTGCCATCGACCCGTATTCCCATACCAGAACGTATCTTCTTGGTCAGGTCCTTGACTTGGACCACGGTCGGAACTCCCAACTCCCGTGCCACGATCGCGACATGAGTGAGGGGGCTGCCGCGCTCGATCACCAACGCCGATGCCGAGGGCAGCGCGGCCACCCAACCGGGATCGGTGCGGTATGCCACCAGAATGCCGCCTGCCACGTCGCGTGGCTCGTCGACGACCACCGCAGTGCCCTCGACGATGCCTGATGCCGAGGGCGTGCCGGGCAGGACCGTGCCGACGGTTGCCGCCGGAGTGTCGGTGACCGGCACCCAGCCCTGGCGCGCGAGTTCCGCGCGCCCGAATGTCGGCCCTGCGGTGACGAAGCGGGCCGGAGCGACCAACTCGGCGTCCCTGGCGCGCTGGGCTTTCCGTGTGGCGACCAGATCGCGCAGGTTGTCTGTGTCGGCGCCCTCGTAGCAGCCGCGCAGTTCCTGGACGGTCAGTGCGAAGACATCGTCGAATTCGTCGATGACGCCGCGCGCCACCAGATCTCGGCCCATTACCCGGATCATCCGCTTGACCATGCCGAAGGCCCTGGTCCGGCAGAACCGCAGCCGCTCCCGATGCGCGGCGCACCGATTCACCTTGCCGCGCAGGCGCTCATAGATCCGCCGACGGAAGCCGTGCAGGTTGGCGTCGAGGTATTCGTCCGCCTCCGCACTGCGGCTGTGCTGTGCCGCCTCGCCGACGCGGCCGATCGCACTGCGCAGCATGATGAACAAGCTCGCGGGATCCTCACGCAGATCCGGGGTTTCCAGCTTCAGCTCGTCCAGGCTGCGGTAGCCGTAGCGATCGATGTAGTCCTCGACCCTGGCCAGGAATTCGGTGCGGTCACCGATGTCGTCGTAAATCTGCTCCGCCGCAGTCGAATTGATCAACGCCACCAGCTCGGAATCCTCGCGGACAAACTTCGCGAGCTCGGTCATAGCGCGCGCCGGTTCGGCGGATTCGACATCCGCGCCGGGCCCGACGACGGCGTACAGGAACCACTCCGGCGCCTTCGGCAGCAGCAGTTTGGTGAGCAGATACATCAGACCGGTGCAGGTCAACAAGATTGCGTCCAGGACCATCAGCGGACCCCAGCGCTCGACCAGGTCCCGGTCGACCTTGCGATAGGCCGCGTAGGCCTGTGCGCCGGTCAGCGTCGAGTAGTCGAGTGCGTCGTATTCGTCGTAGACGCGGTAGAAGTCGGTCATGAAGCGCTCGACCATATCGTCGATGCCGAACAGTCGCCGCACATAGGTCACCGTGGTAATCGCACGCGACCGCAGTCGGGCCGGCCGTGTACGGAAGGTGAACGGGCGCAAGGTCTTCGCGATCTCGTCGGGCAACGGTTCGTCGACGCCGAGCGCGGCCTCCAGCACCTTCCTGTTCAACGGATACCCGGGCGCGATGCCCACCATCCGGTACCAGTGCAGCAGGTTGTAGTAGACCCGGCCGTGAAAGTAGCCGAGTAGCACCGGAGTCCATCGATCGGTCTGGCGCAGTTGCGCATCGGGCACCCGCAGCGACTTCGCGTAACCGTGGTAGACGCGGCCGTAAATGTCGGCGGCGGTCGTGTAGGTCAGCGGGGAGGTGATACCGCTGAAACTTTCGATGATGTTGGAGTTGTCCCAGATTCGCTCTTCGCCGTCGGCCAGCACCTCACCGGCCCCGCGCAGTGCCGCACCGCGCGCCGCGCCGTCGGTGACCGCCGTGGTGATCGGACGCGACTGCAGGAACCAGAGGCCGTCGGCACCGATGGCCCACTCGATGTCCTGCGGCGCACCGAAATCGGCCTCCAGCTTGCGTCCCCACTCCACCAATTCGGCCAGTTCGGCATCGGCGAGCACAGTGCTCTCGCGGCGCTGCTGCTCGACCTCCAGCACCGCACAGCCCTGCGCTCCCGCGGGCGCATAGCTGCGATCCTTGTCCCCCACAGTCGTTTCCAGCACGGTGCCGGAGGTTTTGTCGACCACAACCGAATCGGCGTCCACCGCACCCGACACCAGTCCCTCGCCGAGCCCGTACACCGCACTGACAACCAATTCGTCCGCGGCGCCGTTGATCGGGTTCGCGGTGAACATCACGCCGCTGGACCGCGCATCGATAAGGCGTTGTAGGACAACGGCTATGGCATCGGCGCGCGGCTGTCCGTGCGCGAAGGCATAGCGGATGGACCGTTCGGAAAAGGCCGAGGCCCAACAGTCACGCACGCGCGCCGCGACCGCATCGACGCCGTTGACATTGAGGAACGAATCGAACTGGCCCGCATAGGAATGGCCGGGACCGTCCTCGACGACCGCCGACGATCGGACCGCGATCGCGCCCGCCCCCAGGCGGCTGTAAGCATTGTCGATCAGTTCGAGGACCGGCTGCGGCAGCGGCGCATCGACGATCGCGGCGCGTAGGTCCGCACCGGCGGCCAGCGCCGAATCGAGGTCGTCCGATGATGTGACATTCAACACAATAGCCGCCAAATCGACGTCGGTGTTGGTCTCGATAAGGAACCGGTTGAAGACGTCGGTGCCGAGCACCGCCCAGTCGGGAACGCGGAAGCCACCATTGTGCAAGGTGTACAACCCACCCGCTTTACCCCCGCCTAGCGCGGCAAATGTCGTCGAGTCGGTCCACGGTCCGAGTAGCTGCAAGACTTTTCTCCCATCACCCCATTCACCGCACCGGAGCAGGCGCTCCGGCACCACAAGGCAGCGCAAAACCGAAGGGGCTGTCTGGATATATCCGAGATTTGCTTTCGACGTTAGCCCGCAAACCTTGGGTACTGCTTGGCAAAGACTTGGTTCGAACGCCTCGAGGCACCAGTAAGCTGACCCTTTCGAGCGACCTGCAAGCAGTCGCTAGCGGCGCGATGACGTTCGTGGGTTGTTAGGAGTGATTCGGCGTGGGTTGGACCTTCACCCCGGACGAGTTCGCCCATATCTGGCGCGAAACCGAAGTGGACCGTCACCCGTATCCGCTGCGCATTCTCGAGACACCACGAACCGAGACCGAAGCCGACAAATTGCGCGCACAGCTGGAGGAGCGACTACCGCCGCGCAGCGATCCGGACCTATCGGCGTGCCTGCGGATCATGGCCACACCTCAGACCAGGATCGTGGCGATCGGTGGCGGGCACGGTCCCGGCACCGAGATCCGGCTGCTGGCCTGTGCGATCTACGACCGTGCCGTCCTGGCCATCCAGGAACCTGGTTCCGGACCGGATTTCGGTGGGCGCGTACGACTTTCGATCGGCCTCAGTGCCAAACTCGGTGCTCGGATCGCCGCATTGCTGCCCGCGGTCCCAGCCGGACACGAACCGGCGCGGGCGGCATCCGCCGAAGCGATCCGCGACGACGAGACGGTGGTCGTAGCGCAGCGGGCGGTGCCGTCGATACGGCGGCTGCTGCTCAAGCCGCATACCGCCGAGGGACACATCCGGATCGAAGGGCGACTGGACCAACCCTCCCCGCAGCCGCCGATCCACTACACCTGGATCGACGTCAAGGGCGACGGGCGCTATCTGATCAAAGCGGGCGATACCGTGCACATCGTGCCCGCCTCGGCCGAGCAACTCGCGACCCAGCTGCAGAAACGTATTCCCGCGCCGGCCTGATAAGCCGTAACCGACCGGAACTATTTCATCCGGAGGCATGGCTAACGGTTAGTCTGAGGCGGACCGACCGATCCCCGGGGGTGTGGTGCATGACGATCGAGAACAGCCGAGCCGATATTGCCCGCTTCAAACAGGAGGCACAGGCGGGCACCGTCAAGTTCGACCCGGATGCGGCGCGACGTTGCGCCGAAATGTACGACAACCAAGCCGACCGGCTCATCTATCTACGCCGACGCCTCGAATCGGCGGGCGAACTGGGCGGCTTCGGCGGATTCATCTCCGCACAGCAATTACAGGCCGGATTCGCGCACAAGGCCCGCGACGCCGCCACCCTGCTCGACCACTACATCGAAGCCGCCTACCGCATGAAGGAGGCCTTCCTGATCAGCGGCGGGCTGTTCGAGGAGGCCGATGCGGCGAATGCCGCGGCATTGCGGGCGATCGAAACGCGGGTACCGCGATGAGCTGTGATTCCGCGCAGAACGGCTATCAGCCACCCGATCAGCAAAACAAGACACACCACGCCACGCGCAAGACGCGGTCGAACGTCAGCGAGGCGCGACGATGAGCGGTAATGATCCCGATTACATCAGCTCGATGGAGCATTTCGAGTCGATGAAGCATGAGGAGATCTACGCCGAGACCCAGCAGATCGACGCCGCGCAGATCCTCAACGCATCGGTCACCTGGCTGGAAGTCGCAGGGACACTGGCGAGTTCGTTTCCACTGACCAGAGCCGGCTCGGATCGGGTAATGAATTCGATGGCCTGGGAGGGCGTCGCCGCCGAAGCCGCCTACGCCTGCGCCCGTAGCTACGCCGACTCCGTCGATGAACTCGCCGCGATCATGGGACAGGTCGGCACCCGCCTCGGCGCGGTGGCCGCGGCCGCCGAAGCGGTGAAGATCGCCGTTGTCCCACCGGGCAATTCGGGTCCGATCGGCGCCATAGCCCGACTGCTCGAAGCCGCCCATGTGATCAATGCGCAAATGGCGCAGGAAGCACTGCGCCAAGAAGCCGTCCTCGCCATGAACATGATCTACAAACCCGCCTACCAAATGGCAGGCACCGCCGTCCCGGCCCTCCCCCGCCCGCCCTCCTTGCCGGGCACTCCGGACGCGACGTTGGCACCCCGGCACTCGCCCACTCGCGAACCAAGCCAGCCCGGCGCGCAGATCCCCGAAACCGAGCCCTCCACCCCGCATTCCCAAACACCACAGCCAACCCCCACCCCGGAGCCCGAAGCACCACAACCCACCCCGACCCCGGGCACACCAGCACCTTCCACGCCAGAATCCCAAGCACCGCAACCAACCCCGGAACCCAGCCCCCCGGGCCCGTCTACACCGGAATCCCCAGCACCGCAACCAACTCCGGACCCAACGACACCAGCACCCACCACCCCGGCACCCAGCTCTCCGGAACCCGCACCAATTCCCGCCACGCCGGAATCCCCAGCACCGCAACCAACTCCGGACCCAACGACACCAGCACCCACCACCCCCGCCCCTGGAATCCCGGAGTCACAGGCACCACAGCCCACCCCGGCTCCGCCCCCTCAACCCGCCCCAGACTCACCGGTACCTGCCACGCCGGAATCTCCAGCGCCGCAACCAAACCCAGCACCTCCGACATCGGAATCCCAGGCGCCACAGCCCACTCCGGCCCCACAGCCGGAACCATCAACCCAACAAGCACCCCCTCCGGCCCCACCCCAACAGGCCCCGCCCCCAACGCAGGAGCCACAACCTCCGGAACCCGCACCAGCACCCCCAACTCAACAGGCGCCTCCACCCGCGCCCCCGGCCCCCGGCCCGTCGGCACCAACCCCTTCCCTCCCCGACCCCGGCGGCCAACCAGGCATCACCGGCCCCATCCCCGACCGAACCGGCCCCTCCCAACCCCCACCAACCAGCAACCAACCTGGCGTCATCCCAACCCCAGACAGCGGTCAGCGATGAGTAGCTCCCGAAAAGCACGAATCCGACTGGTCTCGACAAATCAGATCGGTGTCCAGATTCCGCCTATTCGTCGAGAATCATGATATGGCTCTGAGCATCCGGAAGCCGATCGGCTGGCGCGGGAGCTGGCGGCGCAAACCGGCGAAACTTTGACCGAGGCCGTCGTCATCGCTCGTCGCGGTACATCACTACGTTCCGGTTGCCGCAGGAAACAGACGCTAAACCTTGACCAGGTCGTCGGCGTGGATTACCGGACGTTGCATGGTGTCCGGGAGTTCCGTGGTGGAGCGGCCGAGCATGCCGGAGAGTTCGGTGCTGTCGTATTCGACTACGCCGCGGGCGACTATGCGGTTGTCGGGGGCGATGAGGTCGACTACGTCGCCGCCGTGGAAGCGGCCACGGACGCCGGTTATGCCTGCGGCGAGCAGTGAGCGACGGCGGTCGGCGACGGCTTGGACGGCACCCTCATCGATGAGGATGGCGCCGCGGCTATCGGCGGCGTGGCGGACCCAGAATTTGCGGGCGGAGAGGCGAACCGGGCGGGCGGCGAAGGCGGTGCCGACGGTGCCCGCGCTGAGCGCGATTTCGGCCTCGGTGGCGGCGGCCAGCAGGACAGGCACGCCCGCGTCGGCGGCCAGCCGGGCCGCGGAGAGTTTGGAGGCCATGCCGCCGGTGCCTAGTGCGCCGCCGCTGCCCGCGATGACGCCGTCGAGGTCGGCGCTGCTGCGCACCTCGGGGATGAAGTTGGCGGCACCCTTGCGCGGATCGCCGTCATACAGGCCCTCGACATCGGAGAGCAGCACCAGCGCGTCGGCGCCGACCAGATGCGCGACCAGCGCGGCTAGGCGGTCGTTATCGCCGAAGCGAATCTCTTCCGTTGCGACGGTATCGTTTTCGTTCACGACGGCGACCGCACCGAGCGAGCGCAACCGGTCCAGGGTGCGCTGGGCATTGCGGTGATGTTCCCGGCGCGAGAAGTCGTCGGCGCTCAACAGCACCTGCCCGACCGTGCGCCCGAACCGCGCGAACGAGGTGCCCCACGCATGCGCCAATGCCAACTGACCGACACTTGCCGCAGCCTGCTTGGTAGCTAAATCCCTTGGGCGAGTTGTCAATCCGAGCGGAGCGATACCCGCACCGATCGCACCGGACGAAACCACGACCACATCGGATCCGGCCTGCATCCGCGCCTCCACCGCATCGGCAAGCCGATCCAGGCGCGCCATGTCGAGTCCGCCCTTAAGGCTGGTCAGCGCCGAAGACCCGATCTTCACCACCACACTGCGCGCCGATGCAATCGCCGTCCTGGCTTCACTCAGCCCGGACTGCGACATCACCTCGGCCATCCCCGAACTCACCTGCATCGCAACCGAACTCCCTGTACCACAACAGAACCCACGAAGTCGATCGCCCGAACTGGCCTGGGCGCACCGGCCGACCGCAAGGCACAAGCCGCCACCGCCGAGCCAGCCGCCGCATCAACAGACCGAACCAGGCCCGGACCAACCGAGCTCACTGCACCAACCGACTCGATCGAACTCGCCGCACCATCCAGGCCAACGGAACCCGCCGGGAGCGATACTGCCCGAACGCACTGGCCCGCACTGAATTCCGACGCGCGCTGAACGGGCGACCCGAGCCGCAGCGCTCGCCGAAACGCCGTGCCAGACCCCGGCGCACACCACAAGCCCACGGCGTCCACGTTATTCCTCGTCGTCCTTGACCAGACCGCGGCGCACTCGGGAGGCGTGTTTGCGTTCGGCGGCGCTGATCCGGTCGTTGTGCTCCAGACGGATGTCGGTGCCGCGGCCGGTGGGCACCATATCGATGCCCGCGGAGATCTGCGGCTCCCACTCGAAGGTAACATCGCCGATCGTGACCGGCGCACCGGGCTCGGCGCCCTGCTTCACGAGTTCGTCTTCGACACCGAGGCGGGCCAGGCGGTCGGCGAGGTAACCGACGGCTTCGTCGTTGTCGAACTGGGTCTGGCGTACCCAACGCTCCGGTTGCGGCCCGCGCACGATGAAGCCGCCCGGCTCCTCGGGATCGGCGATCACACTGAAGCCGGACTCGTTCACCGCGATCGGGCGGATCACCGGACGCTTCGGCGCGGCCTTCGGATGCGCGCTCCGATACTGCTCGACCAGCTCGGCGAGCGCAAAGGTCAAGGGACGCAGGCCAGCTCGGCTCACCGCCGAAATCTCGAAGACCGGCCAGCCGCGAGCGGTGAATTCGGGCGTGACCATTTCCGCCAGCTCGGCGGCGTCGGGCACGTCGACCTTGTTCAGGATCACCACGCGCGGCCGATCGGCCAGATCACCGAGCCCGGTATCGGCATCCAGAGCCGGTTGGTAGGCGGCGAGTTCGGCCTCGAGCGCATCGACATCGGAGACCGGATCGCGTCCCGGCTCCAGCGTCGCGCAATCCACAACATGCGCGAGGACCGCGCAGCGTTCCAGATGCCGCAGGAAATCCAGCCCGAGCCCACGCCCCTCGCTCGCGCCCGGAATCAGCCCGGGCACATCGGCAATGGTGAAGGTGGTGTCACCGCTGGAGACCACACCGAGATTGGGCACCAGCGTGGTGAACGGGTAGTCCGCGATCTTCGGCTTGGCGGCCGAGAGCACCGACACCAGCGAGGACTTACCCGCCGACGGGAACCCGACCAGCCCCACATCGGCGACGGACTTCAACTCGAGGACGAGATCGCCTTCATCACCGTCCTCGCCGAGCAGCGCGAAACCGGGCGCCTTGCGTGCCTTGGAGGCCAGCGCGGCATTGCCGAGTCCACCGCGTCCGCCACGGGCCACGATGAACTTATTGCCCGAACCGACCAGATCGACGACCACCTTGCCGTCGTCGTCGAGCACCACGGTGCCGTCGGGCACCTTCAGCACCAGATCGGTGCCCTGCTTGCCGTCGCGGTTACTGCCCTCGCCCGGCTTGCCGTTGCTCGCCTTGGCGTGCGGGTGGAAATGGAAGTCCAGCAGGGTGTGCACATTCGGGTCGACCTCGAGGATCACATCCCCGCCGCGTCCGCCATTGCCGCCGTCCGGTCCGCCGAGCGGCATGAACTTCTCGCGGCGCACGGAGGCGCAGCCGTGACCACCCTTGCCCGCACGCACGTGCAATACGACACGGTCGATGAATTTGGACATGTCCGAATCATCCTCCTCGGTGGTAGCCGTAGCGACTGCTCGCAGGTCGCTCGTAAGAACCTGCTTTATGGGAACGCGATCGTTCGAGAACGCGAAAAGCGGGCCAGGGAATGCACCCTGACCCGCTCAGCTTTTCCGGAATCGGCAGAGGCGGTCAGGCCTCGACCGGCTCCGGAACCACGATGTTGACGGTCTTGCGGCCACGCTTGGTGCCGAACTCGACCTTGCCCGCCGCCAGGGCGAACAGGGTGTCGTCGCCGCCACGGCCGACGAGCACACCAGGGTGGAAGTGCGTGCCACGCTGGCGAACCAGGATCTCGCCCGCCGAAACGGCCTGGCCACCGAAACGCTTGACGCCGAGTCGCTGTGCGTTCGAGTCGCGACCGTTGCGGGAGCTGGATGCACCCTTCTTATGTGCCATTTCTGAACTCCTGTGAAGTAATTCGAGAAAGCGCGGAGGCTTACTTGATGCCGGTGACCTTGAGGACCGTCAGCGGCTGACGGTGACCCTGACGCTTGTGGTAGCCGGTCTTGTTCTTGAACTTGTGGATGCGGATCTTCGGGCCCTTGGTGTGCTCGACGACCTCGGCCGCCACCGAAACCTTGGCCAGCTTGTCCGCATCGGTGGTCAGCTCGGCGCCGTTCACCACGAGGACCGGGGCCAGCGCCACGGACGAACCCGGCGCACCCTCGATCTTCTCGACCTTCACCAGGTCACCGACCGCGACCTTGTACTGCTTTCCGCCGGTCTTGACGATCGCGTACGTTGCCATCGGTCGGCTGCCCTTCTTCCTGTAAAGCGCGCGGCTCGTGCTCGCGCGGCTGCGTGCTCCCGCCCGGATGACTCCGGCTGGAAACCACAGCACTCTGGTCTGGTAGTCACCGCCGCCACAGCAACCTGATGGCTCTCGGCTTCGAGCCGAGTCACAAACACAGCGCAGATAAGCGCTGTCGCCGGGCAGCGACTGTCCAAGATTACAGGACGGATACCACCCCGACCAAACCGGTGCCCGCGAAAGGCAGGAACCCCCGTCGCGGAATGCGGCGGGGGTCCCAGGTTTTCGGATCGTGGCAATCAGTTCACGTCGTCCACCGGTGGCCCGGCAGGACGACCGACGGCCCGGCGGCGTGGCTTGCGCGTCGGCACCACGACCGGCACATCCGCCGTGTAGTCGACCACGGGCCCCGCGGACCCCTGATCGGCCGTCGGCAGCACGAACACCGCGCCGGTGCTGTCGGCGGCAGGTGCGGCGGCCGAACGCGCGACGCGACGTCTGCGGCCGGTCGAACGGGGTGCGGATTCGGGCACACCGTTGGCCGATGCCACGACCGGCTCTTTCGCGGGCTCAGCGGCTTCGTCCGCCACCACGGTCGACTCTGAATTCCGAGCATCGATCGGAGCAGCGAACGCAGCGAACTCCTCGGATACAGCCGCAGCGGCTTCCTCGGCCGCCACCTCCGCGTCCGCGGCTTCCCAGGCGACCGCCTCCGCGACTTCCTCGGCTACCGCCTCCGCGACTTCCTCAGCGACCGCAGCAACGGACTCGGAGACCACGACCTCATCGACCGGCGCCTCATCGCTTGCGGCGACGACATCCGCAACGGCTTCCGCGACCGCAACGTCCTCCGGGTGCGCCGCATCCTCCGACTGATGCGCCGCCATCGCCAACGCCACCGGATGCGCGCGCTTGACGGCGATCTCCGCCTCGTCTTCGACAACATGCGCGGTGCCATTGCTGGCCGCAGCGGGTGCACTCGGTGCCGCACCCTTGTCCCGGCCACGCCGCCGCCGCGACCCGGTCTCGCGGCCACCGCGCGCACTGTCCTCGGCGCCGGTGAGCTCCACCGGGTAGGTGTGCACGATGATGCCCCGGCCGTGGCAGTGCTCACAGTTCGACGAGAACGCCTCGACCAGGCCGGTGCCCAGCTTCTTGCGGGTCATCTGCACCAGGCCGAGCGAGGTCACCTCGGAGACCTGGTGGCGGGTGCGGTCACGGCCCAATGCCTCGGTCAGCCTGCGCAACACCAGATCCCGGTTCGACTCCAGGACCATATCGATGAAGTCGACAACGATCATGCCGCCGATATCGCGCAGCCGCATCTGGCGCACGATCTCCTCGGCCGCTTCCAGGTTGTTCCTGGTGACCGTCTCTTCCAGATTGCTGCCGCCCGCACCGGTGAACTTGCCGGTATTGACGTCGATGACGGTCATCGCCTCGGTCCGGTCGATCACCAGGGTGCCGCCAGAGGGCAGCCACACCTTACGATCGAGCGCCTTGGCGAGTTGCTCATCGATCCGGTAGGTCTCGAAGACGTCGACACCATTGTTCTCGTGCCGGGAGACCCGGGCGAGCATGTCCGGCGCGACCGTGCGGATGTAGTTCTCGACGGTGCTCCAAGACCGCTCACCCTCGATGACCAGCCTGGAGAAGTCCTCATTGAACAGGTCGCGGATGACCTTGACCAACAGGTCCGGCTCTTCGTACAGCGTCTTGGGCGAGCCGTTGTCCTTGACCTCGGCGGCCTTCTCGATGGTGCGCCAGGTCGCCTGCAGCCGCTCCACATCGCGCGCCAGTTCGGTTTCGCTGACACCCTCCGACGCGGTGCGGATGATCACCCCGGCGTCGGCGGGCACGATATCGCGCAGGATCTCCTTGAGTCGCTTGCGCTCGGTATCGGGCAGCTTGCGGCTGATACCGGTGGACGAACCGCCCGGCACGTACACCAGGAAGCGTCCGGCCAAGCTGATCTGGGTGGTCAGCCGGGCGCCCTTGTGCCCGACCGGATCCTTGGAGACCTGGACCAGCACCTGATCGCCGGGCTTGAGCGCCTGCTCGATCTTGCGCTCCTTACCGCCGAGACCGGCGGCCTCCCAGTTCACCTCACCGGCGTAGAGCACACCGTTGCGGCCGCGGCCGATATCGACGAAGGCCGCCTCCATCGAGGGCAGCACATTCTGCACCTTGCCGAGGTAGACATTGCCGACCATCGACGCCGAGCCGGTATTGGTGACGAAGTGCTCGACGAGGATGTTGTCCTCGAGCACCGCGACCTGGGTCGCGGTCGTATGCTGCGCTGAATTGTCCCTCGCTTCGCTCGGGAGCGGGAAGGTCTTCTCGCGCACGACCATGACCCGGTCCACCGCCTCGCGGCGGGCCAGGAACTCCGACTCGGTCAGGATCGGCGGGCGACGGCGACCGGCCTCGCGGCCGTCGCGCCGCCGCTGCCGCTTGGCCTCGAGCCGGGTGGAGCCGGTGATGCCCTGCACCTCGTCGACGGTGGCGCGGCTGCGGCTCTTATTGCGCGGCTCACGCTCGTGCACGACGGTATTCGGTGGATCGTCATCGGAGGCGCTGTCGCTATCGGCGCCGTCCCCCGCCACCTTGCGGCGACGACGGCGACGGCGACGACGGCTCGAACCCTCCGGCACACCGGATTCGTCGTCCTCGGTCTCGGTGTCGTCGCTGGGCTCGGCTTCGGCCTCGCTCTTGGCGGCGGCCGGCTCGTCCTCGGCGCTCTCGTCGGTGGCTTCGGTGTCCTCACCATCGATTTCGGTGTCGGTGTGCTGCTCACCCCGGCCCCGACCCCGCCCTCGACGGCCACGTCGACGACGACGCGGCTGATCCGCCTCGCCCTGCTGTTCGGTCGACTCGTCCTCGGCGGTTTCGGTCTCTTCCTCGACGGTTTCGACCGCGCTCTCCTCGGCGCGACGGCTATCGCGCTCGGCCCGACGCTGCCGACGCGCCGCCTCGGCGGCCGCGGCGTCCGGCGGCAGGAACAGCGGTGCGGCGACCTCGGCCGCGGCCTCGAAGACGACCGGCGTCGTGACATGCGGCTCCCGCGGAACCGAATGGGTGAACAACTGCACCGACGGCTGATGCGCCGCGGGCTGCTCCCCAGTTGGCAGCGATCCGGACTGGTCGATCACTTCGTCCGGCGCGGAGAAGATGGGCCCCGGCTCACGCACGGCCGCCTCGGGCGCGGCGGCAACCGGCTCGGGCTCGGGCGCCACCGGCTCGGCCGCAACCGGTTCTTGCGCGGCGGCATCCGGCTCGACGGCCTCGGATTCCACCGTGCCGAGCGCTTCGCGGACAGATTCCGCTACCGCTCGATCGACATTCGATTGCGCACTACGTGCGTCGGCACCCAACTCGGCGAGCTTGGCCAGGATGCGTTTGCTGGTTACTCCCAGCCGCTTGGCAAGCGCGTGAACTCGGATTCGCTCCGGCAATTGTTCGGCATCCTGTGATGTTGTTGTCAGCGGCTCTTGTTCGGCCACGAAGTCTCCTCGGGTCCCCGGGCGCGTCCCTCCTGGCAGGAGTGACGCGGCCGACGCGGGGGCACTGTCCGTTCACCTCACGCGGTTGGCGCAAGGTCAAGTGGTCTCGCCCCGCATGCCCGGTTAACACCATTATGTTCGTCATCGGGCTAACTGGTCACGCGGCGCCTGGCTATTGGCTGAACTCCACGGCGCGAGCGCTCATCCAGCGTGCCGACGCGAACCTCCGGCCCCAGCAAGCGGCCAGCTGTTCGTAGCAGCGATGATCGGCATCGAACCGCAGTGTCATCCGGTTACCGTCCGGCACCGATCGTCCGCGTACCTGCGCGAACAGTCGGTATCGTGAGCAACCACTCCCAGTATCCCACACAGTGCGGCGACGTCTCGCCAGCGCCGCACGACTTAGCCTCGCTGGTGCGCGACTAGGTCCCGCGGCGACGCCGGCTGTGCTGTCTGTTCGCGCAGCTCACGCCTCAGGGCCTCGTATCAGGCGGGGAACTCGGGAAACCAGAGCGCGATTTCCCGCTTGGCCGATTCTGGCGAATCGGAGCCGTGCACCAGGTTCTCCTGGGTCTCCAGTGCGAAGTCGCCGCGAATGCTGCCCGGGACGGCCTTCTCGACCGGATCGGTGCCGCCGGCGATCTGACGGAAGGCCGCAATGGCGCGCGGCCCCTCCAGGATGGCCGCGACGACCGGGCCGGAGGTGATGAACTCGATCAAGGAACCGAAGAACCGCTTCTCGGCATGTTCGGCGTAGTGGCCACGCGCCAACTCGTCGGATACCTGCTTCAGCTCCAGGGCGGCGATCTTCAGGCCCTTGCGCTCGATCCGGGCCAGCACCTCACCGACGAGGCCACGGGCCACACCGTCCGGCTTGATGAGTACCAACGTCTGCTCAGTCACGGCGCTCAGCCTAATGGGCGATACCGCCGGTTACCGAACCGGCGGCTAGGAAGAGCCCTGGATGCGTTGGCTGGGCAGCAGGCCGAGTTCCATTCGGCGCTTGACGTCGGCGCGCAGCACCAGGATGAATCCCCAGACGACGGCGAAGAAGACGCCCATGACGCCGATGGACAGGTGCACGAAGACGCCCAGGATCAACAGGACCTGCAGCCCGAGATTGAACGGGATGGCCCACGGGCGGCGTTGCAATCCGGCGCCGAGGATCATCACCAGCGCGAGGACGACCAGGTAGCCGCCGGAGAACCAGCCGATACCGCCGCCGACGGACCCGACCACGGGCAGTGCGAGCAGCACCGTGATCGCCTCGAGGATCAGCGTGCCGGCCATGACGCCGCGCAGACCCTTCCACGGGTCGGTGGCGGGTTGAGGGACCCGCGGCTCGCCGTCGGCCCGGTCGGGCTCGGCGGCGTCGCCGGTTGGCTCAGTCACGCTGTCTCCTTGTCGGCATTCGCGGGTCCCACGTGCTTACGCATGCTGCCGCATTCGGACCGTGCGGCTCATGCCGGGTCCTTTCCGAATAGGGCGCGCGCCGCACCGGCAGTGACCACGGAGCCGGTCACCACGACGCCCGCACCGGAAACCATCTCGCCCGCATCACCGACCTCCTCGGCGATTGCGATGGCCGTTTCCAACGCGTCGGGCAGCGTCTCGGCGGTGACCACCCGTTCGTCACCGAAGCGCTGCACGGCGAGGTCGGCGAGGCGTTCGACATCCATGGCGCGCGGCGAACCATTGTTGGTGACCACGATCTCGTCGAATATCGGCTCCAGCGCGTCCAATATGCCCGCCACGTCCTTGTCGCCGAGCACCGCGACGACACCGACCAGCTTGCGGAAGTCGAATTCCGCAGTCAGCGTCGCGGCCAGTGCGCGCGCGCCCGCCGGATTGTGCGCGGCGTCGATGAAGATGGTCGGGGCATTGCGCATGCGCTCCATCCGGCCGGGACTCGTGACGCTCGCAAAACCAGCACGCACCGCCTCGACATCGAGCTGCCGATCAGCACCCGCGCCGAAGAACGCCTCGACAGCCGCCAGCGCGAGCACCGCATTGCGCGCCTGGTGCTCACCGTGCAGCGGCAGGAAGATTTCGTCGTAAATCCCACCGAGGCCCTGCAATTCGAGCTGCTGGCCGCCGACCGCTATCTGGCGGGCCAGTACCCGGAACTCCGATCCCTCGCGCGCCACCGCGGCATCGACCTCGACCGCCCGGCGCAGCAGCACATCCATGGCTTCGGGTTCCTGCTCGGCGATGACGGCGACGGTATCGCGCGGCACCAGGCTCTCCGGAGCCCGTTTGATGATCCCGGCCTTCTCCCCCGCGATGGATGCGAGATCGTCACCGAGGAAATCGGTGTGGTCCAGACCGATCGGGGTGATCACCGCGACCTGTCCGTCGATGACATTGGTCGCGTCCCAGCGGCCGCCCATACCGGTCTCGACGACCGCGACATCCACCGGGGCCTCGGCGAAGGCGGCGTAGGCCATGCCCGTGAGCACCTCGAACTTGCTCATCGCCGGACCGTCGGCGGCGGCGGACTGCTTATCGATCATTTCGATATAGGGCAGCAGTTCGCGGTAGGTCTGCACGTACTCGGCCGGGCTGATCGGCGCATTATCGATGCTGATCCGCTCGGTGGCCAGCTGCAGATGCGGACTGGTGATCCGGCCGGTGCGCCGGTGCAGTGCGGTCAGCAGCGCATCGATCATCCGGGTCACCGAGGTCTTGCCATTGGTGCCCGCGATGTGGATGGCCGGATAGCTCTGCTGAGGTGAGCCCAGCAGATCCATCAGCGTCGCGATGCGGCTCAGCGATGGTTCGATCTTGGTTTCCGGCCAGCGCCGATCCAATTCCGCCTCGACCAACGCCATTTCAGCCAGATCCACCGGGGACGGCCCGGATCCGAGTCGTCGCTTCCGATCTTCGTCGTCGGCGTACTGGGGTTCTGGTTCGTCGTTCATTTGCCGCTCAGTTCCGCGAGCCGGGCGCCGATGCGCGCGACCTCGGCCTCGGCGACATCGCGACGTCCCTTGATCTTGTCGACCACCTGGTCCGGCGCTTTGGCCAGGAAGGCCTCGTTACCGAGTTTGGCTGTGGTGGTTGCCAATTCCTTCTCGGCCGCGGCGAGGTCCTTCTCCAGGCGGCGGCGTTCGGCATCCAGGTCGACCGCGCCGGAGGTGTCGAGCTCGACCGTCACGGTCGAGCCACTGAGGCGCACCTCGACCGAGGCGGTCGCGGCGAATTCGGCGCCGGGCTCGGTGAGCCGGGCCAGGTTGGTCACCGAATCGTGCAGTTCGGTGAGGCCCGCGGTATCCAGGCCGATCAGCTTGGCCGCCACCTTCTGCTTATCGGCCAGACCCTGATCGCTGCGGAAGCGACGGATCTCGGTGATCAAGCGCTGCGCATCCGAAATACGTTGTGCGGCGGTCACATCCGTGGCCACACCGGTGGCCTGCGGCCAAGTGGCGACGACGACGGATTCGCCGCTGGTCAGCGCCCGCCACAGCGATTCGGTGACGAACGGGATAACCGGATGCAGCAGCCGCAGCACCGCGTCGAGCACATTGCCGAGCACGATACTGGTCGACTCGGCGCGCGAACCACCGGCGGCGAACTGCACCTTGGACAGTTCCAGATACCAGTCGCACAGCTCGTCCCAGGCGAAGTGGTACAGCGCCTCACACGCCTTGCCGAATTCGTAGGCGTCGAAGGCCGAATCCACCTCGGCGCGAACCTGTTCGAGCCGATCGACGATCCAGCGGTCGGCGTCGGTGAGTTCGGCGCGATCGGGCAGCGTGCCCTGCTGCGCACCGTTCATGAGCGCGAACTTGGTGGCGTTGAACAGCTTCGTCACGAAGCTGCGTGAGGCGAGGGCATGCGATTCGCCGACCGAGAGGTCACCGCCGGGCTGCGCACCGCGCGCCAGGGTGAAGCGCAGCGCGTCGGCGCCGTAGGAGTTGATCCAGTCCAGCGGGTCGATGCCGTTACCGCGGGATTTGGACATCTTCTTGCCGTGCTGATCGCGAATCAGGCCGTGCAGGAACACATCCTTGAACGGCACCTGCTTCGCACCGCCCTTGCCCGCGGTGAGGACGTGATCGTCGGAGACGAAGGTGCCGAACATCATCATTCGGGCCACCCAGAAGAACAGGATGTCGTAACCGGTGACGAGAACGCTTGTCGGATAGAACTTCTGGAGCTCCTCGGTGGAATCGGGCCAGCCCATGGTGGAGAAGGGCCACAGGCCGGAGGAGAACCAGGTGTCGAGCACATCCGGATCCTGCACCCAGCCCTCGGGCGCGGTCTCGTCCGGACCGACGCAGACCACCTCGCCGTCGGGGCCGTACCAGATCGGGATGCGGTGGCCCCACCACAGCTGCCGCGAGATGCACCAGTCGTGCATATTGTCGACCCATTCGAACCAGCGCGGTTCCTGGCTGGTCGGGTGAATCACGGTGTCGCCGTTGCGAACCGCGTCACCGGCGGCCTTGGCCAGCGATTCCACCTTGACCCACCACTGCATCGAAAGCCGCGGCTCGATCGCCTCGCCGCTGCGCTCGGAATGTCCGACGCTGTGCAGATAGGGCCGCTTCTCGGCGGCGATCCGGCCCTCGGCGGCGAGCCGCTCACGCACCTTGACCCGCGCCTCGAACCGGTCCATACCGTCGAATTCGGTTCCAGTGCCGGTAATCCGGGCGCGCTCGTCCATGATGTTCGGCATCGGCAGGTTGTGCCGCAGGCCCATCTCGAAGTCATTGGGGTCATGCGCCGGCGTGATCTTCACTGCGCCGGTGCCGAATTCGGGATCGACGTAGTCATCAGCGATGATCGGGATCTGGCGTCCGGTGATCGGATGCTCGAGGGTGCTGCCGATCAGATCCTTATAGCGCGGATCCTCCGGATGCACCGCCACCGCGGTATCGCCGAGCATGGTCTCCACCCGGGTGGTGGCGACGATCACATGCGGCTCATCGTCTTTCAGCGAGCCGTAGCGCAGCGAAACCAGTTCGCCCTCGACATCCTCGAATTTGACCTCGATATCGGAGATGGCGGTGCGCAGTTCCGGCGACCAGTTGACCAGGCGCTCGGCCCGGTAGATCAGGCCCGCGTCGTATAGGCGCTTGAAGATGGTCTGCACGGCACGGGAAAGCCCGTCGTCCATGGTGAAGCGGTCGCGGCTCCAGTCGACGCCGTCGCCGAGCGCGCGCATCTGCCACTGGATCTGTCCGCCGGATTCGCGCTTCCAGTCCCAGACCTTGTCGATGAACAGCTCGCGGCCGAAGTCTTCCTTGGTCTTGCCGTCCACCGCGAGTTGCTTCTCCACGATGGTCTGGGTGGCGATGCCCGCGTGGTCCATACCCGGCAGCCACAGCACCTCGTAACCCTGCATGCGCTTGCGGCGCGAGAGGGTGTCCATCAGGGTGTGGTCGAGTGCGTGGCCCATGTGCAGGCTGCCGGTGACGTTCGGCGGGGGCAGCACGATCGAGTAACCGGGCTTATCGCTGGCGGGATCGGCGGCGAAGTAACCAGCCGCTACCCAGCGCTCGTACATCTCGGCCTCCACCTCGCTGGGAACCCAGCTCTTGGGGAGGGCATCGGCACGATTACGCGGGTTGTCAGGGGTTGCGCTGGTCACCCCGGCATTCTAGTGGGATGCCCGCTGAGCTCCTAAAAGGGCTAGCGCATAGAAAAGGCGGGGTCTTCGGTGGATGAGGGACACCGAAGACTCCGCCCACAGGTGGAGCTTACCGCCGAAACGGGCCCGAGCTCGGAATCCACAACCAATTCTCAGCTTCTCGACGAGTTCAATATGCGGCTGCCGCAATGGCACCTTTTCCGCCCCTGACGGCGCGTCTGCTGCCCAAACAGCCGGACGCTCGCGCTGGCGGATGAGGGGGTTACACCCCTGCCGCACCGGAGTCGACCGCTGTCCTCGGCCGAACCACCATCGACCGCCTACGCCCGGTCGGTTTCGCGGCTTGCCGAATCAGGGGACGAGCACCGTAAGCGCGCCGGGCACCGCGCGGAGGGTTACGGGAAGAGTGCCCGCAGGTTCGCCGTCGGCGGTAGCGGGAGCGCCGGGAGCGGTGAGAGTCACCTGGGCGACGCGATACTGCTTCGACTTCGGATGATCGATTCGCTTACCGGCCGACAGGGCTGGCAGCATGCGGAGCATATCCAGGCGGGAAACCGCGCCTACGACAGTCAGATCCAGTAGCCCGTCGTCCATTACCGCATCCGGGCAGACCCGCATGCCTCCGCCGTAGGTGCGGGTATTGCCGATGGCCACCATGACGGCATCGGTCTCGATGACGGTGTCGGTATCGGGATTGTCGAGTGCGCCGGGCACGACACCGGACAGCTCGATTCGGTACGGCACGGTGAAGCGCCCGGAGATCTCGGCCAGTGCGGCGAAGGTGTAGCGGAGTGGACCCTTGGGCCAGCGCATATCGTTGGCGCGCAGGGTGACTCGCGCATCGAACCCGGTGCCGGTAACGGTGGCGAACCACTTGGGAGTGAATCCGGGCGAGGGCGATTCGATGCGACCGAGGTCGATGGTGCGGGTGCGGCCGCCGAGGATCAGGTCTGCTGCTGCGACGGGATCGTCAGTGGGCACACTGATCTCGCGCGCGAGATCATTGCCGGTGCCCGCGGGTATCAGGCCCAGCGCTACGCCGGTCTGCGCAATGGCTTCCAGCACGACATTCATCAATCCGTCGCCACCGATGCAGACCACCGCATCCGGCGTGGCGCTGCCGGTAATCGAATCCCGCACCTGGCGTATGGATTCGGCGGCCGATGCCGCGCGGACCTCGGTGACCTCGACCCCCCGAGCGGCGAAACGCGCCAGCGCGGCCGTGGCCACCTCGTGTCCTCTGCCGACACCGGACTGCGGGTTGGTCACAACGGTGATCGCACGCATCGGACGCGAAGCCTGTGTCACGGGACCAGCTTTCCCGGGTTGAGGATGCCCGCGGGGTCCAATTCCCGCTTCACCGCGCGCAGTACGCGCACGCCGAGATCGCCGATCTCCTCCGGAATCCAGGGGCGGTGGTCGGTGCCGACCGCGTGATGGTGGGTGATGGTGCCGCCCACGGCCACGATCGCGTCACCGACCGCACGTTTCGCGATATGCCACTGGGCGATCGGATCGTCCAACTGCTTGGCGATGACGGTGAAGTACAGCGACGCTCCGGTCGGATAGGTGTGCGAGATGTGGCACATGACCAGCGGCGGGGTGCCCTGTCCAGCAAGTGAATCCGTTAGTGCCGCAGTCACCTTCGCCTTGAGCTGGGCCAGATTCGACCAGGTGGTCGCGGTTTCGAGGGTTTCGCACAGCACACCGTGATCGAGCAGTGCATCGCGCATATAGGGTGCGGCGAAACGTCCGTGCTCCCATTCCTGAGCCGGGGTCTGTCCCAGCGAAGTCCCGCCCCCCGCCGCGAGCAATGCGCCCGCCTCGGCGCCGCGGGCCGCGACATGCGCCTGGGTGCCTTCGAAGGTGGTGACGGCCAGACAACCGGCCACCGCCTCGCCGCCGATATCGGCGGAGCGCGCCAGGTTCACTCCGGTCTCGACCTCATCGGACAACCGCAGCACCGTGGGCGCGGCACCCGCCTGCACCACTGAACGCAGTGCGGCGGCGCCAGTTTCGAAATCCGGAAACGACCAGGCCTGGTAGCCGATGGTTTCCGGGGCCGGATGCACCCGCAGCGTCACCTCGGTGATCACACCCAGCGCACCCTCCGACCCGACGAACAATTCACGCAGGTCCGGGCCTGCGGCGGAGGCGGGTGCGCGGCCGAGTTCGATGGTTCCGCTGGGTGTTGCGACCTTGAGATGCTGGACCATGTCGTCGAAGCGGCCGTAGCCCGCCGATGCCTGACCGGAGGACCGGGTTGCGGCGAATCCGCCGATACTGGCGAATTCGAAGCTCTGCGGGAAGTGACCGAGCGAAAGTCCATGTGCGGCGAGGAGTTCCTCAGCCTTGGGTCCGGTGAGTCCCGCGCCGAGCGTGGCGGTGCCACTGACCGGGTCGATCTCCGAAATACCGTCCAGGCGGCGCAGATCCAGCGCTATGACGGTGTCGAAGCGACCGCGGACCGGATCGACGCCGCCCACCACGCTGGTGCCGCCGCCGAAGGGTACGACCGCGATGGCATTGTCGGCGCAGTAACCGAGCACCGCGAGTACCTGCTCGTGATCGGCGGGGAAGACGACAGCATCGGGTGCGTCCTGCGGACCATCGGCGCGACGACGCAACAGGTCCGGGGTGCTCTTACCGCCCGCGTGCAGCAGCCGATCGTGGTGGTCGACCGAAATGCTGCCCACGCCGACCACCGCGACCAACCCGTCCCGTTGAGTCGGCGTCAGCGTCGACTCGCGTAGCGGCACATCGCCCTCATCGCGGCGCGCCACCGGGTCACCGGACACTCCGAATACCTGCGTCAACAGGTCCCGAATCGAAGCCGAGAGCGGCTTGTGTCCGGCGGGGATGCCCCAGGCGTCCCAAACCATACCCGCCGCATACGTGGGCTCGCCCAGGTTTGCGGCAGCCGCACCGGTCTCGGACTGTCCGATTTCGTCGGTGTGCTGTTGCGTCTCGACCATGCGTTACAGTTTGACATAGACTGTCAAGCAGTAATGATCAGGCATCCGTTTTCCGGCACTTCGGTGCCGCCGACACCCGGTGGTGATACCCGATGACCTCCGCAGCGTCCACCCCCGATGACGCGCTCTCGGCCACCGATCTCGCGATCCTCGACGCGGCCAGGGCCTGCGTCGAGGAGTTCGGGGTGCGCCGCACTACACTTACCGAAGTCGCCCGCCGCGCCGGTGTCAGTAGGCCCACCGTCTACCGCCGCTGGCCGGATACCGGATCGCTGGTGGCCGAACTGCTGGTGCGCGAATTGCACGCGATCGTCGCCGACACCATGCCTGCCGCGGGAGATGCGCGCACGCGGCTGGTCGCGGGGGTGGTCGCGGGTGCGGCGACGATTCGCTCGAATCCGTTGTTCGGCAAGATCTTCCGCACCGATACCGATCTGATGCTGACATATGTCTTCGGCCGCCTCGGGCGCAACCAGCGCGCTCTGATCGACCTGTTCAGTACGAGCATTCGAGAAGGCCACCGGGACGGCACGATTCGCGCGGGCGACCCGGAACAGATGGCGACCATGCTGCTGCTCATCGCGCAGTCGGCGGTGCAGTCGGCCGGTACGGTCGCGCCGTTGCTGGCCGGTGCGGCGCTGGACACCGAGTTGGCCCGTGCGATCGACGGTTATCTGACCCCCGTCGAGAAGGCGCAATGACAAAGGCCCGAATACCTCAGCACCGGCGATTGCCCGCCGTCGAAAAGGATTGTAATGACTACGAATTCGGCTGATCCCCACGGCAATTCCGCGCTGAATGCCGCACGCCGCAACCGTGAACTGACGCTGCTCGGCGACGGCGGCGAAATCGACGTGTTGGTGATCGGCGGCGGCGTGACCGGAGCCGGTGCGGCGCTCGATGCCGCTGCGCGCGGGCTGCGAACCGTGCTGGTGGAGCGCCACGATCTGGCATTCGGCACTAGCCGCTGGAGTTCGAAGCTGGTGCATGGCGGGCTCCGATATCTGGCCAGCGGGCAGGTCGCCATTGCACACGAAAGCGCGGTCGAGCGCGGGATTCTGATCACCACCACCGCACCGCATCTCGTTCGCCCCCTGCCGCAGCTGGTACCGCTGCTCCCGGAAATCGGTATCGCACAACGCACTTTGATCCGCGCCGGCTTTGTCGCCGGTGACGTACTGCGCCGCAGTGCCGGCACTTCGCCTGCGACACTGCCACGTTCGCGTCGGGTATCCACCGCCGAGGCGCTGCGGTTGGCACCGATCGTGCGTCGCGACGGGTTGCGCGGCGGCCTGCAAGCCTGGGATGGACAGCTGGTGGACGATGCGCGGCTGGTAGTCGCGCTGGCTCGCACGGCCGCCGCACAAGGCGCGATGATCCTCACCCGCCTGGAAGCCCTCGACGTGACCGGCGATTCGGCCACCCTGCGCGACACCCTGACCGGCGAAGCCATGACCGTACGGTCCCGCACGGTCATCAATGCCACCGGCGTCTGGGCCGATCAGGTCGACCCGAGTATCGAACTGCGTCCGAGCCGCGGCACCCATCTCGTTTTCGATGCCGAATCATTCGGCGGACTGACCGCTTCGCTTACCGTCCCCGTCCCCGGCAGTACCAGCCGTTTCGTCTTCGCCTTGCCCGCCGCGCACGGCCGGGTCTATCTCGGTCTCACCGATGAGGATGCCCCCGGCCCGGTTCCCGACGAGCCGAAGCCCACCGACGCCGAAATCGATTTCCTGCTCGACACCATCAACACCGCACTCCGAGAGCCATTGACCCGCAATGATGTTCGCGGCACATACGCCGGACTGCGCCCGCTGCTGCGGACGGCCGACAACAGCACCGCCGATATCTCCCGTCAGCACGCGGTCCTGCACTCCCCCACCGGCGTCATCACGATTGTCGGTGGCAAACTCACCACCTACCGCCGGATGGCCGAGGACGCTCTCGATGCGGCGATCGCGCACGGCAACCTCACCGCCGGTCCGTGCCGAACCAAGCGACTTCCGTTGGTCGGCGCGGTCTCCGGTGCGGCCCGCGATCGCATCAACGCCCCGACCGTGCTGGTCGAGCGCTACGGTAGCGAGTCCGCGTCCGTACTCCAACTTGCCGATCGGAATCCCGCCTTGGCCGAACAGGTCGCGCCCGGAATCGACGTCACCGCAGCCGAATTCGCCTTCGCGATCACCCACGAAGGCGCCCTCGACACCGATGACCTGCTGGACCGCCGCACCCGGATCGGTCTCGTCCCCGAGGACCGCGCGGCGGCCCTGCCCGCAGCGGAGGCCGCCTTCGCGCGGCAGTATTAGCTCAGTCCATTTGCCAGGTGTCGAGTTCGGCGCGCATGGCGGCGCGCGGCCAGAGGTCGAGGCCGTGCGCGGCCTCGGCGGCCCGGATTTCGCGTAATTCCGCGGTCTCCTCGGCGGCGGTCAGAAAGCGGAAGCCGAGGCGTTCGTAGTACGGGCCGTTCCAGGCCACATCAATGAAGGTTGTCAACGTGATCGCCTGCATCCCTTGGGCTTTCGCCCAGCGCACGGCATGGTCGATGAGCCGTTTGCCGATCCGCTTGCCCGCGTGATCCGGATCCACCGAAACCTGGTCGATATGGGCGTTACCGTCGACGATCCCGAGGATCAGATAGCCGATCGGGCGGCCAGCGGCATCGGGAAAGATCCAGGCGCGGCCCGCGTGCTGGAATTCCCGCAGCGTATCCAGTGACGGCGGATCGTCATCGGCAACGGCCATCATGCCGATGTCGGCGAATGGTTTGCCCGCCACGCGCTCGATATCTTGCAGTATCGGCAGGTCGTCCTCGACCGCCGGTCGAATCATCCGCATAGACGATTCTCCCACGGCATTCATTCGACCGGAGTCGCCAGGATGCCGTTGACCAGCGCACGCAGCGCCCAGCGCGACCGATCGTCGCCGCCGCCCGCCAGCATCTGTTCGCGCATGGCCACCAGTGTCGGATAGCGGTCGGCAGGTAGTTGGGCGAAATGACGGGCGACCTCGGCGACATAGTCCTGCTCGTTGGTGTCCTTGGTGTTGTACGTGCTCTGCTCCACGGCCTGCGCTGATATGTGCAGGTAGATCAGGTCGACGGCCCAGGAATTGGTCTGCGGGTCCACGCCGCCCTCGGCGAGCAGGGCGAGTAGCCGCTCCACGATCAGCAGCGCGTTCGGGCTCGTCGGGATCGAGCCGAGCGCGACCAGTGCGAGTCCCTCGTGTTTCGACATCGCGTCGACGGTCGTTTCGACCAGCGTCGTCAGGCGGTCGCGCCAAGTGTCGCCCGTGGGCTCGGGCACCGTACCGAGCACCTGGTCGAGCATGGCGGCCATCAGGTCGTCACGGTTGGCGACGTAGACATAGAGCGAGGCCGCGCCGGTATCGAGGTCCTGGGCGACGCGGCGCATGGTGAGGGCGGCCAAGCCGTCGCGGTCGAGAATGCGCAGACCGGTATCGATGATGACGTCACGACTGAGGGGTGCCTTCGCGGGACGGGCCCGGCGGCTGACGGGTGCGGCGCTCATATTTCGGAGCATACGCCTCGACGAACAGCGTTTGACACGAACGACGTTCGCCGCATAGGGTTTCCATCACATCGAACACTGTTCGTGACGATCATTGTTCGCTGCCGACACATCTTCCTCGAGAGCTGGACATGACCACCCCAACACAGCAAGCGGCGCCACCAGATACCAAGGTCAGCCCCCGAATGTGGGCGATATTGGCCGTCATTCTGGCGGCTGACATCCTCGACCTACTCGACTCGACTATCACCAATATCGCCGCGCCGACCATCGCGCGGGATCTGCACGGCGGACCAGCGCTGATCCAGTGGCTCGGTGCCGGATACGCCCTCTCCCTCGGCGTTCTGCTCGTCGTCGGCGGCAGACTCGGCGACCGCTTCGGCAAACGCAGGTTGTTCCTGATCGGCTTGGCCGGGTTCACCCTCGCCTCGATCGCCTGCGGCCTCGCCGTCGATCCGACCACGCTGATCTCCGCGCGACTCGTACAGGGCGCCTTCGGCGCGATGCTGATCCCGCAGGGTTTCGGCATCCTGACCAGCGTCTTTCCCCGTGAACAGCGCGGCAGGGCATTCAGCGTTTTCGGTCCGGCCCTCGGCCTGTCCGGAGTATGCGGACCGATCCTGGCCGGATTTCTCGTCGATGCCGATCTATTCGGCCTCGGCTGGCGTGCCATGTTCCTGATCAATATCGGGCTCGGCGGGCTTGCATTCGCCGCCGCCTATCGCCTACTGCCAACCGAACAGGGCGATCGCACCGTCACCATCGATGCACTCGGCGCTGTTCTGCTCGCCGCAGCGATGCTCGGCACACTATTCGGTCTGATCGACGGCTCGGCCCACAGCTGGACCGCTTCATCGTTCGCGTCGATAGCGGCGGGAGTCGCGGCCTTCGCGCTGTTCGCCCGTCGGCAGGTCACCGCGGTCGCTGCGCTGATCGAGCCGACGTTACTGCGGAACCGGGGCTTCACCTCGGGTCTGATCCTCGGACTCGCCTTCTTCGCCGCGGTCTCCGGGCTGTTGTATGTGCTGTCGCTGTTCATGCAGAACGGCCTCGGTTATCGCCCGACCGAAGCCGCGCTCGGCCTGGCGCCGCTGGCCGTCGGCATAATCATCGCGTCGATTGCCGCGCACCGACTATTGGCTGAACTCGGTCGCAATCTCATCCTGATCGGCCTATTGATCACCCTTTTCGGCACCGGCCTGCTACTGATTCTCGCACTCACCACCGCAATCACTAATGCCCCTTGGGCTCTCGCCGTGGCGATCCTCGTGCTCGGCCTCGGTATGGGCACTTGCTTCGGCAGCATCTTCGTTGTCACCATCGGCGATATCGACCCGTCCGAGACCGGCAGCGGTAGCGGATCGCTCTCCGCCGTACAGCAACTCGCCAATGCGATCGGCGCCGCCGCCATCACCACGGTGTACTTCCACACGGTCGGCTCCGGTGCGGCGCACGCACTCACGGCCAGCCTCGTATTCGTCACGGCCATCACGCTGATCAGCCTCGGTCTGGTGCGGCTGCTGCCGCGACATGCCCAGGCCGAGCCACAGCACTGAATCACTCTCGACTCGAGGACTTCTCATGATTCTCATTACCGGAGGCCGCGGCGCGGTCGCCACCAAGCTCCTGTCCCTGCTGCGCGCCGACGGCCACCCTGTCCGCGTCGGTTCCGGCCGGCCCGAGCAGCTTCCCGCGGGAGTACCCGCCATCACCTGCGACCTGCGCAACCCGGCCACCTTCGCCGCCGCACTCGACGGCGTCACCTCGGTATTCCTGTATGCCGAACCCGAATGCATCACCGAATTCGTCTCCGCCGCAACCGAAGCCGGAGTCGATCACATCGTGCTGCTGTCCTCGTCCGCGGTGCTCGATCCGGCTGCGACCACCAATCCGGTCGCGAAGTCCCACCTCGACGCCGAACTCGGACTGGCCGACGCACCGATGACCGTCTCCGTGTTGCGTCCCGGCGCCTTCGCCGGCAATGCCCGCGGCTGGTCGTTCGCGATCAAGGCCGAACGCCCCGTCAGCCTCCCCTACCCCAATGCCTACACCGATCCGATCCACGAACTCGACGTCGCCGAGTGCGCACATGCGCTGCTCACGAAACCCGACCACCGTGGCGGTATCTATACCCTCACCGGTCCGCAGACCTTGACGTTCACCGCGCAGATCGACCTGATCGCCGAGGTCACCGGCCGCACCGCAACCATCGCCCACGTCACCCCCGACGCGTGGAAGCAAGAGATGGCCGAATTCATCCCTGGCCGCTACGCCGACGGCCTGCTCGACTATTGGCGACGCTGCGACGGCGTCCCCACTCCGATCACCGACGCCGTCTCCATCCTGACCGACCACCCCGCCCGGCCATTCACCACCTGGCTCGAAGACCACGCATCCGAGTTCACCGGCTGACACCTGTCCGGGCTCATCGCGCACCGACCCGGCAGTATGAATCCCGCCGTACCGCCGGTCGTTCGCGCAGTGTCCGCGCGCAGCGGTTTGCCGCTCGCAGAAGACCGCATCTGCGGGATGGAGTCTTTGATATTCAGTGGTGCACGACACCTCGTCGATCAAGGCCGGTAAGAATCACAGCGTGTGCGCGCTTGCGGTTCTTCGGCGGCCGGTTTCGGGTGCTGGGCACGTTCTATGCTGGACGCCGGTAGTGGGCCGGGAAGGAGGCGCGAGTGCGGAATGACGCGTCGACGGTGGGGATTGCGCCGGGTGATGGTCTGATCGCACGCTTCGGCGCGGTTGTCGTCTATCTCGCGGACGAGACCCCTTCGACCGACCGGATACTCGGTGCGATCGAGGCCGTCGCGGATGCGCGCCATCCCGGGGCCGCGATCGCGCAGCGGCTGGCCGCAGTGGTTTTCGGCGGCAATTCCGAGGCGCCACCGTTCGGAGTTATCGCACCGACTGCTGATGGCACCGTCATTCTGCTGCGCGGACAGGTCAGCGCGGAGATCCAAGGCGCGGAAGGATCCCGCCGACTCTCCGGAGCCCGCGCGTTCACCTGGGTAGACGAAATCGTGCGAGAACCGGTGCGCCGGATCGCGGTCGGCGCGGACATCGCCTTCCCGATCCACGAACTCCCACGCACCGACCTGCGCGCCGGCATCGTCGCCGGCAGCGGCTTCGTCCTGCGCATAGCCACCCGCCGCACCGGAAAATCGGCGAACACCCGAGCCCGCACCACCGCTAACCCCTCCCCCGCCGAACCCCCGCCCACCGCTCCGGCCGGATTCGAAGCCCTGCGCGTCCCGACCGCAAAATCCGCGACCGAATCGACACCAGCCGCAGGCTCCGCCCAAAGCGCAGGCGTCACACGCGAGGCTGGATCTGCCCGTCCGACAGGGGAGTCCAGCCGAGACCCCGCTGCGCGGTCGACCGCCCCCAACGAGCAGGGGCGCTCCGCAGGATCCGCCACCGAGTACGACGGGCCAACCGAGAGGGCGGGAACCACCGGATCGGTGGACTCTGGCCAATCCGCACAGCGATCCACTACCAAGTCCACCGCACACGACAAGCCAACCGAAAAGGCAGGACCCACCGGATCGGTGGACTCTGTCCGGTCCGCGAGGGGATCGGCGGCGCAGAGCGTGGGATTCGGCGCGTCGGCCGATAAGGTCGGGCCCGCGAGATCGACGTCCGCTGCTCGACTCGGCGCAGCATCATCGGAGGCGCGGCCGAGTGGTTCGGCACCGTCGCGTGCATCCGGGCAGGCAGATGCGCCGGAGGAAATCGGCACCCAAGCCATGCCCGCCCGGGAACGAGAGGACGCCGCTGGAACGCGGGCGGGTTCGGCAGCGCGGCCGGAACCGATTGCATTGCACAAGATTCCGGCGTTGCAAGGGGTACGACCGCGGCCGCTACGACCAGTAGGCGAGGCGAATAATCAGGAGAACTCCGGGGCGCGACCGCCCGTAGGCGCGCTGGTTCTGGCGGATGGCTCCGCGTTTCCGCTGGACCGACCGTATGTCGTCGGCCGCAGCCCAATGATCGACGAGACAGTGCGTGCCGCCACTGCCACACCCCTCGCGGTCCCGCGCGATCGCCACGTCTCGCGGGTGCACGCCTACGTCTCGGTCGACCGCGGGAAGGTCTACGTCCGTGACGCCGCAACCCCCGCAGGCACATTCATCGCCGCCCCTGGCGCCGACGAATGGACCCGTATCGGCACAACGCCCACCGAACTGCACCCGGGATGGAGCCTCCGCATCGGCCAACGCATCCTCACCTACCGCACCGAGGCCCACCCGAAGCACCCAACCGAGGCAACCAGCAAACGGCGCCGTTCCTGAGCAGCTCACACCGCCACCGAAAAGCCTCCGGCCTCCGTTCCAGGGCTACTGCTTCAACGTTTATCGCGCCGTGCGCGGCGGAGCAAGCTGTGGCGCTTGCCGATTCGGCGTGCGGACGATGCGGCGGCGAGGCCAGCTCCGGCGGCGAGTACGGCGGTGATGGCAAGGGTGCTGATGGTGGGCGGAGTGTCGTGGAGAATCCAGGCGCCACCGGCCACGGCGACCGCGAGGATGGCTGAACTCGCGGACAGGCCGATGATGTTGGCCAGTCCACCGTGGGCACGGCGTAAGGTGCGGGTGTTGGACTCGAGGTAGGCAACGGCGAACAGGGCGAGGACCACGATCGCGGCCGCTGCGGCGGTGCGTGTCGGGCGCTGGGTGCTGCGGAATTCGATTCGCTGCGTGGCGATTTCCGTTCCGCTGCGCAGCAGGGTCAGCTCGCCGTCGAATTTCCCGGCCAGCACATGTGCGTTGACCGGATCGGGCAGGGTGGCCGCGCCGCCGGGCCGCAGCGGCACCGGATCCCCACCCAACCGCACACCGAATACCTCCACCGTGAGCGCAGCCGAGTCGACGTCGATTCCGTTGACCTGCAATGGAATCGGCTCCGACAGATCGACCTCGATCGGATTCGGACCCGTCGCATCGACACCGGCAACGGTGACAGTCCCGGGTACCAGATCCCCTCCGGCGGTCGGCGCGCCCACCCCGATCACCGCAACCGCACAAGCAGCCACCGCAAGCAACGCGCCAACCCCGAACATCGGCCACGGCGAAGCAAAGCTGACAACATCGCGGATCGGCACCAGATCTCGGCGATCGACATCAGCCAACCGAACTCCATTGTCCTGCGCCCTATGCACCGGACGCACGCGAACCATCGGCGGCCGGAAGGGCTCCGCCCTGAAAGGCCCAGGCCACGACCTTCCGGACGACGACACCTGTCGTGCCGACCCGCCATACCCCGAGGAACCCTGCCCGGCTCCATAAAAAGGCGGTCCTGCTGGCGCATCTCCCGAGGTAGGCGACCCCGGCACGGGCCGCGGCCTTGACGTCGCATCTCCCGACGCATCCGTGCCCGGCGCGGACCTCCTCGCCCCTGACAGCTCCGGCGCTGGCGGCTGCGCCCCGGGCGACCCGGATGCGCGCGGCTCCGACGTGGACCACTCCGGCGCTGGCGCCCCTGGAGCCCCTGGCGCGCCGCGTGCCGCCGCGCCGAACTGCTCGGAACCACCCGTGATATCACCACGCGCTGGTGGCACCGGCGATAACGGCGCACTCGGAGCCGGATCCGAACCCACTATGTCCGGCATCGACGAGATTTCGGTCGGAGCCGACGAAGGGAACGCTACCGCAGCGGGGCCGGGTCGTGGCGGTGAGGCACCGGTCGGAGGCTGGGTGGGGACAGCTGTTACCGGCGCGCGAGATTCGAAGCCCGCGGCAAGCACGCCTGTCCGGTGCCTGACAGCGGACTGCTCGAGCCCACTCTTCGCTCTCGGCGTCTGAACACCGGATCGCCCGGCGGCGCGACTGCTCCCGGTCGCGGCGGCGACAATAGTGTCCGCGCCGATGACCGGAATACCCACGGGCGTAAGCCAATCGCCACCCCAGCACGAGGCGGCGAGTTCGGCGAGAGCAATCCCGAAGAGTTCGGCGGTATCGAAACGATCGGCGGGATCGGTCGCCAGACCGCGCATCACCACGTCGGCGATCGGCTCCGGCACGCCCGGCGCGACCTCGACGAGCGGTATCGGAGTACCGAAGGCGTGTGCGAAAAGCGTTGCCAAATGGTCCTCATTCGGCGGAAACGGCAGTACCCCGGACAACAGCTGATACAGCATGGTCGCCAGCGCGTAGACATCGGTGGCGGGCGAAAGCGGCTGTCCGCGTGCTTGTTCCGGCGCTATATAGGACGGAGTCCCGACGATCTCACCGGTCCTGGTAACCAATGTCTCATCGCCACCGACGATCTTGGCGATCCCGAAATCGGTCAGCTTTATCGCACCGCCGGTACCGAACATGAGGTTCGACGGCTTGACGTCGCGGTGCAGAATCTTGTGCCGGTGTGCCGCTTCCAGCCCCGCGGCACAGGCCAGCCCGACCGCGACCGCGGTAGCCGCGTCGTATCCCTCGGTCGCGAACCGACTCCCAACGGTCCCACCGGGCAGATACTCCATAACCAACAGACACAGCTCATCGGCCTCGATGTAGTCGAAAACCCGCACCACGTGTGGATGATCGATTGCCGCAAGCAACCGCGCCTCGGCGACGAACCGACGCCGCACCTGCTCGTCATGCGCGAACTGCGGTGGAATCTGTTTGATGGCAACCGGCCGCCCCAACTGACGGTGCGTACCCGCGAGCACCACACCGCATCCGCCCCTGCCGACCTGCGCACCGATGTCATACGCGGGCAGCACGGCCCGCATTCGGCCGGTTTCAGATGTCAAGATGTCGCCCCATCCGGGAAGCGCACGGTTTCCACATCGGCGACTTCGTCGACCTCCTCGGTCGGCGGCAGATCCCCGACTTCCGGTGTCGGCGAACAGTATCCGAGTAGGAAGCCGACCGACGCCGCCACACCGGCAACCGTGAGCCACAGCCCGGTATCCGGAACCCACCACCGCAGTGCCGACGCGGTGAACCCGAATATCAAGCCGATGCCGATACCCGGCGCCAGTAACCGCAAGCCGCGCTGCCACCGGTTAGTGGACAGCCGGTGCCGGGCAATGGCCAACGTCGCGTCGGCAATGGCGAGCATGGTCAGCACCGCCAGCGCAATCCCGAACAGTCCGTATACCGAATACAACGAGCCGCGCACATCGGTGTCCATCGGTATCGAGGCGACCTGCGCGCCATCCTCGCCGATCACCGCCAAATCCGCGACGATCAGTCCGGTCGCCTGACCTTCGAGTCCGGTCAGATCGAGCCGATACTTCAGTGCCTCGGATTTTCCTGGTGCGATGGTCAATTCGACGGCGGTCGAGTACGAGAAGAAGGTCAGTCCGAGCACATGCCCGGCCAGGTCGACCTGCCGAATATGCAACGCCCCATCGCTGTTGTTGGTCAACGCGATAGCCACCCGAATGATGCTGTTCGGTTGCAGCCGTAGCGGTTCGGTGGCGGAGGTTTCGGCGATATCGCGATCGTCGATGGTCGCCGACATATCGACACCCTGCGGTTCGGCCGCTGCCGGTGCCACCGACAGCCCGACGAGCACAAGCGCGAACACACTGGGCAGCAGGATAATTCGCGTCGCCGCCGAGACACGGACTCGCATCATGGTTCCCTCCGCGCGGGTAGGTGCGAGACGAGCCGATGCCCGTAGAACCAGGCACCGATCAACAAGAAGAACAGAATCAGCGTCAATGTCGAAGTGGCGGAACTGATCCGGCTGACCAGCACAACATCCAACGGCGCGGTCAGCGTGCGCCCGCAGCGCGCCGTCACCTCATATCGCCCGACTTCGATCGACGTCAACGCCAGCGGTGCCCGAAAACCACCATCGGCCCCGGCGACGGCATTACCCACCGGCGTCTGCCCGACCAGCAAGCTGACCTGTGACTGCGGATCACACCCCGATCCGGCCGCGGTGACATCGCCACCGAGTCCGATCGCTGTGGGCGTGAGCTCGAGCGCGGCGGGTTGCGGCGCAATCGAGGGCGCCGGTGCCGTAGCGGCGGGCGTCGGCGGATCCGCAGGCCGAACGGTCGGCACAACCACCGTGGGCTGCCTCTTCGACGGATTTTCCGGTGGCCGTGGATCCGCCGGTATCTGCTGCTGCGGCGGCACCGTGGACGAATTCGCAGGTGGGTCCGCCGGGATCGGCGGCTGTGGATTCGGCGGCAAGGTGATGGTGATCGGCGGCAGCACAATATCGGGCAGCCGCGGTTGTTCGGGAGTGGAAGTCGGTCCGGAGCACCCATCCGACGTCCGTCCGGCGCACGGATCAGTCGGCACCGGACTGGTCGTCGTCTGCGTCCCGGTGCCGTCGTGCGTCCCGGTACCGTCACGCGTCCCACCACCGTCCGAATTGTCATTCGGCACCGCCGTGCTGGTCTGTGCCCCGGCCCCATCCCGCGTCCCCGGCCCGTGGTGTCCGGGCGCGGGTGCCGGCGAAACCACCGACGAAGTCGGCTCTTCCGACGCCGGAACCCCGAAAGCCGCTACCCTGCCGAACCCGACCGGCGCCGCCGCGACCAATAGCGCGGCGGAACAGAGAATCCCCCACCGCACACGCCGAGACGTCGCGTGTCGACGCTCCCCGCCGGCACGCGTCGGAATAGCCGCCAGCGTCCCCATCGCACATGCCTCAGATCAGCGATTTGATCAGTAGTTATGGTAAGCCGACAGCCGCCGACGCGGAGCCTTCTGGCTGAGCTCGAACCCAGCTAAAACCGCCGGCTACCAGGTAGCGTCACCGCTGTACCCGGCAATGCGCAAACCCTGCCGAACCGGCCACGAGTGCATACGATCCGAACCGGATGGCACCCCTCGGGCAGGGACCCCACCACCGCGACGGGAGCGTCCGGAATCAGGACAAACGGGTAGGTCCGCGACAAACTTCGCGGGGAGAGGACAATATCGGGCATGCACCGCAATGGGCCGACACAGGACATCGACGAGTCCGAATTGACCGTCACCCAGCCGAAGGAGCAGGCCGCGGGTGTGACGGCCGTTGCCGTTGCGCTCAAACGCGGGGTCGAGGAGATGGGTGTGCTGCGCACCGCGCGCACGCTGGCCCGCCTCAACCAGGTGCACGGCTTCGACTGCCCGGGCTGTGCCTGGCCGGAGCCGACGGGGCATCGCCGACCGGCCGAATTCTGTGAGAACGGCGCCAAGGCCGTCGCCGAGGAGGCGACGCTGCGCACCGTGACCCCCGAATTCTTCGCGCAGCATTCGATCGAGGAACTGGCGAGCAAATCCGGTTATTGGCTCGGCCAGCAGGGTCGGCTGACCCATCCGATGGTGCTGCGCCCAGGCGCGACCCATTACTTGCCCATCGAGTGGGACGAGGCCTACCAGCTCATCGTCGAGCACCTGCGCGCGCTGGAATCCCCCGACGAAGCGGTGTTCTACACATCGGGCCGCACCGCCAACGAGACCGCATTCCTCTACCAGCTGCTGGTCCGCAGCTTCGGCACGAACAATCTGCCGGACTGTTCGAATATGTGCCACGAATCCTCCGGCGCCGCACTGACCAGTTCCATCGGCATCGGCAAAGGTTCGGTCTCGATCGACGACTTCGGCAAGGCCGATCTGATCATTGTCGCGGGCCAGAATCCGGGCACCAATCATCCGCGCATGCTCAGCGCGCTGGCGGGCGCGAAGGCTAACGGCGCCAAGGTCATCGCGGTCAACCCGCTGCCGGAGACCGGACTGCTCGGCTTCCGCGACCCACAGACGCTCACGGGTTTCACCAGCGGTGTCGCCATTGCCGACGACTTCCTGCAGATCCGGCTCGGCGGCGATATGGCGCTGTTCCAGGGGTTGGGCAAACTGCTTTTCGAGGCCGAGGACCGCGCACCGGGCACGGTGGTCGACCGCGAGTTCGTCGATGCGCACTGCGCTGGCTTCGCGGAGTACGAAAAGAATGTGCGCGCGGTCGATCTCGGCACGGTGCGCGCGGCAACCGGACTCACCGACGACGATTTGTACCGCACCTCAACACTTTTGGCCGAATCCAAGAACATCATCATCTGCTGGGCAATGGGCCTGACCCAGCAGAAGCACGGCGTCGCCACCATCGAGGAAGCGACCAATCTGCTATTGCTGCGCGGCATGATCGGCAAGCCCGGCGCGGGCGTGTGCCCGGTGCGCGGCCACTCCAACGTGCAGGGCGACCGCACCATGGGCATCTGGGAGAAGATGCCCGATACCTTCCTCGACGCACTCGACCGCGAACTCGGCATCGCCAGCCCGCGCAAACACGGCTACGACACCGTCGATGCGATCCGCGCCATGCGCGCGGGCGCGGCGCGGGTGTTCTTCGGCATGGGCGGCAATTTCGTCTCCGCCACCCCTGATACCGGGGTGACCGAGGCCGCGCTGCGCAGTTGCGCGCTGACCGTGCAGGTCTCCACCAAGCTCAACCGCAGTCACGTCGTGCACGGCACGACCGCGCTCATCCTGCCCACCCTCGGCCGCACCGATCTCGACCTACAGAATGGTGCGAAACAGCAAGTTTCGGTGGAGGATTCGATGTCGATGGTGCATCTATCAACCGGTCGGCTGAAGCCGGTGAGCGAGCATTTGCGCAGTGAAGTCGCCATCGTCTGCGAACTCGCGCAGACGCTGCTCGGCGCGGATCATCCGGTGCCGTGGGCGCAGTATCAACTCGACTACGACAAGATCCGCGATGCGATCGCCCGTGTGGTGCCCGGCTGCGACGACTACAACAAGCGGGTGCGTGATCGCAACGGCTTCGTACTGCCGCATCCACCGCGCGACTCCCGCGAATTCCGCACTGCCACCGGCAAAGCCAATTTCGCGGTGAACGAATTGACCTGGACACCAGTCCCCGCGGGACGGTTGATCCTGCAGACCCTGCGCAGCCACGACCAATACAACACCACCATCTACGGCCTGGACGACCGCTATCGCGGGGTGCATGGCGGCCGCAAAGTTGTCCTGATGAATATCGACGACATCACCGAATTCGGTTTCGTAGACGGCGATCTGGTGAATCTGGTCTCCGAATGGACCGACGGCACCGAACGCAAGGTGACCGGTTTCCGCATCGTCGAATACTCGACCCCGCGCGGCAATGCCGCCGCCTACTATCCGGAGACCAATCCCCTCGTTCCGCTCGATCACGTTGCGGCACGGTCGAATACACCAGTTTCCAAGGCTGTGACCATCCGGTTGGAGCCGCACGTTCATGTGGGGCAGGACCCGAGCGCCAGCGAGGCGCGGTCGTGAGCAGAGTGACCGCGCGCCGCAAGACACGCCGCATCTCACCGAACGGCGTGATCGAACGCCCGGATTCCGTTGCGGTAGAAGAACCATTGGAGCTGCGCCTGGACGGACAATCACTCACCGTCACCATGCGCACCCCGGGCAGCGATATCGAACTGGTGCACGGCTTCCTCTTGGGCGAGGGCATCATTCAAGCCGCCGAGGATGTGGTGAGCGCCCGCTATTGCGCGGGCGCCGACGAGAACGGCCAGAACACCTACAACGTGCTGGATGTCCAACTGCGCACCCCTATCCCGGTGCACGGCCGCAACTTCCTCACCACCGGCGCATGCGGACTCTGCGGTAAGACTGCGCTCGACGAGGTCCGCACCCGCACCAGATTCCCGCTGCCGACAACCTCGATCACGGTCGACACCGAGACCCTCGCCGCCATGCCGGACCAATTGCGCACCCGTCAAACGGTTTTCGACGCCACCGGCGGTCTGCACGCTGCGGGACTGTTCACCCCCGACGGCACCGCACTCGCTGTGCGCGAGGACATCGGACGACACAACGCTGTCGACAAGGTGCTCGGCTGGGCGGTACTCGAAAACCGTATCCCCGCAAACGATCTCGTGCTCATTGTCAGCGGCCGGGCCTCCTTCGAGCTGGTTCAGAAGGCCGTGATGGCGGGCATCCCGATGCTCGGCGCCGTCTCGGCCCCCAGCTCGTTGGCCATCGATCTGGCCGCCGAATCCGGCCTCACCCTGGTCGGCTTCCTGCGCGGGGACACCATGAACATCTATTCCCGCTCCGACCGGCTGACCATCAGCGACGAGGTCGCCGCCTATTGATCGTGACCCGAGGTCCGACTTACGGTTGCAGCACCAGATCCCTGGTTCGGCGATGAACGGAGAGACCGATGCGGATCACGGTAGATGGCAAATCCGGCGGGCTACGTGTGCGGATGCGGTTCCAACAGCAGCGCAATCGCTGGCTCGCCGTGCGAATCATATTGGGGGTGTTGGCATTTCAGGGCGCGGTCGTCGGACTGTGGGCGGTCTTCGCGCCGCACTCCTGGTACACCAGCTTCCCGGGTTTCGGTATGCAGTGGATCGGCGCGGACGGCCCGTACAACCACCATCTCGCCTCCGATGTCGGCTCGTTCTTCCTGGCGCTGACCGCGGTGACACTGGCCGCGCTATTCCTCGGCGGCAGCGCACTTGCCCAGGTCGCGGGCCTCGGCTGGCTGGTCTTCGGCGTGCCACACCTGATCTATCACGCCTTTCACAAACCCGCCGACATGAGTGGGGGCAGTTTCACCCTCAGCGTCATCGGTGCGGCATTGATCGTCGCCCTCGGCTTGGCCCTGATCCTGGTCACCCCGCGTGGGCCGCAGTTGCGCGATCCCGCCCCGATCAACTTCCAACGCCCCCGCCGCCGTACGAACCGCTAGACCGCCGAAACAGTAACGCCCCACAGCGCATGCTGTGGGGCGTTCTCCGTGCGAAGTGAGCGTTCAGGCCGCGTGCCACCCACCAACCTCGGTCAAATGGTTGAGGGCCTGCACAACGGCCGGCGCGCACAGGTGTCCGTCGTCCGGCCCGAGCCACGCCATCTCGGCGATCTCCGCCGCCGGAGCCGGCGCGCCGTGACCGGGTGCGCGGAAGCAGTGCATCTCGACCAGCGTTCCGGGACGCCCGTGGGCTGGGGCCGTAATGGTCACCACGGGCGTTATCCGGTGCGCCTCCAATTCGACGCCGACTTCCTCGCGAACCTCCCGAACGAGCGCTCCCGCCAGGGTTTCTCCGGGTTCGGGCTTGCCGCCCGGCAGATAGAAGGCGTCGCGTCCCTCGGTCCGGACCGCGAGCAAGCGGCCGTTCTCGACGCACAGCCACGCCACCGACGTGAGCGTTCGTTTCCTGAGCATGGTCCTGCTGACCCTTTCGAGCGACCTGCAAGCAATCGCTACGGACGACGTGTCAGTCCTTCAGCGCTTCGAGCAACGCCGCACGCTGGCGCGCGCCGAGTCCACCGATGCGGCGGTCCTCGGGAATTTCCGCCTGGTCCATCAGCTTGGCCGCCTTGACCGGTCCGACACCGGGCAGCGCCTTGATCACGGCAGCGACCTTGGTCTTCTTGACCAGGTCGTCGCTGTCCGCCTTCTTCAACAGGTCGGCCACCGAAACCTTGCCGGCCTTCACCTTGCCGATCAGTTCGGAGCGCGCCTTGCGGACCGCAGCCGCCTTGGCCAACGCCTCAGTGCGCTGTTCCGCGGTCATGGTAGGCAGTGCCATGTCTCCTCCGCTTTCACTCGTCACTCGAACATCTGGTTGACCGGACCGAGTAAACAGCACGACGAGCACCACACAAGCTCGACACACCGGGTTCCGACAGCGAGAAATGGCGACAAGTTTTCTGAACCACCCGGGCCCCACCAGGCTCCAGACCCGCCCGGACCAGGCGAAAAGGACAAAATGAATCCGGTCATGAACCCCGCGGCGGCATTCAGCGAGGCCGCCGTCGGCCCCTGAGGCTTCACCAACAGTGATCGGACCGGACCGAGCGCACCGCCTTCGGGCACAGAAAAAGGCGGCGGCGCGGTAACACATGGAGGGTGAATAGCGACACCAAAAGCAGACGCACAAGTGCGGGACAGAAGGTTCAACGGCGAACCAGGGAGTCAATGGGGACTCCGAGTCCGGGCGCGATCGGCAACCTCAGTGATGCGGAATCCGACCGTCACCGTATCCCACATCACTAGCGCGCCAACAAGATATCCGAGGGGTATCGATCGACGAGTACTGGCGCGGGGGGCCATCTGCGCCAGTACGTCTGCCCCGCCCAACGGGATTCCTTGCCATGCGATCACCGGACACTGCTACGCTCCGAATTAGAACACGTTTCAATTCGTGAGAGGTTTCCATGGCAGCCAAGATCCGCGATGTGATCGAACAGTACGTCAAGCTGGTCGGTTCCGGCCCGACCGAGGCGATCGTCGACCTCTACGCACCCGATGCGGTGGTGGAAGATCCGATCGGCACCGAACCCAAGCGCGGCCACGACGCCATTCGCGAGTTCTACGAGGTGCTCGGAAACCTCGATCGGGAAACGCAGCTGCACGCGGATTCGGTTCGAATCGCGGGCAACCACGCCGCCTTCATGTTCACTCTCGTCACCAAGTTCGGCGATCAGCGCTTCACACTCTCGCCCATCGATGCGATGGACTTCGACGACGAGGGCAAAATCGTCGCCATGCGCGCCTACTGGAGCCAGGACGATATGCGCAACGAAGCGTCCTGAAGCCACCGCACGGGTCCATACAGACCGCGGGTGCGGCAGCCGAATTCGACTGCCGCACCCGCGTTTTCGGTATCAGGCGCTCGCGCGAGCCAACTCCAGCGGTTTCGGCCGCGCAACCGCGGCCAGGCTCGGGATGACATCGAAGACCGCGGCATGCCCCGCGACCTCGAGTAGCCGATCCACGCAGCGCGGACCCGTGATCAACTGGAGTTGCCGGCCGCTGTGGCCGAGCCAGGATCGGGCCTCCATCAACGCCCGCAGCCCGGCAACGCCGAAGAACGTCACCTGCGATAGATCGATAACGACCACCGCGCCCGCCGTAGGTAACGCTTCCAGCAGGGACTGCCGAAAGGCCTCGGCCGTCAGGTAATCCATTTCGCCGCCGACGGCACACAAGGTGACCGAATCCACCGGCGGTGACACGACTACGCACAGACGGTCGGCAGACCGCTGGGGTCCGGATCCGTCTGCGGCAGCGATACTTTGATCTGAGGAAACTAGAACTGTCGACATGAGGACCTCGGTCCGTCGAATCCGCCGGGCAGACACCTTGCGGCGGGAAACTTTTCGCCCCGATCATCCAGGACCAGGACTGGGCTGGTTACTCAACCGTGCCCTACGGATACCCAAACCGCCGGCCCGATACACATCGAGTGGGCCGGAAATTTCTCCGGCCCACTCGCGAGGTATGCGTACTGCGGTGCTACGCCGACTTCTCCCGACGCTCGGCGCGCTGGGCCTTGCGCGGCACGATGGTCGGCAGCACATTGTCGTTGACGGTGTCGGCGTTCACGACCACCTTGGCGACGTCGTCGCGGCTGGGGATGTCGAACATCGCCAGCTGCAGGACCTCCTCCATGATGGCGCGCAGACCGCGGGCGCCGGTGCCGCGCAGGATCGCCTGATCGGCGATCGCCTCCAGCGCGTCATCGGTGAATTCCAGGTCGACGCCGTCCATCTCGAACAGCCGTACGTACTGCTTCACCAATGCGTTCTTCGGCTCGGAGAGAATCTTGACCAACGAATCCTTGTCCAGATTCGTCACCGAGGCGACGACCGGGAGGCGGCCGATGAATTCGGGGATCAGACCGAATTTGATCAGATCCTCCGGCATTACCTCAGCGAAGTGGTCATCGGTATCGATATCGGCCTTGGAGCGCACCTCGGCGCCGAAGCCGATGCCGCGGTGTCCGGTGCGATCGGAGATGATCTTCTCCAGCCCCGCGAACGCACCCGCAACGATGAAAAGCACGTTGGTGGTGTCGATTTGGATGAATTCCTGGTGCGGATGCTTGCGCCCGCCCTGCGGCGGCACACTCGCCTGCGTACCCTCCAGGATCTTCAACAGCGCCTGCTGCACACCCTCACCGGAGACGTCGCGGGTGATCGACGGGTTCTCGCTCTTGCGGGCGATCTTGTCGACCTCATCGATGTAGATGATCCCGGTCTCGGCGCGCTTGACGTCGTAGTCCGCGGCCTGGATCAGCTTCAGCAGGATGTTCTCGACATCCTCACCGACATATCCGGCCTCGGTCAGCGCCGTCGCGTCGGCGATGGCGAACGGGACGTTGAGCATCTTGGCCAGCGTCTGCGCCAGGTAGGTCTTGCCGCAGCCGGTGGGGCCGAGCATGAGGATATTGGACTTGGCCAGTTCGACGGTCTCGCCGCGGCTGTCGCGACCCTTGTCACCTGCCTGGATGCGCTTGTAGTGGTTGTAGACGGCCACCGCGAGGGTGCGCTTGGCGGTGTCCTGCCCGATCACGTAGTTCTCCAGGAAGTCCCGGATCTCGGCGGGCTTGGGCAGCTCATCGAGTTTGACCTCACTGGACTCGGCCAGCTCTTCCTCGATGATCTCGTTGCATAGATCGATGCACTCGTCGCAGATGTACACCCCTGGTCCCGCAATGAGCTTCTTGACCTGCTTCTGGCTCTTTCCGCAGAACGAGCACTTCAGCAGATCGCCGCCATCTCCGATGCGCGCCATCTCGTGGGTCCCTACTTCCTTGTCCGCCTGCAACCGTCTATCCAGGTTGCCAGCAATCCGCCACCCTCGGGTGTAATCACGAACACCTCGAGCGATTCCGACGGTTCGAGCACTGCCGTCAACCGGGAGCAAAGGTCCCTAGGTCGACCGTACCCGGTGTGTGCGACGGAGGTCGACAACTCGAGCATGTTTCTCACGGGGGTCGTCCGAGTTCTTACCACTATGGAACACGTTCACCCCGATCGACGGCCATCCGACACTCCTGGCCGCCCGCCTCGGAAACCCTTCCGCCCGACACCCTTCCGGCCGGTCGGCTCCCCTGAAGCAGTCCGGCCGGGGCACATGCCGAGCGGCATGCGGCCCGGCCGGATTTTCCTGACATAGAGCAACTTACGAGCGATCAACGCGCCGCGTCCGGCGCGTCCGCCCTACTTCTGTCCGCACTACTTCTGGGCGCACTACTTCTGGGCGCTGAGCTTGCGGTAATCGAAGACCGTGTCGATAATCCCGTATTCCTTGGCCTCCTCGGCCGTCAGGATCTTGTCGCGGTCGGTGTCCTTGCGGATGGTGTCGGCATCCCTACCGGTGTGGCGCGCCAGCGTGGTCTCCATCAGGCGACGCATCCGCTCGATCTCGGCGGCCTGGATCTCCAGGTCCGAAACCTGCCCCTGAATGCCACCCTCCAGCGACGGCTGGTGGATCAGCACGCGGGCATTGGGCAGGCACGCGCGCTTGCCGGGGGTACCGGCGGCGAGCAGCACGGCCGCGGCGGAAGCGGCCTGCCCCAGGCAGACGGTGGCCACATCGGCGCGCACGTACTGCATGGTGTCGTAGATCGCCATCAACGAGGTGAACGAACCACCGGGCGAGTTGATGTACATGGTGATGTCGCGATCGGGATCCAGCGACTCCAGCACCAGCAGCTGCGCCATGACGTCGTTCGCCGAGGCATCGTCGACCTGCACGCCGAGGAAGATGATGCGCTCCTCGAACAGCTTGTTGTACGGGTTGGACTCCTTGACACCGAAGCTCGAGTGCTCGATGAACGAGGGCAGGATATAGCGCGACTGCGGGCTCGCCGGGGCGGTGCCGCCGAGACCGGCGCGCGGGTCGAACAGATTGGCCATCTTCGTCTCCAAAGTCTGGGTGGGTGAGCGGTCTGCGGCGCCGACTTACTTCGCGCCGTTGGCCTGATCCGCGTGGCTGATCACGTGGTCGATGAAGCCGTACTCGAGGGCCTGCTTCGCCGTGAACCAGCGGTCGCGGTCGGCGTCGACGGTCACCTGCTCGATGGATTTACCGGTGTGCATCGCCTGCAGCTCGTTCAGCTCGCGCTTGGTGTGTGCGAACTGTTCGGCCATGATCGCGATATCGGCCGCGGAACCACCGATGCCCGCCGACGGCTGGTGCATCATGATGCGCGCGTGCGGCAGGGCGTACCGCTTGCCCTTGGTGCCGGCGGTGAGCAGGAACTGGCCCATCGATGCGGCCAGACCCATGCCGTAGGTGGCGATATCGCACTCGGCGAACTGCATCGTGTCGTAGATGGCCATACCCGCGGTGACCGAACCACCGGGCGAGTTGATGTAGAGCGAGATGTCCTTGGTCGGATCCTCCGCCGACAGCAGCAGGATCTGCGCGCACAGCTTGTTGGCGATGTCGTCGTCGACCTGGGTGCCGAGGAAGATGATGCGCTCACGCAGCAGGCGCTCGTATACCGAATCACTGAGGTTGAGACCAGCAGTGGGGGAACTCATGACGACCCCTGCCTTGTTCATTGTCACGGATACCTGCCTTCTCTTCTCACCGGCTCTGATTGCTACACAGCCATCACTGGTTCGCTGTCACAAACATTAACGAAGCCGGGCGGCACCGAACTCCCGGTACCGCCCGTCTTCGCTCACAGCGCAATCTCGCTGACGCTCGATTGCGCTGTGCGCGAGAGCGCGCTGTGCTTCTGGTTCACTCGCTACGCTCCTTCACAGCGCAATCACACAACCACACGGCAGTCGATCGCGCTGTCCTTCCATGGAATTATTCGGCGCTCGCGGCGGCGGTCTCTTCGTTGCCGTCGGACTCGGAACCCTCAGGGGCACCGAACATTTCGGCGGTGTCGACGGCGTTGCCGTCGGAGTCGGTGACCTTCACCTTGCCGACCACACCGGCCAGCGCCTTACCGCGACGCACGTCCGCGAAGACCGCGCCGAGCTGGCCCGCCTGCTGCACCTGCTGGATGAACTGTTCGGGCGAGAGGCCGTAGCGCTGCGCCTGGAACAGGATCCGCTCGGTGAGCTCCTCCTGGCCGACCTGGGTGTTGTCCGCCTCGGCGATGGCATCCAGCAGCAGCTGGGTCTTCACCGACTTCTCGGCGGACTCCTTGGTGTCCTTGTCGAATTCCTCGCGGCTCGAGCCCTGGGCCTCGAGCGCCTCGGCGAGCTTGGCCTCGTCGTGGTCGAAGCCGTGCACGGCATCGTGCACCACGGCGTCGATCTCGGCCTGCACGACCGCCTCCGGCAGCGGCACCTCGACCTGCTCGAGCAGGGTCTCGAGCACCTTGTCGCGGATCTGACCGGCCTGCTCGACCTTCTTGACGCGCTCGACCCGGTTGCGCAGGTCTTCCTTCAGCTCGTCGAGGGTGTCGAATTCGCTGGCCAGCTGGGCGAACTCGTCATCGGCCTCGGGCAGCTCGCGCTCCTTGACCGAGCGCACGGTGACGGTGATGACCGCTTCCTTGCCCGCGTGCTCACCGGCGACCAGGGTCGAGGTGAACTCCTTGGACTCGTCCACCGAAAGGCCGATAAGCGCCTCGTCCAGGCCCTCGATCAGCTGGCCGGAGCCGACCTCGTGGGACAGGCCGGTGGTGGCCGCCTCGGGCACGTCCTCGCCGTCGACGGTGGCCGAGAGATCGATGGAGACGAAGTCGCCTTCCTGGACCGGACGCTCGACACCGGTCAGGGTGCCGAAGCGCTGGCGCAGCGACTGCAGCTGCTCCTCGATGTCCTCGTCGCCGATGGTGAACGAGTCGACGGTCACCTCGATGCCGTCGTAGGCGGGCAGGGCGATCTCCGGGCGCACGTCGACCTCGGCCGTGAAGGCCAGCTCCTGGCCGTCCTCGATCTTGGTGATCTCGATCTCGGGCTGGCCGATGACCTTGACTTCGGAGGTGGTGACGGCCTCGCTGTAGCGGCCGGGCAGCACATCGTTGACGACCTGCTCGAGGATCGCGCCGCGGCCCAGGCGGGCCTCGATGAGCTTGGCCGGGGCCTTACCCGGACGGAAGCCGGGGATGCGCACCTGGTTCGCCAGCGCCTTGTAGGCCTTGTCGAAGTCCGGCTTCAGCTCCTCGAAAGGCACCTCGACGTTGATCCGGACCCGGGTCGGGCTCAGCTGCTCGACGGTGCTCTTCACGGACATGCTCCTTGTTCGTTGGTCCTGGTCGACTTGCTTGTGGCCGACTTGCTTGGGGTTATCACGAGCGAAATCGCCGCACGGCTTAACGTGCGTATCTCGACCAGGTTAGTTGACCCGTCGCGACGGGCTGCAGGCAGCACCGCCGCGGCGAGATTACTTGCCGACGGCGACCGCGTCGGTGACGAAGACCAGCGTTTCGTTGGGCTTGATGCCATTGCCACCCGCGCCGTAACCGAGGTTCGGCGGGATGATCAGCAGCCGCCGCGCGCCCGCCTGCACGCCGACCAGGCCCTGCTCCCAACCCGGAATGACCTTTCCGGCACCAAGGGTCAGCTGAAACGGCTTGCCGCGGTCGAACGAGCTGTCCAGCTTCTTCTTATCCGACCAGGTGATCAGCGTGTAGTTCATGGTCAGCGGCTGACCGGCGACCGCGCCGGGCCCGGTGCCGGGGACCAGATCCTTGACGACGAGCTGGGTCGGCGGGGTGCAAGTGTCCGGGATGGTGATCTTCGGCGTGGCGCCGAAACCGCCGACCACCACGATGTCGTCGGCGGTGCATTCGGCGCCGGTGTTCTGCGCGGGCAGCTGACCGAAGGTGGGCTGCGCCGACGCCGCGGCCGATGACGTGGCCGCAGACGTGGTGGTGCTCGAGCCCTTGTCGTCGTCCGAGCCACAGGCGGCCAGCGCGAATGTCGCGGCGGCGATGGTGCCGATACCGATGATCCTGCGCAGTGTTTGCATGCGGCGGACCATAATCCACCGCTGCTCGCCCCACCCAGCCACCCGCCGATAGTGCGACGACCGATGGCATCCGATCAGGTGACTTCCGGCACCAGACGCCCCCCGCCTCGACGCGAGACCGTGAGAACCGATTGACACGGACACACGTGGGTAGGCTGGCTGTGAATTCTCCATCCGGCGTTATCAATCCAACGTCGGCAACCGTGCAGGACCCGGTAACCGGCGGTCCCTCCAGGTGCCGCCGCCGATGCCCGAGTGAGGAGAGTCGGCGCATGACCCAGATGGCCAGTGTCGGGGGCGATACCTCGGCCGACAATGTCGAAAGCGGCGGCGGTGCGACCGTCGCGCCGCAACCGTATCGGCTCGCGGAAGTGCCAGGGCCGCTCGAGCGCGCGGAACTGGAAACGCTCGACGCGTGGTGGCGGGCCGCGAACTATCTGGCGGTGGGCCAGATCTATCTGATGAGCAATCCGCTGCTGCGCGAACCGCTGCGGGCCGAGCACATCAAACCGCGGTTGCTCGGACATTTCGGCACCGTGCCCGGCCTGAATCTGGTCTGGGTGCACGCCAATCGGGCGATTCGGCAGCGCGATCTCGACGCGGTCTTCGTGGCCGGGCCAGGTCACGGCGGGCCGGGACCGAATGCCTGCGCCTGGTTGGAGGGGACGTACTCCGAGCTGTACAGCCATGTGCCGCAGGACGAGCCGGGGATGGGCGCGCTGTTCGCACAGTTCTCCTTCCCCGGCGGAGTGCCGAGTCACTGTGCGCCGGAGACGCCGGGTTCCTTCCACGAGGGCGGCGAGCTCGGTTATTCGCTGTTGCACGCGTTCGGGGCGGCGCTGGACAATCCGGATCTGACGGTGTTCTGTGTGGTCGGCGACGGTGAGGCGGAGACAGGACCGCTGGCCACCAGCTGGCACGCCAATAAATTCCTCAACCCGATGCGCGACGGCGCGGTGCTGCCGATTCTCGCGTTGAATCAGTACAAGATCGCCAATCCGACCATCCTTGCGCGCATTCCGGAATCCGAATTGCTGTCGCTGATGCGCGGATACGGCTACGAGCCGATCGTCGTCTCGGGCAGCGACCCCGCGGCCGTCCATCAGGAGATGGCCACTGCCGTGGACACCGCCCTGGATCGCATCACCGAGATTCAGCGGGCCGCACGCACAGGGACCGATGGGGTGCGCCCGAGCTGGCCGATGATCGTGCTGCGCACACCGAAGGGGTGGACCTGCCCGCCGGTGGTCGACGGCGATCCGGTCGAGGGGACTTTCCGGGCACATCAGGTGCCATTGGCGGGTGCGCGCACCGATGATGCGCATCGGGCCGTGCTCGAACAGTGGTTGCGGTCCTATCAGCCGGAGCAGCTCTTCGATGAGTCGGGCAGGCCGGTCACGGAGCTGCTCGACCTGGTGCCGGACGGCGATCGACGCCTGAGCGCGAATCCAATTGCCAACGGGGGCATGCTCGTTCGGGATCTGCGGCTGCCCGATTGGCGGTCCTACGGCGTCGAGGTGCGCGAGCCGGGAGCGACCCAGCACGAGGCGACCCGGGTGCTCGGCGCCTGGCTGCGCGACGTCACCGCGCGCAATACGAACAACTTCCTGACCTTCGCCCCCGACGAATTGGCGAGCAATCGACTGCAGGACATTCTGCAGGTCACCGGCCGTAACTGGCAGGCCGAAATCGGCGACTTCGATGTGGATCTCGACCGCATTGGACGGGTGATCGAGGTGCTGTCCGAGCATATGTGCCAAGGGCTGCTCGAGGGCTATCTGCTGACCGGCAGGCACGGGGTGTTCACCTGCTACGAGGCATTCATCCACATCATCGACGCGATGTTCAACCAGCATGCCAAATGGTTGGACGCGAGTGCGGCGGTACCGTGGCGGCGACCCATCGCGAGCTTGAATTACCTTCTGTCATCACATGTTTGGCGACAGGACCACAATGGATTCACCCATCAGGATCCCGGATTCCTCGATGTGGTGCTGAACAAGAAGCCATCGATCGTGCGAGTGTATCTGCCGCCGGACGCGAATACGCTGCTGTCGACCTACGATCACTGTCTGCGTTCACGGCACTACGTCAATGTGGTGGTCGCCGGGAAACAGCCACAAGCGGACTGGCTTTCGGTTTCCGATGCCGCCGTGCACTGCGCGCGCGGCGCCGGAATCTGGGGCTGGGCCGGACAGAACGACGATCCGGGCACCACGCCCGATGTCGTGCTCGCCTGTGCCGGGGATGTACCGACGCTGGAAACGCTCGCGGCGGCGGCGATTCTGCGTGCGCGTCTGCCGGAACTGCGTATGCGAGTGGTGAATGTGGTCGACCTGATGCGGCTGCAACCATCCGACGAACATCCGCACGGCCTGTCCGACAGCGAGTTCGACTCGCTGTTCACCCGGGACCGACCGGTGATCTTCGCATTCCACGGATACCCGTGGTTGATCCATCGACTCACCTACCGGCGCACCAACCACAGTGAGCTGCATGTGCGCGGATACAAAGAAAAGGGCACCACGACAACACCTTTCGATATGGTAATGCTCAACGATCTGGACCGATACCACCTGGTCATGGATGTGATCGATCGGGTGCCGACCCTGCGGGAGAAGGCGGCGGGACTGCGGCAGGAGATGGTCGACGCACGCTGGAATGCCCGTGCCTGGACTCGAGAACACGGCGAGGACATTCCGGCGGTCGCGAACTGGACCTGGCCGAACCTCAGTCTCTGATAAGGCCCGCGAAACTTCCTTGCGTGCGGTGTGCGGCTCGGCGACGATCGCAAGATGCTGTTGACGATCACCTGCACACCGCCGGAAGGCGCGGCTTGGCCCGCGACCGATCTGGGCTTCTTGCTGCATAAGAACCCGGACCGAGTGCAGGCGTTCGAGCAGTCCTACGGCACCGCGCATGTGATGTACTCGGAGGCGACCGCGGCGCGCTGTACCGCGGCGCTGCTCTTGGAGGTGGATCCGATCCGATTGGTGCGCGGGCGCTCGCGCAGCACACCGGATTTCAGTCTCGGACAGTATGTCAACGATCGGCCGTATGCGGCGTCGTCGCTGCTGTCGGTGGCGCTCGGCGCGGTATTCCGCACCGCACTGCACGGACGCTGCGATCAACGGCCGGGATTGGCGCAGACCGCGCTGCCGTTGCGGATCGCATTGCCCGCGGTGCCGTGCAAGGGCGGCCCGGAAGCGGCCGAGCGGGTCTTCGCACCGCTGGGCTGGACCGTGATCGCTGAACCACTCCCCCTCGATCCGGCCTTTCCGGAGTGGGGCGATTCGCATTACGTACGACTGGAACTCACCGGAACCATCCGCCTTGCCGACGCACTCGCGCACCTGTATGTCCTGCTGCCGGTGCTCGATGGGGCCAAGCACTACTGGCTGGCCGCAGACGAGGTCGACAAGCTGATTCGCGCGGGGGCCGGGTGGTTGGCCGAGCATCCGGAACGGAGCTGGATCACGCGGCGGTACTTAGCGCGCCGTCAGTCGCTGGTGCGGACCGCGCTGGCGCGGTTGGCCGAGGTGGACGATGTCGAGGCCGAGGAGCTCGATGCGGTCGAGGAGGGGGTCGACGGGGCGGACGAGCCCGCTGAAAATGGCGCGGCCGTAGCAACCGAGATCGCCGTGGAATCCCCCGCGTCGACGGAGGCTGCGCCGGTAGCCGATAGCGAAGAGCGTGCACCGTCGTTGGCGGTGATGCGGCGGGCGGCGGTCCTGGCCGCGCTGCGGGAGGTCGGGGCACATCGGGTGCTCGATCTGGGCTGCGGCGAGGGGGCATTGTTGCGAGAACTACTGGTCGACAAGGCCTTTACCGAAGTCGTCGGTGTCGACGTATCGATGCGAGCGTTGAATATCACCAAGCGGCGGTTGCGGCTGGATCGGATGCCGGAGCGGGTGGCGCAGCGGTTGACGTTGCTGCAGGGGGCGTTGACGTATACCGATGCGCGCCTGCGCGGCTATGACGCTGCCGTACTGATGGAGGTCGTCGAGCACATCGACGAGCCGCGGTTGGGTGCGCTCGAATCCTCCGTATTCGGTTCGGCCGCACCGGGTTCCGTGGTAGTAACGACGCCGAATGCGGAGCACAATGTGGTGTACGAGACGCTGCCCGCGGGCAAATTCCGGCACTCCGATCACCGATTCGAGTGGACCCGTGCGGAATTCGCGGACTGGGGGTCTCGCGTGGCCGAACGGTACGGGTACACGGTGCGCTTGGTGCCCGTCGGTGTCGAACATCCCGAATTCGGCCCGCCCACCCAGCTGGCCCTGTTCACGAAGGCCGCGACCGATAGCAGTACGAGAGGAGCCGCGTAATGACCGAGCTATCCGTCCCGGAGCTCTCCCTCGTCGTGCTGATCGGCAGTACCGGATCGGGCAAATCGACGTTCGCACGCAAGCACTTTCGGCAGACCGCGATCGTGTCCTCGGATGCGTGTCGCGGGACTGTCAGCGATGACGAGAACGATCAGTCGTCGACGCCGGACGCCTTCGCATTGCTGCACCACATCGCCGGTATCCGGCTGCGGCGCGGCCTACGCACCGTTATCGACGCCACCAATGTGCAGCCCAAGGCGCGTCAGGAGCTGATCGCGGTGGCGCGAGCGCACGATGTGCTGCCGGTAGCGATCGTGCTCGACGTCCCGGATGGCGTGTGCTTCGAACGCAATACGCAACGTCCCGACCGGTCGCACCTGCCCAGGCACGTGGTGTCCCGGCAGCAGCGCGAACTGCGCCGGGGCATGCGCGGTCTGGAACGCGAGGGCTTCCGGAAGGTGTACATACTGCGCGGTGTCGAGGAGATCGACTCGGCGACCATCGTCGACGAAAAGGCATGGAACGACAAGCGTGAGCTCACGGGGCCGTTCGATGTGATCGGCGACGTACACGGCTGCCGCACCGAATTGGAAACGCTGCTGGGCGAACTCGGCTACGACCTAGCGCGTGACGACGCCGGCCGGGCCGTCGGCGCGAGTCACCCGGCCGGGCGAACCGCGGTATTCGTCGGCGATCTGGTCGATCGCGGGCCGGATACGCCGGGTGTGCTCCGACTCGTCATGGGGATGGTGCGCGCGGGAACTGCGTTGTGCGTCACCGGAAATCATGAGAACAAGCTGGTGCGCGCACTCGACGGCCAGAAGGTGCGTATCGCGCACGGACTCGCGGAATCACTGGCCCAATTGGAGGCCGAGGACGAGGATTTTCGCAAGGCGGCGCTGGACTTCTGCCGTGGCCTGATCAGCCACTATGTGCTCGACGACGGCCGACTGGTGGTCGCGCACGCCGGGCTCAAGCAGGAGTACCACGGGCGCGCTTCGGGGCGGGTTCGCGCCTTCGCGATGTACGGCGAATCCACCGGGGAGACAGACGAATACGGTCTGCCGGTGCGTTATCCATGGGCCGAGGATTATCGCGGTCGCGCCACCGTGCTGTACGGCCACACGCCGGTCACCGATCTGCGCTGGGTGAACAACACTCTGTGCCTGGATACCGGGGTCGTCTTCGGTGGCAAGCTCTCGGCTCTGCGGTATCCGGAGCGCGTGCCGGTTTCGGTTCCGGCCGAACGGGTTTGGTACGAACCGGTACGTCCGCTGCAGGCCACTACCATCGCGACGCCCGACGGTGTGGTGCATCGCGATCCCGGCGTGCTCGATCTGGACGATGTGATGGGCCGCCGCGTGGTGGAAACCCGGCAGCACGGCCGCGTCGGCGTGCAGGAGGAAAACGCCGGGGCCGCATTGGAAGTGATGAGCCGCTTCGCCGTCGACCCGCGCTGGCTGGTGTACCTACCGCCGACCATGGCGCCTTGTGCGACCACCCAGCTGGACGGCTACCTCGAACATCCCGCCGAAGCCTTCGACTACTACCGGTCCGAAGGTGTGCGGCGCGTGGTGTGCGAGGAGAAGCATATGGGCTCGCGCGCAATCGTCCTCGTGACACGCTCAGCGCAGGCCGCGGCCGATCGGTTCGGTGTCGATGACGGCAGTACCGGCGCGCTCTACACCCGCACCGGGCGTCCGTTCTTCGACGACACCGCGCAGACCGAGGAGCTGCTCGCCCGGGTTCGTACCGCGGCCGAAACGGCGGGCCTGTTCGATGAACTGAACACCGAATGGCTGCTGCTCGATACCGAGCTGATGCCGTGGTCGGCCAAAGCCGTTGGCTTGCTGCGCAATCAGTACGCCGCCGTCGGTGCGGCCGCCCGTGCGGCACTCGGCACCGCGACCGATCTGCTTGCCGACGTCGCAGCTCGCGGCTTGGATGTAACCGATCTCGCGAACCGCACCGCCGCGCGCAAGACCGACGCGGCGGCCTTCACCACCGCCTACGGCCGCTACTGCTGGCAAGTCGACGGCTTGGCCGGTCTGCGCATCGCACCGTTCCAGATCCTGGCGGGCTCGGGAATCAATTACGCAGTGCGCGATCATGATTGGCATTTATCGACGGCCGACCGGCTGGTCGCCGCCGATCCCGACCTGTTCACCCCGACCGGCCGAACGATCGTCGATCTGACCGATCCGGACAGCGAAGCCGCCGCCACCAGCTGGTGGACCGAGCTGACCACGGCGGGCGGCGAGGGCATGGTGGTGAAGCCGTACGCCGCGATGGTCCGTAACGAAGGCGACCACCTGGTTCAGCCGGGCGTGAAATGCCGAGGCCCCGAATACCTCCGGATCATTTACGGCCCGGAGTACCTGCGCGACAACAACCTACACAGGTTGCGCACCCGCGGTCTGGGCCGCAAGCGCTCAATGGCGCTGCGCGAGTATGCGCTGGGCCTGGAAGCGCTGGACCGTTTCGTCGCAGGTGAACCGCTGTGGCGCGTGCACGAAGCGGTGTTCGCGGTCCTCGCCCTCGAATCGGAGCCGGTCGACCCACGCCTGTGAAGGATCACCCCCGCGGCCGGTACCTGGTCATGGCTCGACCACCCGGCCGTGGGCAGATCCCTCGATCAGCTCCACATAGGCCCGGACAACATCGGCCACCGGAGTGCCCGCAGAACCGTTACGCCCGAGTGCGGTGAGGGTCTCCGAGATCCAGCCCGGACTCACCGAATTCAAGCGGATTCCGCGCGGCAGTTCCAGCGCCGCCGCGGGCACGAAGCCGCCGAGACCCGCATTGACCGCAGCCGCGAAGGACAGGCCCGGCTCGGAGAAGGTCGAGATGCCATTGGTCAGCGTGATGGATCCGGAGTCATTGAGGTGCCGGATAGCGTGGCGGACCAGGTGAATTTGGCCTAGGAATTTGCCTTCCAGGCCGAGGAAGTACTCGTTGTCGGTCGAGTCGGCGAGTTCTGCGAGTTGGCCGCTGGCGGCTACGGCGACGACCGCGTCGATATTGTCCACCGCATCGAACAACGCGGCGATCGACACCGGATCGGCCAGGTCGATCTGGACCGGTCCGCGCCGCGAAGCGCGAACAACCTGATGATCCGGGTTCGCCTCGAGGGCGTCGACGAGGGCCGAGCCGATGGTTCCGGTAGCACCGATCACAACAATCTTCACGGGTCAGCCAAACCTCGTCGGGCCGCGCGCTATTCCGCCCACCGGTGCGTGCCATTGCATCTATCGCGTAACGCTGGTTACAGTAAGTTAGCAGGCTGCTTGCAACTGTTAGCAGCAGCCTGTGTGGCGTTATCTGACAGACAAAGGAGTCTGACCATGCCAGCTGCGAGCACCGATGGCGCGGGCGTGCCCGGCCACATGCTGGTCGACGATCGATTCACCACCGTCGCGGCCAAGTTCCTTTCGATGTTCCGGCGGAAGAGCCAGGGCGGCGGCGCGCTGGCGGTGTACCTCCACGGAGAGCCGGTGCTCGATATCTGGGCAGGGTGGGCAGATAGCGACCGGCGGTGGCGAGCCGATTCCATGGCACTGTCCTATTCGACCGGTAAGGGTGTCACCGCGACAGTCGCGCATCGGCTGATCGAGCGTGGTGTGCTCGAGTTGGACGCGGCGGTGGCGGACTATTGGCCGGCATTCGCGGCGCAGGGCAAGGGCAATATTACGATCCGCGAGGTGCTGAACCATCGCGCCGGAATGCAGCGCACCCGCGGTCTGGTCGCCGATTCGGACGATCTGCTCGACCACGATGCCGTGGCCACCGCGATGGCCGCATCCGCGCCGGATCCATTGCGGCTGCGGGCTTCCGGATATCACGGCCTGACCTTCGGCACCCTGGTCGCGGAAATCGCGCAGCGCGCCACCGGCCGCGACTTCATCGACCTCGTCCGCAGCGAACTTCGAGATCCACTGGGCGACAATGATTTCTGGTTCGGCGTACCCGAGAATCAGCGGCAGCGACTTGCTCGGCTCTCGCCTCGCCTCGGCATCGCCAGGGTCCCGTTCGACACGCTCATCGCACCGTTCGCCCCAGTGAAGATGATGAACTCCGCCCGCGGCGCGGTCTACGACGGCTGGGCCGATATGACCCTCGGCATGCGACCCTACGATGCGATGATGCCGGGCTGGAACGGCGTGTTCACCGCCCGTGCCATCGCCAAGATGTACGGCGCAATCGCCAATGACGGCTTGGTCGGCCACCGCCGCCTGCTCCGTCCCGAAACCACGCGGCGCATCGCGGAAATGCCGCCGAACAGCCGCTACGACTACGTCCTCGGCGCACCACCGCATTTCGCACTCGGCTACCACCGCGCCATCGTCGGAACCCGCCTCACCCGCCAAGCCCTCGGTCACTTCGGCATCGGCGGCTCTGGCGGTATCGCCAATCCCGGTCTCGGCCTGGGCATCGGTTTCGTCACCAACCATTTGGGCAACCACGCCATGTCCCTCGGCGACGCCCGCCTCCCCTTCCTCGCCGCGCTCAGCGAGCGCGCCGCCCGCGTGGCCATCGGCGATCCGGCTGCCGACACGCTGAACGGCACTCGCGCCGCCAGTTGATACCGCACCAGCGAGCGCCGGCGATCGCGGGCGATCGGTCCGCGGGCTCGACACCGATGCGAAGCCACGCGCCTACACCTCGCGGATCGCCGCGGCCACCGCGACAACACAGAACGCAACGGTCGGCCGAATAGTCCAGTCCGTATGTCCGACTGGCAGCGCGAGCCGATCAGGAAGGCCGCCAGAAACGGCAGCACAACCGTGTCGGCGCCCAGCAGCCCGGAGCCACGACCGGGCTCAATGCTCGGGTGGCCGCAATCCCAGTGAACGGATGAGGTGGCGGATTTCGTTGCGGTAGAGCTTTTCCGGATCGGTGGTCTGGGAGCGCAGATGTCCGAGGATTTCCAGGGAGACCAGGCCGTGCAGGTGGCCCCAGATGCGCAGGGCGATCGCGACGGCGGCGGGAGGTAGGCCGGGGAACTCCGCCTTGACCTCTTCGACGAGTTTCGGTTCGAAGTCCGACCACTCGAAACCATTGTCCGCGTAGAAGTTTTCGGCGTGCGGCCACGCGCCTGCGGCCAAGCCGGTCAGACCGGCGCACACTCGGTGTTCCGCGTCCGGGGCCGCACCGCCCTCAGGAGCCTGGTAGTTGGGCACGGGATCGCCGTAGATGAGGCGGAAACCAGCCGGATTCGCCACGGACCAATCGCGAAATGCACAGGCCCACGCGAGGATTCGCCCCGAAGCGTCGGCGGCGGGTCGGGCATCGCGGGCAGCCTCGACCGCATCGGCCAGTTCGGAGTACACATCGTTGATCAGCGCGGTGATCAGGTCGTCGCGGGTCGGGAAGTAGCTGTAGACCGCGTTGGCGGTCATGCCCATTTCGCGCGCGATCGCCCGCAGTGTGATAGCGCCCGGTCCGCCCTCGGCCATCAACCGGAGCGCGACCTGCTTGATCTCCGCTGTCGTCTCGGAGCGTCGTAACTCCCGCCGGCTCGGCGTCGCAGTGCCCACGGCGGCAACTCTACAGCGGCGTGAGAAAACTAGACGTTGCTCAAAAACTTCACGCCGTATAGTTTATACACACCGTATCAATCAGTAGGAGGAGAACCATGTTCATCGGAGTAGTCGGCGCGACCGGCAATATCGGCCAGCGAGTACTCACCGAGGCGGTCGCCCGCGGCCACCACGTCACGGCGTTCACCAGGGACGCCGGCCAGATCACCACCAGCCAGCCGAACGTCAACTGGCGCAGCCTCGACATCTTCGACAGCGCGGCCATTGCCGCGGCCCTCCCCGGCATGGACGTCCTTATCAGCTGCTACCAACCCGGAAACGCGGCAGCCGATTTCGATGACACCGTCGCACGCTCCATCGCCGATCCGACGGTCTACGCGAGTGCCGCGCGTTCACTGCTCGATGCGCTGCATACGCACCCGCGCACGCGGCTGATCGTGGTCGGCGGCGCGGGGAGCCTGGAGTACGAGCCCGGCCGGATCACCGCCGATGACGACCGGCGCCTGGCCGATACCCTCGATGGACTCGGCCTGCCCCGTGAATACGCCGCAGCCGTACGCGGCCACCGCGCCGCTCTCGATATCCTGCGCACCTCGAACCGACTCTGGACCTACCTCAGCCCGGCCGAATTGATCGCAGCCGGCGAACGCACCGGCCGCTACCGGGTCGGCGGCGACCAGCCGATCCGCGATACCGACGGCAACAGCCGCATCTCCATCGAGGACGCCGCTGTCGCCCTACTCGATGAGGTCGAACTACCGCGATTCATCCAGCGGCGCTTCACAATCGGCTATTGACGGATGCTTCCGCACCGATGATCGGTGCGGAAGTTCAGCTTTCGCGTTTCAACTTGCGCCAACCACCCGCGCGGTTATTGGCGATGATCTGCTCGAACATTGCGAGCAGAGCTGGGGCATTGAGCTTTTCGCCCTCGTGGATGGCCACGGTGCGCCCGGTCTTGTTTTCGTGGCCGCCGGTGATGATGCCCTCGGGGTCCGGCACGATGCCGCCGTCGTAGAGGAAGACATTCACATGGGTCTTGGCCGCGAGCAGGGCGCAGATATTGCCGTCGAGCACGAAGTACGGCTGGACGGTGCGTTTGATGGTCTCGACGACCTCGGGATCAGCGGCGTGCACCAACTCGCGCACCTCATGACAGATCGCCTGCTGCCACTGGGGGAGCGGCTCGATGTAGGCGTCGACGCGCGGGTCCTTCCGATCGGACATGCGACCGATCCAAGCACAACCCGTACCTGATCACGGCCGATTTCTGCCGATCCGATGATCAACTCGGTTCGACACCCACGTGGTCGCCTACCTGATCCATCCCGAACACGGTGCCAGCGCAATCGCTCCGGGGCGCTATGTGATTCGCCGCCAACGCGAATGCGGCACCTCACGCCTCGGCCGCCCCGTGAACCACCTCATCGCCGACTGAGTTTCATCGGCGACTGCCGCGCCCGACGACTGCCGGGTTGGTCTTACACCGCCTCCACAGGCAGCGACCGCCGGTGCGGTGCAACGACATCGTCTCCTACCCGAAACCAGAACAATCATTAACTTAACCCGTTCGCGCCGAACCCGCCGATGATCAGGAAACGGCGAAAAGGATCCGGAAAGTCGCACCCGCGCCGGGTGTGCGCAACAGCTGGATCCGCGCACCGTGCGCCCCCAGGATCGCATCCGCAATCGCGAGACCGAGTCCCGAACCGCCGGTGCGGGAACGCGATTCGGCGGCCCGGTAGAAGCGATCGAAGATGCGCGGTGCGTTCTCCGGCGCGATGCCGGGTCCGTCGTCGTGCACATCGAGTACCGCGAATTCGGCCCCATCGGGCAGTTCCGCACCCGCTTCGGCGGCGACCGGATCGATCAACGCCGTCGCGGCTCTGATCCCGACGGTGACGGTGATCGCCGCCTCGACGGGCGTATGCACCAACGCATTGGTGACCAGATTCGTCACGACCTGCCGCAACCGATGCTCGTCACCGACGATCCGAACCGGGTCATCCGGACTCTCCAGACCGATATCCCGATCCGGAGCTCGGGTGGCGGCATCGCGCACCACTTCCATCGCGAGCATCACCAGATCGACCTCCGTCAGATCCAGCGCCCGTTCCTGATCGGATTTGGCCAGCAGCAACAGGTCGTCGACGAGCACACCCATTCGGATCGCCTCGCCCTCGATCCGGCTCATCATCTCCCGCACGCCAACCTCGTCCGACGCACCACCGCGCCGATACAGCTCGGCATAACCGCGCACCGAGGTCAGCGGGGTGCGCAGTTCGTGGGAGGCGTCGGCGATGAACGCCCGCATCCGCTGCTCGGAATCGGCGAGCTGACGTAGTGCCGTGGACAGCCGGGTGACCATCACATTGAACGCGGTGCCGAGCCTGCCGACCTCAGTATGCGGATCGGTCTGTGCGACACGGCGGTCCAGATCCCCGCCCGCGATCGCCTCGGCCGTGTGCTCGATCCTGGTCAGCGGTCGCAGGCCGATTCGCACCAGGACCGCCGCGATCACGCAGATGGCGAGCAGCAGCGTGGCCCCCGCCACCAACTCGATCGTGCGGAGGTTGCCGGTGGTCGCCTCGGTGGTCGCCAGCGACATCGCGATCGCGACGGTGCCCCCATCGGGCTGCCATTCGGTCGCCGGCTGCACGACAGTGCGCACCCGCCAACGGATATCGCTGTTCTGGTCACCGACCGTGAACGCACTGTTGGGGCGGGCGCGTACCGATGCCGCGTCCATCGCGGGCAATCCGGGCACGGTGCTCACCTGGGCCGGTGCGCCGAGCTTGCCGATCTGACGCCCTTCGACATCGAAGAACATCAGCCGGAAATCCGACGGCAACTGCTCGTACTCCGGCGGGCCGGATGGCGGGGGCGGCGGCGGCCGCTTGGTCGAAGTCATATCGCTGGCAACGTGATTCAGCTGGTCGTCTACTCGGCCGAGCAGCGCGCGATCCAACATGGTCACGCTGAGCAGGCCGAAGGCAGCCATTCCGATACCGGCGATCGCGACCAAGGCCAGCAGCAGCCGGGTGCGTAAGGTCAACCGGCGAGCCCGATTCCACACCCGCCGCTCGTTCATGACTGCGCCTCGCTGGCGCTCGGCTCCGCCATGACCGAGCGATGCCCGGCAGTGTTGATTGCTCGCTCGCCGCGCTCACTCATGACTGCGCCTCACTGGCGCTCGGCTCCGCCATGACCGAGCGATGCCCGGCAGTGTTGATTGCTCGCTCGCCGCGCTCACTCACGAACGTCCGCCGCCGAGCCGCAGCGTGTAGCCGACACCGCGAATCGTGTGAATCAGCGGCGGATTCCGGGCATCGACCTTGCGGCGGAGCTGGCTGATGAATGTCTCCACGACACGTCCGTCGCGGCCGGTCTCCGCACTCCACACCCGATCGATGATCTGCTGCTTGCTGACCACCTTCTCGGCGTTGACCACCAGATACTGCAGCAGGCTGAATTCGGTGGCCGACAGCCAGATCTCGGTGCCCGCACGATATGCCGCATGCGCATCGACATCCAGTTCCAGGTCCGCGTACCTGAGCACCCGATCGTCGCCGGACTCCGGGCCGAGGGTGCGCCGCAGAATCGCGCGCAGCCGAAGCAGGACCTCCTCGATGCTGAACGGCTTGGTCACATAGTCGTCGCCACCGGCGGCCAGCCCGGCGATCCGATCCTCGACCGCGTCCCGGGACGTCAGGAACAGCACCGGTACCCGACTGTCGGTCTCCCGCAGCCGCCGCGCCACCGCATAGCCGTCCAGATCCGGAAGCATCACGTCCAGCACCACGATGTCCGGCGGATGCGCCGCCGCTTCGGCGAGCGCCGCGTACCCGCTGCCGGCGGTATGCACATCGAAGCCGCTCATCCGCAGCGCGGCGGAGAGCAGGTCCAGAATGTTGGGCTCATCATCGACCACGAGAACGGTCGCGGCCGGTGACGTGTCACGGTCGGGCACGGCTACACACTATGCCGCACCGCCCAACGGGCCGGGGAAGCGATCGGATCGTAGGAATTTCACCCCGAACCGGCGATGCCAGCTACCTTGCCGCATCCCGCCAGCACCTTGCCGAGCTACCTCCGAGGGTGACACGCGAAACGCGGAACGTGGCCCACCGCAACCGAACCCGGTCCGTGGACACTGGCACTCTTGTCGGGGTGACAGGATTTGAACCTGCGACCCTCCGCTCCCAAAGCGGATGCGCTACCAAGCTGCGCTACACCCCGTGGCCTCGCGGCGAAAGACGGTGCCGACGAGGATGAATCCTGCGTGGAGCGGGTGACGGGAATCGAACCCGCACCATCAGCTTGGAAGGCTGAGGTTCTACCATTGAACTACACCCGCAGGCATACGACATCTGATGGGATCGCCACGATGTCGTGTGCGAACCGACTGTACCGAATCGGGCGGCGGAAACGCCAATCAGCCCCCATTAAAGCGCTCAGCGCGGCCGCTGTCCGCCGAATCCCCGCCGTCGACGGTAGCCGATCGCTATCACTGAGCCGGAAACATCCCTTTCGGCATGCTGTCGGCGTGTCGGTCCGCGACTTCCCGGCGAACAAAATTGATGTGTAACGCCGGCGGTGCGACAGCGATGACATACCCGATCGCCATTCGCGAGGGACCGATAACTCGTTATAAAACGGCGTTTTTCAGTGCCGAGTGGCTTGCTAGGATCCTTTTTGCCGGACGGGGGTATCTGGAAAGGGGGCGGTGAGCGTGCACCAAGTGAGGTGGACACAACCGCGTAGCAGTGGGAACGATCGGGGTGACGCCGGCACCTGTGTGGGAACAGGGCACCCGGGTACCGACATCACCCGTGGCGGGTGAGTGCGATGTCTGCGGATGTCGAACCACCAGTAGCGCAGATGGCAGGCGCGTGGGCGCGTGCGGTCTGCGCGGAACCGGGATCACACGCGTCACCACAACAGTTGCAGCCGGTATTGGTCGAGATCATCGGGCGGCTACTTTCGCTGGCCAGGTCCGAGCCCTTCCCGGTGCCCGCGGCGCGGGACTTGGGGGCGCGGCTGGTCGAGGCTCCGTTCGAACGGACCAGAATGCTGGCCCAGGCCACCCGCTGGCTGCTCGGCTTCCCGGCGGGGGCGCCCGGGTCGCTGGTCGCCACGCGCTGGCCGCTGGTGGCCAGTCAGGCCATCGACAGCTATGCCCAGGCGCTGCAGGAGCGGGCGCTGGCCCAGCAGGAGCAACACATTTCGGCCGCGGTGTCGTTGCGGGTGCAGGAGATCGCCGCGCTGCAGCATCGGCTGCGGCACGAAGCCACCCATGACGCGCTGACCGATCTGGCCAACCGGACGCTGCTGCAGGACAAGGTGCGGCTGATGACGGCCGACCCGAACCGCGGCGTCGGCCTGCTGCTGATCGACCTGGACCGGTTCAAGCAGATCAACGACAACTACGGACATGCCGTCGGCGACGAGGTGCTCGTCGAACTGGCCCGCAGACTGCGCGAGATCTGCCCGCCGGATACGGTCATTTGCCGTTACGGCGGTGACGAATTCGTGCTCGCCACCAACCCGTTGCACAAGACCGTCGGCGAAATCGCAGGTCAGATCGTGGCCGCGCTGAAGGATCCGGTGTGGACGACGGCCGGTCCGGTGCCGGTCTCGGCCAGTGTCGGCACCGCCTACTGTCCCCCGGGCGACTCCTGTGATTTCACCGATCTGCTGCGTAGCGCCGATCGCGCGATGTATTCGGCGAAGACCGCGGGCGGACGCCGCTTCGCCCTCGCCGACTCCGATAAACCCGAAATCAAGGCCGTCGCAGGCTGATCCGATACCGGCCCTCTGGTCACCCCCAGAGGGCCGGTCCAGTCAGCTGGCCGGGTACAGGAAACCTTGTACAAGCGACACGAGTTCGGCTGGCTTCTCGAAGAACACCACATGGCCGCTATCGATTTCGGCGTATCGACTGTTCGGGATCGCGGCATGCAGGTCGCGGGCATGGGTGACCGGCACCAGCTGGTCCTGGGTGCATCCGATCACCAACGTCGGTGCGGCGATACGACTGAGCTCGTCCCGGATGTCCACTTCGAGGTTCACCTCGATCTGCCGCAGCGTTCCCGGTTCGGGTTTCGTGGCGCGCAATTGCGCCAGACCCGCGTGGCCGAGTCCGCTCAGGAACGCCGGGCTGAACGCCAGCAGCGGACCGAATGCGGAGGCCATTTCCGGACCGGCCTCCAGCGACGCCGCCCAGCCGTGCAGGACGAGCAGTTGCCGGGGATCCTCGGTCACCGCCCAACCCGCCACCAGGACGAGGCTGCGCACCAGATCTGGACGCCGTCCCGCGACCGCTGCCGCGACAACCGCGCCGAGGGAGAAACCCACCAGGTCGACCTGGCCGGTCGAGGAGTCCTCGATGGCCGCGATGATCTGCTGGACCAGCAGGTCAAGGGTCAGTCGGCCCTCGGGTGCAGTGGTACCGCCGCTGCCCGCGTAGTCGGGTGTGACAACGGTGTTGCGGTCGCTGAACCCGGCGATGAGGTGCCCGAAATTGGATTCGGCACTCATGCTGGTGCCATGGACGAGGACCAATCCTGGTCCGGCACCGGCCACGGAGTAGTGGACATCAGTATCTGAGACTCTGACGACGGGCATAACGGGAACCTTTCGATAGTCGGACTAGATGTCCAGGACGAGAAGCGGGGTGTGGGCGCGTGAGCGGCAGATCATCATCACGTCGGTGTCCTGTGGGGTGAGGATGCTGTCGCGATGGTCCGGAATACCGTCCAGGACAACGGTCTCGCAGGTGCCGCAGGTGCCTTCGCGACAGGAGGACAAGACCGCGATGCCGGCCTGTTCGACAGCGTCGAGGATGGAGGTGTTCGCCGGGATGTGCACGGTGACACCGGATTGCGCGCATTCGACATCGAAGGCGGAATCGACAGTAACTTCGGTCGGCTTCGGTGCGAACCGCTCGAGGTGCAGGGCATCGGCGGGCCAGGTTGCGGCGCAGCGGCTTTCGACGGCCGCCAGCAGTGACTCCGGGCCGCAGCAATACACCAGGGTTCCCGGATCCGGATTGGACAGGATGGCGTCGAGATCGAGCGGGCCGGTCTCGCTCTGCGGCCACACCTCGATCGGCCCGAGCGCCGACAGTTCGGGTAGGTAGGCCATGCTCGCGCGGGTACGGCCGCCGTAATGCAGGCTCCATTCGCCACCGCGGGCCGCGACGGTGCGGATCATCGGCAGCAGCGGTGTGATACCGACACCACCGGCGATGAACCGATAGCGCTGCGCGTCTCGAAGCGGGAAGTTGTTGCGGGGGCTTCGGATTCGCACGCGCTCGCCCATGGTCAGCCGGTCGTGGACGTAGGCCGATCCACCACGGCTGTTCGGCTCACGTAGGACCGCGACCGTCAATCGGTCGTGGTCGTCGGGATCGCCGCACAGCGAATACTGGCGCACCAGGTCCGGGCGCAGAATCAGGTCGATGTGTGCGCCCGGCTGCCATTTCGGGACGTGCCCCTCGGTTACGGAGAGGGTGAGTTCGACGATGCCGTCGGCGAGGGTGCGGCGGTCGGCGACGGTGCCCGCGAATTCCGGTTCGGCGGTCATGCTCCGGTCCCGACCAGAGTCGTGGGCTGCGGATCGGCAACGCGGGTGTGATGACCGTCGGGGTGGGCGAGCAACCACTGCCAGATCTCGATCGGGTCATCGGCGATATGGGTTGCACCGCAATGGCATCGACCGAATAGTTGATCGCTGCCCGGGTACCACTGCACGCGGTGACAGGCGGTCATGCTCGGGTCGTTTCGGTCCGGGCGAGCTCGGCGATGAGCCGACGTGCCGCCAGCGCGCCGGTGTCGATATTGATCGACAGCTCCTGGTAGGTGCCTCCGGCGCGTTCCTCCGCGGCGATGACCTCCTCGACCAGGTTCAGCGCCACCACGTCCTGCATGACCACGGTGTGATTGCTCTTGTGCAGGTAATCGGTCACGTCCTGGTCGTCGATCGCGAAATCCCTTGCCACCATCCAGAAGTCGTGTACCGAATGCGCGGTTTCCGGAGTGAGGGCGTACACGATTTCGGTGTGGAACGCGCCGAGATCGGCGTCGGCGCCGTGACCGGGCAGATAGCCGTCGGGTGGATAGTTGCCCTGCGGCGCGACGCGACTGTGCAGCCGGTACAGGCACGGTGGCTGGAACTCGATGTCCTGCCAGCGGGTGATGCGCCCGGCGATGCCGGTCGAATTGGCATAGAAAGGCGGGCATTCGGCATCGTCCATGTGCCGGCTCACCCGCACCACACCGGCGGCCTGGTCGACCTCGGTGGTGATCGGCGTCTCCGCGACCTCTGGGGTGCCGATATAGCCGCCGTGCAAATAGGTTTCGTGGGACAGGTCCATCAGATTGTCCATCAGCAGCGCATGCCTGGCCCGGATGGTCTCCAGGCCGCGGATAGTGGTCCAGCCGTCCTGTACCAGCCACGGTGCGCGCGGTATCGCCCCCGGGTCGGCCGACTCGCGGTCGCCGATCCACACCCAGACGAACGAATCCTGTTCCACCACAGGGTAAGAGGCGACTCGGGCGCTGCGGGGAATGCGGGTCTGCGCGGGCACCGCGACACAGCTGCCGGTGCGGTCGTAGGTGAAGCCGTGATAGCCGCAGACGACACGGTCACCGACCAGCCGCGACTGCGACAGCGGGTAGCGGCGGTGGATGCAGCGGTCGGATAGTGCCGCCACCGCGCCGTCCTCGGTCCGGTAGAACACCAGTGGCTCGTTGCAGATGGTGCGCGCGAACAAGTCGCGACCGATCTCCTGACCGTAGGCGGCCACATACCACTGGTTGCGGACAATTGCGGTTGTCGGGCTCATCGGAATGCTCCTGAATGTGATCCCCGGGGGCGGGCTGTGCGGTCCATCGTGTGGGCCGCGCGATGCGTGAGCCAAGACACACTTCCGTCGAACGGAAGTCAGCGCCCGCCACCCAACTGCCGGGTGATGCCGTGGGCCGCGGTGCGCACCGCCGGAGCCCACATGCCCCGGCGGGCATCCCCGGCCGGTATGACAATCGACAGCGCCGCCGCGACCTGGCCGTCCGAACCGAAAATCGGTGCGGCGACGGAATATCCGTCGAGGGTCACCTGTCCATCGCTGATCGCGACCCCGGTGCGGCGCACCTCGGCCAGTGTCCGCCGCAGCACCTCGGGCGTACTGATTGTCTTCGTGGTGAATACCGCCAGCGGCCGGTCGGCGATCTTGGCCACGACCTCGGCGGGAGTGTAGGCCAGGATGGCCAGCCCGACGCCGGTCGCGTGCATCGGCCAGCGTGCGCCCACACGTGTGCGCACGAATACGGCGTCGCGGCCGGCGAGGAATTCGACATAGACCACTTCGGTGCCATCACGGACCGCCAGCTGCACATTCTGGTGCGTCGCCTCGTACAGGTCCTCCATGAACGGCAGCGCGACATCACGGATCGGCCTGGCGCGCGGACAGTAGGAGGCGATCTCCACCATGCGCAGACCGATCTGATATCCGCCACTCGCGGCGCGATCCAGCGCACCCCACTGCACGAGATCGACGACGTGGCGGTAGACCGTCGTCTGCGGAAGACCGGTGCGCTCGGCGAGTTCCGACAGCTTCAACACCGGGTGGGCGTTATCGAACGCCTCCAGCAGAACCAGTGCGCGGGCCAGGACCGACGACTGGGTCATTGCGGAGGCCTGTCAGGACAGCGCATGCCAAGCCCGGACCAACGCCGAGCGGAAATCGTCGGCCTGCTCGGCCGTCATACCGCTGATCATCTGCTGTTCCACCGCGTCGACCTCGTCGGCGACATCGGCAAGCAACCGCCGCCCCGCCTCGGTGAGGTGGATCAGCAGCTCGCGCCGATTGCGTGAGTTGCGTTCGCGCGCAATGAGTCCACGACTTTCCAGCGCGCGGACCACATCCGCGACCGACTGTGCCGTGACGAACGAATCCCGCGCCAGCTGCGCGGCCGGTAAGCCATCGTGCCGCTCGAGCACGGTCAGCGCGGTGTACTGCAATGTGGTGATCCCGATCGGGCGCAACAGCTCGTCCAAGCGCGCCCGCACCGCCAGCTCGACCCTTTTCACCGCGTACAGCAGCGAGGTCTGACTGCCCGGCAGTCGGCTTACGGTCGGCTTCGCCTCCGAAATCGTCACCAGCATTCTCCTCACCGCTGCGTCGTCACGGGCGCCGAACCGAGATGTTCGGCGAAATCGAGGATAGACCATTGACAGGAATCCTGTTAGTGGCGAATAGTGGCTGACATCACTTAAACCATCAGGTTTCCTGTTGATAAGAGCAGGCGCATCTCGGCCGAGCGGCCGAATCGTCGGGACGGGACCAAGGAAGCATGAGCACGAACGACAAAATCGACGGACAGCTGTTCATCGACGGCAAATGGCGCAACTCCGCATCGGGTGGCCGCAGCGATGTCGACGACCCCTCGACCGGTCAGGTCATCGGCACCGTCGCCGAGGCCGACCGCAGCGATGTCGACGACGCGGTGAACGCCGCGCGCGCGGCATTCACCGGTGCCGAATGGGCGGGCCGCAGCGGTCGGGAACGGGCTCGCATCCTGCTCCGGATCGCCGAGCTGGTGCGCGAAAACGCCGACGAGCTGGTCCGACTGGAAAGTCTCGATGTCGGCAAGCCCGTCACCCTGTGCCGATCGGTGGACGTCGCGACCACCATCGAACAATACGAGTACTGCGCCGCGCTCGCCCAGACCATCGACGGCGCCACCCGCCGCACGCCGCTGCCCGCCTTCGCCTACACCCGCCGCGACCCACTCGGTGTGGTCGCCGCCATTACTCCGTTCAACTTTCCGCTGATCCTGTCGACCTCCAAAATCGCGCCCGCGCTCGCCGCGGGCAATTCCATCGTCCACAAACCGGCCGAGGAAACGCCGCTCAGCGCGCTGTTCATGGCGACACTGTTCGAACGGGCCGGTGTGCCATCGGGGGTGGTCAATGTGATCACCGGCCCAGGGCCGGTCGTCGGTGCGGCACTGCTCGAGCACCCAGGTGTCGACAAGATCGCGTTCACCGGATCCACCGAGATCGGTCGGCGCGCGGCGAGCGCGGCGGGTGCGGCCTTGAAGCCGGTGACCATGGAACTCGGCGGCAATGCCGCGCACATCGTGTTCGCCGACGCCGATATCGAGAAGGCAATCGGCGCGATCATCAAGGGTTTCGTCTTCAATACCGGGCAGTTCTGCATGGGCGGTCCCCGACTGCTGGTCGCGCGGCCACTCTACGAGACCATCGTCGGCATCCTCGCCGAAGCCGTCGCGGGCGTACCTGTCGGCGACCCCCGTGATCCGGCGACCGTGGTGGGACCGATGGCCGCGCGACGGCATGTCACGAAGGTCGAGGAATATGTCGCGCTGGCCCGCCGGGAGGGCGGCCGGGTGGTGTGCGGCGGCGAACGCCTCGAGCTGGACGGCGGGTATTACTACAAGCCAACCGTGATCGCGGACCTCGCCAACGATTCCCGGGTAGTGCAGGAAGAAATCTTCGGACCGGTGCTCACGGTGCAGGCATTCGATACCGAGGACGAAGCGGTCGCGCTGGCCAACGGCACGCGCTACGGACTCGCGTCCGGCCTGCACACCAGCGATCTCGCCCGCGCGCACCGCGTCGCCGACAAATTGCAGGCCGGAATCGTCTGGGTCAACGACTGGGCCATGCTCGACCCGGCCATGCCGTTCGGCGGTGTCAAGGACTCCGGCTTCGGACGCGAATACGGACCGGAGGCCCTGGCGTCCTACACCAAGGTCAAATCCGTTGTCATCGCCCTCGATTGAATCCGCAAGGACCCCCCTCATGACCACCACCACTCGGGCAGCCGTCGTCGAATCCGGCGGTGCGCCTTTCACCCTCACCCCGATCGAACTCGATGAACCACGACCGCACGAGGCGATCGTGCGCATGGTCGCTGCCGGTGTCTGCCACACCGACCTCGGCGTCGCCAGCGGTGGGCTGCCGTTTCCGCTCCCCGGCGTCCTCGGTCACGAAGGCGCGGGCATTGTCGAACGCGTCGGATCCGATGTCACCGGCGTCGTACCCGGCGATCACGTACTGCTGTCGTTCACGTCGTGTGGAGCATGCGCGAACTGTCGCGACGGACACCCTGCCTATTGCGCAACCTGGTTGCCGCTCAACCTGATCGGCGGTGCGCGAGCGGACGACAGCCACACCATCACCCGCAATGACACACCCCTGGGCGGGCATTTCTTCGGGCAGTCGTCGTTCAGCCGACTCGCGCTCGTCGACGAGCGCAGCATGATCGTCGTCGACCCCGACGTACCGCTGGAAACGATTGCACCGCTCGGGTGCGGCGTCCAGACCGGTGTCGGCGCGATCTGGAATGTCGTGCGGCCGCGCCCGGGATCGAGCATTGTCGTACTCGGTGCCGGTGCGGTCGGATTGTCCGCGATCATGGCGGCCACGCTGTCACCGGCCACGACGATCATCGCCGTCGACCAGGTCGCCGAACGCCTCGAACTGGCCTGGGAACTCGGCGCCACGCACATCATCGATGCGACGACGACCGATGTCGCCGCGGCGATCACCGAGATCACCGGTGGCGCGGACGCCGTTGTGGAAACCACCGGCAGTACCGCCGTACTGCGCACCGGCGCGGATGTCCTTGCCGCACGCGGCACGCTGGTCATTGTCGGCGCCCCACCATTCGGTGCCGAGGTGGCGCTCGACGTCAACGCCATGCTGCCAGGCCGAAGGGTCGTCGGACTCACCCTGGGCGACAACGAAACTCACACTGTCATACCGGCTTTGGTGTCGCTGGTGCGCAACGGGCGGCTCCCGATCGACAGGCTGATCACCCGGTACCCGTTCGACGATATCGGGCAGGCCGTGGCGGATATGACCTCCGGCAAGACGATCAAACCCGTCCTCATCTTCTGACGCTCACCGATAAGGAGCACTGCATATGGATCTCACCGGCAAAGTCGCCATCGTCACCGGCAGCGGCCAAGGTCTCGGCCTCGCCTACGCCAAGGCTTTGGCCGCCGCGGGCGCGGCGGTCGTGGTCAACGACGTGGCCGCCGACCGCGCTGAGAAGGCCGCCGCCGAAATCGCCGAAGCGGGCGGTCGAGCACTCGCGGTACCGGTCGCAGTCGGCACCACCGAGGCCGCGCAAACACTCGTCGCGGCGGCCGTCGACGCGTTCGGGCGACTGGATGCGATGGTGACCAATGCGGGCATCCTGCGCGACAAAGTGCTGTGGAATATGTCCGACGACGACTTCGACGCCGTCATCCACGTCCATCTGCGCGGCACCTTCACCTGTGTTCGGGAAGCGGTCAAGCACTTCCGTCAGGCCGGTCACGGCGGGCGGGTCGTGCTCGCCGGATCCCCGGCCGGTCAACGCGGCAATTTCGGTCAAACCAACTATGCGGCAGCCAAAGCCGGTATCGCGGCAATGGCGCGTACGTGGGCGATGGAATGTGCGAAGGCGGGAGTCACGGTAAACGCGATCATCCCGAATGCGGCGACCGCGATGACCGAAACCATTCCTTTCCTCGCTCCCTACGTCGAGGGAATGAAGAATGGGGAGCCGATCCCGTCGGTAGTGCGCCGCGCCGCCTCCTTCGGCACTCCGGAGGACGTCGCCGGACTGGTGGTTTTCCTGGCCTCCGAGGCGTCCGCCCATATCACCGGCCAATGCGTAGGCATCGGCGGCGACCGGCTGTCGCTCTGGTCGCATCCGAGCGAAATCCGCAGTGCCTTCCTCGACGGCGGCTGGACCGCCGACGCGATCGCCGAGGCATTCGACTCCTCGATCGGTGAGCAGCTCGAAACCTACGGCATCCCGCTGCCCAAGATCCCGACCACCGCGCCGCAGCTGTCATGAGTCTGGATCTCGACCAACTCGTCGCGATCGACGTGCACACACACGCCGAAACCGATGGCTGCGGCCACTATTCGCTACCGGACCCGCTCCGGGCGGGTGCCGACGCCTACTTCGGCGCCGAGTCGGGACCGCCCACCATCGACGAGATGGCCGCCTACTATCGGCAGCGCCGCATGGCCGCGGTGGTATTCACCGTCGACGCCGAAGCCGCACTGGGCCACCGGCGGATCAGCAATGAAGACATCGCCACCGCTGCCGCCGCACACAGCGACGTCCTCATCCCGTTCGCCAGTATCGATCCGGCCAGAGGAAAGGCGGGACTGGCCGAAGCCCGGCGACTGGTCGTCGAGCACGGGGTCCGCGGCTTCAAATTCCATCCGAGCGTGCAGGCTTTCCGGCCCGACGATCGTGCGGTCTACCCGCTCTACGAGACCATCAGCGAACTCGGGGTGCCCGCCCTGTTCCACTCCGGCCAGACCGGAATCGGATCGGGGCTCCCCGGTGGCGGCGGCATCCGGCTCAAATACTCCAATCCGATGCTGCTCGACGATGTGGCCGTCGACTTTCCGGATCTGACGATCATCATCGCGCACCCATCGTTTCCCTGGCAGGACGAAGCGTTGGCCGTGGCCACCCACAAACCCAATGTCTATATCGATCTGTCCGGGTGGTCACCGAAATACTTTCCGCCGCAACTGGTCAAGTACGCCAACAGCCTGCTCAAACGAAAGGTGTTGTTCGGCTCGGACTTTCCGCTCATCTCACCGGATCGGTGGATGAAGGACTTCGAGCAACTCGATATCAAGGACGAGGTCCGGCCGCTGATCCTGCGTGAGAACGCCATCACCGCACTGGGATTGAGGTCGAGATGATGGATCAGGGAATAGGCTCGTGGCCGCGTCGGCGCGCCCGGATGGAGCCCCATGCCATCGCTTTGATCCAGGAGGACCGCCGCGTCGACTACGCCACCCTCGCCGATCGCGTGGATGCTCTCGCCGCAGCCTTCGCCGACTTCGGCGTCGGGCCGGGCGACCGGGTCGCCTACCTCGGGCACAACGATATCGCGACCTTCGAAACGCTTTTCGCCACAATGCATCTCGGAGCCATCTTCGTCGCACTCAATACTCGGCTGGCGGCGGCTGAGATCGCCGGTCTGCTCGACGATGCCGACCCCACGGTGTTCGTCACCGGTGCCGACACCGGCATCGATGCGCTCGCACGAAGCTCCGCCAATGCCCAACTGCTGCACCTGGGCGAGCAGTACGAGAACGCGATCATCGAGCACACCGGCCGAACACCGCCCGCCAACGCGGTCGGACTCGACGATCCCGCATTGATCCTCTACACCTCCGGCACCACCGGCCGCCCCAAGGGCGCTGTGCTCACTCACAGCAATATCGTCTGGAACACCCTCAACCAGTTCGCTCATTTCAGTCTCGGCCGCGACGATGTCAGCTTGTGTTCCGCGCCGCTGTTCCACGTACTCGGCCTGGGGCAGATCACACTGCCCACCCTGTACGCGGGCGGAACCGTCGTTGTCATACCGAAATTCGATCCCAGTGAGTTCCTCGCCACCATCGAGCGCTGCCGGGCCACGGTTTTCCCGCTCGCCCCGACCATGTTGAAAATGCTGTGCGAAGCGCCGGAATGGGAGACCACCGATCTGTCGAGCGTCCGCTGTATCGCCTTCGGTGGCTCCCCCGTCCTCGAACATGTAGCCAAGGCGTGGCTGGCCCGCGGCATCCAGGCCCTACAGGGCTACGGCATGACCGAGGCGGCGCCCGGCGTGCTCATGGCACTGCGCCACGGCGCCGACGCGCATCCGGTATCCGCGGGTGTTCCGCACTTTTTCACCGATGTCGCGCTGCTCACCCCGTCCGGCGAGATCATCGAAGGACCCGGCCAGGGCGAACTACTCGTCAAGGGCCCCAATGTCTTTGCCGGATACTGGAATCGACCCGACGCCACCGAAGAGGCATTCATCGACGGCTGGTTCCGCACCGGCGATATCGTCCGCATCGACGATGACGGCTGGTCGCACATTGTCGACCGCGTCAAAGACATGATCATCTCCGGTGGCGAGAACATCTACCCCGCCGAGGTCGAAGCAGCCATCGCGGGTCTGGAGGGCGTCGACGACTGCGCTGTGGTCGCCGTGCCGGACGAGCGTTGGGGTGAGGTCGGATTGGCGTACATTGTCGTCCGCGCCGGTCACGTCATCGATGAAGACGCGATTCGCACCCATCTCGAGGCAAACCTCGCCCGATACAAAATCCCGAAATATTTCATCTTCCGCGAGCAGCTGCCGCGCAACGCCCTCGGCAAGCTCCAACGCCTACTGCTCCGCGACGACGCTCGCCAAATGCGCAGGCCGACACCGTAAATCCGCAACAACCGAAGGAGCGCGCCACATGGCGACCACCGTCGACAACCCCACCGACCTACTCGACCTCATCGGCACCGACCTGGGCACCAGCGACTGGCTCGAGATCCCACAACGCGATATCGACATGTTCGCCGAAGCGACCCACGACGAGCAGTGGATCCACGTCGATGTCGAACGCTCGAAAACCGGCCCCTTCGGCAGCACCATCGCCCACGGCTACCTGACCCTGTCGCTACTCATTCCACTCTGGTCGGAAATCCTCGTCATCGAAAACCGTGGGATGGCAATCAATTACGGCCTCAACAAGGTCCGCTTCCCATCCCCCGTCCCCGCGGGCTCGAAGGTCCGCCTCAGCGCCACCCTCGCCGACGCCACCGACCTCGGCGACGGCGCGGTCCAAGTCACCGTCGACGCGGTCATGGAACGCGAAGGCGCCGACAAACCGGTATGCATCGCCCAGATGGTGCACCGCTACTTCCGGTAGAGCAGACCTGTCAGCTGGCCTGGCAGGTGGGGCACCAGAAGAGGTTTCGGCCCTCCAGCACGCTGTGTGCGACCGACGTGCCGCAGAGGCGGCAGGGCGCGCCGGCGCGGCGGTAGACATAGGTGCGTGGGCGGTCGGCCGCGTAGGACGGTTCGCCGTGGTCGTGTTCGGGGCGGACGACCACCATCTTGCCGACCCGCACGCCCACCCGCATCAGCGCGACCAGGTCGGTCCACATCGCGTCCCACTCGTCGGCGGTCAGCGCGGTGCCCGGTCGGTGTGGCGAAATGCCGTGCCGGAACAGTAGTTCCGCGCGATACACATTGCCGACACCGGCGAGCACCTGCTGGTCCATCAGTAGTGCGCCGATGCGCCTGCGCGAGCGATGAATTCTGCGCCAGGCCCGTTCGGGATCGGCGCCGCGGCGCAGCGGATCCGGGCCGAGCCGCTCGGTCAGCGCCGCCACCTCCGCACGGGTGTACACCTCGCAGGCGGTCGGGCCGCGTAAATCGGTGCCGTACAGGCGATCATCGGCCGACGCGTCACCGACGATCCGCATCCGCACCTGCCCGACCGGCTCCCCCATCGGCAGCGGCACCTCGGTGAACACCCCGTACAGGCCGAGGTGCACATGTACGACCAGACCCGACTCGTAGTGGTGCAGAAGGTGTTTGCCCCATGCCTCGGTCTTGATGAGCACCTGACCGTCGACCCGCGCGGCCCCGGCGGCGAACTTGCCCTGCGGGCTGGAAACCCGCACCACACCCCCGCCGAAGCGCCGCTGATGTAGTCGGGCGAGCCGATGCAGCGTGTGCCCTTCAGGCATCGAAGCTCGAAATCCTCTCCGGTCCGCCGATGCGCGCGGCAGGGGCGGCGACCCCCTGCCGCGAGTTCGAAACGCACACCACACTGCTCGCGAAGCGCGATTGCCACAGCCGCGCAAGCCGGTGCAGCGCATAGCCCTCAGGCATCGAAAGTAGAGATCCTATCCGGTCTGCCTCGCATCGCCGCTCGGCCTACCTTGCGCGACGACGGATTACGCGCTCAGTTGGCCGGAACCGCCGGTGCCACACCGGTCTTCTCGTACTCGGCCAGGATGTCGATGCGGCGCTGGTGGCGCGGCTCCTCGGACCATTTGGTCGAGACGAACGCGTCCACGATCGCCAGCGCCTCCTCGGTGGAGTGCATGCGGCCGCCGATGCCGATCAGCTGGGCATTGTTGTGCTCGCGGGCCAGCTGCGCGGTCTCCACGCTCCAGGCCAGCGCGCAGCGGGCGCCGGGCACCTTGTTCGCGGCGATCTGCTCACCGTTGCCGCTGCCGCCGAAGACCAGCCCCAGGCTGCCCGGATCGGCGACGGTGCGACGGGCCGCCTCGATGCAGAAAGCGGGGTAGTCGTCGAGTGCGTCGTATTCGAGGGCGCCGCAGTCGACGACCTCGTGGCCCGCCTGCTCCAGATGGGCCTTGACGTGATTCTTCAGTTCGAAACCGGCATGGTCGGCACCCAGGTATACGCGCATGGCTGCGATTGTGTCAGGCGTGTTTCGCAGTGCCGCGAGAGGGGACATGCGACGCCGCGCCACCGCGATTAACACTGTTAGGGGCCTCGGCGAATCGACAGATGCGCCACCCCTGGTGTCCGCAACGCCAACGGCGCCGAACCCCGTCCCCGGCAAATGAATAGAGTTCTCAGCATGCAGCCGCCCGAATCCAAGCCGCCCCAGCAGGCGGGCCAACCCGCCGACCCCTATCCCGCATTGGGCGGGTGGGCGCAGGCTCAGGACGCGACCGCCACCTCGGCCGGGCACGTTTCCGCCCAGCACGATTCGCCCCAGTACCCATCGACATCGCAGTACCCGTCGACACCCCAGTACCCAACGACACCCCAGCCCTATCCCGGTTCGCCCTACCCGACACCCCAATACGGTCCGACGACATACGCCCAAGGTCCCTACGGTGTGGCTCCGGTCCCACCCGGTACGCCCCCGCAGCGGCAGCCGCGCGGCCTGTCCCCGTACGGCATGCCCGCACGGCACCCATGGGAGATTCCGCTGCTCGTCGTGGTCTGTGTGATCACCACGCTCGCGATGCTGATCGCGCTGGCGGCGTGCATCGATCTCGTGCTGGATGGGAAGCAGCCGAATATCTACCTGGTCATCCTGGTCTTCGCGCCGATCGTGGTGTGGTTCCTGCGCGGTATGAGCTACGCGTCCATGCGAGTCAATGGCGTCAAGATGTCGCCGACCCAGTTTCCGGAGGGCTACCAGCTGGTGGTCGAGGCGGCGGCCCGATTCGGGATGGCCAAAGTGCCGGATGCCTACGTCGTGCTCGGCAACGGCCAGATCAATGCCTTCGCCTCCGGTCACGGGTTTCGGCGCTATGTCGCGGTCTACAGTGATCTATTCGAAATCGGCGGCGCCGCACGCGAACCCGAGGCGCTCGCCTTCATCATCGGTCACGAGGTCGGACATATCGCGGCCGGGCACACCTCGTACTGGCGTCAGCTCGGCATGTTCGTGGCGCCGTCACTGCCGATCATCGGCAGCTCGCTGATCCGGTCCCAGGAGTACACCGCCGACAACCACGGCTACTGCAACCGGCATGGCGGCGCACCTAGGGCCATGGGCACCCTCGCCGCGGGTAAGTATCTGAACAAACTCGTCGGCTTCGACGAAATGGCCGACCGGGCCGCGGTGGAGAAGGGCTTCTTCGTCTGGATCAGCAATGCCATGTCCTCGCATCCAGTGCTGACCTGGCGGATGTGGGCACTGCGGGACCGCAGCAGGCACGGCAAGCTGTTCTGGCGACCGCGCCGACCGGCCGGTGCGCCACCGGCCGGTCCGTATCCGAGCAGCTACGGCGAGGTTCCGGCATTGCCGCCGAAACCCGTGCCGTAGGTCCGCGTTCAGTCGAAGGACGGATCCTCGGTCCTGGTCCGCTTCAACTCGAAGAAGTGCGGGTAGTCGGCCAAGGTGACCGCCGCATCCCACAGCTTCCCGGCCTCCTCACCGCGCGGAATCCGCGACAGCACCGGACCGAAGAAGGCATTGCCATTGATATGGATGGTCGGGGTACCGACATCCGGACCGACCTTATCCATGCCGGCGTGATGGCTCTTGCGCAGCGCCTCGTCGAATTCGGTGCCCTCGGCGGCCGCGGCGAGTTCGGCGGGCAGGCCCACCTCGGCGAGCGAATCCGCGATCACCGCGGCGAGGGATTCCTTGCGGGACTCGCGCGAGTACTCCTCGCGACGGTTGTGGATGCGGGTGCCCATCGCGGTGTAGAGCGGGGAGAGCACCTTGTCACCGTGCTCCTTCGCGGCGGCGATGGCGACCCGGACCGGGCCCCAGCCGGTAGCGAGCAGCTCCTCGTACTGCGGCGGCAGCCCCTCCTTGCCTTCGTTCAGCACCGACAGGCTCATGACGTGGAACCGGGCCTCTATATCGCGGACCTGCTCGACCTCGAGGATCCAGCGGGAGGTGATCCAACACCAGGGGCACAGCGGGTCGAACCAGAAATCGGCAACGTTCTTGGTGGTCGTCTCGCTCACAGACCAGTTCCTCTCCATCGCACGCTCGTAACGCACGGATTCGCCGCGCCACTATCCGTGGCCAACCACACGGGCGCGCGATTCGTTCCCGGACCGGAGGCCCGATTTTCTCCAAAGGTGGCCTCTGGTCCCAGTAGGGTGACACGCAGGCGTCCGGTTCCCTCCCGAAAAGGAGTCCGTTATGACCTCCGATCAGCATTTCGTCATCGTCGGCGGCGGGTTGGCCGCCGCCAAACTGGCGGAAGCACTGCGCGCCAACGATTTCCCCGGAACCGTCACGCTGATCAGCGCCGAGAACTACCTGCCCTACGAGCGACCACCGTTGTCCAAGGAACATCTGGCCGGTAAGAAATCGCTGGAGGAATTCACCGTCGACCCGGGCCAGTGGTACCGCGATCACCATATCGACGTCCGGCTCGGCACCGAAGTCGGCGCGATCGATCCGAGCGCGAAAACCGTGACGCTGCCCGATGGTTCGACACTCGGCTACGACAAGCTCGCACTCGCGACCGGCTCGACACCGCGCCGCCTGCCGATTCCGGGCATGGATGCGCGGGAGGTGTACACGCTGCGCACCATCGGCGACTCCGACAGTCTGATCGAGCTGTTCGGCTCGGCCCGGCGGCTGGTCATCATCGGGGCGGGCTGGATCGGGCTCGAGGTCGCCTCGGCCGCGCGCGCCGCCCAGGTCGAGGTCACCATTGTCGAATCCGCCGAACTGCCGCTGCTGGCGGCGCTCGGACCCGAGATGGGTCGGGTCTTCGCGGATCTGCACCGCGACCACGGCGTCGACCTGCGATTCGGAGCCCAGGTCGAGGCGATCACCACTCATCAGGCCGGGGCAATCACCGCTGGTCAGGGCGGGGTGGATCTGGCGAGCGGCGTCCGACTCGCCGACGGCACCGTGATCGAGGGCGATGCGGTACTCGTCGCGATCGGCGCGCGACCGAATATCGAACTGGCCGCCAACGCAGGTCTCGCGACCGACGGCGGCGTACTCGTCGACGCGAGCCTGGCCACCAGTGACCCGGACATCGTGGCGGTCGGCGATATCGCCGACGCGCAGCATCCGGTGCTCGGGCGTCGAATTCGGGTGGAGCACTGGGCGAATGCGCTCAATCAGCCCGCCGTCGCGGCGCAGACCATGCTCGGCAAGTCGGCTTCCTACGAACGCCTTCCGTACTTCTTCACCGACCAATACGACCTGGGCATGGAGTACACCGGATATGCCGCCACCGGTGAGTACGCGCAGGTGGTCGTGCGCGGTGATATGGCGAAGCGCGAGTTCGTCGCGTTCTGGCTCGATGCCGAGAACCGGGTGCTGGCGGGGATGAATGTGAACGTCTGGGATGTGACCGACCGGATCAAGGAGTTGATCGGCCAGCAGGTCGATCCGGAACGGCTCGCCGACACCTCGACATCGCTGTGATGCAGATCACTATCAAGGTTGCGTCGAATCGGCGCATCCAGCTCCGACCTCATCGCGAGCGCGCCGCTCGGGCGCACCGCAGGCTAGGAGACCGGAAATGAAGTACATGCTGCTCAAGACCTATGGGCCCGCCGCCAGCTGCGACGTCCCGATCACCGAGTGGACGCCGGAGGAGATCAAGGCGCATATAGACTTCCAGCGGGCGCTCGGCGCGGAGCTGGCCAAGACCGGTGAACTGGTCGATGCGCAGGGCCTGGCCGGGCCGGACGAGGCACGACTGGTCAGTTCGGACGGACGATCGGCGCCGGTTGTCACCGATGGACCGTTCCCGGAGACCAAGGAATTCCTGGCCGGATATTGGCTTGTCGATGTGGAAAGTCCGGAACGTGCGCTGGAGATCGCCGCACAGGCTTCGGCGGGCCCCGGCCCCGGCGGTAAGCCGATCGGTGAGTACATCGAGGTGCGCGCGGTGATGGGTGCCCCGGCGACCGAACAATAGTTACCCATGCACGAAGCGCTGCCCATCGAGGAACTGTTGCGCGAACTCGCGCCGCAGGTCCTCGGCACGTTGGTACGCCGATTCGGCGATTTCGACACCGCCGAGGACGCGCTACAGGAGGCGATGCTCGCGGCGGCGACCCAATGGCCCGCCGATGGGTTGCCGGATAATCCGCGAGCGTGGTTGACCCAGGTCGCGCAGCGGCGAATGGCCGATGTGGTGCGCGCCGAGGTGGCCCGGCGACATAGGGAGACAACGGTTTTCGAGCGCGATGTGCCCGATGCCGAGGCCGTCGATCGTGACGATACGCTTGCCATGTTCTTCCTCTGCTGCCATCCGGCCCTGTCCTCCGCTAGTGCCATCGCGCTGACATTGCGTGCGGTCGGCGGGCTCGGCACAGCAGAGATCGCCAATGCCTTCCTGCTGCCGGAAGCGACCATGGCGCAACGGATTACGCGTGCGAAGAAGAAACTGGCCACCCTCGACCGCCCGTTCGCCCGGCCCGGTGATGCGCAATGGCATGAGCGGCTCGATGCGGTGCTGCATGTGCTGTACCTGATCTTCAACGAGGGGCACACCACCACAGCGGGACCCGACCTACAGCGGACCGACCTCTCGAACGAGGCGATCCGCCTGACCAAGTCGATCCATCGACTGCTGCCCGACGACACCGAAGTCACCGGGCTGCTCGCGCTCATGTTGCTCACCGACTCCCGGCGCGCCGCACGCACCGGAGCGCACGGTGAATTGATTCCGCTCGCCGAACAGAACCGCGCACTGTGGGACCGCAAGCTGATCACCGAGGGCATCACCTTGACGACCAGCACCCTCGCCTCGGGCCTCACCGGCCCCTACCAGATCCAGGCCACGATCGCCGTACTGCACGCGCAGGCGCTGCGTGCCGAGGACACCGACTGGCGTCGAATCCTGGCCCTGTACAACATGATCGAACGCATCTCGAAGAACCCGATGGTCACCCTCAACCGCGCCGTCGCCACCGCCATGGTGCACGGCCCCGCCGCCGGACTCGAACTCGCCGACACCCTCGAAGACCAACTCGCGGGCAACCACCGCCTCGACGCCGTCCGCGGGCATCTATACGAAATGGCAAGCGATTTCGCCGCCGCCATCACCTGCTACACCTCCGCCGCCAACCACACCACCAGTACCCCCGAACGCGACTACCTGACCCTCCGCGCCGCCCACCTCCGTCTGGACGCCGGCACGACGACAGACTGACAGTGGCTGGTCCAGTAGCCGCATTCGACCTCACCTATTTCGAAAACCGCCGAACCGACTGAAAGTCGGTGAAATCACCTCACTAGAGCCCGGTAGCTTCGTGGAATTTCTGAACGACCTCATCGAGCGGAGCGTCCGCCTCGATCACCGTGCCGTCGGGGTTGATCAGATCAATACGGGTACGGGTGAGCTTGGAATATTGCTCCACCCAGTGGCCGTCGGTGTTTGTATAGCACTCCCAGTAGTGGCCGTAACCGTGCACCCCGAACGTATTGCCCCAGACAAGTACGTCATCCATCGTCCACACACCCGCGGCAGTCGTCGCGGACGTCATCTTGATTTGCGGGTCGTAGCCTTGGTGGTGTGTAGTAGCGCTACCGAGCGTGAGTTTCAGGAAGGCGATGAACGAATCCCTGTCGGGAAAGATGGGGCCGCCGCTGCCGGTGGTGTCCACTATGACGTCAGGCGCGAGGTGTGTGCTCAGGTCGGACCAGTTCTTGGTATCGATGGCATGGAAATAGTCTTGCTTGAGCTGCTGGACCGCCTCGATGCCGGGCGCCGAGACGGCAGGTTGCGAATAGCACGAGGGAAGCGGGCCCGATGACTCTGCGTTGGCGGTCGGGATACCGATGGTACCGAGCATTGTCGCCGCACTGAACGCCACAGCGGCGCACAGTATGCCGGACCGCTTCCGCCCACCCGCTCCGGCCCGGAACCGACCGCGATTTTCTACGGACATTTCTTCTCCTCTTCTAGCAGCAGGGCGCGAAGACCCCGGTTGTTTGCGACGACAGCCCCGCCAAAGGCATTGGCTAGAGCGCCATCTCCAGTGACGTTGCGTGCGTGCCGCGGCAATGTACTGCTGGCAATCGCTAGCGAAGGCGGTGGTCCGAAAGGCGGAAGAGGTCGAGCGAAACCCGATCCCCGGAGAGGATTCGCGCGTTGCCGTCCCGGTCATCGGAATGCGATTTGACTGTGCCGCATCGACATCGCGAAGCGGGACAGAATTCACCCTCGCACTAAGGTGATCTCAGCAATGTAGCAACGGGTTTCGCGTGCCGTCACGGAAGTCCTTGGGTGACGAATCGATTGGATGCTGGATATGGCCGTGGAGTCCCTGGTAGATGGGGCTCACCACAAGATCCATCTGTACCAAAGGGACTCCACGTGATCGCTTGTCCTGCCATGCTCGATGTTCCCCAGGACTGCTGGATCCGCCGTGTCTTGTACGCGCCAGGGCGGCGCTAGGCGGCAGACTGCTCGGTGTGGCAGGCAAATTCAGTGCTGGGATTCTGTTGTTCCGTCGGACCGCCGGTGATACCGAGGTGCTGATCGGGCATATGGGTGGGCCGTTCTGGGCGCGTAAGGATGCGGGGGCGTGGTCGATCCCGAAAGGTGAGTACGAGCCGGAATACGAGAGTGCCGAGGTGGCCGCGGCGCGTGAGTTCCTCGAGGAACTCGGGCTGCCGGTGCCCGAGGGCGAGCGGGTGCCGTTGGGCGAGGTCCGCTACGGCAGCGGCAAATCCAGCAAGAACCTCACCGTCTGGGCCGTCGAGGGCGATCTGGACCCATCCGCCGTTGTCCCCGGCACCTTCGAAATGGAGTGGCCGCCCAAATCCGGTCGCCTCGCCACCTTCCCGGAAATCGACCGCGTCGAATGGTTCGACCTCGCCACCGCGCACGACAAACTGGGCGCAGGTCAGCGACCCTACCTCACCCGGCTGGCCGAACACCTCGCCTGACCGACCCTTGCCCACCGAACACCGGCACCCACTCACCCCGAACAAATTCGCACCATCCGCCTGGCCTGGCAGATGCCGCAGCGCGATTGCGAAACACGAGAGTTCCACAGTCTGATCGAAAGGCATTCACGGCAGTCGCCGGGTCAGTCCTGCGGAGTGAGCAGGACGATCGGGATTTCGCGGTCGGTCTTCTGTGCGTACTCGTCGTACAGCGGGAAAATGCGCGCCATCTGGAGCCAGAGGGGCGCACGTTCGGCCGTGGACGCGACCCGGGCGCGAGCGGTGAACCGACGGCCGCCGACCTGCACTCCGACGCTCGGGTCCGCTTGGAGGTTCTTGTACCACGCCGGATCCTCGTCGGCACCACCTTTGGAGGCGACGACGACGAAGTCCTCGCCTGCGGTGCCGTAGATCAGGCACGTGCGGCGCGGAATGCCGGACCTGCGTCCGGTCGTGGCGAGCACGAGCGTGTAGACGCCGTTCGACTCGTGTCCCTCGGTGCCACCCGAGGCCAGATACGTACGAGTCTGCTCAGCGACCCAGTCCCACTGCGAGTCGGTGGCGTGGTCAAGGTCATCGGCGACAGCCATGACGGAAAGTCCTTCCTGGAACGGAATTCTGGTACGGAACATGCTGACTGGCGATCTACTTCAGTTGAGCTCCTCGACCAGCCCGACGATGATGCCCTCGGGGCCGCGGACGTAGCAGTACCGGTAGATGTCCCCGTACCGTGCCACCGCGCCCACGAGTTCGGCGCCGTGGGCGCGCAGACGGTCGAGGACGTCCTCGACAGCGTCGACGACGAACGTGAGTCGAGGGATGCCCGGGGTGTTCACCGGCGCCCTCGGTGCAGTGCTGGTGGCCACCGGCGTATGGAACGTCGACAGCTCGACCCGGCCGTGGCCATCCGGGGTCCGCACGACGGCGATATCCGCTCGAACGCCGTCCAACCCGAGGAGCTGATCCGCCCATTCACCCCCGACTGCTGCCTCGCCCTCCAGTTCCAGGCCCAATTCCACGAAGAACGCGATAGCAGCCGCGAGATCCTCGACCACAACGCCGATGTGATCCATCCGATAGATCATCGTTCCTCCTGTGCTACGCGGCCCCGTCGTGGCCGCTCGTGCCCCTGGGACGGAGCTGGCGCAATGTTCTCGACACGGCGAGGTCTGTGATGGTCATCACAGTCCCGGCAGCGCTTTCTCGCTCCTTCGAGAAAGGGACTCGACCGACCAACGCCGCAGCATCCATCAGCTCCGGATCCACACCGCTCTTACCCTGCACCACACGTTTGTCCCGGTCGGCCCGCAGATTGACCGGGGACAGCACACGGTCATTCAGCAGACTCCTAGGTGGACGTGGCGTCGGCGCGTGTGTCGTATTCGGCACGGGCGGCGTCGATGTGTGCCAGGTGCGTAATGCTCCACTCCAACAGGGGTAGGGCCGCTGCGCGGAGACTCGTGCCCATCGGGGTGAGTTCGTAACTGACGTGGGGCGGCATGACGTTGCGCACGGTCCGGGTCAGGATGCCGTCGCGTTCCAGGGCGCGCAGGGTGACGGTGAGCATGCGCTGGCTTATGCCGTCGATGGCGCGCTTGAGTTCGGTAAACCGGCGTGGTCCCTGGCTGAGATGTCGCACGACCAGCAGTGACCACTTGTCCCCGACGATGTCCAGCACTTCCCGTGTTCGGCACGCATCGTCGTGGCTCTGTGGCGGCTCGCCCGCTGTGGCGGTCATGGTTACCTCCCAGGAACCGGGGCACCGAAATGTGCCTTATTGCGCGATCTATATCGCGCGCACCACACTGATTGTGGTTCCTAAAGTGTACCGAGGCAAGAAAAGTAACCACCAATGTCGGTGCACTACCGCACATCGAAAAGGACGATCATGTCTGTATTTCTGCTGGTCCACGGCGCCTGGCACAGCGGCCTGTGCTGGCAGCGAGTGGTACCGCTGCTGGAATCGGCCGGGCATCAGGTGCACGCGCCCTCGCTGACCGGCTACGGCGACAAGGCGCATCTACTGGGCCCCGAAGTGGGGCTCGACACCCACGTCGCCGACGTCATCGAGCTGATCAAAGAAAAGGACCTCACCGACGTCGTCCTCGTGGGGCACAGCTATGCGGGATTGGTCATCTCGTCGGCGGCCAACCAGATTCCGGACCGGATCGCGCACCTGGTGTATCTCGACGCGATGGTCCCGGAGGACGGCGAGACCGCGATCGACGTCCAACCCATAAGCCAGCGCCTGATCGACCTCGCCGCAAGCTCGGGCAGCGGCTGGCGCATTCCCCCGCTGCCCGAGCAACCGTCACCTTTCGGCCTGTTCGGTGTCACCGACCCGGCCGACATCGCCTGGCTGCGCACGATGCTCTCAGATCAGCCGGTGCGTTGCCTGCAGCAACCGGTCCGCTTGGACAACCCGTTCGTGAACGCGATCCCGCGCACGCACATCCACTGCGTCGGCGCAACGCCGGAGGGCATCACCCGGCGACCCGTTGCCTCGATCCAGCCCAACGGTTCCGCTGCGCAGGTGTGGGAGTTGCCGACCGGCCACGACTGCATGATCACCATGCCGGCCGAACTCAGCGAACTGCTGCTCGGGCTCGGCCGTTAGCAACTGGTCGTCAGCGATGACCGAGGACAGGGCCGCAGTCCGGTCATCGGCAATACCGCCTGAAAGTGGTGGCCCCACAACGGGTTGCAAACGACATCGAGACGCAGTGCCGGGTAGCTAGCGAGCCGGCCCGAGTCGCCCTGATGATCAGCGGGACTCTCCGCCCCAACTCTGCCCCGTGATGAGTTCGTATGCCTCGATGTACTTCTGCCGAGTGGCATCGACGATTTCGGCGGGGACCTCTGGCCCCGGGTACTCCTTGTTCCAGCCCGTGGAGGTGGACCAATCGCGGACGAACTGCTTGTCGAAGGAGCGCTGCGGACGCCCCGGTTCCCATTCGGCGCCGGGCCAGAAGCGCGAGGAGTCAGAGGTCAGTACCTCGTCGCCGAGGGTGAGAACGTCACCGTCCCAACCGAATTCGACCTTGGTGTCGGCGACGATGACACCGCGCACTGCGGCGTGCGCGGCACCGCGGGTGTAGATCCGCAAGGTCAGCTCGCGCAACTGCTCGGCGACCTCGCGGCCCTCCTGATTCACCACATCCGCAAAGGTGATGGGCTCGTCGTGCCCTTCGGAGGCCTTGCTGGTCGGAGTGAAGATCGGCTCGGGCAGTATGTCGCCATCGCGCAGTCCGGGCGGCAGTGCGACGCCGGAAACCGTCCCGGTGCGCTCGTACTCCTTCAGCCCCGACCCGGTCAGATAGCCGCGCGCGATGCATTCGACCTGCAGCATCTTCAGCGGCTTGACGCGGATGCCGCGACCGGCGAATTCCGCGGGCACATCGGTCGCGGAGACCACATGGTTGGGCACATCGGTGAAGTATTCGAACCACCAGTTCGACAGCTGGGTCAACAGTGCGCCCTTATCCGGGATCGGCGTCGGCAGCACCACGTCGTAGACCGATACCCGGTCCGACGCCACGAGCAGCAGCGTGTCGCCGTCCTCGTAGAGGTCGCGCACCTTTCCGGCGTGGATGTGCTTCACGTCGCAGCTCCGATCCTGGTCGATAGGGTTTATGGGAAAAAGTCCCGCGCGGGCAACCTTACCGAGGTGGCATTGTGGTGAGTGCTGTGCCCGCCGGGGGCCGCCCGTGCATGTTCTTCGAACCACGAAGGAGTCCAATGTCCGCACCGAACCTGACTCGCGACCAGGCGATCGAACGCGCCTCGACAGTGCAGGTCGAGAACTATCGCATCGAGCTCGACCTGACCGACGGGGCGGGGCAGCCGGGCGAGCAGACCTTCTTCTCCCGCAGCACGGTCACTTTCACCGCGTCCGCGGGTGCGAGCACGTTCATCGATATCGTTGCCCGCGGGGTCCGCTCCGCCGTGCTCAACGGCACGCCGATCGACATCGCCGACTACGACGAAGCCAAGGGCATCACCCTCACCGGGTTGGCCGAGCGCAACGAACTCGTCGTCGAGGCCGACTGCGAATACTCCAATACCGGCGAAGGCCTGCACCGCTTCGTCGACCCCACCGATGACTCGGTCTACCTGTACTCGCAGTTCGAAACCGCCGATGCCAAGCGGATGTTCGCCTGCTTCGATCAGCCGGATCTCAAGGCCACCTTCGATATCAGCGTCACCGCCGCACCGAGCTGGAAGGTCATCTCGAACGCAGCCGCGGTCGATACGCTCATCGCCGATCCCGGCAAGCACCTGTTCCGTACCACCCCGCGGATGAGCACCTATCTGGTCGCGCTCATCGCGGGCCCGTACGCGGAATGGACCGACGCCTACACCGACGATCACGGCACAGTTCCGCTCGGCATCTACTGCCGCGCCTCGCTCGCCGAGCATATGGACGCGGAGCGCCTGTTCACCGAGACCAAGCAGGGATTCGGCTTCTACCACAACAACTTCGGTGTGCCGTATGCCTTCGGCAAGTACGACCAGCTGTTCGTCCCGGAGTTCAATGCGGGCGCGATGGAGAACGCCGGTGCCGTTACGTTCTTGGAGGACTACGTCTTCCGGTCCAAGGTGACCCGCGCCTCCTACGAGCGACGCGCCGAGACCGTACTGCACGAGATGGCGCATATGTGGTTCGGCGATCTGGTCACCATGAAGTGGTGGGACGACCTGTGGTTGAACGAGTCGTTCGCGACCTTCGCCTCGGTGCTGTGCCAGTCCGAAGCAACCGAATACACAAGTGCCTGGACCACTTTCGCGAATGTGGAGAAGTCCTGGGCCTACCGGCAGGACCAGCTGCCCTCCACCCATCCCATTGCCGCAGACATCCCGGACCTGCACGCGGTGGAAGTCAACTTCGACGGAATCACCTATGCCAAGGGCGCTTCCGTGCTCAAACAGCTCGTCGCTTATGTCGGTCTGGAGCCGTTCCTCGCCGGTCTGCGCGCCTACTTCACCGAACACGCCTACGGCAATGCCACTTTCGACGATCTGCTCTCGGCGCTGGAGCAGTCCTCTGGCCGTGATCTGTCCGGCTGGGGCGCGCAGTGGCTCAAGACCACCGGCCTGAATATCCTGCGCCCGGATTTCGAGGTCGACGCCGAGGGCAAGTTCACCTCGTTCGCCGTGGTACAGGAGGGCGCCGCACCCGGGGCGGGCGAACGTCGCGTCCATCGCCTCGCCGTCGGCGTCTACGACGACCAGGACGGAAAGCTGGTGCGCACCAAGCGCGTCGAGCTCGATCTCGCTGCCGCCGAGCGCACCGACGTCCCCGAACTCGTCGGTGTGCCACGCGGCAAGTTCGTGCTGGTCAACGATGACGACCTCACCTACTGCTCGGTGCGCCTGGATGCCGACTCGCTCGACGTGCTGGTGAACCGCATCGCCGATATCGCCGAACCGCTCCCTCGCACGCTGGCCTGGTCTGCCGCCTGGGAGATGACCAGGCAGGCCGAATTGCGGGCCCGCGATTTCGTCGCTCTGGTCCAGCGCGGCATCGGCGCCGAATCCGAAATCGGTGTGGTGCAACGACTCCTGATGCAGGCGAACACCGCGATCGGCAGCTACGCCGATCCGGAATGGGCCGCCATCACGGGCTGGCCCGAATACGCCAACCGGGTGCTGGAGCTCGCCCGCGAGGCCGTGGCGGGTTCGGACCACCAACTCGCCTTCGTCAACGCGCTGACCGGCGCCAAGCTGTCGGCCTGGCATACCGAGGTGCTACGTGAACTGCTCGACGGCGATCCGGCTAAGGTCGGCCTCCCCGGTCTGATCGTCGATACCGATCTGCGCTGGCGGCTCGTCACCGCGCTGGCCGCGGGCGGTGAGATCGACGTCGACGGTCTGGCCACGCCCACGATCGATCAAGAGTTGTCCAACGATCCGACCGCCGCCGGTAAGCGCCATGCCGCGGCCGCAGCGACGGCCCGTCCGATCGCCGAGGTGAAGGAGCAGGCCTGGACGACGGTGATGTCCGACGATTCGGTCCCGAATATCACCGCCCGCTCGATCGTCGGCGGCTTCGCGCCCAATGGCCAGGGTGAGCTGCTGACGCCGTACGTGGAGCGCTATTTCGCCGATGTTCCCGGCGTCTGGGAGCGCCGCTCCAGCGAGGTCGCACAGACCGTGGTCGTCGGGCTCTACCCGGCCTGGGCGATCAGCGAGGAAGCGGTCGCGGCGGCGGACAAATTCCTCGCCGATGACCATCCGCCGGCCCTGCGCCGCCTGGTGAGCGAGGGCAAGGCGGGTATCGAACGCTCGCTGCGCACCCGCGCCTTCGATGCCCAGAACTGAATGCCCTCGCGACACTGAGACGGGGCGTGCCATCCAGTGCGCACGCCCCTTTCACGTTTCGACAGCCGAAACGCAACTGGCGCGTCCACCTCATCGGTGAACGCGCCAGAGCACGCGGAATACAACTACTGAATCAGCGACCGATGGCCGCGGCCATCACGCGAACCGCGGAGACCAGACCGTCGATGAGCTCGCCCTGCCGGAACGAGCTCAGTGCGGCGGTGACGCCGAGCTGGCAGACGCGGTCATTGGCGCGATCGGCGACCTCGCGGCCGGAGCGCACCTCGATGGCCTTGTCATTGGGCGAAACCGCGATGAGCACCGAATGCGCGGCCTCGGGGGTCGTGGGGAAGACCGCGTCTGCACCGGCGGCCGGATCCGCCCCGAGATCGCCGATGTAGATGTTGAAGCGCACCTTGGTCGCGCGCGTCGCCTCGGTGAGTACGTTGTCCATCGTGAGCCGCTCGTCATCGCTGAACGGGGCTTCCTTGAACACCGCGCCGGCCTCGTGCACACCAGAGACGCGACCGCTGCTGGTGATCACCGAACCGTGCGGCAGTTCGGATTCGATTACCGCAGGCCAATTAGAACTTGCCACTTGCCCGGCCTCCGATCAGCTCCACCTCGGCGGATTCGATTGCCACATGGTGCCCATGCGACGAGTCAGCGTGGTGGCCCGATCCGGTCACCTCGTCGGTAGCACTCCACAGCACGGCAGGCTGGGTCCACTTCTGACCGAGGTCGAAGTGGACCGGCTTCTCGCCGGGCAGTGGCTTGCCGAGAAACGACAATCCGGCGATCGCGCCGTAGATCACCAGCGGGATGCCGAGGAAGATCAGCACTGTCTCGAGAACGCTCATGACTGCGCCTCGCTGACGCTCGGCTCCGTCATACGCATGGCGCGCTGGCACATGGTTCGCTCGCTTCGCTCACTCACGGGACTTACGGTAGACGATCCTCTGTAGTAGTTCGCGTTCTGGTCGGACTCGTGTTGTCCGCGCACGACTGTGCCTCGCTGGCGATCGGCTCCGTCGTGCGCGATGCAGGCTGTGACTTCCGTCGGCTCGCTGCGCTCGTTCACACCAGCCAGGCGGCGGCATTCGCGGGCAGTTGTCCGTTCACCGGTGGGGCGCTGGCGAGCAGCACATCACCCGGTGGCAGCGGGATCGGCTCGGGCGAGGTATTCAGTACGCAGACCAGTCCACCCGGTCGCCGGAAGGCGAGACAACCCGCCGGACTGCCGTACCACTCGATCCGCGGTCCCGCGAATTCCGGTCGGACACCGCGTAATTCGATTGCCAAGCGGTACAGCGACAGCGTGGAGCCCAGCGCCTCCAACTGTGCCTCGACCGACGACGACGCCCACTCCGGCGGTATCGGCAGCCAGGACTGCGCGGCCGTGGTGAAGCCGAACGGTGGCGCCGCACCCTCCCACGGAATCGGGACCCGGCAGCCGTCGCGTCCGCGCTCGGTATGTCCGGAGCGCTCCCAGACCGGATCCTGCAGCACCGCCTCCGGCAGATCGTCCACATTCGGCAGTCCGAGTTCGGCACCGTTGTAGATGAAGACCGCACCGGGCAGCGCCAACTCCACCAGCATCATCGCCCGGGCCCGCGCGACCCCGACCGGACCATCGCCGTATCGGGTGACCTCGCGCTCGATGTCGTGGTTGGACAGGGTCCAGGTGGGCGAGGCGCCCACCGGCGCGACGGCCGCGAGCGAATTGTCGATGGCCGCCCGCACTGTGTCGGCGTGGAATTCCGCTTCGGCGAGGCGGAAGTTGAAGGCCAAGTGCAGTTCGTCCGGTCGGACGTACTCGCCGAAGCGGGTGTTGTCGTCGACCCACACCTCACCGATCGAGACCGCGTTCGGATACTCGTCGAGCACCTTGCGGATGCGGCGGTGAATCTCGTGCACATTGGGATTGTTGAAGCGCGGATCGCTGTCATCGTGCACGAGCATCTTGGTCTCGACGCGCTCCATATCGGGCAGGCCGTCCGGTTTGGCCATGCCGTGTGCGACATCGAGGCGGAAGCCGTCGATGCCGCGGTCGAGCCAGAACCGCAGCGTCTGCTCGAAATCCGCGGCGACCTCGGGATTCTGCCAGTTCAGATCGGGTTGCTCACGCGCGAAGATGTGCAGGTACCACTGGCCCGGGGTTCCGTCGGGCTCGGTGACGCGCGTCCAGGCAGGTCCGCCGAAGATGCTCGGCCAATTGTTCGGCGGCGCGGCGCCGTCGGGACCGCGGCCGTCGCGGAAGATGTAGCGCTCACGTTCGTGGCTGCCGGGCGCGGCGGCCAGCGCCGCGACGAACCACGGATGCTGGTCACTGGTGTGGTTCGGCACCAGGTCCATGGTGACCCTGAGATTGCGGTCGTGCGCCTCGGCGATCAACTCGTCCATCGCCGCCATGCCACCGAACAGCGCGTCGATATCGCGCGGATCGGCGACGTCGTAGCCGCCGTCGGCCATCGGCGAACGCATCACCGGACAGATCCAGAGCGCGTCCACCCCGAGTAGTTCGAGGTAGCCGAGCTTCTCGCGAACTCCGCCGAGATCGCCGATCCCGTCACCGTCGGAGTCCGCGAAGGATCTCGGATAGACCTGGTAGAACACGGCCGACCGCCACCAAGGTTGGGCGGTGCGATCCACCGACGCCGGCGCGGTAGGTGTATCAGTCACATCCGCAATAGTGCCAAAGATTTTCGGTAAATTCGCCCAGGCTCAACTGTGTTCTGCGACATTCGGCAAATTTTCAGCGTTGCACAACATGAGCCGAAACCCTGGTCCTGACCCCGAACTGGACGAAAGCATCTCACCAAGCCGCATTCATCAGCGAATTTGCCGCCATCTCCAAATAGTCGAGCAACGCCTTGCGATGTTCATCGTCCAGAATTTCCGGTTCGATTTCCGCCACGCCGATGTGCATGCAGCGCAGCCATGCGTCGCGCTCCACCGGACCGATTTTGAACGGCATATGCCGCATCCGCAGCCGCGGGTGCCCGCGTTCGTCGGAGTAGGTGCGCGGCCCGCCCCAGTACTGCTCCAGGAACATGCGCAGGCGCCGCTCGGCCGGACCGAGGTCCTGCTCCGGATACAGCGGGCGCAGCACCTCATCGTCGGCCACCTCGCGATAGAACGCCGCGACGATTCGCTGGAACGTCTCCGCCCCGCCGATCGCCTCGTAGAACGACGTGGCTGTCTGCTCGCCGGAAGTCATCAAATCCTCTCGATCGGGGCCAGGCTGTGTTGTTTCGAGCGACCCGCAAGCGATCACTACTGATCCTTTCGAGCGACCCGCAAGCGATCGCTACGGCCCGCCGTCCATTGTGCCCGCGTCACAAACGGGCTGCCCTTCAACCACAGTTCATCCGACATTGTGCGAAATCACCGTGCAATAGCAGGCGTTCCATGGTCAACTGGGTGGCAGTCTCTGCCGAGATACCACATGATCTTGATTACGAAGAAACCGGGGTCACCATGAAGCAGCGGCACGGCCGATCACATGAGGCCAGGACGCACCGACAACTCCAGCCCGCCGACGTCCACAATCGTGGGTCGGGGGCTACTCCGCTGCACATCTTGTCCGACCACCATCCGGGTGCCCATCGCACCGGTGAGCTTGCTCACCACATTCCACACCTCACGCAGGTCCAGAACGACGCCGCCAACTGGTTGAAGCGCCGGGTGTTGCTTCTGAATGCCACCTACGAGCCGCTCACCGCCTTGTCCGCGCGCCGGGCCGTCGTTCTTCTCATCTGCGATAAAGCCGACACCGTCCACCACGACGCCGAGGGTTCGGTGGTGCATTCCGCCGAATCCGCCGTCACGATTCCCTCTGTCATCCGGCTGCGCAGCTATGTGCATGTGCCCTATCGGGCGCGCGTCCCGATGACCCGCGCCGCCCTCATGCACCGCGACCGCTACCGCTGCGGCTATTGCGGTGGCAAGGCAGAGACCATCGACCACGTCATCCCGCGCAGCCGCGGCGGCGAACATTCCTGGGAGAACTGCGTCGCGAGCTGCGCGCCGTGCAATCACCGCAAGGCCGACAAGCTGCTCAGCGAACTGGGGTGGACGTTGCGTTCGCCACTGGTATCGCCGAAGGGGCCGCATTGGCGGCTGTTGTCCACGACCACCGAGCTGGATCCGGTGTGGTTGCAGTATCTCGGTGAGGGTGCGGCCTAGTCCCTTGCCCGGAGTGGTTCCGTCGTCAGCTCGGGCGGGATTCATTTTCCTGCCGCGCATGTTCTTCGCATCCGCAGAGAGTCCATCGCTGCGCATCAGCGGGTGCGTCGCAGCCGTGGCCGAAGGGCTGAGCGAACCGACGACCGCGCTGCGGCTGTCGGCTGCGAGCGCGACACCCTGACCGGTGGCGAGCATGGCGCCGAGCGCGTCGTTGAGCGTCGAGGATCGTGCGACGAGGTTCCGGCTAGGTGTATTCGACGACTAATGCTGCCCATGTATCAGGGGCGAGCGCCTCGAAGACGTGCGGGGCATCGCCCGGGTAGGAGATGTAGTCGCCTGGGCCGAGTTCGACGGGCGCGTCGATCGGACCGATGAGGGCGCGACCGGTGGCTAGCAGTACATGCTCGATCACGCCCGGGATATGCGGATCGGATTTGCGGGCATGACCGGGTTCGGCCGTGATTCGGAACAGATCGCGGCGCGAGTTGGCCGGACCGGCTGCCAACAGCGTGGCGCGGTACTCGGACTCCGCGGCTGCGACCACCGGGCCCTCCCCTGCGCGGACCACCTGAACGGTCGGGCGTGGCGGGTCGAGCAGCCGCGAGAAGGGAATGTCCAGGGCGACGCACAGCGCCCACAAGGTCTCCAGGCTCGGATTACCGGTACCGGATTCCAGTTGGGACAGTGTGGATTTAGCCACACCCGCCCGGTTGGCGACCTCGGTGAGCGATAGCCCGGCGCGGGTGCGCTCGCGGCGCAGGGCAGCGGCGATCACCGCCTGTGGCGTCGTCGGACTCTGCTCCATTTCCGCTCCCGTCGACTAGAGGGATGGCAGGCCGGGGAAGCCGGCCGGGGTCGGTGAGTACAGCTGACCGCCCAACAGAGAACCATATTGACGAATCGTCCCGCCATGTTCACTATAAGCTACATGCGTTCGATATGGCGAACACTCGATCGGGACACACTCTCCGGGATCGCGGCGGTACTGCTCGCGGTAGGGCTGATCGGTGTTTCCTACGGCGCGACCGCTGTCACCTCGGGTTTTCCACTGTGGGTACCGATTGTGCTCGGGATCGTGGTGCTCGCGGGAGGCGCGGAATTCCTGTTCATCGGGATCATGGCCGCCGGTGGCAGCCCGATCGCGGCGGTACTGGCCGGACTGCTGGTCAATGCGCGGCATCTGCCGTATGGCCTGTCGGTGCCCGATGTGGTCGGTACCGGATGGCGGCGGCGTATCGGCGTGCATGTGATGAACGACGAATCCGTCGCACTGGCACTGGCCCAACCCAATGTGGCGCGTCGGCGGGCCGCGTATTGGGTGAGCGGGTTGGGTGTGCTCGTTGCGTGGCCCGGCGGTGCGGCGATCGGTGCGCTGATCGGGACGATGGTGCCCGATACCGGTGCGATCGGGTTGGATGCGGTGTTCCCGGCGGTGTTGTTATCGCTGATCATGCCTGCCTTGCGAGCGCGTGGCACTTTGCGCGCGGCTTTGATCGGAGCGATCGCGGCCGTGGCGAGTGCTCCGTTCCTCCCCGCAGGAATGCCTGTGCTGGTTGCGCTTTCGGGGCTGTTCTTCGCTATCTCGAGGGAAGGCGACGGCAAGGCCGAATCTGAAGAAACGCAGGCGGCATGAGCAAGCGATTCATCGGCGGAGCACATCCGACCGGACCGAGGATTGCGGAGGCGCAGCCGTGAGTACTCCGGTCTTGCTGGTGGCCATGTTCGCGCTGTCCGCCGGAACATATGCCTTCCGTTCATCGGGCCCGGCACTGCGCAACCGCATCCGGTTCCCAGCGCGAGCAACAAAACTGCTGGAGATCGGCGCGGTCGTCCTGCTCGCGGCGATGGTCGCCATCACCACTGTGCCCATAGGCTCCGGCAACCTCGGATTCGCCCTGCCCGCAGGGGTTTTGGTCGGCGGCCTCCTGGCATGGCGCAACCAACCGATGCTGGTGGTCATTCTTGCCGCGGCAGGTACGACCGCTCTGCTGCGTTTAGTCGGCATCACCTAACTCGGGTAGTGGCTGCACTCCGATACACACGGTGTGTAGCCGCTACAACGGGTGCGGCACACCCCTTTTAGGCTGCTCCACACGACGGGATCCCGAAAACCCGAGCAGGCGAGCGGGATAGCGCTGCCTGGCGTGGACACCACAGGTCGATGGTCGGTCAGCTGGGAGTAAGGGGGATTCCGCCGCCTAGGCGGCGCGCCACGGAGCCGTAGCGGGCATCCAACCGGAGCCAGGTTCTGGTGGCGCGGACCCGGACGATTTCGGCGGGCGGGATGCGGCGGGAGTCGGCCTTGTCACCGGAGTGTGGAATGAAATCCATTGCGGTCAGGGCGAATACGACGCGCATCGGAACCTGCACCCGAACCTCGGCCGCGGATACCGTGAGCACCGTCTGGTCCAGCAGGGAGGCGGGTGGGCCGTGATTACTGCCGTGCTCCTTGGCCAGCGCCACACCCTGTTCGGCGAGTTCGACGAGGGTGCGCACGGGCACATCATCGACGTGTTCGAAGCCGGCATCCGGCGGCAGCGCACCGCGCCAAGCCGAATCCATCGAGTAGCCGAGATCAATCGGACTCCCGGACGGCAAACCGGCCAGCACCAGATCGGCGCCGACGGTGACATCGTCGACGCCGAGTTCGGCGACCACGGTACGCACCGCGAGCGCCTCGAAACCCGTTGCCACCCACGCGGATACATACCGTTCCCCGCGGCGGCGCATACGCACCACCGCCGCGGGGTCCAGTCGAATGGCCCGGCTCAGAAAAGTCGCCAGATTCTCCCGCTCGGCCGGATCGGCAACCTCCAGGACGCGCTGTCCCGACATCAGTGCTCCCACATCACCACATCGCGGCCGCCGCGCGACAACCGCTGTCCGCCACCACCGCTACTCAACCGGCTGCAGCCATCACCATACGAGCCGACGCGGACGACCGCTGCTCGACGGCCGACGCCAGCCATTACCGCCCAGCGATCCGAGTCCACCACCCGAACTATCCGGGCAGTCGCTCACTCTTTCCACTCGGCGAGGTAATCCCGTTCGCTATCGGTGAGCCGACGCAGGCGCTGCGAGCGCATATCGAAGGCCGCGATCTGGGTCGAGGCGATCACCGCGGGCGGCGAGTCCGGGGCCGCGCCATTGGCCCGGACCTCGTAACCGATGGTGAAGTCGACCGCACGCAGCTGCTCGATCCACATGGCGATGTCGAGCGGGGTGTCCTCGTGACGCAGTTGGCCGCGGTAGCGGACCCGAAGGTCCGCCAGCACACAGCCAGACCGCAACGGCGCGGTCGGGCGTCCATCCTCGAACAGCCATGGAATCCGTGCCTCCTCCAGCAGCGTCACCATGCGGGCATGGTTGACGTGCTGGAACACGTCCATGTCCGACCACCTGACGTCTACCTTGGCGTGGAAGCGCTTGGGCAGCAGCAGGCTGCCACCAAGCGCCCTCCCATTACCGTTCATCGAACTGGTCAACGCGGTACCTCCGATTGGGCGCCCACCCCGCTCACCATGCTTCGCACTTGCCGCGCTGCAACCGACAGCGTGGCGAGATCGTGGGTTCCGGACTCGAACAACTCCGACAGCGCGGCCCGAGCGCGCCCGAGCCGGGACTGGTTTTTCGACTCCCAGTATGCAATCTTCTCGTCCGCTGTCTCCTCCGGGTCGCCCCCGGAGAGCACGTCGAGGGTCAGCGAGCGCAGCGATCCGTACATATCGTCGCGCAGTGCGAGCCGGGCCAGCGAATGCCAGCGATCGCCGCGTTCCAGGTGGCTGACCGCCTGCAACAGCCAATCGATCTTGAGGTGATCGTTGAGCGCGTAGTACAGCGAACCGACCTCCTCACCGCTGCGATCGGTGATATCTGCGATATCCAACACATCGAGCAGCGGGAACAGATTCAGCAGCCCGAAGACCTCGGTGGCGAGGTCGGTCGGCGCGCCGCGGGCGATCACTTCGGCGGACTGATCGGTCAGCGTGGAGACGTGATGTCCGCGCAGCCAGCCGGGCACCTTCGGCGCCAGCTCCCGCACGCCCCGGCTGTACCGATTGATCTCCGCGCCGACCGCGATCGGCTGCGGGCGGTTGCTCAGCAACCAGCGCGAGGCGCGGTCCAGCGTCCGCTTGGTCTCCAGTTCGAGTTCGTCGCGCACCGACACCGCGGCGTCGGTGGCCCGGATCCGCTCCCACATATCGTGCAGATCGAAGATCTCGCTGGCCGCCGCGAATGCGCGCACGGCGTCGGTCGAGCTGGCGCCGATCTCCTCGTTCAGCCGATGGGCGTAGGAAATGCCGCCGTAGTCGATCATCTCGTTCACCACCATGGTGGTGGTGATCTCGCGACGCAGGCGGTGCCGCTTGATGGCGGTGCCGAAGCGCTCGCGCAGCGGTGTCGGGAAGTACTCCGGCAGCCGGGTGGCGAAGTAGGCGATATCCGGGAGATCGGTTTCGAGCAGATCGGCCTTGAGCGAAAGCTTCACGTGCGCCATGAGATTGGACAATTCTGGCGAGGCGAGCCCCGTGCCCTCTTCGAGCCTGCGCTTGATCTCCACCTCCGATGGCAGCGCTTCCAGCTCACGATCCACCCCGCGACGGGCCTCCAGATCCTCGATGAGCCGCTGGTGCACATGCAGCATCCTGGGCGCCTCGGCCCGGGAAATACCCATCAGGAAGTTCTGGGAGACGTTGTCCTGCAACACCATCTGGGCGACCTCATCGGTCATCGAGGCGAGCAGCGGATTGCGTTCGGCCTCGGGCAATACACCCGCGCTGACCACACCGTCGAGCAGCACCTTGATATTGACCTCGTGGTCGGAGCAGTCGACACCGGCCGAGTTGTCCAGTGCGTCGGTGTTCATCTTGCCGCCATCGCGGCAGAACTCGATTCGGCCGAGCGCGGTCGCACCCAGATTGCCGCCTTCGCCGATCACCTTGACCCGCAACTGATTTCCATTGACGCGCACCGCGTCATTGGACTTGTCGCCGACCTCGGCATTGGTCTCGGTACTCGCCTTGATGTAGGTGCCGATGCCGCCGTTCCACAGCAGTTGCGCAGGCGCGAGCAGGATCGCCCGCACCAGTTCCGGCGGTGACAGCGCGACCACATCGTCGGCCAACCCCAACGCCTTTCGCGCCTGCGGGCTGATCGGCACCGACTTGACGGTGCGATCCCAGACGCCACCGCCGGTGCTGATCAGCGAGGTGTCGTAATCGGCCCAGGACGAGCGCGGCAATGCGAACATCCGCTGCCGCTCCCGGTACGAGGTGGCCGCATCGGGATCAGGATCCAGGAAGATGTGCCGGTGGTCGAAGGCGGCGACCAAGCGGATGTGCTCGGACAGCAGCATGCCGTTGCCGAAGACGTCGCCGCTCATATCGCCGACGCCGACCACGGTGAAATCGGTGGTCTGCGTGTCGATATCCATCTCCTGGAAGTGGCGTTTCACGCTCTCCCACGCGCCCTTGGCGGTGATGCCCATCGCCTTGTGGTCGTAACCCGCCGAACCACCGGAGGCGAATGCGTCACCGAGCCAGAACCCGTAGCGCTGCGCCACACCGTTGGCGATATCAGAGAAGGTCGCAGTGCCCTTATCGGCGGCGACCACAAGGTAGGTGTCGTCGCTATCGCGACGGATCACCCGCTCGGGCGGCAGTACCGCACCGGTCGCGCGGTCGACATTGTCGGTGACATCGAGCAGCCCGGAGATGAAGGTCCGATAGCATTCGACGCCCTCAGCGCCGAGTGCCTGCCGATCCGCGGTCGGATCACCGGTGGCCGCGGGCGGCTGCTTCACCACGAATCCGCCCTTGGCGCCGACCGGCACGATCACCGCATTCTTCACCGCCTGTGCCTTCACCAAGCCGAGGATCTCGGTGCGGAAATCCTCCAACCGGTCCGACCAGCGCAACCCGCCACGGGCCACCGGACCGAAGCGCAGATGGACGCCCTCGACCCGCGGCGAGTACACGAAGATCTCGAATTGCGGCCTCGGCTTGGGCAATTCGGCGATTTCGCGCGGTTCCACCTTCACCGAGATGTACCCGCGCGAATTGCCCTGGGCGTCGGTCACGTAGTAGTTCGTCCGCAGCGTCGCCTTGACCAGCGACAGGATCGCCCGCAGGATCCGGTCGGCGTCCAAGCTGACGACCTCGTCGACGCGTCCGCGGACCCGGGTCTCCAATTCGGCGGCGTGCTCAGCCGATTCGGTATCCGGATCGAACCGCGCCGCGAACAGATCGACGAACAGCCGCGCGATATCCGGGTAGGCCAGCAGCACCCTGGTGATATTCGCCTGGCTGTAGGGGAAGTCGGCCTGCTGCAGGTACTTCGCGTACATCCGCAGGATCGATACCGCCCGCCACGTCAGCCGGGCGCGCAGCACGAGTTCATTGAGCCCGTCGGCCTCGGCACGCCCGAACCAGACCGCCTCGAAGGCCTCGGTGAACCGGTCGTGCAGACCACGCTCCTCCGATTCCAGCGCATCGGCTCTGGCCGATGACTCCAGCAGTTCGGCGTCCAGATCCCGGTCCAGCGAACTACGCAGCAGTTCCGGGCGAGCCAGCAGGCCGAAGTCGTAGATCCAGCGTTCCCCGCCGTCATCGCCGGGCACCGGATCCAACAGAATCTGATATGGCCGCTCGTCGACCACCTCGACACCGAGACTCTGCAGCACCGGCAGCACCTGGCTCAGCGAGATGCCGCTACCGCCGATGTAGAGGGTGAACCGCCACGAACCCGGCACCGAATCCGCGCGACGATACAAGTATTGGTCGATGGAGCCCGCGGCAAGGCCCTCCAGCCGGACCACGTCGCCCAGTGCGCGCTCGGCGGCGAAATCCTGTTTGTACGCCTCCGGGAAGGACTCGGCGTAGCGCTGCACGACGCCGGGATCCACCACGGTCGAGGTACTCACCGCATCGTTGAGGCGGTCGTCCCAGGTATTCGTCGCCTCGGCGAGCAGGTTCTGGATGCGCAGCCGATTAGCCTCGGAGGTGTCGGCCTGGGCCATCGATTCGCGCGGCAACCCGAGATCGGACTCCGGCATGCGCACCGTGAAATACACACTGGCCAGCTCGCTTTCGCTGACCCGCGCGGAGTAGTCGATGGAGACACCGCCCAGTTCGCGCACCAGGATTTCCTGCATCTCCAACCGCACCCGCGTGGTGTAGCGATCCCGAGGCAGATAGACCAGGCACGCGACGAACCGTCCATAGCCGTCCGAGCGCAGGAACAGCCGAACCTGTCGGCGCAGACCGACATTCAGCACCGCGGTCGCGGTGCGACGCATGGTCTCGACATCGGAGGAGAACAGTTCGGTGCGCGGGAACGACTGGATGACCTCGAGCATGGCCTGCCCGGAGAACGAATCCAGGTCGAAGCCGCTCTCCTCGATCACCGAACGCACCCGGCGCTCGATCACCGGAATATCCAGGACGTTCTCGTGTACGGCGGTCACGGTGAAAACACCGATGAACAGGTGCTCGCCGACAATCGTGCCGGACTCGTCGAAGTCGGCGACGCCGACGAAATACGGGTACACCGAGCGGTGCACGGTGGCAGGCACCAGGCCCTGGGTGAGCATGAGCAGCTGGCGGTCACCCGCGTTGATCGGCACCCGGAAGTCGGTGCCGACATCGGGGCGCAGCACGCCGAGGCAGGTGCCGGGCAGCGGGTTCGAGATCGTCTGTCCCTGGTCGGCGCTGAGCTGGTAGCGGGCATAGCCGAGCACGGTGAAATTGCCACTGGCCAACCAGCGCAACAGGTTCGCGGTATCGACCAGATCGATATCGGAGAACGGCGCATGGCCGGATTTCGCCGCCACCTCCAGCTCGTCGGCCAGGTTGCTCTGCACCTGTTTGATGGCCTCGGTATCGCCGATGACCTGACGCACATCCGCGACCACATCCGGCATCGACTGCTCGATCCGGTCCAGCAGGGCCGGACTGGTCGACGGGTGCAGTTGCAGGTGCATCCATGATTCGCGCAGGCCGTCGGTCCCGTTGCTGTCGACCTCGTGCGGTGCGGCGCTGGTCAGCCGTCCGTCCGGATCGCGCGTCACCTCGAAGATCGGGTGGATCACCTCGCTCACGCTGACGCCCATCCGGCTCAGCGACGAGGTGATCGACTCCACCAGTAGCGACATATCGTCGGTGACCAGCTGCACCGCGGCGCCGAGGCCGGAGCCGTCGTCGGGGTGGTAGACCCGCACCAGCGCCCGCCCGACGGGGCGGGTCATCGCGAGTTCCATATGCCGCCGGAAGATCTGAGTGATCCCGGTGATCGCACAGTCCACATCGCCCGCATCGACGTGGCGGAAATACGCCTCCTCGAGGGTTGCGAGCTCGCCGCGCAGCGACTGCGGCAAACTCGCGGCCCACGCCGCTGTGTTCACCCGCCCCGCCGGCTGCGCCGGCTGCCGTCCTCCATCGGACAATTCGGACGAGACCGTCATTTTTTTCGCCAACTCCTCGGATTCGGTTCCGCAACAAAGTGACGCCGGTCCGAGAGTAGCTGTGCCATGCTGACGCGTGGGTGAAATCCCTTCTAAATGCAGGGTGTTCACCGATACCGCAGCGTTCGCCGCTTGATAGCCGAGGTCGATGGTCTCGGCACAGCTTCCGATCGGACCGGCGACGTCAGGTAGACGCGATCGCGGTGGTAGCGACCCAATGCCCGGACTGCGCCTGCGCATGCACGGTCCCCACCATAGTCAGATCTTTGGAACGGCGTGTGTCGACCGTATTTCCTTCGATGAAGACACTGCGCGGTGCGTGTTCGCCGCAAATCCTTCGGCAGAACGCCCCTTCGAGGTCGTCATGCACAAATGTGATCGCCTCCGTGCCGGTCCGCAACCCGCCGCGGCGACTGGGCACCGAAGGGTCTTCGGCAATAGGGATTCCTGGATTGCTCGGCCTGCGCCTACTACCTACGCGACAGCGTGCGAACCGGAACGCGCATGCCGCTTCAGCCTGGCCGAAAACATGGTGTGGCGGCTCGATTGAGCCGCACCCGGCTCGTCCGACAGGGCAGTGCACACCGCAACCGCCCCGCCGGACACCAAACTCAGTCGCGGGTGAGCTTGCGGTGCGTCACCCGGTGCGGGCGGGCCGCCTCCAGACCGAGGCGCTCGATCTTGTTGGCCTCATAGGCCTCGAAGTTACCCTCGAACCAGAACCATTTTGCCTCGTTGTCGTTGTCACCCTCCCACGCCAGGATGTGGGTGCAGGTGCGGTCGAGGAACCAGCGGTCGTGGGAGATGACCACGGCACAGCCCGGGAACTGCTCGAGCGCGTTCTCCAGTGAACCCAGCGTTTCCACGTCGAGGTCATTGGTCGGCTCGTCGAGCAGGATCAGGTTGCCGCCCTGCTTGAGGGTGAGCGCGAGGTTCAGGCGGTTGCGCTCACCACCGGAGAGCACCCCGGCCGGCTTCTGCTGATCCGGACCCTTGAACCCGAACGCGCTGACGTAGGCGCGCGAGGGCATCTCCTGGTTGCCGACCTCGATGAAGTCCAGCCCTTCGGAAACGACCTGCCAGACATTCTTCTTCGGGTCGATGCCCGCGCGGTTCTGGTCGACATAGCTCAGCTTGACCGTCTCGCCGACCTTTACCTCGCCGCTGTCGGGCGACTCGAGCCCGACGATCGTCTTGAACAGCGTGGTCTTACCGACACCGTTCGGACCGATGACACCGACAATGCCGTTGCGCGGCAAGGTGAACGACAGATCCTTGATCAGCTGACGATCGCCGAAGCCTTTGTCCAGATGCGCGACCTCGACAACCACACTGCCCAGGCGCGGACCCGCCGGGATCTGGATCTCCTCGAAGTCCAACTTCCTGTGCTTCTCGGCCTCGGCCGCCATCTCCTCGTACCGACCGAGACGAGCCTTGTTCTTGGCCTGGCGGGCCTTGGCGCCGGAACGCACCCAGGCCAACTCCTCCTTGAGCCGCTTCTGCAGCTTCTGGTCCTTCTTGCCCTGGACCTCGAGACGCTGGGCCTTCTTCTCCAGGTAGGTGGAGTAGTTGCCCTCATACGGGTAGGCGCGACCGCGGTCGAGTTCGAGGATCCACTCGGCGACATTGTCGAGGAAGTACCGGTCATGCGTGACGGCGAGGACGGCGCCCTGGTAGGAGGCCAGGTGCTGCTCGAGCCACAGCACGCTCTCGGCATCGAGGTGGTTGGTCGGTTCGTCGAGCAGCAGCAGGTCGGGCTTGCTGAGCAGCAGCTTGCACAGTGCGACGCGGCGGCGCTCACCCCCGGAGAGGTTGGTGACCGGCTCGTCCGGCGGCGGGCAGCGCAGTGCGTCCATGGCCTGCTCGAGCTGGGAGTCGACATCCCAGGCATCGGCGTGATCGAGGTACTCCTGCAGTTTGCCCATTTCGTCCATGAGCTCGTCGGAGTAGTCGGTGGCCATGAGTTCGGCGATCTCGTTGAAGCGATCCAGCTTCACCTTGACCTCGCCGAGGCCCTCCTCGACATTGCCGCGAACCGTCTTCTCCTCGTTCAGCGGCGGTTCCTGCTGCAGGATGCCCACCGTGGCGCCCGGCGCGATGAAGGCATCTCCGTTGTTCGGCTGGTCCAGTCCGGCCATGATCTTCAGCACGCTGGACTTACCCGCGCCATTGGGGCCGACGACGCCGATCTTCGCGCCGGGAAGGAAGTTCAAGGTGACATCGTCGAGCACGACCTTGTCGCCGTGCGCCTTGCGAACCTTCTTCATTTGGTAGATGAACTCAGCCATAAAGGAAAGCCTATCGGTGTGGGTATCGATGGAATGCAGCAGAGCCACCACTGTCGCCGGGGTATCCGGCCGTGCGGTCAAGCGTCGACGGGCTCGGTATCCGCGAGCCGGGGCGGTGCGGAAGTCAGGGACGTCGCGTCCTCCCCCGGTCCCTCCCCATCGACGCGTGCACGGTCATCAGCGCTGGATCGGTCACAACTATTCCGTGCCAGGGTACTGGGTCCGGACGCCGCGCTCGAAACCGCGCGCCGGACCACCTGCGCGGTGCAGCGGGACAGGTCCGGTCCGATCGAGGTGGCGCGCATCTCGATATCACGCCGTTCCACGCCGTCCTTGGCTCGGTACTCGTGGGTGCGCAGCTGGCCGTAGGCGATGACCGGATCGCCGCGCCGCAACGAGGCGTCGACACCGACCACAAGACGACGCCAGCAGCTGACGGTGAGGTAAAGAGTCCCGCTGTCGACCCATTCACTCGTCTCCGGATTGAACCGCCGCGAATTGCTCGCCATCCGAAAGGTCACGACCTGCTCGCCGTTGGTCAGATCACGCTTGACCGGGTGGGTGACCACGGTCCCGATCACGGTAACCATCGATTCATACATCGTTGCGCCCCTTTATATTTCGATCCGTCAGGCTCTCACCCCTCACTGAGAGGCCCTTTCAGCCTGACGGTTTCGAACCCCTCCGGCCGCCCCGATTCCCGAATGTGGACAACTTCGCGACATGTGGACAGTCGCCGCTTCACACACCCGAGTCAGAAGACCGCCAGATCCGTATTGGCCCCACACAGCACGATCACCGGGCGCTCCCCTTCGGCAGGCACATAAGCACCGCTCTGCACGGCGGCCAATGCCGTCGCCCCCGCAAGTTCCACCACAACCCGGAACTCGCGCCACAGATATTCGCGCGCGGTCGAGATGGCGTCATCGGTCACCAGCAGCGATCGGACTTCATAGCGTCGCGCGATATCCAGCGCGATATCCCCGATTCGATTGGCGCCCAAAGAATCCGCCGCGATGCTGCGCACATTCACATCTACCGGCCGGTCCGCGAGCAGCGCGGCGTTCAGCGTCGGAATGCCCTCCGGTTCGATCCCGACCACCTGCTGTCGCCGCCCCAACGCCGCCGCGATACCGGCGACCAACCCGCCGCCACCGACCGCGACCAGCACCGGCGGCCGCCCGCGCACCTGCTCTTCCAGCTCCAGCCCGACAACACCCGCACCGGCAACCACGGCAGGCAGGTCGTAGGCATGCAGCTGCAGCGCGCCCCGCTCTTCGGCCAGCTCGGTCGCGTACCTGTAGGCCTCGCCGTAAGTCGTTCCGTGCCAGAGCACTTCGGCACCGTAGGACCACATCGCGGCCACCTTGGTATGCGGCGCCGACTCGGGAACCACCACCGTGCACGTCTTACTGAGACGAGCCGAGGCCAGCGCGGCCGCGATCCCGGCATTCCCACCTGAGGCGATCACCACGTGGTCGACCTGAGCCGAGGACTCCAACAGCGCGTTGAAACTGCCGCGCACCTTGAATGTCCCGCCGTGCTGCAGGTACTCGAGTTTCAGCGTGACCGGAACCGGCCCGTTCGGGCCGATGATCGAGGTATGGAAGACCGGCGTCTTGCGCACCTGGCCGGCCAGCCGTCTGCGGGCCGCCCGCACATCGGACCGATATACCCGTCGGGCGTGCCTGTTCTCCACCACCGCGGTACCCCGCTCACTCACGCTTGCACCTCGATGGGAGCTCAATGACGTATTCCTCGATCACGTTTGGCCAGTTCGGCGAACATGGCATTGTGCGCGGCCAGTTCGGCGTCGTGGTCGCGGTCGGCGGCCCGGTCGGTCCGCTTCGCGAGTTTCGCGTCGCTGCGTGACCACTGGATGAGCAGCGCCAACATCACCACGACCAACGGCACCTCACCACTGGCCCACGCCAGGCTACCGCCGGTGCGCTGATCACCGAGCAGGTCGTTATTCCAGCCGAGGGCAAGACTGCGGAAGAACCATCCGCCCATCACGGTGGTCATGCTCATCAGCGCTATACCAAAGAAGGCGTGGAAGGGTAGGGAACCGAACACCATGCCCAGCTTGGTCAGCGGCTGCACCTGGCGCGGTTTGGGGTCGATGCCGATGACAACCCAGTAGAACAGATAGCCGCTGAGCAGGAAATGCAGATTCATCAGCAGATGCGCCGCATGGGAATCGACGAACGAGTCGTAGATACCGCCCATGTACAGGGCATAGAACCCGCCGACGAAGATCACCGACGCGACGATCGGAAGGGTCAGAAATCGCGAGACCGGATTGTGCACCGCGACCAGAATCCACTCACGCGGCCCGGGCACGCCGCCGCGCCCGGCCGCTGGCAACGCCCGCAGCGCGAGGGTGACGGCACCGCCGAGCGCGAACAGAATCGGCGCGAGCATCGATAACGCCATGTGCTGTCCCATGTGCACACTGAAGACCGCGGGCGAATACCGTCCGACCCCGGACGAGGTGGCGAAAAGCAGGATTGCGCAGGCCGAGAGCCAGGCGATGGTGCGCCCTATCGGCCAGGCATCGCCCCGCGCGCGCAACCGCCGCACCCCCAGCAGGTACAGCACGGCAAGCACGATGGCCAGCGTGCCGAAGATCAAGTCGAAGCGCCAGTCGAAAAGAATGCGCGAGGCGGTCGGCGGGCCGTCGAGGTTGTAACCGAGTTCCACCTCGGCGGGTGTCGGCACGCTGGTCGGCGGCGGTGGCGGCGTGCGCCCCAACCCGACGGCCAGACCCATGGTCGCCGCGAAGATCAGCACCTCCAGCCCGCCGAATCGAATCAGTGCGGCGCGGTCACGCGGATTCGCGGCGAGTGCGGGCAGGCTGGCGCGGCGCTGCAGATACCCGAAGAGGCCGAGCACGGCGAGCGCGCAGGCCTTGGCGATCACGAGTCGGCCGTAGTTGGTGGTGAACAGATCGCTCCACGGCACCCGCACCCAGGAATTGATCACACCGCTGACGCCGATCACGACGAAGGCGATCGTGGCGGTGAGTGAGAACCGCCTGGCCGCGGTATCTGTGTGCTCGCCGTCGCGCATCGCATGCGCGAGCACCGCGAACAATCCACCGACCCATACCGCGGCCGAAACCAGATGCAGGATCAGGCTGTTCGTGGCCAGGTCGTGCGCGCCACCCGCGGAGGAATGTCCGGTCAGTGCCAGCGGCATCATGGTCACGATCGCGCCGCCGAACAACACCGGGGCCCATCCCCAACGCAGCGCGAGTCGGCAACCCACCGCGACGATCAGCGCGAACACCACCGTCGTGCGCCACGCCTGGGCCAGCTCCACTTGGTCGATCGCGTGCCACAACTGCTCCGGCCGCCAGATCTGCCGCACCGGCTGCCCGGTGGTGTCGGACACCGTCAGCGGTATGAGCAGTGCCGCACAGCACGCCCAGACCAACGCGAAGTTCGAAGCGCGTCGCATCGCCCGATATCCGCCGACATCGAGCAGCCCATTGGCCTGCGGCGGCACCAGGAATGCGGCGAGCAGCAGTGAGCCGACGGTCAGCGCGGCGGACAGATCGGCGAGTGCGCGCACCGCGGGCAGGCCATAGGTTGTCAATGATCCCGGATCCGGAATGCCGAGCAGACTCAGCGCCTGCGCCGCCGAGAGCCCGACGATCATCGCGGCGACCACCGCCGCGATCGCACCGGCCAGCACGGTCAATATCGCGAAGGTCGCCCCGTAGCCCGGCTTACCCGCTGTGAGCTCGGGTGCGACGGACGGGTCCCGCGGTGACGACATGGCACTGAGCGTAGTCGGCCCTTAATGCGTGGCCCGGCGGGGTTTGGGCCGATATGGTGGCTAACGGATCGGAGGTGCGATGTCGATCATCCCGCGACTCGCTTGGCCCGCACACCCAAGTGCTGAAATGTTGCTGACGCTAAGAAGCTAGCCATCTGGACGGTCGCTATACTTGGCGCGCTGGACAGCACGGCCAATGTCGGCCATGGTGGAACCCACTGCCTCCGTAGCTCAGTTGGATAGAGCAAGGGCCTTCTAATCCCTAGGTCGCAGGTTCGATTCCTGCCGGGGGCGCCACGCAGCCCGTCCGTTCGCGTTTACGCGGGCAGACGGGTACCGCGCACGTCGTCTCACCCTCTGTCGACCGTACGCGGATCCAGGTTCGAGGGCTCGTCTCGAGGCCCGCCCAGGAACTCACCGATTCAGTTGTCACATCTGTGACCGATTTCCCATCCGAGTAGCCCGAAGTAAGCAGAGGTCACGGCCTGCCGTCGGATAGGTACCACCCCAGACCACCCTTTAAACGAGAAAATCAGACTTCTTCAACGACTCGCCGAGACCCGATCAGCGTTTCTACGAGACGATTCGGAGCCCGCGGCCATCTGGACGCCAGACGAAGCCGACAACCTCACCAGGCGGCAAGTGACCTCGCCGCCAGCCAGGCCGACCGACATCGCCGGTCGAGATGCCGCATGATCGACTAACGTGCGAGGTGTGGAAGAAACTCGAAATGAGATGACTCGAAATGAGATGACACAGCGTCCTTTTCGGTTCGCCGTCGGTTTCTCCGCCGCGGGCTCGCGCGCCGAGTGGCGGGACAAGGCACGGCAAGCCGAAGACCTGGGCTACGACGTGATCCAGGTTCCCGACCATCTGGGTATGACTTCACCTTTCCCCACGGTGGTCACCATGGCGGAGGCGACGAACCGTGTGCACGTCGGCACGATGGTATTGAATGCGGGCTTCTACCGGCCTGCTCTGCTGGCTCGTGACGTCGCCAGCGTGGATCAGCTCACCGATGGGCGCTTCGAGTTCGGACTCGGTGCCGGACCGGATTTCGCGAAACCCGAGTTCGAAGCGGCCGGGCTGCCGTTCCCGAGCGGGCGGCAGCGTATCGACTACCTGCGTGACACCATCGGCGAAATCCGGACACTGTTCGGGAACGGTCACCAACCACCCGTCCACCGCCGGATTCCGCTGCTGGTGGCCGGGCTCGGGGACCGTCTGGTGAGGGTTGCCGCCGAACAGGCCGACACGGTGTCGCTGGCCGGGGTGCCCGTCAGCGCCGACATCGATTCCGAGAAAGCCGGAACCGTCGCGCTCGCCCAGCGCGTCGAGTTCGTCCGGGCCGCGGCCGGAGAACGCTTTCCGCACCTCGAGTTGGGCCTGATGTTGCAGGCAGTGGACGTGCAGGGCCACGCCGAGACCGATCTGTGGCTGCCCCGCAGGTTCAATCCGGACCTGTCCGATGCCCAGTTGCGTTATCTGCCCGGCGTACTGCACGGATCCGCACACCACATCGCCGACACCCTGCGGCATTACCGCGACGCATACTCGATCACCCATTACTCGGTCTCCGAGACGGATATGACCGCTCTAGCAAAAGTGATCGAACAGCTTCGGTGAGCGTGTCGCAAGGACCGCACTGGTCACGGCGATTCCGGCGGCCGCAGTGCCGATCGACACCGGAGGCGTGACCGCACTCGCGGCTGCGGATCTGTACCGCGCGACCGCCGTCTCGTTGACTCCGAAGTCATGTGCACCGCCGACGCCCAGGTAATGCAATCGGCATTCTTCACCAGCCAGGGCTACCCGACCGGCACCCGCGACGCCGCCGATCCGTCCTACCAACCCACGCTGCGTCAATAGCCGAGGTACGCTGCGGCCCAGGATATTCCGTAATGCCGATTCGAGCGCTCTCGGCTGGACCCTCCACCATGATCGAATAGCTCGATAGCCGTAGCGTGCTAATGAGACGATTCGGAGTCCGCCGCGGGCTGGACGGCCTCGGTGGTTCGTCGTCTGAGGAACCAGCCACCGACCAGCACTGGGACCATGATCAACGGGACGGCGACGATTGCGCTGCGCTGTTCGGTGCTTCCACTGCTCGCCATCAGAGCTACTACACCGGCGAGGAAGACCAGGGTGGCAATGCTGGTGTAGGGGGTGCCGATCAGGCGGAAAGTGGGGCGGGTTGCGCGGCCGTCGCGCCACCAACGCCAGAGTTGCAATTGGCACAGGACGATTGCCGCCCAGGCGGTTATGACGCCGAGGGCCGACATGTTCAGAACTATCTCGTATGCCTGCTCGGGGACTACCGCGTTGAGTCCGACGCCGGTCAGGGCGATCGCGCCGGTGGCCAGAACCCCAACGTAGGGAACGCCATTCGCTGACAGCTTGGCTGCGCGGGCGGGGGCGCTGCCGTTCATAGCCATGGAGCGCAGGATTCGGCCGGTCGAGTACAGGCCCGCATTGAGGCTGGAGAATGCCGCCGTCAGCACGACCAGGTTCATGACGGAATCCGCACCATCCACACCGATTTTGGCGAAGAACGTGACGAATGGGCTCTGCCCGCCACGGAAGGCTGTGTAGGGCAGCAGCAGACTGAGCAGCACCAGCGAACCGACATAGAACACGGCGATGCGTGCGATTACCGAGTTGATGGCGCGCGGCATGATCTTCTCGGGATTTTCGGCCTCACCGGCGGCGGTGCCCACCAATTCGACTGCGGAGTAGGCGAATACGACACCGGTCGTGACGACGACCAGCGGAAGCAGCCCGGTCGGGAACAGCCCGCCGTGATCGCGCAGGACACCGGGCCCGGTACTCTCGCCCGCTATCCGGAAGCGTCCGATGAGGAAGACCGTACCGATCACCAAAAAGCTTACCAGCGCAACAACTTTGATCAGTGCGGCCCAGAATTCCAGCTCACCGAACCAGCGCACCGACACCAGATTGATGGCCACCACCACGGCCAGCGCGATCAGCGCGATGACCCACTGCGGAATCGCGCCGAACGCCGACCAGTAGTGGACGTAGGTGGCGATGGCGGTGATATCCACGATGCCGCTCATGCACCAGTGGAAGAAATACATCCAGCCGACGGCATACGCCAGTTTCTCGCCGTAGAACTCGCGAGCGTAGGAGACGAACGATCCCGACGACGGACGGTGCAATACCAACTCGCCCAGCGCGCGGAGCACGAAGAAGACGAACACCCCGCACACGGCGTACACCAGCACCAGCCCGGGACCGGCGCTGGCCAACCGACCGCCCGCACCGAGGAACAACCCGGTCCCGATGGCACCGCCGATCGCGATCATCTGTAGCTGACGTGGGCGGAGACTCTTCTGATACCCGACGTCCTCGTCGTGCAATACGTCAGTCACAGTGCCTCCCGCGCTCCCGAATCGTATCGCTGATTAATGTATCGTCAAATAACGGCACACTCAATGGTGTTAAAATAATCGGCGTGCGAGCGGTGATAGTCGGATCCGGGATCGTCGGCCTGTCAACGGCATTCGAGCTGCTGCGCGGCGGGCACCATGTCGTGTTAGTAAGCGCGGAGCCCATCGACTCGACGACATCGTTTCTCGCCGCCGCGGTATGGTTTCCCACCGCAGCCGGGCCGATCGATCGGGTGGCTGCTTGGAGCGTCGAAACGTTCACCCATCTGGAACGACTCGCGCACGCCGGTACACCTGGTGCGCGCATGTGCGAGTCGCTCGCCGTATATCGCGACGAACCAGCGACGCCGTCCTGGTCCGAGGCCGTCCAAGCGTTCCGGCTGGCGCGACCGGACGAACTACCGCCGAACTACCGATTCGGGTTCCGATTCGCCGTTCCGCTGCTCGAGATGCCGATCTTCCTGCCGTGGTTGGCTGCTCAGGTTCGCCAGGCGGGCGCGTACTGGGTTCGGCGGACGATCCGGAGTCTGGACGAGCTCGACGATCTGGCGCCCGATGTGATCGTGAACTGTGCGGGTCTGCGTGCCGGCCCGCTGGCCGACGACGCCGAGGTCTACCCGATCCGCGGCCAGATCGTGCGCATCACCAATCCGGGCATCTCGGTCTCGGTGCGTGACGAAGCGCATCCCCTCGGGCGCGCCTATGTCCATCCCCGCACCCACGACTGCATCCTCGGTGGCTCACTGGAGACCGGAGCATGGGATCGCACCCCCGATCCGCGACTGACACAGTCGATCCTGCGTCGATGCCGAGATCTCGTACCGCAGCTGATGGGTGCCGAGGTCATCGAAACACTTGTCGGACTGCGCCCGGGGCGCGCCGAAGTCCGCCTGGAGATCGCCCAGGCCGACGCGTCATCGGTGCCAGTGATCCACAACTACGGCCACGGTGGCTCCGGCATAACTATCGCCCACGGTTGCGCCCGCGAGGTGTCGGCGCTCATCGATACGCTGTGAGCAGAGCCGGATCCGGACGGCTCATCGACGCAACTGGGCCAGCTGATCGGCACCACGCCCGAATGCACTGTGAGCTAGCGAACACCACGACTGTGGCGGATCGGGTGAACCAAATGCTTGCGGTCGCTCGTGGTACGGGGACGAGATGCGTTGTGCACCTTGTCGAAGAACGACGAAGGGTTCCAAAGATGAGTTCAGCCAAACGTTTTCAGCGTGTCACCGTGCCGGTCGCGGCTGCCGCTGTCATGCTCGCCGGCCTGCTCAGCGCCTGTGGCGGCGAGAAGGGTGCCGAGGCGGTGGCGCGGACGTCGACCGCCGCGGCAGCGGTACCCGCCGCGGCACAGGCGCCCGCGGTGGCGAAAACGCAAGGCTGGCTGAAGATCTACGACGGCACGGCTGCGACCGGGACCACTAATGCGGTGCAGCTCAAAGTGACCAGCAATCCTGCTGTCGGACAGTATGTTTCGGACGGATCGGGCCGATCGCTGTACCGGTTCGACAAAGATACGGCGGCACCGTCGGTATCCAACTGCGCCGGGCAGTGCGCCGTGACCTGGCCGCCGCTGACCGTGACCCGCGATCAAGTGCTCTATGCCGCGGGGGTCGATCCCCAACTCGTCGGATTCATCGAACGTGCCGACGGCACATGCCAAATCACCATCGGCGGTTGGCCTGTGTACTACTTCTCGAAAGACATCAAGCCGGGTGATCTGCTCGGCCAGGGTGTCGGCGGAACGTGGTTCGCGGTGGCTCCGAATGGCGGCAAGACGCTGAGCAAGTGATCACAACGGCCCCGGCGCGGAACCCGGGGCCGTTCGGGTCGCAATTCGCTGCCGGAGCTCCGAGTACATCATTGGCTGCCCTGACCGGTGGGGTGGCTGAATTGACGCCACTCCCGGTCCAAACGGATGTGTCGGCGGTGGTTCAGCGCCCATGTGGTGGCCCAGACGACCGCTGCTACACCGCAACCGATTTCGAGTAGAACGGCGACACCCACACCGATGCCGTGCACGGCGGCGGCACTGGATTGTTCGGGAGGGGCGGTCGGTTTGCCGTCCGGGCCCAGCCAGACAGAAGCGGGCTGGCCGGGTTCGGCGGCATCGGGGACGCCGACGGTCGCGGTGCCGGACTTGCCGTCGTGGATCCAGGACACCTGCGCCTCGAAGTGGTCGCGGACCGTTGCGTTGCGGTCCGCTATGGGTGCGGTGACCCGGGCGGGGGTGCCGATAATGGTCCCTGTCACAACGACTTTCGTCGCATTCTCAGTGTGGATTCGTGCGGATGCCGAGCTATAGGCCGCGGTACCGGCCGCCGCCGCGGTCGGCACGGCGATCAGCAGCATCAGGACGGCCAGAATGCGGACGAACCCCTCCACCCGATCAGAGACCCGCATCAGCGGACTGGGATTCCAGGGCTGCATCCGCCAGCTCCGCACCGGCCACATCGGCGGCTCCGACACCTTCATCACCTCCTACGACGAAGCCACGGTCCGCTCCAGACCGCGACTCCTACCCGGGGCATTCCCCCGACTCGCCGGTTGATGCATCGGCGGAACCCGGAATATGGACAAACCCCGCTGGGCCGCATCCAAGCGGGATTCATCGACTCGTAGCTATTGAATCGACGGACGCGGATGCCCGGTTATGCCTCGTCGGCTGCCCGACCAACCGAGCGCCGCCCCGACGGCGACCATGCCGACGCCGAGGGCGAAGTGCAGCCAGTTGTCGGCGGTGTTCACCGGGACGAAGTTCGCATCGCTGTGCTGGTCGATGACCAGCCCGTACAACCACAGCACCAAGTAGATAAGACCGCCGCCGAGCAGGAACGCCCGGGATGCGAGCACTGTGCGCGATGCCAGCAGGCCGGCTACGCCGAATACCAGGTGGACGATGTTGTGCAGGATCGAGACGTTGAACAGCCCGAGAAGTTGGGCGTCGGAGCTGTGTCCGGCCCATTCCATGCTGTCGTAATTCGTGGTGACGCCCGGAATGAAGCCGAGCACGCCGACCACCAGGAACACCGCACCGACCGCCGCCGCCGCGATGCGCAGCGGCGTCCAATGCGCGGAGGTTTGCGCGTGATGCGCGGCCATGGTGACTGCCTCTCCCGAACCAGGCGTCCGGACGGGCGCCCGCTTCGTGCGACTTGATTTCAGCGACTGCCGGTGGCGGCAGTCACCTGCGTCATACCCACGCGCCGCGTGGACAAACGGACAAACCCGCAGGTCCAGCACTCAGGAGCGCCGATGCAGCCAGATGAGGCAGAAGGTGTGTCCGACTGGATCGGCATAGACACGGAACTGCTCGTCGTCATTGGCCTGCACCAACCGCGCGCCGAGCGCGAGCGCCTTCGGCTCGGCCTCCGCGATATCGTCCACCAGCACGTCGAAATGTATCTGCTGGGATGCTTCCGGATCCGGGAAGCGCGGTGGTCGATATTGCGGCGCGTATTGGAAGGCCAAGCGCCTGCCGCCGGGTTCTTCGATGACAACCCACGTGTCATCCGAGGTGTAGGTCGGTTCGGCGCCGAGCAGGCGGGCGTAGAATTCGGCGAGCTTGGGCGGATCCGGGCAATCCAACACGACTGTGCGCAGACTCCCGACCTTGCCTTCCGTCATCGTTCGACCTCCTATTTGTCGCGGCAATGCTCATCGCGTACCCGCGCGGGGACACTCGAACCCGCCTGCCATGGCAAGGGCGCAATCTGCATTAGGGTCGAGGCCCGTCGGGAGGTTGCAATTGTCGAAACGCATAGTGCTGCTCGTGGTTCTGCTGGCCGGCGTCGCCGCGTGCACCAGCACATCGAAGTCCGATCTACCCCTGCCGTACCACGGCGACGCCGACCAAGTCGTCACCGTGGTCACCGAGCACGCCGCTGCCACCACCGCGACGTTGACTGCGTGGCAACGTATTTCAGGCGGCTGGCGCGCCGAGATCGGTCCGCTCCTGGCCTATGTCGGGCGCGACGGCATCGGCCGAGCCAGCGAGGATTCGGCGCACACTCCCGCTGGGGTGTGGACGCTGAGCGAGGCGTTCGGGATCGCGCCGAACGACGGGACCCGGCTGCCTTATCGCCAGGTCGGCACGCAGGACTGGTGGGTCTCCGATAGCAGCTCGCCGAATTACAACCGCTATGCGCAATGTGCCACTGGCACTTGTGAATTCAATGAAAACGCGAGCGAGAACCTCGGCCGGGCGGGAGCGGCGTACGAACACGCCGTCGTGATCGACTACAACCGTCAGCCCGTCGTCGCGGGCGCGGGTTCGGCGTTCTTCCTCCATGTCGAGACCGGAGGCCCGACCGCCGGATGCGTGTCGATCCCGGCTGCCGACCTCAGCGCCGTTATGCGATGGCTGGATCCGAGCGCGCACCCGGTGATCAATATCGGCAGCAGGTGACTATCCGCAGATCGCCTCCACCGCGCCGGCGAGCAACGTCAATCCGCGATCCAATTCGTCCTGGCTGATCGTCAACGGCGGCATCAGCTTTACCACCTCGTCGACCGAACCGGAGGTCTCCACGAGCAGCCCGCGCTCGAAGGCGAGTTGGCACACCTTGCCCGCGCGTGAGGCTTCCTCGAACACGATGCCGTGCACCAGCCCGCGACCGCGCGTCGAGACACCGGGAGATGCCGCTGCGATGTCGGCGAGCACGCGTGCCGTGCGCTCCCCTTTGGCCACCGTCGAAATCTCCAGCGCACTATCTGACCAATAGTGCTCGAGCGCGACCCGCGCGGTGACGAATGCCGCATTGTTGCCGCGAAAGGTCCCGTTGTGCTCACCGGGCGCCCACTGATCGAGTTCGGGCTTGAAAAGCACCAGAGCCATGGGCAACCCGTAACCGCCGATGGATTTCGACAGCGTCACGATGTCGGGAGTGATGCCCGCGAACTCGAATGAGAAAAACCCGCCGGTCCGTCCGCAACCCATCTGCACATCGTCGACGATCAGCAGAATTCCGCGCGCCCTGCACAATTCGGCCAGCTGCCGCAGCCATTGCGAGCGGGCGACATTCACCCCGCCCTCGCCCTGCACCGTCTCCACGATCACCGCGGCGGGCTTGTCCACCCCCGAGGACGAATCGTCCAGGGCCCGCCGCATCCAGCGCAGATCGTCGGCCACATCGAGGAACCCGTCGTAGGGCATGGGCATCGTATGCGGCAGTGGTACACCGGCAGCCGCGCGTTTGGCGGCATTTCCGGTCACCGATAGGGCGCCGAGCGACATGCCGTGGAAGGCGTTGGTGAAGTTGAGAACGGTCTGACGTCCGGTGACCTTGCGAGCCAACTTCAGCGCGGCCTCGACCGCATTTGCGCCGGTCGGACCGGGAAACTGCACCTTGTAGTCGAGGCCGCGCGGCTCGAAGATCGTGTCCCGCAAGGCCTCCAGCAGCCGTCGCTTGGCGACGGTCGACATGTCGAGGCTATGTGTGATGCCATCGCCGACGATGTAGTCCAGCAGTGCCCGCTTCAGCACCGGATTGTTGTGGCCGTAGTTGAGTGCGCCCGCACCCGCGAAGAAGTCCAGGTAGTCCTTGCCGTTCTCATCACGCAACCAGGACCCGCTGCCGGTGTCGAAGACGGTCGGCCAGGCCCGGCAGTACCCGCGCACATTCGACTCGAGCGTCTCGAAAACGGTCAATGCGGTGCTGTTTCGAGCGACCTGCGAGCAGTCGCTAGCGGTGCTGTTTCGAGCGACCTGCGAGCAGTCGCTAGCGGTGTTGTTTCGAGCGACCTGCGAGCAGTCGCTAGCGGTGTTGTCTCGAGCGACCTGCGAGCAGTCGCTAGCGGCGACAGTCATCGACGATCCTTCCTGTCGTGCGCGAGCGCCCACGAGGCAAATCTGAAGTGACTGTGTTTCTAACATTGGTGCAGCAGGTTTGTCGCACTTTTCCAAAAATCGCGCGCTTACCTACCGCGCGTCCCCCGACGCACCGTAGAGTTAGCTTTTTGTGCGCGGCAGAGTGGAGGGCAACAGTTCGCAGCTCGCCGTAGCGCACCCACTCCGGACCGCGCGGCTGTACCTCTACCTCGTACGAGCCGGTTTCCGACGCCAATCCCAATACAAACTCGCGATGTTCGCGGGCCTGTTCACCAACTGCGTGTTCGGATTCGTGCGCGCGGCGGTGATGATGTCGGCGGTGCGCGCCTCCGGCGGCTTCGGTGGTTACGACGTCGGATCGATCGGCGCCTACGTCTGGCTGTCACAGGGACTGCTCGGTGCGACTCAATTCATGGGGCCACCACTGGAATTGGTGGATCGAGTCAAGAACGGCGATATCGCGATCGACTTCTTGCGTCCGGTCGATGTCCAGTTCAGTTATCTCGCCATGGATCTCGGCCGCGCGTCCTGCACGATCCTGCCGCGCGGGGTGCCGAGCGTACTGGTCGGCGTGCTTACTTTCGGGCTCCTCATGCCCGGCACGCCCGGACCCTACGTGCTGGGGCTGGTCAGCGTGGTACTGGCCGTCGCGTTGTCATTTCTATGCCTTTTCGCCGTCGGATTGATCGGATTCTGGGTAGTGGAAACCCGCGGCCTGCGAGTGCTATACCAGATCTGCGGCACGTTTCTGGCCGGGTTGTTCGTGCCGGTCCACATGTTCCCGGCATGGCTGCGCACCGTCGCGCAGGCCACTCCGTTCCCGTCGATCCTGCAGTCGCCGATCGACATCCTGTCGGGTCGGGTCATCGGGATGGACGCCGTGACGGTCGTTGCCGCACAAGTGTTCTGGGTACTCGCGGTCGGTGCGGTGGGCCGGGCACTATTGATGGCCGGACGCCGCAGGCTGGAGGTGCAGGGTGGTTGAGCCCCCGTATACGCCCGTACCGGCCGGTACCTGGTTCACCCCGTATGCGGCGGTGCTGCGGTCGCGGATGCGAGCCCAGCGCGCATATCGATTGTCCTTCGCCAGTGAGGTATTCAGCGCCTTCCTGATCGGCATCGTCGAATTCGCCGAGGTTTGGGTCATCTACCACAATGTCCAGGTGCTCGGCGGCCTCGATCTGGACGGCGCACTGCTGCTGTTCGGCCTGAGCAATTCCGCATTCGCACTGGCCCAAGTCCTGTTCGGCCACCTTGATTCACTGCCGACACTCATCCGGCTCGGCGTGCTCGACGCCTACCACCTGCGCCCCCAACCACTTCTGTTGCAGCTCATCACCAGCGACATCTCGCTGCGCCGATTCGCCCGCGCCTCGGTGGCGATCATCGTGCTCGGACTCGGTCTCGTTCGCAACGATCTCGACTGGGGTCCGCGAACTCTCGTACTGCTGGTGACCACCCTGCTCAGTGGCATCGCACTGTTCGGCGGAGTGTTCGTCTGCGCCGCCGGCGCGCAGTTCTATCTGATCGACGGTGCGGAATTGACCAACAGCTTCACCTACGGCGGCTCCTTCGCGGCCATGCAACCGGCTTCGGTGTTTCCGACGTCGCTGAGGCTGGTATTCGGCTTCGCCATTCCGGTCGCGTTCACGGCGTATCTACCGACCATCGCACTGCTACACCTACCCGGCCCGCCGCTGCTGCCGCCCTGGCTGGCCTGGTGCGCACCGCTGGCCGCGCTGTGGGTGTGGCTGCTTGCGTTTGGTTTGTGGCGACTAGGCACTCGGCACTATCAGGGAGGCGGCGGATAAGCGTGGCGGACAGCGAGTTATCGGACTCGATCATCGAGATCGAGAACCTGACAAGACAATTCATTCTGTACCGCAAGAACGGGCATCGCTGGCGACGCAGCCGCGAAACACTCACCGCGGTGGACCGGATGACATTTCGCATCGAACGCGGTTCGGCGGTGGGATATATCGGCGCGAACGGGGCGGGCAAGTCGACCACGATCAAAATGCTGACCGGCATCCTGGTCCCCACCTCGGGCACCGTGCGCACCTGCGGCCTGGACCCGGTGCGACGGCGTCGTGAACTCGCCGCCCGAATCGGTGTGGTGTTCGGGCAGCGCTCCCAGCTGTGGTGGGACCTACCACTGCGCGAATCGTTCTCGATTCTAGCAGCGATCCACCGCTTGGAATCCGATGTCGCGCAAAAACGTACCTACGAGTTGGTCGAACAACTGGAGATGGCCGAGACACTGGACACCCCGGTGCGCCAGCTCTCGCTCGGCCAGCGCATGCGGGCGGAGGTAGCCGCGGCACTGTTGCACTCTCCGGAATTGGTCATTCTCGACGAACCGACCATCGGCCTCGATGTGCTGTCGAAACAGCGACTACGCGAATTCCTGCGCGCCGAACGCACCGAGCGCGGCACCACCCTGTTGCTGACCACCCACGATATGGGTGATATCGAGCGGCTCTGTGATCGGGTGCTTGTCGTCGACCGCGGCACTCTGGTGTACGACGGTTCACTGACCGGTCTGGCGGTGCGGGTTGGCGCGCGGCGGGTGCTGGTCGTCGACCTGGCCGAACCGACCCGCGATCTCGACGATCTGCCGAGCGCCGAACTGTTGACCAGCGAGGGCGGGGGCATGCGACAGCGTTTGGCCTTCGATGCCGAATCCACCACCGCCGCACTGGTTCTGGCGGCGGTCGCCGATCGCGCCGAGGTGCGCGACCTGTCGATAGAGGAGCCGGACATCGAGGACGTGGTCCGGCGGATCTATGAATCCGCCTGGTGACCGACCCGCGGTCCGGCTCCGGATTCGGTTGACATTCAGTTGTTTTCGAGTGCGCGGGCGTCCTGGTCGAGTCGGAACGGCGGATATTCGTCACGCATCGGCGAGGCGTAGGCAACCCCGGATGGACCACCGGTGCAGGCCGAGCAGTAGGCGTAGAAGCCGACCCGCCAACGCCAGCGCATGACGCCGACCTTGAAGTCGAACAGTGCGCGCGGAAAGTTACCGATGATCAGAATCGCGAAGAATGCGACCACCGGGCCTCAGCCCGGCGCCTGCCCCTGGGCCGAGTACAGACTGACCTCCCCCTCCTCACCGAGGAAGGCGTTCACCAGCATGATCTGTCCGGCCTCCAACTCGTCCGGGTCCGGGGCGCTGGTGGTGATCGAGATCTGCGGAATCACCGCCCAGTTCACGACATAGCGTTCGGGCGGCCCGTCGTCGTCGGACAGGCGCGCGAGTCGGAACACCGACACCGTCTTGCGGAGGATGAGCGTGCGCACCACCTCGGCGATTCGCTCCGGATCTTCCAGCGCGAACATGAACCCGAACGTCAGCTCGGGCGAAGACACATAGGCGGGCACGAACACCGAGGCTAGTCGATCGAACGAGGTCTCGCTCGCACCTCGCCGGAAGTGGTTGCTGCTCATGCGCTCAGCGATTTCACGAAGGTAGGAAAGTCGGCGGTTATGTGACCGATCCGTAACGGATCATAACGATTTCCCGGCAGCTCATCTGTTTCTACACCATTCTATTGCGCCGATTCGACTATCGCGCTTTCCTGAAAAGGTCCCGATTATCTCGGGCCGTCTTCCTCATCGCATCGTCGCGGATTTCCCGGTTTCTTTGCCGTGTTGGTGGACTGTATGGAGGGCGATCCGAGTGCGGGGCTGCGCCGGAGCCGAGGGGTGCCCCTCCCCGAAATCCTCCTCGGCCCTGGCGCATCCAAAGACACACCCATCGCCACCGCAGGGGCGTGCATCATGCATACCGAATACGCAGCGGGTCGTATCGAAGCCGACGAGCTGCCATCGCCATCGGCGCTACTGCGCGCATTTCGCGATCCGCACGATCCGAATCGACACCGGCACCGTGTCCTGGCCGCTGGACGCGCACTGGTCGAATGTCATGAACGCAGGCGCAATGCCCTGCAGGCGGCACATGCGCCGGACACGCCGAGCGGCCGCGTAGCACAGTACCTACAGCTCGTCGATGACCTCGACGCACACCGAACCGAACTGGTCGGCCATATCGACAATTGGGTTGCCGGCAATGTGGAGCACCGTGCCGGCGCCTCGCTGCACACCGAGACCCTGGGTGCCGTTATCGATCGAATGGCGGCGAAATGGGTTGCGGCACAACATGCATTGGGCATTTCGGCACCCGTGGGGCCACCGCATCCACTGCAGCTGGACGATTACGCCCAACTGCAGTGGAGCCGATTGGCCGAACTGGCCGACGGGTACAAGGACCTGATCACCGATGTGATCGAGCACCGGCGCAGGCTGCCGGTGTGGTGATCACCGGGGCTTGTCCATCTCCGACTCGACCACTTCCGCCTCGACGAACGGCGCGCTCGGCTCGACCTCCGCGTCATAGGACACATCGGCCTCATCGACGAAATCGTTCGTATCCTGCGCCGCGGCATCCTTACGCGCGGCGTCCGCGGCCTCGTTCATCTCGATGGCGTCGGTGATCCACTCACCGATCTCCCGGGTGACCTCCGCGACGGTGCCGGTGATGATATTCGCAATATTTCCGACATGTCGCGCACCAGAGGAAGTCAATTCTTGAATTAGATCCTTGTTGCTTTCGAATTTCCCGATCATTCACACGCCCACTTCGGTTGTGTTCCGCTGTCGCATTACGATAACACCGGGCGTGGACTCCTTCCCGACCAAGAACGCCGGCAGTGCCAGCTTGAAAATCTTCAGCCACACCGATCCGACTTGCTCACCGAGCGAACCGGTGTTGTAGGGCAATCCATACTTCTCGCACAGATCCCGAACCTCCGGCGCGATCTGCGGATAGCGGTTCGCGGGCAGATCCGGGAACAGGTGGTGCTCGATCTGGTGCGACAAATTGCCGGACATGATGTGGAAGAGCCTGCTGCCGGTGATGTTGGCCGAGCCGAGCATCTGCCGGACATACCATTCACCACGGGTCTCCTCGGCGGTCTCCGCTTCGGTGAACGTCTGTACGCCCGTGGGGAAGTGGCCGCAGAAAATGATGGAGAAGGCCCAGAGATTGCGCACCAGATTCGCGGCGGTGTTTCCGGCGAGTGTGCTGACGAACAGCGGACCGGTCAGCGCTGGGAAGACGAGGTAGTCCTTGAGCACCTGCCGACCGGCCTTGCGCCACTGGCCCTTCACCAATCGCTTGATGTCCGACCAGCTCTTCTTGCCCCGGATGATGTTCTCCACCTCCAGGTCATGGCCCATCACACCCCACTCGAACAGCACCATCAGCGCGAAAGCGTAGAGCGGCTGGCCCAGTCGCAGCGGATTCCACTGCTGGGCTTCGTCCATGCGCAGGATGCCGTAGCCGATATCGCGATCCATGCCGTGGATATTGGTGAAGGTGTGGTGCATGTAGTTGTGCGAATGCTTCCACTGATCCGCCGGGCAGACCGTATCCCATTCGAACTCACGGGAATTCAGGCCGCGCTCACGCATCCAGTCGTACTGGCCGTGCATGACATTATGGCCGATCTCCATATTGTCCAGGATCTTCGACACACTCAGCGCGGCCACCGCGGCCAGCCAGAACGGCGGCAGGAAGCCGAGATACATCAGGCTGCGTCCGGCGATCTCGAAACCGCGCTGCGCCTTGATGATCGAGTAGATGTATTCGCGATCGGCGTCGCCGAGATCGGCGACGACCCGGGCACGCAGCTCGTCGAGGGCCCGGCCGAGTTCCTCGACCTGGTCCGGGCTCAGTACCAGCGGGCCGTCTTTCGTTTCGGTCAGAATTGTCATTGCTCAGTCCCCTTTGTCAGATATCGATGTCGACGTCGCCGACGGGCGCGTTGATGCAGAGCTGGATGGGCTGATCCGGGTCGCTGTCGGTTTCGCCGGTGCGCACATTGCGGGTGCAGCCGGAGCGGCGAACCGCGGTGCAGGAGAAGCAGATGCCCATCCGGCAGCCATATTCCGGTGTCAGCCCCGCGGCCTCGGCCTGCTCCAGCAGGACGGCACCGTTGTTCTCAGCGCTGCGGCCGCTGGCCGAGAAGTTGACCGTGCCGAAGGCCTCGTCGGCGTCGACGGGGGTGGCGGACAGGGTGAATTCCTCGGTATGCAGCCGCTCCTCCAACTGCTCGGCCTCGAAGATCTTGCGCACCGCGTCCATCAGGCCCGGTGGACCGCAGACGTAGGTCTCGCCGTCAGCGAACCAAGGTGCGACTCGTTCGAGTTGGTCGTAGTCGAAATGGCCTGAACCGTCACCGGGATAACGCAGTTCGATGCGGAAGTTCTTGTGCGCCTGCGCAATCGACTCCAGCTCGGCCCGATGCGGCACCGTCTCCGGTGATTTCGCATAGTGCAGGAAGGCGAGATCACCCGGATAGCCCTCATCTGCCAGCGTGCGCAGCATGGACAACACCGGGGTGATGCCGCTGCCGCCGCTGATCAACAGCACTCGTTCGGGACGCGGTTCAGGCAGTCGGAAGACACCAGCGGCCGGTTCCAGGCTGACCACCATGCCGGGTACGGCATTGCGGTAGAGATATTGCGATACCAGGCCGCCCGGATGCGCCTTGACCGTCAGTTGCAGGTGGCGGTCGCGCCGCCCCGCCGAATTTACCGGTGAATAGCATCTGGTGTGCCGGACGCCGTCGATCACGACGCCGATCTGTACATACTGCCCCGCGACGTGGCCGCGCCACTGCCGGGTGGGGCGCAGGGTCAGCGTCACCGAACCCGGAACCGAGCGGCGGACGTGGGTGATCTGCGCCCGCAACTCCCGAACCGTCAGCGTGGGGCGGACGAGTTCCAGGTAGCGGTCGAGCGGGTGCGGTGTGGTCAGGGTTTGCACCAAGTCGATGAGTCCCACCATGTGGTTGCCTCTGCTTTCGGGCTGCGACGTACTCCTGAACCCTCATCGGTGAAGAATTCAGTGCACGTCTGTACACTCAACTAGTGTGACCGATGGACCGGGTCCAGTGTCAACCAGGAACTGATGTGACCCGAACTACATCCTTGGAATGGACGAATGGTGAACGGCTGTATGCTCACTGTGATGACCGAGACCACAGCTACCCGGGGCGAGCGCAAGGAGCGCACCAGGCAGGCCCTACTCGACGGCACGCTCGCGCTGGCCGCCGAGCGTGGCTTCGGCGCGCTGAGCCTGCGTGAGATCGCCCGCTCCGCGGGCATTGTGCCGACCGCGTTCTACCGGCATTTCGCCTCACTCGACGATCTCGGCGCGGCCCTGGTCGACGAGGGCATCCGAGCGCTGCGCCTGGCCTTGCGTCAACTGCGTCGCACGCCCGATGCCCGACTATCGGAGACCGTGCGGTTTGTTTTCGATCAGGTCGCCACCAAACGCGAACTCTTCGGCTTCATCACCCGCGAACGCCGCGGCGGCTCGGCCGCCCTGCAACATGCCATCGCGCTCGAACTGCAATTGATCGTGCGCGAACTGGTCGTCGACCTGTCCCGCGTCCCCGCCCTGGACTCCTGGTCCCCCGACGACCTCGAATTGGCCGCCGACCTGATCGTCTCCACGGTCGCCGACTGCATTGCCGACTACGTCGCCGCCACCCCGCGCGACCAACCCGCCATCATCGACCGCACCATCCGCCAGGTCCGCCTCATCGCACTCGGCATGGCCGCCTGGTGGCCGAGCAAGGAGCGCTAGCCGGCTTCCGGATCGAGTGCGAGCACCGAGCGGCCACCGTCCACCGGGACCACCGCCCCGTTGATGAAGCTCGCATCCGCCGATAAGAGAAAGGCAACCGCTGCCGCGACTTCACCCGTCGTGGCCACACGCCCGATCGGATGCAGCACCGCCATTTCCCGCTGCACCTTCGCCGATGCCGAAGGAGTCAGTCCGGCCAGGAATTCGGCATACCTTTCGGTATCCACCGAGCCCGGAGCGACCGCATTGCACCGAATATCGTTGCGCCCATATTCGACCGCGATGGCCCGGGTCAGCCCTTCGATCGCCGCCTTCGCCGTGCTGTAGGGCAGTGCACCCGGCACCGCCCGCTGTGCTTGGTGCGAGCTGACATTCACGATCGCGCCCCCGGCTCCCGCCGCGAGGAACCGGCGCACCGCGGTCGTGCAGCCGATGACGGCGGGTGACAGGTTGGCATTGATCAACTCGAGCACCTGCGGCGCGGGCGCGGTATGCACCACGGCATCCCGGAAAACCGCCGCATTGTTCACCCATCCGACCAGCGGGCCTACCGCCTGCGCGAGATCCGCGGCGCGCTCGGCGGTCTCGACCGACGATGCGTCGCCGATCACGGCGAGCACACGGTCGCCCGCCCATGCCAGCGCCGCAGCGTCACGCTCGATGGCCACCACCGTGTTCTCGGTGCTGAGCAGGCTTTGCACGATGGCCCGCCCGATCCCCCGGCCACCGCCGGTCACCACATACGAAACAGCCACAATCCGATGCTAGGCGGCCGACCTCGCGGCACGACTCTATTCGGCGGGATCAATGGCGCGATCCGGCTTGTGGACCGGGAGCAACGCCACCAAACCGACGGCGAGGACTACCACAATGCCGACAATGCCCGCGCGGTCGGCGTCGAACGCCCAGACGAAGAACCCGAAAAGCGCTGGAGCGAGGAAGGATACGGCGCGGCCGGTAGTGGTGTAGAGGCCGAACATCTGGCCCTCGCGACCGGGTGGGGCCAGGCGGGTGAGGAAGGAGCGGGCGGCGGATTGGGCGGGGCCGACGAAGATGGTGAGCAGCAGGCCGAAGATCCAGAACATGACCGGGCCGGACACGATCAACAGCGCGATGCCACAGATCACCATGGCGACCAGCGAGATCACGATCACGATCTTCGGACCGAGACGATCGTCGAATCGACCAGCGGTGATCGCACCAAGTGCCGCAACAACATTCGCGGCGATGCCGAACAGCAGCACATCGGAGTCGGCGATGCCGTAGACCCGCACCGCCAGGATGGCACCGAAGGTGAATACCCCGGCAAGACCGTCGCGGAAGATAGCGCTGGCGATCAGGAAACCGACGGTGCGTCGGTCCACGGACCACAGCTCGCGCAGATCCCGCCACAGCACCCGGTACGAACCGAAGAATCCAGCCTTGTCCGCACCGGGATCGGCATTGGTATGCGGTAATTCGGGTACGGCGAACAGCACCGGCAGCGCGAAGGCGGCGAACCAGACCGCGGCCAGCATCGCGACCAATCGGATATTCGTACCGTCATCGATGGGTACGCCGAGTAGACCGCGATTGTCGCCGTGGCCGGAGATGAAGCCGAAGTAGCTGATCAGCAGGATGAATATCCCGCCGAAATAGCCCATGGCCCAACCGAATCCGGAGACCCGACCGACATCGGCCGGGGTGGAGACCTGGCGCAGCATGGCGTTGTAGGGCACGCCCGCCAATTCGAAGAATGCGGAACCGAAGCCGAGCAGGACCAGACCGAACCAGAAGTGGTGGTAGTCGTCGTGCACGAAAAACATCAACGCCATCGTCAGGATGGTCAGCGCGGTCAACATTCCAAGTGAGCGTTTACGTTTCGCGCTCGCATCGAAGCGCTGACCGCTGATCGGCGCGGTGAGCGCGACCACGAAACCCGCGGTGCCCAGAGCCCAGCCGAGCCACGCGCTCGGTGAAACTCCACCCGGTAGATCGTCGCCGACCTTATCGGTGAGGTACACCGAGAAGACGAAGGTCAGGATGACGGCATTGAATGCCGAGGAGCCCCAGTCCCACAACCCCCACGCCACCACTTGTCCGCGCCCGGCTGACTGCCCGACAGTCGCCCGCGCGTCAACTTCCGACTCACCCGTCACCCGGCCACCACCCTCATCGAATCGCTGCGCGATGCGGCGCTCATGGGCGCAGCCTAGTGCGGATTTCCTCGGCGGGCGGGCCAACACTCGATACCGCCTCGGCTATGCACCCAGTTGCATAGTACCGGGTGTAACGATAACCTGGCGTCATGGCACTCGAACATGCGCTGCTGGTATCGCTGACCGAGCGCGCCGGTTCGGGTTATGAGTTGGCGCGCCGCTTCGACAAGTCGATCGGCTTCTTCTGGCGGGCCACCCATCAGCAGATCTATCGCGTGCTCAAGCGCATGGAGGAAGCCGGCTGGCTCAGCAGCGAGGCGGTGGCCCAGGAGGGCAGGCCGGATAAGAAGGTCTACTCGGTGAACGAGGCCGGCCGGACAGAACTGGCGCGCTGGATCGCCGCGCCGACCGATACCTCGATGCCGCGCAACGAACTCGGCGTGAAGATTCGCGCCGCCGCGCACGGCGATATCGGCGCGCTCTGCGACGAGGTCGTCCGGCATCGCGAGCAGCACAGTCAGCGCCTCGAACTGTTCCGACTCATCGAGAAACGTGACTTCCCCGCTGGGGATCAGCTCTCCGGTACCCCACTGCACCAGTACCTCGTGCTGCGCGCGGGCATCCGCGTGGAGTCCGGATTCGTCGAATGGTGCGACGAAGTACTGCAAGCCCTGCAACCTCGTGCAACAGCCCCGCACGCGGACCCGAAGAAAGGTGAGACTCAGCGATGAGTTCGTTCCCCCATCTTTTCGAGCCCCTCGATCTCGGCTTCACCACACTGCGCAATCGCGTGATCATGGGGTCGATGCATACCGGCCTGGAGGATCGTGCCTGGGATACCAACCGGCTCGCCGCCTATTTCGCCGAGCGCGCCCGCGGCGGTGTAGGTCTCATCATCACCGGCGGCTACGCCCCGAACCGCACCGGCTGGCTGCTGCCGTTCGGCGCGAAACTCACCAATAAGTCCGAGGCCTACCGGCACCGGGTGATCACCAAGGCCGTACACAAAGAGGGCGGCAAGATCGCCATCCAGATCCTGCACGCGGGCCGTTATTCCTATATGCCAGGCAGTGTTTCGGCATCCTCGATCAAGGCACCGATCAATCCGTTCCGGCCGCGCAAGCTCTCCGCGCGGGGGGTCGAGCAAACCATCGACGACTACGCCCGCTGTGCGAAGCTGGCCCAGTTCGCGGGCTACGACGGTTGCGAAATCATGGGCGGTGAAGGCTATTTCATCAACCAGTTCCTCGCGCCGCGCACGAATAAGCGCACCGACAAGTGGGGCGGTACGCCGGAGAACCGACGCCGGCTGGCGGTGGAGATCGTGCGTCGCACCCGCGCCGCGGTCGGGCCCGACTTCATCATCGTATTCCGTTTATCCATGGCCGAATTGGTCGAGAACGGTCAGACTTTCGACGAAATCGTCGCGCTGGCAAAGGAACTCGAAGCCGCGGGTGCCAGCATTCTGAATACCGATATCGGCTGGCACGAGGCGCGGGTGCCAACCATCGTCACCTCGGTACCGCGGGCCGCCTTCGTCGAATTCACCGCGAAGATCACCGAGCAGGTGAACATTCCGGTCTGCGCGTCCAACCGGATCAATATGCCCGAGATCGCCGAGGAGATCCTCACCCGCGGTGACGCGCAACTGGTTTCGCTGGCGCGACCTTTCCTCACCGATCCGGAATGGGTGAACAAGGCTGCCGCCGACCGGGTCGACGAGATCAACACCTGCATCGCCTGCAACCAGGCCTGCCTGGACCACGCGTTCCAGCGCAAGACCGTGTCCTGCCTGCTGAACCCGCGCGCCGGCCACGAGACCGAGCTGAAGCTGCTCCCGACTCGGCGCACCAAGCGCGTCGCGGTGGTCGGGGCGGGCCCGGCCGGACTGTCGGCGGCGGTGAATCTCGCCGAACGTGGGCACCAAGTCGATCTTTTCGAGGCCGACGACAAGATCGGCGGACAGTTCGATATCGCGCGCCGCATTCCGGGCAAGGAAGAGTTCAACGAGTCGATCCGCTACTACACCAGGATGCTGGAGGTCACCGGTGTGACCCTGCACCTGAACAAGCGGGTCACCGCGGCACAGTTGCTCGAGGCGCGCTACGACGAGATCGTGCTGGCCACCGGCGTGCGCCCGCGCATTCCGAACATCCCTGGCATCGACCACCCGATGGTGCTGTCCTATGCCGAACTGGTGCGCGAGGAGCGGCCGGTCGGCAAGCGCGTCGCCGTCATCGGCGCGGGCGGCATCGGCTACGACATAAGCGAATTCCTCACCGTCGACGGACACCCCACACTCAAGCTCGACGAGTGGAAGGAAGAGTGGGGCGTAGACTCGGCGGATGAACAGGCCCGCGGCCAGCTCACCAAACCCAAGCCCGCACCGGCAGCCCGCGAAGTCGTTCTGCTGCAACGCAAGTCGACCTCATTCGGCAAGGATCTCGGCAAGACTTCAGGTTGGGTGCACCGCGCGGCACTCCAGGCGAAGGGCGTCGAGCACGTCGGCGGCGTCAACTACGAACGCATCGACGACAACGGCCTACACATCAGCTTCGGCGAGAAACGCCAACGCCCCCAATTGATTCCGGTCGACAACGTCATCATCTGCGCAGGCCAGGAATCCGTCCGCGAACTCGAAGAACCGCTACGCGCCGCCGGGGCCAACATCCACCTGATCGGCGGCGCCGACCTAGCCGCCGAACTCGACGCCAAGCGCGCCATCGACCAGGGCACCCGCCTAGCAGCCCGCCTGTAACGCAGACCTGGACCGTTGATCACCATGCGCTGGTAGCGGCAGACGCCCGAAGGCACCCCTCCACCAGCGCATTCTCGACGCCAGGGCTAATGCGGGCTTGGCGGGGGCGAGGTGTCGGACCAGGCAGCGGCAGGTGCCGACGTAGGCGCCGAGCGAGCGTGTCCCTCCCCACTGTGCCCTGCGGTCGGGTCCTGGGCCGTTGAACGCCATGCGTGGGGAGGCAAACGTCGAGAGCGCCCCTCCAGGGTTGCATTCTCGATCCGACTCGGTGGAGGTGCGGCGTGGCCTGGGCGGTTGAGGTTGGGTGGATCGCCTAGGCTCTTCTCGTGAGTTTGCCCTCTCCTACGTCTGAGAACCGTGCGGTTGTTACTGGTGCCTCTTCAGGTATCGGGACTGCACTTGCTGCTGAGCTTGCTGCGCGCGGGTATTCGTTGATCCTGGTTGCGCGGCGGGGGGAGGTATTGACCGAGCTTGCGCAGCGGTTGACGTTGGCGCATGGGATTACCGCGGAGGTGCGGGCGGTTGATCTGGCCGATCGGACGGCGCGGGGAGCGCTGGTCGAGGAGTTGGCGGCGCGCGATATTTCGATACTCTGCAATAACGCCGGTATCGCGACGTTCGGTGCGGTCGCCGAATTGGATCCGGCTTATGAGCGGGACCAGATGGAGCTCAATGCCGTTGCGGTGCACGATCTCACCCTGGCCGTGCTGCCCGGCATGATCGCAAGGGGTGGCGGTGGCATCCTGATCAGCGGTTCGGCGGCGGGCAACATGCCGATTCCGAACAATGCGACCTATGCGGCGAGCAAGGCCTTCGCCAACACCTTCTCCGAATCGCTGCGCGGCGAATTGAAGGGCTCCGGCGTGCACGTCACCCTGCTCGCCCCCGGCCCGGTCCGCACCGAAACTCCCGATCCGGCCGAGGCCTCCATCGTCGACCGAATGGTGCCCGACTTCATGTGGGTCACCTCCGAATACACAGCCAAAATCTCCATCGACGCCTTGGCACGCAACAAGATGCGCGTCGTTCCCGGCCTCATCAGCAAGGGCATGAGCGTGGCAGGCCAATACGGCCCTCGCGCCCTCACCGCCCCCGTCGCCGGTGCGTTCTACAAGAAGCTCGGCGGCTGAGAAGCGCGAACTCGGCCGTTGCCGCGCAATTCTCGCGGGCACACAGCACCGTGGTGGCCGAACCATCCATCGACCACAAACGCCGGCATCGGTCCGGTTCAGCGCGAGCGTGGACCGCAAAACAGTGTCGGTCAGCAACCCGTCAGGAAACGTTTCGGGTGCGTCAAGGATCCGTCAGCATCGCCCATGAGCAGTAGGAACCGGCGTAGTCCTGATATCGGCCCCGCATGCCGAGAAAGCGGGGGCGCACCCAGGAGAACCACGTGACGCTGCTCGAAATCTTCCCGTCGCTGCGATCGGGAATGCCTTCGCGCCTCGACTCCGCGGTCTGGCCGCGAGATACCCACTACGACGGCGACGGCAGAATCACCCTCGGCGGAGTCGCCCTCGCCGATATTGCCGACCAGTACGGCACCGCCACCTATGTGCTCGACGAGCACGAGGTCCGCACCCGCTGCCGCGCCTACAAGAAGGCCTTCCCGGAGGCCGAGATCATCTACGCGGGCAAGGCGCTGATGATCCGCGCGGTCGCGGAATGGGTTACCCAGGAAGGACTTTCGGTAGACGTATGCTCGGCGGGTGAACTCGCCATCGCCATCGCGGCCGGTGTCGACCCGAAGCGAATCGTATTGCACGGCAACGGCAAATCCTTCGACGAACTCGAAGCCGCCCTGAAATGCGGCGTCGGCCGGATCGTGGTCGATTCACCGACCGAGATCACTTTGCTCTCGGCCCTGGCTACCCGACCGCAGCAAGTCCTGCTCCGACTCTCGCCCGGCATCGACGTGCACGGGCATCCGGCCGTGAAAACCGGTGTGTTGGATCAGAAATTCGGTTTTCCGCTCGGCAGCGTTATGGCCGCCGAGGCGGTCGAACGCATCATGCGCCAACCGAACCTCGAATTGATCGGCTTCCACTGCCACCTGGGCTCGCAAATCCACGATCCGGATCACTACGGCGAGGCGGTGCGCCGGATGATCGGCGAAATGGCCAGGGTCCGTGCGGAACACGGTCGTATCCTCACTGATCTCGACCTCGGCGGCGGACATTCGGTTGCCTACCGCAGCGGCGATGCCGAGATGAATCTGACCGAACTCGCCGACATCATCGACGACGCCCTGGACGCGGCCTGCGCGCGAAACCACTTCCCACGCCCGAATATCGCCTTGGAGCCGGGGCGCGCCATCGTCGCACGCGCAGGCGTGACGTTGTATCGCGTGCTCTCGGTCAAGCACATCGACGGCGGACGCACCTACGTCACAGTCGACGGCGGCATGGGCGACAACGCCCGCGTCGCGCTATACGGAGCGAATTACGAAGTGGTCGTTGCCAATCGGCATCCCTGCGGCCCACAGATGACCGCCACGGTGGCGGGTCGCTACTGCGAGGCGGGCGATGTGCTGGCCACCGATATCCGACTCCCGGCAGACCTGCGCCCCGGCGAGGTGCTCGCGGTGCCGTGCACCGGCGCCTACCACCACAGCCTCGCTTCGTCCTACAACAGCGTCGGTCGGCCACCGGTCATCGCGGTCCGCGACGGACGCGCCCGCCAGCTGATCCGCCGCGAAACCACCGACGATCTACTCGCCCGCGATATCGGCAACTGATGGGCCGATCTCAGGCTTGTCCGGCGGCGTGCTCGATGAACCGGCCGAGCAGTTCGTGCAACTGGCGGCGTTCGGCCTCCGAGAACGGCGCGAGCAATTCGACCACCACCGCGTCGGCGGTGCGATTTGCGGCCGCTAGGCGCTCCCGCCCGCTAGAGGTGATGTGCACGGCATAGCTACGCCGATCCCGCTCGTCCTTGCGGCGCTCCGCCAGCCCCTGCCGCTCCAGCTCATCGATGATGTAGACCATCGACGACTTGTCCAGCTGCAGCCGATCGACCAATGCGCGCTGACTTAGCGGCCCTACGGCGGCCAGACAGCTGAGCACCCCGAGATGACGAAGCTCGAGCCGCTGTTCCCGCAGTGCTTGATTGGCCGCCGCGCGCGCATAGCGGTGCGCCAGATAGAGCTGACCACCGATCTGGGCGCCGAGCTGCTCCGAAGTGTCCGCCACAGACAAAACTATAACCGATGACAGATCGTCTGAATTCAGATAGTTTTGATTCATGAATATTGCTATTGTGGGAGCCGGGCTGGCAGGCCCCCTGCTCGCACAGGGCCTGCGCCGAGCCGGAATCACCGTCGAACTCTACGAACGCGAAGCCGCGGGCCACCACAGCCAGGGCTATCGCATCCACCTCGATCCGGAGGGAGACCTCGCATTGCGTGCGTGTTTGCCGTCGGACCGCTACGAACGAATCGTCGCCACCGCGGGCAAGCGCGGGACGGGCGTGCGGTTCCTCGACCCGCAACTGCACGTCGTCCGGGAAATACTGGTTCCGCCGTCGGCGGAGGAGGATGTGCACGGGCGACACCTGACCGTCGACCGACTCACGCTGCGCAAGCTCCTACTCACCGGCATCGATGTCCACCACGGCGCATCCTTCCAACGCTTCGAATTGCTCGACGACGGCCGGGTCCGCGCCTACTTCGACGACGGCACGGTCACCGATGCGGATCTACTCGTCGCCGCCGACGGCACGCATTCCCGTATCCGGGCCCAATGGCTGCCGGAGGCGGAGGTAGTCGAAACCGGCCAAGCGGAGATCTACGGCAAGACAGCGCTGACCGACGAGATCCGCGCGCTCACCCCGGAGGCAGCACTGGACGGATTCAGCGTCGTCTCCGGTACCGACGGACGATTCATGTCGCTGGCCGCCCACGAATTCGCCTCCGGCGACGGCGACGACTACGTCATGTGGGTGGTCGCCGCGCCGACCACACTGATTCCGGGCGACCTGTCCGCAATGGACAAGCAGCAACTGCAGAAGATCGCCACCGAGCTGATCGACGACTGGCCCGACAATCTCGCCGCACTCGTGCGCCATGCCGATCCGGAGTCCGTCCACAACACCACCATCCGGACCGCAAAACCGTTGCGGCACTGGGAAACCGGGCCGGTCACACTGATGGGCGACGCCATCCACACCATGATCCCCGCCGGGAGCAGCGCGGCGACAGCCCTGCGGGATGCCGCCCTGCTCTGTCGCCGCATTACCGAGCGGACCGGTTCACTGCGCGATGCGGTGCATGCCTACGAAACCGAAATGCTCGATTACGGTTTCGCGATGGTGGAACGCTCGCTGCGCAGCGTCACCTGAACTTCACTGCGGCCCCCGCAGCTTCTTGGCCGTCTGCACCGCGGTCAGCGCATTGAGACGGCCGAAGCCGTACTTGTCACTGCGCCCGTCCGCACCGTACGCGCCGTGTTGCGGATCGATCATGTCGCACGACTGCTTCAACAAGTCCTTGACCTCGCTCGACGTGAGATCCGGATGCACCGACAACACCAACGCCACAACACCGGCCGCCCCTGGGCAGGCGCTCGAAGTGCCACCGAAGCTATTGGTGAAATTGCCCGCGGCATCGCCGTCATCGGTCGTGCCCACGTTGTATCCGGCGCGACCGTGCCGATCGACAGTCCAGATGCCGGTGGTCAGGGCATCGGGATGATGGAACGCCGGATGTCCGATGTCGTTACTAGGGAAAGCGCACCAGACGGCCTTGCCGAAATCGCTGTAGACACTGCGCTTTCCGGTGTCATTGCAGGCCGCGACCGCGATGACCTTCGAGAAACTCGCGTATCCGTCGTTGTCGACGGGCTCATTGCCATTGCCCGCCGCGAAGAGCACGACACACCCCTTGCCATTGCGTCCGTTCGTCACCGCGTGCTCGATCGCCAGGCGGGTGCTCGCCGGCAGCGGCACAACCTGACTGTGCGCCGGATCGTCCGGCTGGAACCAGAGCCCGTCGGCCGGACCCCAACTGCACGATATGACGTCGGCGCCGTGGTCGGCGGCCCACTTGAAGGCGCTCGCCTCTGCCTGCGATCCGAGATCGGAGGCGAGCCGAATCGGCATCAACCGGGCCTCGGGAGCCACTCCGGAGGCGCCGAGGGTGCCGTTGGCACAGGCGACACCCGCGCATGCGGTTCCGTGATTATCTCCTCTTTCGGCGCCGGTTCCGTGCGTATCGCGCGGACGCGGATCGTTGGTCTGTCGGGTCGCATCGCGCGGTGCGACGACCTTGCCTGTCCCGCCGAACTCGGGGTGGTCGATATCGACACCGTCGTCGATCAGCGCGATCGTCGCTCCACCGCCACGCGTAATCGCGTGGGCCGCTTCGACATTCGCGTGTGCATTGATCGTGGCGCCGCCGATGGTCGTCGCCTTCAGATGCCACTGCTGCGGGAAGATCGTCTTGCGGGCACGCCGCCGGATCAACTCGGGATGGCAGTACTCGACATCGTCGCGGCTGAGTAGCCCGTTCGCGATATCGAATACCTGCTGGCCGGTCCCCTCGGGCGCGGCGGTGAAGTACGCGTTGACGGCGTAGTCCACCCTCTCCTTGATCCGCAGACCGGCCTCGCCGAGCACCGCCCGACACCGTTCGGGGTCCGCGTCATCGGTGAACTTCACGAAGACGTTCTCCGTGTACAGCACGGGCTCGCCGCTCACCGGATCCACGAGTACATGACCAGCGAAACGCACCTCCGGCGCGGCGGCGAGCACGGACTTGCGCTGGGCGACCGAGCGCGTATCGGGCGGCACCCGAAACACCTCGACGCCCGCCTCCGGATAGGACACCACCAGTGCCGTGTCATCCAGTTCACCGCTCAGCGGGGTGCGAACCGATCCGATGGAGCGGGGCAGCGGACGTCTGTCCTGGGTTCGGACCGCGATCAGGTCCGGGCTTTGTTCCAACACAAAACCAGGATCATTCTTTGTCCCGAAATTTGCGGTAGGCATGACGACTCCTTATCTGTGACCGCCCGAACACCATCGCAAAATTAGCGCCGACCTGCGACGATGTATCGAGTACCGACTACTCGAAAACAATCGGACCCACCAATTGCCCGTTCGGTGAGTCGGGGGGTATCACTCGTATTCAGCGCTTGCGGGTACCGAAAATGCTACGGCTGATCTCGCGCCCCGCGGCGGTTGCGGCCGAACGCAGAAAGCTCTTCACCGCCGGATTCTTCATGATGCGCTCGGCGGCGGATTCCTCCTCTGGGGCGGCCTTCGAGCGCCCCGGCGCCCGAGCTGCCTCCGGTTCCTGCTGTGCCGCAGCGGCTTTCGCGGCCATGATCTCATAGGCAGACTCGCGATCGATGGTCTGGCCGTACTTTGCCGCCAACGCGCTGGATAGCGCCCGTGACTTGATCTGATCCTCGCCGATGGTGTCCATCAGCGAGCGCGGCGGCTGAATCCTGGTCCACGCCACGGGAGTTGGCGCACCCTTCTCCGAGAGCACCGTCACGATCGCCTCACCCGTCCCCAGTGAGGTGAGCGCCTGCTCCAGGTCGTAGACACCAGTCTTCGGGTAGGTGCGCACCGTCTTGGACAGCGCCTTCTGATCGTCGGGAGTGAAGGCACGCAGTGCGTGTTGAATGCGCGCACCCAGTTGGGAGAGCACCGAATTCGGGATATCGGTGGGCAGCTGTGTGCAGAAGAAGACGCCCACGCCCTTGGACCGGATCAACTTGACCGTCTGCTCCACCTGCTCCAGGAATGCCTTCGAGGCATCCGCGAACAACAGATGCGCCTCGTCGAAAATGAAGACCAGCTCGGGCTTTTCGACATCGCCGACCTCGGGCAGTGTCTGGAACAGATCGGCGAGCACCCACATCAGGAAGGTCGAGAACATCACCGGCCGCGCCGCCTGCGCACCGAGTTCGAACAGCGTGATAACGCCCTGACCGCCCTCGGTCCGCAACAGATCGCCCGGATCCAGTTCGGGCTCACCGAAGAATGTGTCACCGCCGTCGGCCTCGAGATTCACCAGCGCGCGCAGGATCACACCTGCCGTCGCGCCCGAAACCCCGCCGATGCCCTCGAGATCCTCCTTGCCCGCCGGGCTGGTGAGATGGGTGATGACCGCGCGCAGATCTTTCAGATCCAGCAGACCGAGGCCCGCCTTATCCGCCCAGTGGAAAATCAGCCCGAGGGTGGACTCTTGAGTTTCATTGAGCCCCAACACTTTACTGAGCAGCACCGGACCGAATGCGGTAATGGTCGCGCGGATCGGCACCCCGACACCACCGGTACCGAGCGAGACGAATTCGGTCGGATAGCCGCTCGGCGCCCAGTCCTGCGCACCGGTCTCGGTGGCCCTGGCGCTGAGCTTTTCACCACCGCGCCCCTGCTGCGCGAGGCCCGACAGGTCACCCTTGATATCGGCGAGCACCACCGGAACCCCAGCCCGAGATAGCTGTTCGGCAATGCCCTGCAGTGTCTTCGTCTTACCCGTACCGGTCGCGCCGGCGACCAACCCGTGCCGGTTCATGGTGCGCATCGGAATCCGCACGCGCGCAGTCGGATCCACTGCGCCATCCACGACAACAGTGCCCAATTCCAGTGCTGCCCCGTCGAACGCATACCCGGCCGCGATCTGCTGCGCCACCGACTGCTGCGCGTCCTGCGCGGTCTTGTTCGCCGCCAACTGCGCGGATTCCGCCGCGGCAGCGCTGGCCGCCGCGGTCTCCACGGTCGCGGCGACCTTGGATTGCGCGGCCTCGGCCTGCGCCACGGCATTCACCGCATTCGGATCCGCGCTCGCGGCAGCGGCCTCCTGCTCAGCCAACTCGCGTTCGGCGGCCTCGGCCGCAGCGGCGGCTTCCTCGGCCACGCGCGCCGCTTCCTCGGCTGCTTTCCGAGCCGCGACCACCTTCTCCTGAGGGGTGGGCCCACCCATCTCCCGACCGCCGCCCCCCGTCGAATCGCTTCGCGATCCTGCGTCCATCGCGTCCTCCGTCTGGTCTGACCCTGACTGCTTTCGCAGTGTTAGCTGTCGTGCCGAAACGCATACGCCGATCTTCCGCAAACTCTATCGCCGCTACTCCCACTGAGACGGTTCGACCCAGTGGGGATATGCACTGCCGAAGGCTCGCCAATAAATACAGCTGATGTTGCCGGGGTGTCCGACAAATACGTGGTGTCGAATTCGGAGCTTTTGATACACGGCCTACGCTGCGGCAACGCAGCCGGGTGAGCCCCGTCGGTCACGACCAAACGGCTACTGTGTGTCCAGTGAGCGACAAATACGTGGTGTGGATGGATTGCGAGATGACCGGTCTGCGCCTCGACAGCGACAAGCTGATCGAGGTGGCCGCGCTCGTGACCGACAGCGACCTCAATATTCTCGGTGACGGCGTGGATATCGTCATTCACGCCGACGATGCGGCCCTGGCCGCCATGCCGCAGGTGGTCGCCGACATGCACGCACGTTCGGGCCTGACCGAGGAAGTGCGCCGCTCCACGGTCACCCTCGCCGAAGCCGAGCAGCAGGTACTCGACTACATCCGGGCATACGCCCCGACCGCGGGCACGGTTCCGCTGGCCGGCAATTCCATCGCAACCGACCGCGGTTTCATCGCCCGCGATATGCCCGCACTCGATGCGCATCTGCACTACCGGATGATCGATGTGAGCTCCATCAAGGAGCTGTGCCGACGCTGGTACCCGCGCATCTACTTCGGCCAGCCGGAGAAGGGCCTGACCCACCGCGCCCTGGCCGATATCAAGGAATCCATCCGCGAACTGGAGTACTACCGGCGCACGGCCTTCGTCGCCGCACCGGGCCCGTCGACCGCGGAGATCACCGCCGTCGCGAACGAACTCAGCGGCGGCGACAAGGAGACCGCGCAAAACGCCACGTCAGAAACCGATTAGGGACTCGAGGGGTTGACACGCTAATATCGACCGCGCTGGTGATTCACCGGCGATGGTGGCTGTAGTTCAGTTGGTAGAGCACCAGGTTGTGATCCTGGCTGTCGCGGGTTCGAGTCCCGTCAGCCACCCTTACGCGAGGGCGCGAACCAAACGGTTCGCGCCCTCTTCTTTCGCCCAGCTAGAGACAACCTGAGCAACTCCGGTTCGCACACTGGGACACTGCCCCGAATAACGCACGAACCGCCGTACCGCTTCGGCCCATCACATCGGGGCGGATTCGACACCACCAGCCGCTATCGCAACCTGCGCCCCGACAAGGCCGACACCATCCGCCCGCCCTCTTGCCGGGTCCCGCGCTTCGTCGCTACGGGACCAGGATTACCTTTCCGTCCGCATGGCCGGTCTCACTCAGGTCGTGTGCCCGGCCGGCGTCGGCCAGCGCGAAGCTCGCGGCGACGCGCACGCCGAGCGCGTCGTCCACGACGAGCTGGGCGTAATCGGCGAGCTGCGCCCCGAACCGCCGGCTATCGCCGGAGAACACGACGCCCAGTTCGAACGCCCGCAGGTCGGTGATCGTCACGATCCGGTCGGTGCCGCCGCGCAGTTCGATCGACACGTCCAGGGCGGCCTGCCCGGCGACGTCGAAGACCGCGTCGACGCCCTGCGGCGCGAGGGCCAGGACCCGGTCGGCGAGTCCTTCGCCGTAGGTGACCGGGATCGCGCCGAGCGAGTGCAGGTAGTTGTGGTTGCGCTGCGACGCGGTGCCGACGACGGTAACGCCGCGAGCCACCGCGAGCTGGACGCCGAACGCGCCCACCACTCCTGCTGCGCCGTGCACCAGCAGCGTCTCCCCGGCCGTCACCCCGAGGACGTCGAGCACGCGGTCCGCGGTCTCCAGGGCCACCGGCAGCGCGGCGGCGGTCTCCCAGCCGAGCCCGGCCGGCTTGAGTGCGAAGTCGTCGGCCAAGGCGTACTCGGCGTAGGAGCCGGTCACTGTCCAGGCCATCACCTCGTCGCCCACCGCCACACCGGTGACACCCGCCCCGACCTCATCGACCACGCCGGCCGCTTCCAAGCCGGGGATCGCCGGCAGGGATGCGGGCGCCATGTCCTGCATCCAGCCCCTGCGGATCTTGTAGTCCACCGGGTTGACGCCGGCGGCCACGACCTTCAGCCGCACCTGTCCGACCTCAGCGTGCGGTTCCTCGACGTCCGCCAACCGCAGGACCTCCGGACCGCCGTACTCGGCGTAAACGATCGCCTTCATCTCTCACTCCCATGTTGTTCCGGTGACGACTCCATCCTGAAGATGGACCGGCTCCACCCTCGCCAGCCGTTCGGCCAGTTCGCCCTGGTCGAAAGGACAGCCGGAACGTGTGTTGCGCACGGCTATGCTCGGAAACCATGGACCCGATGTCGGCCGTCGAGGTGATCCGGGCGCCCCTGACCGAGACCCAGACGCGGCTGTCCGCGGCCTTCGCTGAGGCGATCCCGCACCGGACGCTCGCCCAGCTGTCCGCCAACTGCCCGTTCGCGCCGTTCAAGACCTACGGCGAGTCGCCCGGCGCGCCGGGTTCGTCCGTCACGATCGCCGACCTCGCCGCGATCCGGCCGCTGATGCCTGCGCGGGGCACCTGGCAGGGACGGGCCACAATGGCGGGCGTCGAGGTGCCCGTGCTGGCCCTGGCCAGCGATGCCACCGAGCAAGGTGCGCTGCTGGTCCTCGTGCGGACCGAGGACACTCGGGTGCCGGAAGAGACCCTGGCGTCCGCCTTGGCGGTGTGGGACATGGTGACCGCCCACCGGGAGGGCCTGCGGAACGAGGCAGCGCCCGAATGGCTGGCCGTGTCCCGGGCGGCCGCGGCGGCACGCGCCGTGGCCATCTCCGACCTCGGCGACGCGCACGGGGCCGCGCTGACCGCCCTGCTCGGCATCCTGCGCGACCGTTCGCTGAGTGACGATGACGCCCGGACCCGCGCCGTCGACCTCGCCGTCACTGCGCTGGTCGAGCTGCGTGCACGGGCCGAACTGGACCACGCGATGGCCGAGGAGCGGGCCGGCAACGCGTTCGACCGGCTTGCCAAGTCGCTGAGCCGCGTCCTGCGCCCCCGCGGCGTGCTGCTGGAACTGGGCACGCCCGGCGCGGAGGAAGGCGCGGACCGGGCGCTGCCCGCCGACGTCGCCGCCGCGGCACGCGCGGTGGTCCGGGCTGTCGTGCACGCGATGCTGGACGACCAACAGCAGGTGCGGCGGATCCACGTCAGCTGGAAGATCGACGCAGCCGAACTGCGCGCCACCGTGCGGGACGACGGCCCCGGCGCGCTGCCGCGTGGCGCCCTCGACGCGCGCCGGGTCAGCGAACGGCTGGGCCCGCTGGGCGGGCGGCTGGAGGTGGACGCGGTACCGGGCTGGGGCACGACGGTGACCGTCCAGGTCCCGCTCGGACCGCCGGACACCCCGCGCGAGGACCCGCTGACCGTGCTGGGCGCGCGGGAGTTGGAAGTGCTGGCTCAGCTGGCGCGCGGGCGGCGCAACCGGGATATCGCCGGCGAACTGCACATCAGCGAGTCCACGGTGAAGTTTCACGTGGCGAAGATCCTCGAGAAGCTTGGCGTCGGCTCGCGCGGCGAGGCGGCCGCACTGGCCCACGAGTGGGGTGCGGCCACATCCTGATCCAGTTCGTCCACCAGCCTGACCTCCCGGACTCACCGGGCGTCCCTGGGTTGTGCAGACGACCTCGTCGGGGTCGTCCAGCCGGGTGACATTGAGCAATCCGTTGTCTACTCGACAGTGCCGCGCGGGTCATATCGGCGACAACCATTCCTTGCTCGTCGTTGCCGCCTCCAGCGCATCCGGCAACGGGTCTACACCGAGGCCGGACCCGTCAGGCACGGTGATGTATCCGGCTTCCAGCCGGAGCGGTTCGATGATGTCTTGTTCGTAATAGCGATCCGAGGCCACGATGTCCGCGGGCAACGTACAACCGGGTAGCGCCGCTACCGCCAGATTCGCTGCCTGACCGAGCCCGGTTTCCAGCATTCCGCCGCAAAATGCCGGTACGCCGTGTGCCACGCAGACATCGTGGGTCGAGCGCGCCTCGAGATAGCCGCCGACACGTCCGGCTTTGATATTCACCACCGAGCATGCCCCCAGCTCGATCGCGTCGGCAGCGCCTCGCGCCGAGAGAATCGATTCGTCCAGGCAGATCGGCGTACGCAGGCGAAGGGCGAGCATGATGTGATCGCGGCAGCAGTCCTCGGCAAGAGGCTGTTCCAGCAGTTCGAGTCCGAACTCGTCGAGACCAGCGAGGTGGTCGGTATCGGCCGATGTATAGGCGCCGTTCGCGTCGACCTGCAGCTTAAGAGCGTCGCCGAACCGCTCCCGTACCGCCCGCACCGGCGCGACATCCCATCCTGGCTCGATCTTGAGCTTGATCCGCTGGTAGCCCTGTTCCAGATATTCCATGACGGTATCCAGCAGTTCGGGTATCTCGTCCATGATCCCGATCGAGACACCCGCGGCCACCGATGTGCGAGTCGCGCCGAGATATCCGGCGTAAGAACGTCGTCGGGCGCGCAGCCAGGCGTCGAGGATCGCCATCTCCAACGCGGCCTTGGCCATTCGATGACCAGGAAACCGCGCAAGCGTGGGCGCTACATCATCCGGGTCGAGATCTCGGCCGGCCAGCGCCGGCAACAGAAACCGGCGGATGACGTCGGCGGCGCCATCGATGTACTCGGAGGAAAAACTCGGAGAGGGCAGTGCTACGCACTCGCCCCAACCCTGGGCGTCCGAGGCAACCACCCGCAGCAGGAGAATGTCGCGCGACAATTCGACCCCGAACGAAGTCCGAAATGGGCTGCGTAGCGGAAGACCCAGCCGACGCAGCTCAACGCCCTCGAGCCGCACCTTCACAGCTTGGCATATCAGCCTCTTGCCGATAGCCGCTTACTATCACCGATTATCTGACAGATCACTGTTTCACTCCGTAGACTGCGGGCATCAGGGGCGGTGTCACCGGGACGCTACCCCGGCTGATCAGAAAGACACCAAGTTCGTGATGCGTTCGGCGGTAATCGCAGCTTTCCTCGGCACAACCCTGCTCGCAGGCGCCACCGGTACCGCGACCGCGGATATCGTGGTCGAACCGGGCACCGGATCCAGTACGGGTTCGAGCTCGACCACCACCGGATCGGCCGGCGGTCTCACCACCACCGGCTCCTCGGGCACCGGCTCGGCCGGTGCCGCGATGTCCGGGTTCGAGAATCTGCTGTTCGGCGGGCCGCTACTGTGCGCCGCGCTCGGGAGCGCCGTCGGAGCGACGCTCACTTGCGCGTCGGGCTAGCTGTTGTCGGCGTTGCCCGCCCTCCACTCCGACCACGGGATGTTCCAGTCCCCGAGGCCGTCCACACCCGAAAGCGTGCCGCCCACGGTGTTCCTGACGATGGTGATATCGCCGCGCTTGGCGTTCTGCAAAACCCACAGCGCGTTGGCGGGGCTCAGGTTCAGGCAGCCATGGCTGGTGTTCGAGTAGCCCTGCGCACCGACCGACCACGGCGCGGAGTGAAAGAAGATGCCCGAGTAGGAAAGCCGGGTCGCGTAGTCGACCGGCGTCTTGTAGCCGTTCGCCGAACTCACCGCGACGCCGTAGGTCGAGGAGTCCATGATGATGCGGTCGAAACGATCGCCGACGATGTAGATGCCGTTATCGGTGGGCGTGCTGTCCTTACCCATCGAGGTCGGCATGGTCCGCACCACCTCGCCGTTCATCTCCACTGTCACCTGCTTGGTGTTGTCATCCGCAGTGAAGATCGTCGGATCGCCGATGGTAAAGAACGAGTGGATATTGTCCTGACCGAACAGTCCGTTGCCGAGATCACGGCCGTAGACGTTCACATCGATGGTGACCTTGGTGCCCGGCGCCCAGAAATGCTCCGGCCGCCACCGGACTTCGCGATTGTTCACCCAGTAGAAGGCGCCCTCGACCGGCGGCTCAGTGGTGATCTTGATCGCGTTCTGCACGGACTTGCGATCCGGAATGTTCTCGTCGAACTGCACGGCCACCGGCTGACCGATGCCGACCACCTCGCCCTCGCCCGGCAACAGATACGGCTTGGTCTGACTGCCCGGAGAACTGGTGGTGAAGCTCAATACGGTGGAGTTCGCGCCGCCCAGCCCGATCGCGTCGGCCTTCAGCCTGTAATTCTTGCCGTAGCCGAGTACTTCGGTGGTCTCCCAGGTCCGCCCGTCCGCGGCCAGCTTGCCCGCGACCGAAACACCCTGTGAGTTGGTCAATGTCACGGTGGTGAACTTGCCGTCGTCGACCTTGAAGGTCAGCGGCACGCCTGGCGAAACCCCCATGTCACCGTCCTTGACCGGCGACAACAGCTTGGGCTTCATCAGCTCGGTGATCGGATTACGGTCGATGGCCACCGTCGAGTTGTCAGCGGCGTTGGACGACGAACACGCCGTCAAGGCCAGCGCTAACACCGCGCATACGATTACCGGCCCCGTGATCTTTCTCATCGACCGATGTCGACCCAGACCAACGCTCATAACCAAACCCCGTTTCAAGTCCCGATGCACCAGGGCACCGATGGCTCGGAATCCAACCCGACCACGCTCCTCCCGCAACGCCGACGGAGTTCGGTTCGGACCACGCTCCAGACATTCTGCCAGCGCAACGGGTCCGGTCCAATGTGAAATCACTCCGCCTCAGGCGAGTTCCACCGGTTAGATCATCCGCGCCCCACCGGGTGTTAACACCCATCGCGAACTCGCCCATCGCCCCCGGTCAGAAACCGATTTCACTTCTGGGTACTCGGCCTGTTAATGTTTGTCCCGCACCGGAACACGGAGCGCAGCAAGACACGCGCCATTAGCTCAATTGGCAGAGCAGCTGACTCTTAATCAGCGGGTTCGGGGTTCGAGTCCCTGATGGCGCACTTAAATTAGCAGGTCAGGCCCGATTTAATGATCGGGCTTGTTTCGCTGTACCGGACCGTCACCAAAAGAACACCAAAAAGTCACCACCAATGACCAATGGTTCCTCAGCTGGCGGTACTACCCCAGCTCCAGCACGGCCGATGAGTCCGGTGCCTGCTCCGGCGAGACGATGTAACGCCGCTCCGTGATGCCCTCACGAGAATCCCCCAACTCTGTGTGCAGATCGCGCAGCACTCCACCGCAGCCGGGAAACACGAGCGCCCGTAAGGCCAGCGCTGCCAAGCGCCGACGACTGAGCGAATAGCTGGACAGACCCTTTTTCGCGCCGTCGGGTGGCGCTGATGACGAGGGGTTCAGCCTCGGGACGCGGGGCCTATAATTGTTTGGTATGGATGTCAGGCACCGGGATGGTGCAGGCAGCCTACCCGCTGTCACCTACAGCTTTGTCGGTCGAGACCGCGAGCTGGAAAAGATCAGCACCCTACTGCTGGGCCCAGCCCGGTTGATCACCCTCATCGGCCCCGGTGGCATCGGGAAGACTCGTCTGGCCGTCGAAGCGGTGCGCCGTTGCGGTAAAGCCGAAGCCAGGAAAACACGAGCGTACTGGGCTCGATTGGCTCGATTGACTCCGGATTCGGATTCGACCGCGGTCGCGGAAGAAGTCGCCCATGCAGTGATCAAGGCGGATTTCTCCGGGCGATCGGCGTGGGACGCCTTGGTCGACACCCTCACCCCGACCGATACCACCGGACGTGCCCCGCACTCCGTGCTGGTGCTCGACAACTGCGAGCACGTACTCTCCGGTGTCGGGCCCCTGATCGCCGACCTCATCGAGACGGTACCGGGGCTGAGCATCGTGGCCACCAGCCGAGAACCCATCGGCTGGATCGACGAACACCTGATCACCGTTCCGCCGCTATCGCAGCGCGAGGCCCTGGCCCTATTTCGGCAACGCGCCGAACTCACCGAACATCCCGTCACCGGTAAAGACCAGACCACCACCGCCGCCGAGATCTGCCGCCACGTCCACAACCATCCCCTCTACATCCAATTGGCGGCCGCACGCCTGCTTCGCCAACCGATGGCCGCCATTCTGCACGGGCTCACCGGCCACGCTGATGACACTCGACTGAGTTGGTCGCATGGCCCCCGCGTGGGCGCCGACCCGCGCCATCGAGGAGTCGTCGACGTCATCTCCTGGTCCTACGAGCTGTGCAGCGACAAGGAACGTCTGCTCTTCGACCGCCTGTCGGTGTTCGCCGCCGGCTACGACACCAATCCCGACGACACCACAGCGGCTGCACCGGATGTGGGTGCCGAGCTGGACGCCATCGAGACAATCTGCTGCGACGACGAAACCAGCGATACCCGAGTGACCCTGACCCGGCCGGAAATCGAGGGCCTGCTCGAGCGGCTTGTCGATCAATCGTTGGTCACGACGCACAGGACGGCGACCACGGTGCGGTATTCACTAGTGGAGAGCCTGCGGGTATTCGCCCAACAGCGACTGCGCCAGCGCTCCACCGCCGCGGTGGACGAACCCACCCGCTTGGCCCAGCGGCACTGCAGCTACTACCACGACAGGATCGCCTACGCCGCGGCCAACTGGTTCGATCCCGAAGGGCAAGCCCTGGTGGACTGGGCCCGGACGGTCTGGGCCAACACCCTCACCGCGATCGAAACCAGCATCACCACCCCGGGCCGAGCCGGAGACGGTCTGGAGATCTGTCTCGGGCTGATCACACTGCAGGTGTGCTTCACCAGCGGCTCCGTACGAGAAATTCGCCAGTGGACCCTACGCTGCCTCGACGCCACCCGGGCAGCAACCCCGCAACCCTTCGAACTCCAGATCGGGGCCATGGCCACCATCGCATGGCTCGCCACGCTCCAAGGCACCCACGAGGATGCCGAACAGCTGCTCGATGACTGCGTTTCCGCCTGCATCCCCGACCCAGACATCATTCGGAACTGGCGAGACACCGCCGAGACCGACATCGGGCTGCCCGCTCCAGTCGAATTCGCATGGGGTGCGGAGCTCATATTCGCGCGCCGTGACGCCCGCGCCATCACCGTCCTGAGCCGAGCCAGGGATAAATTCGAGGCCTACGGCGACCACGGCGCTGCCTCAATGAACGAGCTGTTCGCTGCCCTGGCCGCTGGCATGCTGGGAACCGCGCAGCAAGCCCACGAGATTACGCAGCATTACCTAGAGCGCGCGTCCATTTCCGGAATTCCATGGGAAAAGGCTTGCGCCGACCTCACCAGGGCGGCAGCCTTGACGCTGCACGGCAACCCCACCGATGCACTGGCTCTCGAACGATCCTCGCTGGCGTATCACCTCGCCACCAACGAGCAATGGGCCGCGGTGTGGTTGGTGCAATACCGCACCTGGTCATTGGCGCACATCATCACCGACTCGATCGTCGCCGGAAAACCCGACCGCAAGAAACTGATTGCCTTGGCCACCGAAATCGCCCACTTGGCCGGCGGCACCACCACCCTACGAGCCAAGCTCGGCATCGACTTCAAGGCGTCTGGTCCCCTCTTCGACGAATCCGAAAAAGCTATCGCTGTCGCCCGCCGGGTACTGGGGCCCGACGCCTTCACTGCGGCAGAAGCCCGAGGCATGCGCCTGCGTCCGGAACGAAACGAAGTGCAACGGCTGGCACTGGGCACACTGACCATCGATACTCCAGCGGACGCGGGCGCCACATCGCACTGGTACGAATTGACCCGGACCGAACAACAGGTCGCGATCCTGGCCGCGGCCGGGTGGACCAACGTCGACATTGCCTTCCGCCGTGGAAAGTCGTCCCGAACTGTCGACGCCCAAATCGCGGCGATTTTCAATAAACTGGCCATCACTTCACGTGCCGACATATCCGAGCACATCCCCAGTAGATTCACCGACCAGGTCCGAGGCGAAACCGCCCGACGACCGCGCTGACAGCAGGGACTGTCTGAAAGACCCGCGCATCCGATCTCGGTCTGACCTACCCGATCCTTGTGGTCAGCGAACTCGCCCCCTCCCCTGGCACGAACATATCGGCGACGACGACGAAACCGTCGCGGACGTACGCGATCAGCCCGCCCAGCTAACGGCGTGTGGTGTCCTTCCCGGCGACCGTGCCGGTGAAGGTATGTTTCGATGTCGATGCCGTCGAGTGGCAGACGGACGGCGTTCTGAATGCCCCGGCTCCCCTGACATGTCGGGATTCTTCGAGGTCAGCCTCCCGCCCACCCCAGAGGTGCTTGTGTTCGCGAGCCCTGCTGATGCCTTTTCATAGGTATAGCCCACGTCCATTACCGATGCTGGGGTCTATACCTACGGCCCATGCTGGTTGTCGTGCAGAAGACGAAGGTCTGGGTGACGCCGTCATCAGCCCTTCAACCACACAATCTTGCGACGGGCCGAGCTCGACTTCATTGCCGAGTCGACGGCGAACAGGTGCGTATATGCCGCCCTGCGATGACAAATCCATCCGGCTGACCGAAGTGTAATCTCTCGTGGCCGACCGACCGGAAACCGAATCATCCATGACAACTGCACTATTACCTCTTGCATACGGATACGTGCGTGACGATTTGCTCTGTGACCGCGACTGGAATTCGAGCGAAGCCAGACTGCGGGACACTGCCAGGTCACTCGGCTACGAGCTGGGCACCGTGTTTCGCGAGCCCCCACCACAGAACGGGACACTGCCCCCGGCGTTCGTCGATCTCGTCCAGGAATGCAGGCGAGCCGAGGCACACACCGTGATAACCCTGCGTGGACACATGTCGGATATGTCGGTGTGCCGGATGGTCCTGCTGGCGGTCCTCGAAGTGCGAGCCGGTGCCGCGGTGCACGAAGTCGAGTTGTGAACCATTCCATCAGCGCATCAGCCGCGAGGTGCGGCTGAAGCTATGCACCGTCGTTGCCATCGCGCAGGGAATGGATCATGCTCCGCAGGATCCGGAAGGCGTTTGACTGCTCGGTCTCGGTCATGCAGGCCAGCATTCTGACCTCGACGGACCGGACCGCTACGGTCGCCTTCTCGAGGCTCCGTCGGCCGCGAGGCGTGAGCCGCGTGGGCAGAACCTTCCCGACGGGTGCCTCCGCAGGCCTGGTCACGTAGCCGTCTCGTTCCAGGGCCTGGAGCAGCACGTTCATCGTCTGCCGGGTCACGAACGCGCCCCGCGCGAGCTCGGAGTTCGACAAGCCCGGTCGTTGAGCCAGCAGCTCGAGGCAGGAGTAGTGCGTCACGCTCATCCCGAGCGGCCGCAGCACCTCGTCCATGGCTGCACGCAGCGCGCTCGACGCCTCTTTCAGCAGGTAGCCCAGTGACGTCTCCAAGTCGACGCCAGCACCGTCTTGACTCATGTCAGTATTCTGACATAGATTAACCGGTGTCAGAAAACTGACACAGACTGAGGAGCATCATCATGCCCGCCACCGGCCCCGACTTCATCTCGCTCCAAGCGCGCGACCTCGACGCTTCGCAGGCGTTCTACGAGCAGTACCTCGGCCTCGTCCGCTCGCAGACCGGACCTCCGCACGCCGTCGTCTTCGACACGAAGCCGATCGCGTTCGCACTCCGCGACGTCGTTTCCGGCACCGATCTCGCATCCGTTGCTCAGCCCGGCATCGGTGCCGCGATCTGGCTCCACGCCACAGACGTCCAGGCCATTCACGATGCTCTCGTCGCCGACGGTCACACCATCGTCTCCGCACCGATCGACGGCCCCTTCGGTCGGACATTCACCTTCGCCGACCCCGACGGCTACCAGGTCACGCTCCACGACCGCGCCTGACAGGCCAAACGCCACCGGACGATCACCAGCCCCCGCAGAGCGCGGTTGCGCCCGAGACTCGAGAATCCGGGCGACGTTTGTCTACCCCGGGGTGATACCGATACCGACCAGCCGCGACCCCGTCGCCCGTAACGAGTGCGCACTCCAGCGCGCGGCTGGCCGTATCCCGGCCGACGTGGCTCCGACGGTGGCCGCGATCCTGACCCGACACGCACCAGCCGCCACGGCGATGAACGCCTTCTACTGGAAACTGTTCGATGGCGAAATCCACACGGATTACGCCCAGTTGGTAGATCAGCACGATCTGACCATTTGACCGGTCATCGGGTGCATGAGCGCGCTCGACCGACGCGCGACGCATCTTGTGGTTCCTGAGCGAGAAATCGGTCGAAGCCCCATCTCACCCGCCTGTTTGCCAAGCTCCGCGTCTCGTCTCGCGCCGAACTCGCCGCCGTCGGCGCCGGTGTCCGGCATCGGCCACGACTCGACCGGTAACCGATTTGAGGGGTTTCCCTACTACCTGCGCTGTCCGACGGTATCCGAAACTTGTTGCGGCAGTGGCGTCGAACGTCTGACCGGCGAAATCTCGGCGAGCTGCGGAAGCCGAGACCGGAGGACGTGCGCTGTGCAACCCATCCATGCCGACCTCTGGTGTACGGCATCGCGGCCGGACCGCCGATGAGCGCGGCATTGTCAGGTCCTGTCGTCGTACGGAGCGCCCACATGGAGCCGATCGAGACCAGTGCCGACGACCAGACGGCAAACCGGCTCACCACGGAGACATTGTCGTCGCTGCGGAACTGGGTGGGGGCCGTGTGTGAGGCGGAGCTGCGTCGCCTGGACTCCCGTGCACCCAGGCTCGACGCCGACGCGCGCGCCGAAGTGGCCCGCGCCATCCAGCGGGTGGTCGATGGCCTCCTCGGCGACCTCGGATCGCGGGTGGCCCGCGATGCCGGACTCGTCGACGCGCTTCGGACCTTCTTCGTATTCGACCGCCCAGGAGGCAAACCTTGACCAGAGTGGGTGTGGTTGTGCCACCGTCCAATCCGGCGGTGGAGCCGGAGTTCGCACGCCTCCTCGACGCGCGGGCAGATCTGCATGTCACCCGCTTTCCGGTACGGCCAGGCCGCCCGCTGGCGGAGCGTTTGGACGCCTACAACGACGCGTTGCCCGACATGATCCGTTCGTTCGGCGATCTGTCGCTCGACGCTCTGGTCATGGCGTGCAGCGGCTCCCGTTATCTGCTCGGCCCGGCCGACGATCGTCGCCAGTGCGCCGAGCTGAGCGCAGAGTTCGGCCTGCCGGTCGCCTCCGCCACCGAAGCCATCAGATGCGCGCTGGCACACCTCGGCGTCGATGAAGTCGCCTTGGTCTCGCCCTACCAGCCGTGGCTGACCGCATGCGCCGAGCGGTTCTGGGCGGCGGCGGGCGTCCGAATCGCCCAAGTGGTCGCGGTGCGGGCCGGAACGCGTTTCGCTCCCTACGAGGTGACTACGGACCAGCTTGTTGCGCAGCTCGAGCAGGCCGCGCCGCCACGGGACACGGCGCTGCTGCTGACCGGCACTGGCATGCGCACGCTGCGCGCGATCGACCTGCTGACTTCGCGTGCTGAGCGGCTCGTTCTGACCGCCAACCTGTGCAGCGTCTGGTGGGCGCTGACCAGCGCAGGCCTGCCCGCCTCCTGGGGACGCACCGCGCCCCAGACGCCGGCCCAGTCGGTCGCGACATGAGCCCCGAGGTGATTGTCGCGGGCGCTGGACCGGTCGGTTTGGTTGCGGCTCTCACCCTGGCCAGGGCCGGGGTGTCGGTGCTGGTGCTGGAACGAGAGCCACGGCCCGCGCCGCGTTCACGCGCCGCCACCTTTCACCCGGCCACGCTCGAACTGCTAGACGAGCATGGAGTGGCCGCGGCCCTGGTGGCGCGCGGCGTCGTCGTGAACCGCCTGCAGTGGCGCGACCTGTCCGGGGCGGTACTTGCCGAGATGAGCATGGCCACCTTGAGCGAGCTGACCCGGTATCCCTTTCGGCTGCACGTGGAGCAGTCGGAGCTCGTCGCGCTGCTGCTCGCCGCCCTCGAAGCGTATTCAGAGGTCGATGTCCGATTCGGCACCGCGGTGCAAACGGTCACCGACACAGGCGTATCCGTGTGTGTCCGCGCCGCGGGCGGCTGGTGTCGGGCCAGGTACCTCATCGCTGCGGACGGCGCGCACAGCACTGTCCGGGCCTCACTCGCTGCGGCATTGCCGCTGTCGGTCTATCCGACGCATGCGTTGCGGATCTTCACCCGCGCACCGCTGGACGAACTGCTTCCGGGCTTGGCGTCGGTGACCTATGTGCGTGACCCGATTCAGTCGTGCAGCTTGTTGCGGTTGCCCGACCACTGGCGGCTCATTCTCCGGCTCGCCCCCGACGAGCCCGTGCCGCGGAGCGTGGCCGGGCTGGAACTGAGCACCTTGGACATCTTCGATGTGCACCGCTACAGCTTGGCGAGTGGCGTACTCGACGCTTTCCGCCACGGCCGGGTGTTGTTCGCGGGCGACGCCGCCCACGTCACCTCCACCGCAGGCGGTCTCAATATGAACGCCGGTATCCACGATGCGGTCGATCTCGGCCGGACACTCGCCGGCGTGCTGGCCGGACAGGCCGCACCGGACGCGCTGGCGGAGTGGTCGCGGCGACGCCGCGCGGTCCTGGTCGATCATGTCGTCCCGGCCAGTGAGGCCAGGGTCGCCGGCGTTCAGGACGGCGACAGCGCGCGGCTGCGCGCCGCTGTCGCCGCGCTCACAGCCATCGCCGCCGAACGCGAGGCCACCAGGAACTACCTCGTGAACGCCGCCATGCTCGACACCGCCCCATTACCGGTAAGGAAGATCTGACATGCGAATTCGGTTCCAGAAACATGCCGTCGAGGGGCGTTCGCAGCTGCTCGACAAGCTCTACGCCGACCATCTGGCAAAGGTCTCCGATCCCACCACCGAGGTCGAGATCCATACCCTGCCGCCGCTGCTCTACTCGACCGAGCTACCCGAGGACTTGGTCGGGTTCGGGACGATCGGGCTGCTTTTCGCCGACTATTTCGCGCGCACCGCCGTCGCCGCCGAACGCGACGGCTGTGCCGCTTGGATCAGCGGCGCTGGCCAGGACCCGGGGCTGGTCGCGGCACGGGTGCGCGCCACCATTCCCGTCGTCGGGTACGGCGATGCCACTTGGCAGACCGCCAGGCAGGAGCGTCATCGGCTCGGCCTGATCGGCTTCATTCCACATCTGGTCGAGCCGATTACCGACAACATCGCCGCCGCGGGCGCCGCATTGGCCTCTTATCAGTTGATCGATGACGGCGCGGCGGTCATCTCTCGTGCGCTGGCCGGCGACTTCGAACCGTTTGTACGGGCCTACACCGTCGCCGCCGAGCGGGCGGCGGCGGCAGGCGCTCACTGGTTGGTGCCCGCAGAAGGCATACCCAACGAGCTCCTCGTCCACCTGGAGATCCAGGAGCTGTGCGGACTGCCGGTCATCGACCCCGGCGGATTGGCGATCAAGACCGCCGAGCACCTGGTAGGACTCCGCGCTCTCGGCATCACGGCCAAAGCCACGACCGGATACTGGCATCGGCGGCCATCCCCGGACCTGCTGGCGCACATCGAGCAGATCTTGGAGTTCAAGGCATGAGCTTCCCCACCGACCGACCGCGGCGACTGCGCCGCACCGCCGCGCTACGAGCGTTGGTAGCCGAGCATCGGCTGCACCCGTCGGACCTCGTTCAGCCCATGTTCGTGCGCGAGGGCATCGACGAGCCGAGGCCGATCCCAGCCATGCCCGGCCAGGTCCAGCACACGCGCGAAAGTCTGCGCAAGGCGGCTGCGGCGGCCGCGCAGGCAGGCGTCGGCGGCATCATGATCTTCGGTGTGCCCGAGCACAGGCACCCGGACGGACGTGGCGCGTGGGATGAGCGCGGCATCGCGCAGCTCGCGATCCGCGACGTCGCGGCCGAGGTGGGCGACACGACCGTGGTGATCAGTGATGTCAATCTCGACGAGTACACCGATCACGGCCAGGTCGGGCTCCTCGACAATGACGGTGACGTGGATAACGACGCCACGCTCGACGCCTACGCCCGAGTCGCGTTGGCGCAGGCCTGCGCCGGAGCCCACCTGGTGGCGCCGAGTGGAATGATGGACGGTCAGGTCGCCGCCATCCGTGCCGGACTCGACGCCGCCGGACACGAGCGCGTCGCCATCCTCGCGTATGCCGCTAAATACGACTCAGCCTTCTACGGTCCGTTCCGCACGGCTGTCGAATCCTCGTTCACCGGAGCCAGATCCACTCATCAACAGGACCCCGCCAACCTCCGGGAGGCGATCCGCGAGGTACTGCTCGACATCGAGGAGGGCGCCGACCTGGTCATGGTCAAACCCGCAGGCCTCTATCTCGACGTGGTGCGCCGAGTGGCCGACGCCGTGAACGTGCCGGTTGCCGCCTACCAGGTGTCGGGCGAGTACGCCGCCATCGAGACGGCAGCGCAGCACGGGATGGTGCAGCGCGAGAGGGCCATCGAGGAGAGCCTCATCGCGATCCGCCGGGCCGGGGCACGGATCGTCCTCACCTACTGGGCCACCGAGTTCGCTCAGCGACTGCGTGCTTAGTCGACGACCCACAACCCAACTCGGCCGCTGTCGACGTCGCGAGAGAGGCGATCGGTGAGCGATCCTCGGCGCCTCAGGCGTCGTCGTGACCTCACCGAGGCGGTGTTCCGAAGTCGGTGTACGCGTCGGCGCCGATAACGGTCGAGGCGCCACCGGCCAGACTCAGTGTTCGGGCTCGCTGATAGCGGCAGTGGGCAGACGAAGTCGCGGGAGGCCTTGTCCGCGGCGGACGGTTCGTCGGCCTCGCCCTCCTCGACCTCCTCGGCCGAATCGAATGCCGCGGCTGTGGCGAGCGGGCGCGCTGGGTCATGGCCGAACAGGGCGGTGGCCCCCGATGCCGATTTCGGCCGCTTCGGCCAAGGCGTTGACCCGCTCCAAATGCCCCCAGCCGGTGTCATCGGGACCGAGGCCAGCAATTCGACTCGCCGATAGGTGGTTTCGGCGGTCGCGAAGATACCCCTCCCAGCACTAGGCCGCGTCGAGCCGCGCTGCGCGCCAGCGGGGCACCGGTCCGGTCGGCCAGGGCCACCACCCGCTCGATCCGGCCACCGCTGTCATTGCCGAGCGCGCGGGCCGGCTGTCACTGTCGGCCCCCGGTCCGCGAACAGTGCTACCGGTCAGGTCAAGGCCACACATGCGCCGAGGCTGCCAATGGATCGACGTAGTCCATTGCGCGCCAGACGGATACGAACGGTTTGGCTCGAAACTGAGTGCACGAAGGTGCGTTTCGGTAGCTGCAACGCAATCGCGTCACGCAATGCCGAGACCGGCGCCGAGGTCATGCGCAAGCAGTCCACGGAGATCTCGAAATCCTTCGCGATCCGCTTCAGCGGCCGCTGGCTCTTGGGGGCCCCAGCGACCACGTAGCGGTCCACCTTTCGGGCTCACCCGCTCGGGTGCCGACCCGCCGAGAAGCACGAAATCTGCTCGGTCGCAGCAGGAATACGGTCTTGACCCTCGACCGACACGCCATTATGGTTCTCTCAATTATTCGTCAACTTTTATCGAATAGTTGATAACTCCGGATCCAGCTTTCGGTGGCGCTGGCGTACACGGGCGTACGCCACATGGAGAGGTACGCAGTTGTCCTTGATAGGCAGGTGCTTCGGGCGCATCGGCGTGTGGGCCAGGGCTTGGATCGCTGTTGCGATGTTTGTGGTCCTCGCGCTGGCAACTCGGGTTCCTGCGGTCGCCGTACACCACACCTCCGAGACGACGATCGGGGCCATTTGCCCGGATGACGAAGTCGCCGCTGCGCCGGAGTGGGCACCGTCGAGCAGCGAGGTCGATGCCGCCTACGATCGACATCCCTTCGTGGGCAATGGCTATCTCGGGCTGCGGGTGCCCCCGCGCGGTATGGGCTACGCCGTGACGAACGAGCGCAGTGGTTGGCCGTTGTACACACCCCGCTACGACGGCGCGTTCGTTGCCGGACTCTACGGTCATACACCGACTGTCGCCGCGGACCGCGAGGTGGCGGCGGCCATTCCGAACTGGTCGGGCCTCACCGTTGGTGTCGGCGACGAGAAGTACTCCGGCGCGACACCGGCGGCGCAGATCACGAATTTCGCACAGACGGTGCACCAGCGGTGCGGGCTGGTACGCACCACTCTCACCTGGACCACACGGGACGGCAAGGCCACCGATCTGGTGTACGAGGTGCTCACCGATCGCGTCGATCAGCATGTCGGTGCGGTGCGGCTGACGATGGTTCCGCACTGGTCCGGTCAGGTCACTGTCAGCGATGTGATCGACGGCGCCGGGGCGCGACGAATGACGCAGAGCGGCGGTGGTGCGCGCGGCGAGGACGGTATCGGCGTCGGCTTCCGAACTGATGGCACAGCGGTCACCGGCGAGGTCGCTTCGGTGTTACGCACGAAAGCATCGACGGCACAGCAGGTTTCGCCAGCGCTCGAACTGAGTATCGGCCGCGAGGTGCGGTGGGAGGTGCGGGCAGACGAAACCTACGAGGTGACGAAGTTCGTCGGTGTGGACACAACGCTCACCGCCTCGGATTCCGCGGCTGCTGCTTTCGACGCCGCGCGCGGGGCCGCGGACAAGGGCTGGTCGCGGCTGCTCGCCGACACAGCGGCGGCGTGGCGGACGCTGTGGCGCGGCGACATTGTCATACCGGATGATCCCGAGGTCCAGTCTTGGGTGCGTGGCTCGCTGTATTCGCTGTATTCGAGTACGAATTCCCAGCAGGACAACAGCATTTCACCGGTTGGGCTCAGCAGCGACAACTATGCGGGCGCGGTGTTCTGGGATGCCGATACCTGGATGTTGCCGATGCTGTTGCAGTTCGCGCCCGAGCTGGCGAAATCGGTTGTGGACTACCGATACAAGACGCTACCGGCCGCGCAGGCCAATGCGCGGCTCCTAGGCTTGCGCGGCGCGTTCTATCCGTGGACCAGCGCCAGCCGCGGCGATCTGGCCGATTGTCACAGCTGGCTACCGCCGCACTGCCTGAACCAGATCCATCTGCAGGGCGATATCTCGCTGGCCGCCTGGCAGTATTACCTCGCTACCGGTGACGAGGACTATCTACGCACCCGCATTTGGCCGATCATGCAGAACGTGGCCGAATTCTGGGTCTCGCGTGTCACATCGAATCCGGACGGCAGCTACTCCATCAACAATGTCGCAGGCCCCGACGAATACAGCAACGGCGTACCGGATGGGGTCTATACCAACGCTGTGGCCGCCCTTGCCCTGCGCGACGCCGCACACGCCGCCGATCTCCTCGGCGAACCGATCCCACCCGAATGGACCACGATCGCCGACCGGCTCCACATTCCGTTCGATCCGGCGCGGCAGATCTTCCTCCAGTACGACGGCTATCCAGGCACACCGATCAAACAAGCTGATGCCGCGCTGCTGATCTATCCACTGGAATGGCCTATGTCCCAAGAGGTTTCCGAGCATACGCTGGACTACTACGTCGAACGCACCGATCCCGGCGGTCCGGCGATGACCGACTCCATCCACGCCATCGCCGCTGCGGCGGTCGGGCGCCCTGGATGCGTGACCCAAACCTATCTCGAACGTGCGGTGCGTTCATTCATGCGCGCGCCGTTCGGGCAATTCTCGGAGTCGCGGGGTGTCGGTGGTATCACGGAGACCTTGAGCGCTCCAGCGTTCACGTTCGTTACCGCGGCTGGGGGATTCCTGCAGTCTTTCACGAACGGACTGCTGGGGCTGCGCCTGCGCGAGGGCGGGATCCGTATCGACCCCCTGCTATCGCCGGAACTGAAATCCGGAGTGTCTATTCACGGAATGCACTGGCAGGGAAGAACGTTCGACGCCGAGCTCGGGCCCGAGAGCACAATCATCACCCTCACCGATGGTGTGCCGATGCACGTCGAAACCCCGACCGGCATAGACCTGCTAAGTGCCAGCCAGCCCTTGACCGTCATGACTCGACGACCGGATCTGGAGCACAGCGAAAACCTCGCCCGATGTACACCGGTTGCCGCCTCCTCCGAGGAACCGGGCCGATACGCCGCCGCCGCGGTCGACGGCAGCCTCGCCACCGGTTGGGCGCCCGAGGGCACCCAAGCAAACCTCACCGTCGATCTCGGCACCGATCACCCCATCAGCAGAATCCTCCCGCGCTGGGCCGAGCACGCCCCGACGTACACAATCACCGCATCCACCGACAACCAAACCTGGACACCAGTCACCACCGATCCCGCAACCGGCACAGTACAAAACTCACTCACCGCCCGCTACCTACGCCTCCAGGTCATCAATCCCAATCCCACAATCCATCCCACTGTCCAAGAACTGGAGATTTCCGGCCCACCACGCTGACGTGGACTATCGCTAAGGAGTTTCCGGCGTTATTCCGCGCTGATCCGGCAGGTGAGCGGACCCACATCAGCGGTTCGGGATACAAAATGGGTGGGGTTCGATCCATTGTCGGTTCTCCTCGAATAGAAAGGCGGGAGACCACGTGCGTGGTCTCCCGCCTTTGCTGTGATTACCAGGGCCCGATGATATCCTTGACTTTCTGGACGATCTCCTCGATTGGAACGTCTGCCTGGATTATCGTGCCGTCGTCAGGGTTGATGAGATCGAGGCGTGTGCGGGTGAGTTTGGAATATTTGATCACCCACTTGCCGTTGCTGTTCACATAGCGATCGTGGTAGTTGCCATAACCGTGCACTCCGAGTGTGCCACCCCAGATGAGTATGTCCTCCAGCCTCCAGTCGCCCTCGGCAGTCGTCGCGGACGTCAGCCGGATCGCAGGATCGAAGCCCTGGTGGTGCGTTTTAGCGGGACCGATCGTGAGCTTCAGGAAGGCGATGAAATTGTCCCTCCCGACAAGGATGTGGCCACCGCTGCCCGTGGTGTCCACGATGACGTCCGGAGCGAGGAGTTCGCGCAGCGCGTCCCAGTTTTTCGCATCGATATCCGCGAAATAGCTGGTCTTGAGCTGCTTGATCGCTTCGATATCGGCGACCGCGTCGGTCGCCGAGAAGGCGCCCGGGGTAGCGGGGGACGGCGACGGCTCGGCGTTGGCGATCGAGATGCCGACAGCGCCGAGCATTGTCGCCGTGCTCAACGCGACAGCGGTGCGCAGTACACCTCGCTCGCTCGGTCCGGGAAGGAACCGACGATGGATTTCTACAGACATATCTCTTCTCCTCTTCGAGAGGATATCTCGAATAATTTGGTCAGTTGCGGATGCTCGACAGGACCGAGCAGCTCGAGTGCTTTGGTCCATGCAGAACCTAAAAGGCGATGTCTTTTCTGAATACGGAAGCATTTCCTCCACTCGGCGTGCGGCACCCGGTGGTTCATTTCGTGCATTGCGGTGTTTCTGAGCCGAAGGAGCTCGAATCGATTTACCTCGAACAATAGGAGGTGTGCATAACTGGTGCCGTACGTTGGTGATATTTTTAGCACCGAGCACTGAAAACGGGAAGAAATAAAAGTTGTGCGGAATTTGTCAATCTCGATCCCATCCGCGAGAGCGGTTCAGCGCGCTTTCATCCCACTCACCGGGAGCGGGGTTCGACAGGGCAAGTACGGGGTCGCAACCGTAAACCAGCAATGCCGTTGAATTGGCCCTATGTTGATCGGATGATCGAAAGGCTATCAATGGGCCGGTCAATAAATATATAGCATACTAGTCCGGTTTAAGCCGTGCGGTAACCGGAAATTTCCGTTTACCGAGATACGAAGTATCGGAACCTCGTTCAGCGCACCGAGCCGAAACCGCCGATGGATCCACGGTCCCGCTCTTGCTGGGCATCGTCGACTACCCAGGCCACGATCTGTGCGCGGGAGGTGAAGCCGAGTTTGCTCAGGATGTGTTCGACGTGGTGCTGTGCGGTGCGTTGGGAGAGTACGAGTTTCGCGGCGATCTGTTTGTTGGTGAGCCCCTGGGCGACAAGGTTGGCGACCTCACGTTCACGCTTGGTCAGTGTGAGTCCGGAGTCGGGTGGAGTGGTGGTGAGTGGTTCTCCCAGGGCGTACGCCACTGCGGCGTTCATCACCATGGCTTGTCCGCGCCGGAAGGCGACGTCGAATCCTCGGTCGCCGAGTGCGCGACGCACCGTGCGCTCGCATTCGTCGTGATAGCGGGCTAGCTCCGTGAAAAATGTGGTGACACCAGGGGCGGGTCGCAGCAGGTTTTGGGCGGCACCCATCAGGATGGCCGCGCGTTCACCATGGTCGTCGGCGTCGGTCCAGGCCAGTCCCTCGATGGCCATAGCCGCGACGACGGGGCTGCGCACGCGCCGGTTGGCCCGTAACGATTCCAGCAGTAACTCTTGCGCATGGGAACGGTCGTTTTGCTGCCATACGGCGATGGCGATGCCCCACAGTGTGGTCGATCGGAACAGCGATTCGCCGCACGCTTGGGTGATGGACAGTATCTGCTCGTGATACTGCATCGCCCGTCCGGTATCTCCCTGGAGTGCGTGTGCCCAACCGAGGTCGGACAATGTGGAGATATAGAGATGTCCTCGAATATTGGATTCGAATACCGCGAGGGCGGGTTCGAGTACGGATACCGCCCGATCGAGCTCACCCCGAAACAGTGCCAGAACTCCCTCGGCGGATGCGGCCAGCGCTTTGGTGGTGGGCGCGGGATCTTGTTCGGCGAGTGTGCGTGCCTGCTCGACGAGAGTGGCCGCGTATTCCAAGTTTCCCTGTACCGCAGCCATGTGCGTGCTCGTATGCAGCGCTTTGACGCGATCGGGTATCGAGTGCGCGGCCGGGTGGGCCAAGAGGCGGTCGAGCCACCGTCGGCCTTCACCGAACCGCCCTCGGAAGCTCCAGAACACGAATAACGCTGCGGCGGTGCGCAACCCGGCCTCCGCTGACTCCGCGGTAGCGTCGGACACACAGAACTCGAGCGCTTCTCGCAGATTCGATTGTTCGCGGTCGAGGCGAGCGAGCCAGTCGAGTTGCTGATCGCTGATCCACCCGGCCTCAGCGTCCAACGCCAACCGCTGGTACCAGTCGCGGTGTCGTCGGCGCAGATCCTGGCTTTCGCAGGCCTCCTGCAACTTCTCCCGACCGTAGTCGCGCATCGTCTCGAGCATTCGGAAGCGCACAACGCCTTCGGGTTCCTCCCGGTTCACGATCGACTTGTCCACCAGGGACGACAATGCGTCGAGCAGACTTTCCGGTGCCAACTCGGCACCACATACGTATTCGGCGGCGTCGAGTTCGAAACCCCCGGCGAATATCGTCAGCCGAGCCCACAGCCGCTGCTCGACCGGGGTGCACAGCTGGTAGCTCCAGTCGATGCACTCTCGTAGCGTCTGTTGCCGGGTGGGCGCTGTGCGGCTACTGCGGGTGAGCAGCGCGTATCGATCGGTGAGCCGCTGCAGGATCTGATGCGGCGACATTGCGCGCATCCGTGCCGCGGCGAGTTCGATCGCCAGCGGCAATCCGTCCAGCCAGGAACAGATACCCGCTACAGCCGCCTTATTGTCGTCGGAGAGTTCGAATCCGGGAACTACCGCAGCGGCGCGGTCGGCGAACAATGTCACGGCGTCGTATTTGGACAGTCCGCGCAGCGCCGGTTCATCGTCGGGGTCCGGAACGGTCAGCGGCAACACCCGCAGTACCGCTTCGCCGGCGATGTCGAGCGGCTCGCGGCTGGTGACGAGAATCCGCTGATTCGGACAAGCCATCAACAACGTCTCGACCAGCTGCGCCGCAGCCGCCAACACTTGCTCGCAGTTGTCCAGAACGAGCAGGGTTTCCTGGGACTGCAGGAACTGGACCAGCACTTCCTGCGTCGATCGGGCCGAATCGTCGCGCAGGCCGAGCGACGCCGCCACGACGTCGATCAGCAGCGACGGGTCGCCCACATCGGCCAGTTCGACAATCCGGACGCCATCGGTGAAATCGCGTCGAGCGTTCGCCGCCGCGCGCAGCGCCAGCCGGGTCTTGCCGACGCCACCGATCCCGGCCAACGTCACCAGTCGGTAGGTGGACAACAGATTCTTCACCTCGGCCGCCTCGGAGCGGCGGTCGACGAAACTGGTCAGCTCCAGCGGCAGCTGGCCGACGCTGCCGCGACCCGCAGCCGTCACTGGCGGGCCCCATTCCTGCATCGCGGACGTGTAGTCCAGCGGCTCGGGGGCTGGGTTCGCGTGCAGCGCCATCTCACCGACCGGGTATCCGTGGTGGCGCTGTACCTGCCGGATGGCCTTACCCATCTCACCCGCCGACATCCGCTGCCTCGGGTCCCGGCTCATCGCCGATTCCACCACGGCCGACAAGTCGTCGGGAATGCCGCTTTCCCGCAGGTTCGGCACCGGTTGACTGGTGATCCTGACGAACTGGGCCACCACTTGCTCACCGCTGCGTCGTTCGAAGGCGGCGTGCCCGGTGAGCGCGCAGAACAGGGTCGCACCGAGACCGTAGATATCCGCAGCCGACGTCGGGTCGTCGCCACCGAGCACCTCGGGCGCGGTGAACGCCGGGGATGCGGTCAAGATCCCCGTCGCCGTCTCGAACCCGCCCGCGAAGTGCGCGATACCGAAATCGGTCAACGCCGGCTCGCCGTAATCGGTGAGCAGAATGTTTCCCGGCTTCACATCGCGATGCACGATGCCGAGCCGATGCGCGCTCTCGAGCGCACCGGCGATCTTCACCCCGATCCACAACGCGGTCTGCACCGGCAACGGACCCTGCCGGCGAATCCACGCATCCAGCGAATCCAAAGGGTGATACGGCATCACCAGATAGGGGCGCCCGCCTGCGGTGACACCTACCTGCAGCACAGTGACGATATTCGGATGTCCGGTCAGCCGACCCATTGCCTTCTGCTCGCGAAAGAACCGCGCCTGATTGTCCTCGTCGAGTTCAGCTGTCAGTACCTTCACCGCCACCGTGCGGTCCAGCGCCACTTGCTTGCAGCGATAGACCTCACCGAAACCGCCACGCCCGACCTCTTCGGCGTCTTCGAACCCGGACGCGCTCAAATCGGCCGTGACGGGTGTGACCGCGTCGCGGCGGGTCCGAAGCGGATCACCGTCTGTCATCAGCGGCGTGTAATCCACTCGGCAGGTACGCGAATACCGGGCGCCATGCGCTCACCTTTCGACAATGCCAGCGTATCGCCAGCAAAGGTAAACGGTCCGGACGTCCGCGAGTATTTACGTTCCTCGGGACGTGCTCACCACAGTGCCGCGGCAATGGGTGGCAGATCCTGGGCGGTGCGGATCCCCGGTGGTGCGGCACATAGGTAGGGAATGGTGTTGACGGCGCGGTTGGCCGCGTAGGTTGGCGCGGCGGCATTCGCCTGATCAGACGCTTCCCCCGGCCGAAGGTCGACCTCGAGGGGCGTATCGCCCTCGACCGAGATATGCCATCCGGTAGGGCGCAGTGCCCAGTCGGAGTCGATGTCGGTGCTGCAGTAGCGGGTCGAGCGGAACTGCAGCAGCGGCTGGCCGCGGCGTGTGCCGGAGACGGTGATCCGTTGCGCGACAACGGTTCCCTTACGGAAGACGGCGCCGCCGACCTGGACGTCCCGATTCGCGGTGGCGAGTTCGCCGCGGATATCGATCGCGTCGAGTGGCGGACCGAAAGCGTCGGCGGCCATGCACAGTGACGGGCTGATCGCGCGGCGGGCCTGGATCAGGCGGTGGGGCTCGAAGGCCGCTTGGCTTATGCCGAAGCCCATGCCGAGCAGCGTCCATGGGGTTTCGGAGTGGGTGAGGTCGGTGTATTCGTCGATCATCAAGCGGTCCAGGCGTCGTTGGATCGAGCCGAGTGCGATGGACATGGTTTCGGTGATGAAGCCGGGACTGTGGCCGGTGCTGTGGATCGAGGCTCCGCCGGACCAGCATGCCGCCTCCACGCGTGCGTACAGAGCTTCATCCATGCTGGCCGGATGATGGAATATGCCGTGGGTGGTCACGATATTCGTGCCGGTGGTCAGTAGTCGGCAGACGGTGTCGATGTCGAAGACGCGCGGTGTATAGACCACGCAATCGGCACCCAGTTCGATGATTTCGTCGATATTACCGGTGGCGTTGATCCCGGTGTCTGTCGGCAGTTGACACAGGCGGCTGGCATCGGTGCCGACCTTTTCCCGGCTGTGGGTATGGACCCCGACAAGTGTGAGGTTCGGGTGTTCTATGAGGGCGCGTAGAGCGGGTCGGCCGACATTCCCGGTGGCCCACTGAACCACCCGATATTGTCGCGCCGTTGGCTCGATTATGTTGTGCGGCAAGGGATTCGTCCCGTCTCGGTGGGCTGGATAAGGGGCGTGATCGACCCGGCCTTCACATACCGACCCGATCCGATTGCAAGCGAGTCGATTTCGCGGCCATCATCGTCTTCCTGGTTGTCGGGCTATCGCGACCTGCGGCACCGGCATGAAGGGAAATCCGAATCGCAACCGCGAGCCAGCTCTAATTATCTAGTATGCGATAAATTTTATCTAATAATTGATAGAATCTTAGCTCTGGCGGCGAAAAGGCGTCAAGCTGGCTTGCGTCTGCTATCGACGTGAACTCCGCGCCGCCGCCACCGGTTTCGCCGCACAGACCGTAAGAGCGTGCCGCAGGTAGGCGAATTTCGTTGTGGTGCAGTAGTTCTCGATGCGCCGCGCGCGGTCTAGGTCGAGGCGCGCACGACGAGCCGGGCGATATCGGTCGGCTCGGGAGCCGACGGCACCGGATACCCCAGTTCGGTGAGAACTGCCGCGATTGCCGCAGTGGCGACCGCGGCAGGATCGAACTCCACCGTGGTCAAGGGCGGCGAACTGAACGCTCCCATGGGATTGGCGTCCACACCGATCACGGCGAGGTCGTCGGGGCAGCGGAGTCCGGCTTCGCGGATGCCGAACAGCACCAGGCCCGCGATCTCGTCGCTCTGCGCGCACACGGCGGTCACACCGTCGCGCACCCACCCGGCCACTACATCCGAGACATTGTTTGGAGTGACCTCACCGACGCTGATGGACGGCAGATCGCGCAGGCGTGCCGCCCGGGCGACGCCCTCGAACCAATAGTCGCCCAGGGCACGCCATTTCGCGATTCCGGTATAGGCGAATCCGATCTTGTGGTGCCCACGCGAGACCAGATGCCCGACCCGCAACGTGCCGACCGACAGCAGCGGATCCCCGAGCGCGGGCAGCAGCCCGATCTCGATATGCGGCACCTTCGCCGCTCGCACCGCGGTCCGTACGCGGCTGCTCAGCGGAAACATGCTGACGACCGCGATCGGATCGAGATTGCCTATGGCATCGACGACCTGCTGATCGTCCTCGGTCTGGAAGATCTGCACCTGCAGCAGCCCGTGGCGGGCGAGTTCGGTGGTCATCCGGTTACCGGCCTCGATCGGCATGTCACCGACTGCCACGCGCGGCACCACGTACAGCACCACGCCACCCTTACCACGCGCCAGATTCCGCGCAGTGACATTCGGCCGATACCCCAACTCCTCGGCGGCTGCGTAGACCGCCTCCCGAGTTCGCGCCGAAATCCGCTTGCCCTCGGCATTGTTCAGGACATAGCTGACCGTCGCGGTCGATACCTTCGCCAGCCGCGCCACATCGGCATTCGTAGGCCGCACAATCCTGTCCTCGACGCTCGACGCGTCATCCTCACGAGCGGCCATGGCCTCATGATGGCACGCCGTGCACCGCTCATCCCGTTCGCCATCCCCGTCGGCGGTGCTCGAAGAACTCCGCGGCGCGGCGGATCGAATTCTCCACCGGCTCCGGCTTCCAGCCGAGTTCGCGCTCGGCCTTGCCGTGGTCGAGCGGCGACATCAACTCGGCCATGCGCAAACCGACTGTGGCGAATGGGAGATCGCGGTTCAACACTCGGGCGGCGAGGTCGTTGCCGCGGGCAGCGAAGTAGAGCAGACCCAGCGGCAAGCCGATGCGCGGTGCGCGGGCTCCCACAGCAGCAGCGGCGATCTCGTGGACCTCGCGGCTGCTCATGTAGCGGTCGGAAATGATGTACCGCTCACCGGGACGGCCATGGGAGCCCGCGAGGACCATCGCACGCGCAGCGTCCTCGATGCCGACCACCTCCGAGGAGAAGTCGAGATAGAACGGGAACCGCCCGGCGGCGACCCGGGCGATCACCGAACCGTGCGGTGTCGGCCCCCAGTCGCCGGGGCCATAGGTCGTGGAGATGCACATGGCCACTGCCGGAAGGGACTTCTCCCCGACGTAGCGCATCACGAGATCCTCAGCCGCGACTCTGGCCGCGATGTACGGACCGCCATCGTTCCAATTGTGCGGGTCGTCCTCGGTGACCGGGCGCTGGTTGCTGATGGCCAGCGTTCCGGCGGTACTTGTGAAGACGAATTTGTCCGGACCGGCCGCGACCGCGGCGTCCAGCACATGCCGTAAACCTTCGACATTGGTGCGGAACAGGGGCGCCGGATCGCGTAACCACATCCGCGCGTCCACGACACAGTAGTAGACGACGTCACACCCCTTCATCGCCGAGCGCAGTGCGACGTCGTCGAAGACGTCACCGTAAACGCGTTCGACATCGAGGTCATCGATCCCCAACGTCGAACTGGAGGGGCGCAGCATCACCCGTACGTCCGCGCCATCTGCCGCCAACCGACGGGTGACGTGGCTGCCCAGGAAACCACTGGCCCCGATGACCAGCTTCTTCGACTGTGTCATAGCCGCCGACATGCCTACTTCAGCATGCTGCCCGCGTCGATCGGCAAAGGTACGCCGGTCACGTAGCGGGATTCATCGGAGGCCAGGTAGAGCACCGCATTGCTGATGTCGCTCGGCTCCACCCACGGCACCGGCAGGGTGTGGAACATCTGGCAGATCGGCTCGAGATCCTTCGGGCCCGGATTCTCCAGGTCGGGGCGGAACAGCTTGAAAGTTCCCTCGTTCAAGAGCATGTCTGTGTTGACGTGCGTGGGATGCACCGAATTGACGCGGATCATATGCTGGCCCAATTCGACGGCGAAGGTTCGCATGAGGCCGACCACACCGTGCTTGGCCGCGACGTAGTGCCCGACCTGCGGGTACGCCTTGAGACCGCCGACCGAGCTGGTGAGGATGATCGAGCCGCCACGGCCAGCCGCGATCATATGCGGCACAGCAGCTTTCACGCTCTTCCATACCCCACCGAGGTTCACTCCGATCATGTCCTCCCAGAGGTCTTCCTCGAGATCGACCAGCTGACCACCTTGGTTGGCGAGGCCCGCGTTCGCGATGATGATGTCGAGTCGGCCCAGCTGCTCGACGCCACTATCCACCGCCGCCTTCAGCGCCGCGTAGTCACGCACGTCGACCTCGGCGGTGACGACGCGCCGGCCTTCGGCCTTGACGAGATCGGCCGTGGTCGCCAAGTCTTCCGGCGTCGGCATCGGAAAGGGCACCCTATCCAGCTGTTTGCAGACGTCGATGGCAATGATGTCGGCGCCCTCCTGCGCCAGCCGCACGGCGTGGCTGCGACCCTGGCCGCGCGCCGCGCCGGTGATGAATGCGACCTTTCCTTCGACCCGTCCGGTCATGATTACCTCTATTCGTTGTGTTGATTCGGCGGTCAAGATGTGAAGGCGGGCAACGTTTCCCAACCGCGGACGGTCGAGGTGGGCGACAACTTGGCGCTGGCCATGTCGACCTCCCACTCGGGGAACCGCGCCAAGATCTCCTCCAGCGCGATCCGCCCCTCCAACCGAGCCAGCGCCGACCCCATGCAGTAGTGCGTGCCCACGCTGAAGGTCAGGTGTTGGCGGGTGTCCCGATGGATGTCGAAAACATCGCCGTCCGCTGGGAATTGCCGGTGGTCGCGGTTCGCCGCCCCGATGAGCATCATCATGACGCTGCCCTCCGGAACCGTCCGGCCGTGCAGTTCGACATCCCGAGTCACATAACGCGCGACGTGTGGCGCGGGGGGCTCGAACCGGAGCAGTTCCTCGACCGCGTTCGGAATGAGCCGCGGGTTCTCGACCAGTTCACGCCGTTGGTCAGGATGTTCGGCGAGAACCTTGCCCGCCCAACCGATCAGCCTCGTCGTGGTCTCATTACCGGCACCGGCAACCACGTTCACGTAGATCAGCAATTCATCGCGGGTCAGTCGCCGCACGACTCCGTTCTCGTCCTCGAACTCCACGTTGAGCAGCTCGGTCATGATGTCGTCGGACGGGTGCTCGGCACGCCAATCGATATACGCGGAGAAGATTTCGCCGGTGGCAAGCCCCTCCGAGGCAGCCTTCATCGGCTGGCCTTCCTCGGTCCGCATCTGATCGTTCGCGAAGTCTCGGATCGCTTCCTGATCCTCCTCGGGAATGCCGAGCAGCATGCCGATCGTGCGCATCGGCATCTGCGCGCCGATATCGGCGATGAAATCCAGCCGACCGGTGCCGACCAATGGATCGAGGCTGCGGACGCAGAACTGGCGAATCTTGTCCTCGAGTTCCCGGATCTTGCGCGGAGTGAACATGCGCGACAAGAGCTTTCGGTGAATGTCGTGGACCGGCGGATCCTCGAAGATCAGAATTCCCGGCGGCATCTCGATTCCGGCCTTGATCAGTTCGAGGATGGCTCCGCGGGCGGAACTATAGGTACCCGTATCGAGCAGTGCCGCATTCACATCGGCCCACCGGCTGATCGCGTAGAAGTCGTGCTGCTCGTTGTAATAGACAGGCAGCTCTTCGCGGAGCCGCTTGAACATCGGGTAGGGATCGGCATTGAGTTGGATATCGTAAGGGTCGTAGTAGATGTCGTTGATTGCACTGGTGGTCACGGAGATTCACCCCTCCTGCTCGAATTTCGATATGGCACTTTTTAGTTGGATGGCGGGGCGGACCGCTTTACGGCAGTTCGACCTTGCTCGTCAGCCAGCGACCGTCGACGCGGTCCATGGTCATCAAGATGCGGTTGCGATCGATGCGTGGCGTCGGGTTGGTCATGTTGGTGATTTCGGCGTCGACGAACAGCATGATCACGGCGTGGTCCTCGGCAGCGGACTGCACGCTCGCGGCGACGACGTGTCCCTTGCTGACCGACTTGGCCTGCAACAGCATCGGTTTGAGCTGATCGGCCGACTTGCTGTACATGCTCTTGAATTCCCCGGTCGCCCCGTTCAGGACGGTCGCGAAATCGCTGTCGATATGCGAGGAGTCGATGCTGGTCAGGGCTACCGCATAGTCCTGAGCGGCCGCCAAAGCCGCCGTGCCCGCGGCTTGGCGATCGTTGCGGGTCTCGAGTTTCCAGCCGAACACCGCTGCGAGTATGACCGATACCACGACCAGCAGCATCAGGATCCCGGTCAGCGGGCGTGGCTGCAATCGGCGCCACGAGCGGCCGGATTTCCCGGTGCCCTCGGCGGCGTCCGCGACCGCGACCACGCCGTCCTCAGCGGCGACGGCGTCGGCGTTTTCAGTTGCGTCCGCACCGGCGTCGGACGCTTCCGCGCCGACAGTCGATGGTGCCGAATCATCGTGACTCTCATCGGGTTTCGTGGCTGACACCTGGTCGGACACCGCACTCGCGCCGTCGGACGAGACCGAGTCGTCGACCTTGTCCAATGCCATCACTGAGCTCTTGTTCATCCTTGTCTCCTGTTCACAATCGTCGTTCCCCCGATGCGCTATCCCCCTTGCACGAATGGACCGCCGTAGGTCTGTGGCACGGTGTACGGCCCGGTCGGTGTCGGGTCCGCGCGCTGCTGTGGATCCACGCCGGGTGGGATGGTCGCCGTGTTGTCGCCGGGCGGCCGGGGCGCGTTCGCCGCGCCACGTGGCATCAGCGACGGGTCGGTATTCGTACACCGGGCGTGCAGATAGGGTTCCGGGGAATCCGGAATGGTGCCTGGGAGGCGCGGCAGGTCGTAGTCGCACGCATACTTCGGGTAGACACTCGCAATGGCCCACACCCCGCCGTCGTGCAGGGCCGAGATGATGGCATCGAGCGTCGAGCCGGTGCGCTGCTGTGGGAAGAAGAATTCTTGCAGCGCCGGCACATGTACGTAGGCCATCTGTGACGTGGTGGCCAGGTTGCCGAGCAGCTGCACCATGGTCGGCGAGTTGTCGGCGATGATCTTGTCCACCGCGGTAAGCGCACCCGGTGTGTTGTCGACCAGGGTCTGATAACCGCCGGTCATCGATCCGACGCCGGCCATCGTCTGTGACAGGTTGGCGGCGGTCGCCTGCAGCCCCGGAGCGACATCACCCAGCGTGACGAGCACTGCCTTGCTGTTGTGCAGTAGCGAAACTGTCTGCGGCAGAACCGAATCCAGGGTCGAAAGCAGGAACATGCCGCCGTCGACGATGGCAGCCAGTTTCTCGGGTGCTGCCGAACTCGCACCGAGTTCGCGCACTATCGCCTCGATCCGGGCCGGATCCAGCTGCGCCAGCGTGCCGCTCATACTGGCGAGCATGGTGGCCAACGTGACCGGTGTGGACGTCCGCTCTTTGGCGACGACGTCGCCGTCGGCTAGATACGGCCCGCTCTCGGATGCGGGCAGGAAGTCCAGATATTGTTCGCCAGCCGCCGACAACGAGGCAACCCGAACCTCGCCGGTACGCGGGATCCGCACACCGGAGCGGATGTCGGCAACGGCGACGACCTTCTCGCCGTCAACGCCGACCGACCGCACGCGGCCAACCCGGACGCCGCGCAGCGTGACGTCCTGCCCGGACAGCAGGCCGCCGGATTGGGCCAGTTCGACCCGCACCTGGTATTGCGACCGGAACGGATCGAGTTGCAGGGAGCCCAAAAGCAGGTACCCGAGCCCGAGGACCAGAACGAGCAGTAGGCCGATGCACGAGGTCAGCAGACGGTGGCGCGACATTTGCCGCACCGTGTACACCAGCGCCCGCGCGGGTGGTTCCAAAATTACGGCTGTTTTCATCGGCCTGGCTCGACTTTTTCTCGCAAGCGGTTGAGGGTGTATTCCAGCGACCCGATGAAGTTCACCCAATCGGACGCGTCCGGCATTCTGGCGCCGGAATCGGCCGGAGTATTCGGATCCGGCAACGCGCCGATCGCGAGCCGGGCGACATCGACATTCACGTGCGCCGACGACGCACTCGTCACTTTCATGATCAGCGGGATAAGCCCGATGAGTGCGTCGAGGTTTGCGTCGGGATTGTTTGCTGCGGTGTTCATGCCGTCGGCCAGCAGATTGACCGATTCCATCAAGCTGCGGTCGTTCGTGCCGTTCACCGAGGGGTACCGGGCAATCTGCTGGGTGATCCGGTTCACCTGCCCGACCAGATCGATGATGCCGCGGGTGTTATCGCCGATGACCTGCAGAGCCGGTCCGGCCGCGGCGAGAACGTCGCTGACGTCGGCGCGCTGCGTCGCGATCGTCGCGCTCAGATCACCGGTCGCCGCCAGGATTTCGCGGATCCGGTCGGACCGGGCCGAGAGGTTCTTCACCAATTCCCTGGTCTGCTCGATCATCTCGGCCAGGCGGTCACCACGACCGCCGACGGCTGCGCCGAGGCTGTTGGCCAGGCTGGTGAAGTTCTCGATGGCACCACCGTTGACGAACAAGGCCGCTCTGGTGAGCACTTCCTCGATGGTCGCCGCAGCCGACGTCGACTTCAGCGGAATTCGCGCGCCGTCGCCCAGATCGGGAGCCGCAGGATCCGGCTCGGCGGGCGGGGTAAGTGCGACGAACACGTCACCCATCGGTGTGGCCGAACGCAATTCGGCGGTGGTCTCCGCGGGCAACCGCACACCGGATTTGATCCGCATCACGACCACGGCCGTGTAGTTTTCGGCCTGCATCGACTGGACCTCACCGATATCGGCGCCGTTGAGCCGGACCTTCGCTTTGGCCGGCAGGTTGAGCGCGTTGGCGAAGGTAGCCGTCAAGGAGTAGCTGTCGCCGCCGACGCCCGGCGCCGGTAATGGGAGCTTGTCCAGGGTCACCGAACACGCAGTGGCCGAGCAGGCAGCGGCCGACACCGCCACCACCGCGGTCATGCGGAGAAGGCGTTGTCGCGAACCGAATTTCGTCATAATCGAGTCATCCCTGCTATTTCGGCGGTGCGCCGGCCATGACCGCGAGCATCTGGCCGATACCGAAGTCGGGACCCATATCGCGCGCGGTTCCGGTCGCACAGCCGAGCTCCTTCAGCCCCAACAGGTTGCAAACCGTCTTCAGCATCTGGCCGTCGAGGAAGAACCTGTTCAAATCGACCGTGGCGCGCAGTGCGCCGATATTCTGGTCGATAGCGTTGTATGCGTTGTCGGTCACCAGCGGAAAGACGTCGAGAAATTCCGCGAGATTGTCGTTGTAGTCGGCCATGGATTTGGTGATCGTGTTCGAATTCGAAGCCAGCGCCCGCAGATTGCCTTGATTACGCTGCAGCAGATCGGTCATCGCGATGATGATCTGATTCAGTTTCGCCCCGGTGTCCCCGGTTCCCAGGTGCTGGTCGGCGAGAATATCGCTGAGCGTCCGCACACCGGAACCGAATTCGCGCAATGCCTGATCATTGCGGGCCGCGGCCGCGGTCAAGGCATCGAGATTCTGCACGACCGAGGTAACCGCGGCACGGGTCGCGGCCCCGTTGTCCGGTCCGAGCTGCATTGCGCGCGACAGTTCGCTCATCGCATCACGCAGATTGTTCCCGTTGTCGGCCACGATCTGCGAGCCGACGTCGAGCAGACCACCGACCGGTCCCTGGCCTTTGCCGTCCCCACCCAGCGAGGTGGACAGTTTGTCGGCCATCGCGAGCAGGCTGTCGAATTCCACCGGGGTCCTGGTTCGATCGGTGGTCAGGACAGTGTGGTCGGCCAGCGTCGGACCGTCGCGATATACCGGAGTGAGTTCTATGTGCCGGTCGGTCAGCACGGAGTCCGACACGACAACCGCCTGGGCATCGGCCGGAATCTTGACCCATTTGTCGATATCCATGGTGACGTCGACGCGCGTCGCCCGCGCCTGGATGTCGACGACTTTGCCGACCCGCATACCGAGTACTGAGACGGCGTTGCCGGTGTACAAGCCATTCGCATTCGCGAACTGCGCGGTAATCGTCATGGAGGTATCGGTCAGCCCGCCGAGCGGGCCGCTGGAACATCCCGCGACCACGGCGCCGATGAGGGCGACGGTCGCCAGCTTCACTCCTCGGATCACGCTATTCATTTGCAGTCCTGGAAGTACGGTTGCTGGTTCACTTGTTTCGCGTATCCGCTCAGTGCGCACATGAAGGAATCGATGAAGGCGCCGTCGGGCGCATTGGCCGCCAGTTCCTGGCCGGACCCCGATGCGTTCGCGAACAACCGCCACGGCACCGGCAGGATCTGCAGGATGTTGCGCAACAGGTCGTCGTGCCCGGCGATCATTGCCGTCATCTGCGTCAGATCGGTGATCAGTTGCTGGATTTCCGGCCCGTCGTCCACCGCGATGGGCTTCAGCTGTTGGACCAGAGTGGTAGCGGCGTTCAGCAGTGCTTCGATGGCCTGCCGCCGAGAAATAATCTGCTCCAATACATTTCGGCCCTGACCGACCATGGCCGCCAGGTCCGCCTGCTGCTCGTGCAGCACGTCGAGCACCTGAGCGGTGCCGTTGAGCAGCGAACCGATCTGGGTGCGGCGATCGGCGATCACCGAGGACAGCGACCTGATGTTGCCGAGGATTTCGGGCATCAACGCAGGTGTACCGCGCAGTTGCTCGGACAAGGTATTCATCGTCTGCGCGACCCGATCGGCATCGATGCTGCTAAAGGTCGTGGTGGCATTCTGCAGCGCGGTTTGCAGGTCGTAGGGCACCTCGGTGCGAGACAGTGCGATCGAATTGCCGCGCAGATGCCCCGACCCGGCGGGGCGGAGTTCTACATAGCGCGACCCGAGCAGCGTCGTCAGTTTGATGGCGGCCCCGGTATCGGATCCCAGTGGTAGGCCGCGGCGCAGCTTCATGGTCACCACCACGTGGTCCCCGGCCAGCCGTGTCCCGGTCACGGTGCCGACCTGGATACCGGCGAGGGTCACCGCATCGCCGGAGCCGACACCTGCGGCCTGCGCGAAGTCGGCCCGGTAGGTCTGCTCACCGAGGTGCAGTGAATTCACGAATACCGTCACCCCGACCACCACCGCGACCACGGTGACCGCGACCAAGCCGATTCCCAGTTTGCTGCGGTCCTCGAGCGGGCAGCCGCGCATCCGCTGCCACACAGTTTTCAGTCGTCGTATCATCGCTGCCTCACCTGCAGATCGCCGAGTTCTCGACTTTGCCGCCGGGGTTGCTCGCCCCGAGAATCGCCCCGAGCAGCGGATCGAATCCGGGCAGCATGCTCACCTGCACATCGCAGGGGTAGGCGTCCACATAGGCGCCGTTGTCGGTAACGCGGGCCATTCCCTTCAGCAGGAACGGCAAATTGAAACCCAGCTCGGCGAACTTCTGCTTGTTGTCCATGAAGTGCTGGGCGAATCCCGGTTGCCGATCGACGAACGCATTGATCGAGGGACTGGCACCGCGCACTACTTCCGCGGCGCGGCTCAGCACACCGGAGATCGAATCGACCTGCTCGAACAGCACATCACGCTGCTGGTCCAGCGCATCGAAGATCCTGCGCGTCTGCTGTAGCACCGTCTTCAGGTTGCCGCTCTGCTTGGACATATCACCCAGTACCGCACCAAGATTGTCGATCACCTGCCCCAGCACCTGGTCCGGCCCCGCGAATGCTTGTGCGAGCGAGGCGGTTTCGGCGATCAAGGTGGTGATCGCACCATCGTCACCTTGCAGTGCCCGCACCACCGCCGCACTGATGTTGTCGACCTGTTGCGGATCGAGCACGCTGAACAGTGGCTCGAATCCGTTGAGCAGCTTCGAAATATCGAACGACGGCTCGGTGTGCTCGACCGGGATCTGCCCACCTGGCGGTAACACCTTCGGATCACCGAATTCCCGCAGCGACAGTCCGATATAGCGCTGCCCGATGAGATTCTGATAGGTGACCGACGCTGCCGTGTTGCCGTACAACACCTGGCCGCGCTGGACCTCGAAGGTCACCTTCGCACGGGTGCCCTCGAGTTCGACGGCTTTTACTCGGCCGACCCGTACCCCGGCCATGCGCACGTCGTCGCGCGCATGCAGTCCCGATACGTCGGTGAAGATCGCGGAGTACGTTTCGGTCTGCCCGCTGACGTCACGTGACAGCGTCACGTACATCATCCAGGTCAGCCCGACCGAGACCACCAGGAACAAGATCAGGCCGAGCAACGGTTTGCGGTAGCTCATCGCGGCTCTCCTGTCGGGGCATCCGGTGCCGGGGTGAGCTTCACGTCATTGCCCCTTAGTAAGGGGCCGAACAGGATGTCGGCCGCAGTATTGGGCCCGCCGCCGAGAATCGATGCGATCTGCTGCTGCTCCTGACTGCTACCGATCGGACCCACATTTCCCCCGATAGGAGACGAATAATTCGCCGGTGCTGCAGCCGCATTCGGGCCGATGATGGTGGGCCCGCCGACCGGGGCCGTGCGACAACTCGGCCCCTCGAGGTCGCCGTAGCGCGGGCAATCGGCGCGTGTGTACTGCCGATGCGGCGTCAGCTCGACGATGACCTTGGCAGTGACGTTCTGATCCGCGGTGTCCCACAGCCCCAGGAACGTCCGGGCCAGCCGGGTCTGCGAAGTGGTCATCTGGACGAAATTGCGACTCCCCACCGCGATAGTGCCGACCACCGGGGACAGCTTCGCGGTCATGTCGGTGATCGTCCCCGTGTTGTTCTCCAATGCCGTGCCGATCGTCGCGGAGGTATTCAGGCCGCCCGTCAGCAAGGTCGCGAGCTGGTCTTTGCGCTCTGCCACCGCACGCATCGGACCCACCGCGTTGTGCACCGCGCTCATCAGGTCGGGCGCCGAGTTCCGAAGTCCGGCAAGGGCATCCGACAGCGCGCCGAGTGTCGACGCGGTCCCGTCGGGAGCCATCGCCGCATTGAACGCCTCCGAGATCCTGGTCAGTTCAGCACCGGCCCGAATGGCCTCGGCGCCGCGACCGCTGGTGGCGCGTTCGACGACGGCCAAGACCCCGAGCGCCGGATCCGATTCCGAACGCCCTGCGGCGGCGACGATTCGGCTCAGCGCAGTCAAGGATGTCTGCAGCCGGACCGTATCCAGGCTCTGGTCCTCGGGAATGTGCGCGCCCGCGGCGAGCGGTGCACCGCCGCCCTGGTAGACCAGCTGGACCGACGGCACCGCGAACACGTTGCTCGGCACCACACGTGCGGTCACCGTCGCCGGAATCCCCTGCACATATTCGGGTTTCAGATCGATCCGCACGTAATTCGGGCCGCCGCCGCTCGACGGGGTCACACTGTCGACCTGACCGACCAGAACGCCCTGATACTTCACATCCGATTTCGGCGGCAGGCCGTCACCCACATTAACGAGAACCGCCGTAACCAGCACGGTCTCCCGGAATGCGCCTTGCGATCTGGCGACCATCAGGGCAGCGGCCGCCGCGAGGACCAGTAGAAAGGCAGTCCCGCGCAGAAGCAGCTGCCAGTCGGGCAGGACCTTGCCATCGGATTCGAACGCAATCGACATCTGTTACCCACTGATTCTCGCGCCGGCGTCAAAGCCCCACAGCGTCATCGTCATCAGCAGATTCACGAAGATCATCGCGGTGATGCTCGCGCGCATCGCTCGCCCGGCCGCCACGCCGACCCCTTGCGGGCCGCCCGAGGCGTAGAAACCGAAATAGCACTGAATCGTCGTGGTAATGATGACGAAGACGACAGCCTTCGACAGCGAATAGATAATGTCGGTGCCGCTGAGCACCAGGCGGAAATAGTGTTCGTAGGTACCCGGCGACTGGCCGCCGGACAGACCGACAACGATTTCGACGGCCAGGTAGCTGGACGCGAGGCAGGCCAGGTACAGCGGAATCATGGCCACGATCGAGGCCAGCATTCTCGTCGTGACCAGATACGGTATCGGGCGGATCGCTATCGAATCGAGAGCGTCGACCTCCTCGGCGATGCGCATGGATCCCAGCTGCGCGGTGAAGCGGCAGCCCGCCTGCGCGGCGAAGGCGATCGAGGACATGATCGGCGCCAGTTCGCGGGTCACCGCCGTCGAGGCGATCATCCCGGTAGCCGGTGCCATGCCGAGCAGTTTCAGTGCGCTGAAGCCCTCGATGGCGACGATCGCCCCCGCCGCGGCACCGAGCACGAGAACGACCTGCCCGGTTCCGCCGCCCACGACGATGGAGCCGTTTCCCCACGTCACATTCGACAGAATGCGCAGGAACTCCGTGCGATAGTGCCGCAGCACCACCGGAATACCGCCCAGCACACGGCCGAAGAAGGTGACCATGTACCCCAGCCGCATGACCGGAACCGCCATCGTGTTCCCGGCTACTACGAGCGGCCGGATTCCTGGCGGATAGTAGCGCGACGCCATCAGAGCGTCGTCCTCGGAAAGAGGATGGTGTACAACTCGGTGAATCCCGCATTCACCAGCATGAGCATGATGATGGAGGCGACGACGGCGGCGTTGACGGAGTTCGCGACGCCTCCTGGACCACCCTTGGTGCTCAGGCCTTTTTCACACGCGACAACGGTGACGATGACGGCGAACACCACGGCCTTCACCATCGCCAGGTAGAGGTCGCCGATCCTGGCGAAAGAGGAGAACGTAGCCAGATAGCTTCCCGAGGTGCCGCCCTGGACATACACGTTGAATAGGTATCCGGCCAGAAATCCGACGAAGGAGCTCAGAATCGTCAACCCGAGCGCAACCACGATGCCTGCGGCCAAGCGGGGCACCACCAGCATCCGCAGTGGCGAGACGCCCATGACCTCCATCGCGTCGATCTCTTCGCGGATAGTTCGCGCTCCGAGGTCCGCGCAGATGGCGGATCCGACCGCCGAGGCCAACAGAATGGCCGTAACCATGGGCGCCGCCTGCCGGATCACCGCGAGGCCCCCCGCGGCACCAGCCAGCGAGGTCGCCCCGACCTGACCGGCCAACAGCCCGAACAGGATCGACATCGTCGCGCTGATCGGGATCGCGACGGCGATGGTCGGCACGTAGGAGGTCTTGGCCATGAACACCGCCTGGAGCACGAATTCACGGAACGGGAATTTGCCCGTGACGATGTCGACGAACAGGTACTGGATCGCCCGCACGGCCAGGACAACCTGCCCACCGACGGTCTCCAGGGACGCACCGGGATGACGGCGCAGATATCCGCGTGCCCACAGCTCGATCTCACGGACCGCCGACCGCTCGGCGATCTCGCCCGAAGTCACCGGCGTCTTTGCCCGTGCCATCATGAATGCCTCTATCTCTCTGTGGTGCCGGACTCTTCGGTGATCAGCCGGGTCAAGGTGAGCGAGGCGAGTTTCCAGTCATCGTGGCGTCGTACCCAGCGTTCGTGGTAGTGCCCGTATCCGGTCAGTGCCGTCCCGTTGTTCCATACGATGCGGTCCTGCATGGCCCAGATGACGCGGGCCTCGTCGCCGTCCGCATCGATCAGCGGCGTGTGCACCTGGTGGGCAGTGCGAGCGCCGGTCAGCGCGGTGCGAATCATCGCGACAGCGTTGTCGCGCCCGGTGATGACGGGGACGCCGGTCTTGCTGTGGCTGACGTCCAGTTCGATGTCCGGGGTCATCAGGTCGGTGAGAGCCGCCCAGTCCTGGGTGTCGACAGCCAGGCAATAATGCGCTTTTGCCTGCGTCAGTTGGTGGACGGTGATGAGAATGTCCGGTGTGGGCATTGATGCTTTTCTCTCGGTTTGCGTCGCGAGTCACCCTCAGGTACTGTTATCGAATATTCGATAACTTCTATCAAATTCTCGATGGGTTCGACCGTAAGGCAGAGCGGGAAGGGAGTCAAGATGCGTGGTGCGATATCGGCACCGACCGCGCGTGTCATCGACGTTGTGGAGTTGCTGGCACGTCGCGGCAATGAGCGGCTCCGCTACAGCGACATCGCACGCGAATTGGACCTGACACTGGCCACCACGCATGCGATCTTGAAGACCCTGTGCGATCGCGGATGGGTTACCCGCGACCCGGCGGGGAAGGCCTACGCACTCGGTCCCGGGCTCGCCGTCGTCGCGGCGGCAGTGAATACGCGCCCGTTCGTCGAGGCCGCGCGAGCCGCCGCGGTCGCGCTTACGGCCGAATTCGGTTATGCCGCATCGGTCACCGAGAAGATCGTCGACTCGTTGGTGATCACCGCGTTCGAAGGCGGTGAGCGAGCGTGGCCAGGTGATCGCATTCCCTACGCGCCACCGTTCGGCGCCGTGTTCGCCGCTTGGGACACCGCCGAGGAGCGCCGCGCCTGGATCCAGCGGGCCGCATCCACGAATACGGCGATCGCCGAACGGCTGAACGAGACGCTGGTCCGGATCCGCGACCGCGGATTCGATGTGGACTACACCTCGCCCGCCATCGGGCGAGCCGCGAGCCTCATCGGCACGCTCGACACCGGCACGATCGCGCTCCCATCGAATATCCAAGGGACTCTCGATCAACTGCGCGTGGAATTCACCACGCTCGGATTTCCGGACGTCAACTCCGGTCGGCCCCACCCGGTTTCCGCCATCACCGCGCCGGTCCTCGACTCGCAAGGACACGCGGCGCTGCTGCTCTCGGTCCACCCCCTCGGCGAACTCCCGCCGGAGCAGACCGAAACCATCGGCCAACACCTGATCCGGGTGACGACCGCGATCACCGACGGCGCCCGGTCGCACGCTTGACCGGGTGGCGGTGTCCTCACATGCCGAACAGTTTCCCCTCGGTGAGTGGGTCGAGGTAGAGGCGGGTGAGTTTGGAGCTTTTGATGCGCCAGCGCTCACCGTCGAATGCGTAGGTTTCGTGGTAGTGCCCGAATCCGACGACTCGGATATTGCCGGGAAAGATCAGTAGATCCTGCAGCGCCCACACCCCGGTCGCGGTGGTCGGTGACTGCACCTCGATTTCGGGCATGTGCCCGTGATGGACGGTCCGGGCGGGACCGATGGTGGCCTGGAGATAAGCGATGAAGGCGTCCGCGCCGGTGGTGATGATGCCAGCCGAGCCAGTCGTGTCGATCACGACATCGGGGGTTACCTGCTGTTTGAGCAACTCCCAGTCCTTGGTATCCACGGCCCGGAAATAGCGCGCCTTGACCTGTTTGATCGCGGAGACAGCCGCTACCACGGTCGCGACGTCCGGTGCCGCCGCGGCAACCGGGTCCGCGGACACACGTGTCGCCCTCGCTCCCGCGAGACCGAGGGCGGCGGCCCCGGTTCCGATGAGGAAAGCTCGCCGCGTGTACGTCATGACTGATCTTCTTGCAGGCCAGTCGATTTGATGCTCGTGATCACCCATCGGCCGTCACGAATGCCGTAGGTATCGTGATCGTGGCCGAATGCCAGCAGGCGTTTGCCGTCCGGGCGGACCAGCAGTACCTGCACCGCCCATGTTCCGGTCGCCGCACCTGCGGCGGTGATCGTGATTTCGGGCATGTGTCCGTGATGAACGGTCACCGTTGTGCCGTAATCACGTTGCAGCGCAGCCACATAATTCGACGCACCCGTGACACTGGTACCGCCGAGCGCCGTGGTGTCCACGTCGATGTCATTGGCGAGGACGGACCCGAGTGTCGACCAATCCTTGGTGTCGAAACCGCGGAAATAGCGCGCCTTGAGCGACTCGATCGTATTGATCGCCTGCAATGTATCCGGATCCACCGCTGCCCCACATCTTCCTCGTTGTCGACGATCGCGACCGCAGCACCGTCGTGAAGAATTCCAGCGGCAGAGCATGCGGCAATTTTATCTAATACTCGATAATATTCATCGAATAGTTGGCAGAACCATATGCTCGCGGCGAAAACGCGTCAAGCCGAACTGCATGCTCGCCCGATCCTGAAACAGGGCGCCGATAAGTCACGGAAGCCCACGCCACGACTCCCCTGCCGACGGCTCGTGCTCGACGAGCACCGTGCGGTGGGCTGCGCCCACGCTGGCGCCGGTCAGCACCTACGGTGCTGGACGCCTTCTAGTTAAGCGCGTAACCTACGTCGCGTACGACGACCACGAGACCCTGACCTCGAGACGCAGGGCCCATCTCGAACTAACGGTCGGCGCCGGCCCAAGTCCTGCCGGCGGCGGCACGCGGCCAGATTCTTCCTGTGCTTGCACAGCAAAGGGTTCTCAACAACTGGAGGCACCGGCGCTTCTCCGTGTAGGAGCGGCTCGGCGAAAGGATGCGGAACATTGAGTAGCACGATCGACGTCGATCCTGCGGTCGAAAGCCCTAGCTCGGGGATCATCCCGGTATTCGACCCGTCCACCGAGGAGCTGATCGCGGAGGTCGTCGATTCCGACCAGGCGACCGTCGACGCTGCGGTGGCCCGGGCACGCGAAACATTCGAGTCGGGCGTCTGGCGCAAGCTGCCCGCCGCGCACCGCGCGGAGGTGCTCTTCCGCGCTGCGGACATCATCAGGGCCCGCACCGACGAGCTCGCCGCGATCGAGGCCCGTGACAACGGCATGAACGCGATGGCCGCGCGTCAGATCATCAAGGTGTCGCTCGAGATGCTGGTGTACTACGCAGGCTGGGTCGGCAAGATCCACGGCGAGTCGAGCAATCTCGTGTCCGACGGACTACTCGGCCACTTCGAGAACTACCACACCTTCACTCAGCTCGAGCCGGTCGGCGTCGTCGGCCTCATCATCCCCTGGAACGGGCCGTTCTTCGTCGCGATGCTCAAGGTCGCGCCCGCCCTCGCGGCGGGCTGCAGCGCTGTCCTCAAGCCCGCCGAGGAGACGCCGCTCACCGCGCTGAAGCTGGAGGAGATCTTTCGCGAGGCCGGTCTGCCCGACGGCGTCCTGAATGTCATCACCGGCTACGGCGAGACCACAGGTGCGGCGCTCACTGCGCACCCGGACGTCGACAAGATCGCGTTCACCGGGTCGACGGAGGTCGGACGGTTGATCGTCAAGGCGGCCGCCGGCAACCTCAAGCGCCTGACGCTCGAGCTCGGTGGCAAGTCACCGCTGATCATGTTCGACGACGCCAATCTGGACAAGGCGATCATGGGGGCTGGCATGGGCCTGCTCGCCGGCTCGGGCCAGAACTGCTCCTGCACCTCGCGCATCTACGTTCAGCGCGGCATCTACGAACAGGTCGTGGACGGTCTCGCCGCCTTCGCCAAGATGCTGCCGATGGGCGGAAGCGATGATCCCAACTCGGTCCTCGGGCCGCTGATCAGCGAGAAGCAGCGCCAGCGCGTGGAAGGCATCGTGAACGACGGCGTGGCCGCCGGCGCGCAGGTGGTGACCGGCGGCCAGGTGATGGACCGCCGCGGCTACTTCTATGAGGCGACGATTGTCACCGGCACCACGCCCGACATGCGTCTCATCCGCGAGGAGATTTTCGGGCCGGTCGGCTCGGTGATCCCGTTCGACGACGAGGACGAGGTCATTGCCGCCGCGAACGACACGGAGTACGGGCTCGCCGGCTCCATCTGGACCGAAAACCTCGGCCGCGCACATCGCGTCGTGAACGAGCTACGCGCCGGCCAGATCTGGGTGAACTCCGCACTCGCGGCGGATCCCTCGATGCCGATCTGCGGCCATAAGCAGTCGGGTTGGGGCGGCGAGCGTGGCAAGAAGGGCATCGAGTCCTACTACAACATCAAGTCGGTCTACATCGGCCACTGAGAGCGGTCGCCCCCGGGAGAATCCGGACACCCAACACCCTTTCGGTCGAGGATCTCGGATTGTGATTCGAGGAGTCCGGGTGGGTTGCGGCGATTGCGTGTGGTGGGAACCCTCGGCTTTCCACCTACACCATCAGGCGACCCAGGGCGGGTTGATGACGGTTCCGTCGGGCAGCTGACCGCGGAATCCGACCGGGACCGTCACGACGATTACGGCCGGCTCGGCGGCCGAATTCGTCAGGGCGATCATCGAATTCGCGGGCGCCACTGCGGCGTCACCGGCCACCAGGGCCTCCGCCTGCCCGTCGATTGTGATCGTCACCGCACCCTGGATGACCACGAACGCCTCTTCGCGCAGCACCTTGTGCGGCACGCCTTCGGTGTGGGCCGACACCTGGATCTGCCAGACGCAGAGTTCGGCGCTGCCGGTGCCAGGACGGATGTAAGAGGTGAATCGGGTGCCGTGCATTTCGTGGACCTCGGCGTCGGCGGCACGGGTCACTGGCATGTCTGAACTCCTTCATTTGGTCAAGCAGATTGACTATATAGTCAACCAACTTGCCTATCTGTGTCAAGATGTCAGCCATGTCGAATCCGAAACCCGCTTCGACCCTGCGGCCCGGCCAGGACCTCGCCCTGCTGTTGCTGGCCGCAGGAGCCGCCGCCACGGATGCCATTCATGCAGGAGTGGTCGCGGCCGGGTTCACCGATGTGCGGCCGACGCACGGGTTCGCCTTCGTACGACTGGCGCCGAACGGGGCGACGGTTGGCGAGTTGGCCGAACATCTCGAAGTGACCAAGCAGGCGGCCAGTCAGCTGGTGGACGAACTCGTGCGCAAGGGTTACGTCGAGCGCAACGCACATCCCGACGATGCGCGCGCACGGTTGATCACACTCACCGCGAAGGGGTGGGCCTGCACGCGCGCGGCCGATGCTGCCGCGGCTGAATTCGCCGACCGGTGGGCATCCGTTTTGGGCGATTCCAAGGTGGCCGAATTGCGTAACATTTTGACCCGCGTGGTAGCCCCCGGACGGGTCCGCCCGGCCTCTTGGTGACCAAATCGAGACAAAGTGGCCTGCGTTACCCTGAAATTTCCGTGACCTGCGTCACATCAGGTTTAGCAGCAAACTCCCCGCATAGAGGGGGTTTCAAGGAGCCCGACCAGGGCTTTCCAAGATCGGCAACCCCCGCCATTCACTATTCGTTCATGTTGCGTTAACCGGCCGTGACCAAGCTGAGACCAGGTCAGAAACAGACCTGCAGTTTGGTAACACTGTGGAGCAATCCACACACAGTCGGAAAACGACCGCAACGGCAGATGGGTTTCATCCGCCGCGGTTGCTGGAGATACCAGCGGCACAACAGCCCGTGACCGCATTCTCCTCGCTCGACAGCGGCACCCGCCGGGAACCGACCACGGGTGACTCGCACCGCGTCGTGCGCCAGGGCTCGCCTGGCCTTCACAACAAAACCCGAAAACAGCATACGAACCGATTCAGGCGGGCCTTCCCACCGGGTGCCCCGTCGGAGATCCGCACTGCCTCAACCGGGCCGGATCGCCTCTCTGGACACGACAAGGAACTGATTTCGAAATGCTCGACAAACGCCTCCCTTCTTTCCGCCGCCTTTCACTGCGTGACGGTGTCACCCTGGCAGTGGCCGCGGCCGGTGTCATCGCCGTCGGCACCTCCTCCGTAGTCGCGCTGGCCGACGACAGCGTTCCGTCGCGCATTGCCATGGTCTCCGAGCAGCAGCCGGCCCCCGTGGCCGCGCCGGTCGACGCGGCCGCTCCGGCTCCCGCGGTCACGCCGGTCGACGCCCCGATCCTCCCGGGTCTGCCCGCGCTGCCCGAGCTGCCGCAGATTCCGGGGCTGCCCCTGCCGCCGCCCCCGGCCCCGGTCTACGAGGACAACCTCGACGGCTGGATCCACCACGCCCTCGACATCATGGCAGGACAGGGCATCCCGGGTAGCTACAACGGCATCTACCGCAACGTCATGCGCGAATCGGGCGGCAACCCGCAGGCCATCAACCTCTGGGACTCCAACGCCGCCAAGGGCATTCCGTCCAAGGGCCTGCTCCAGGTGATCGACCCGACCTTCAACGCCTACCACGTCGAGGGTACCGCCTGGGACATCTGGGACCCGGTCGCCAACATCACTGCCGCCTGCAACTACGCGGCCCACCGTTACGGCTCGATGGATAACGTCAACTCGGCGTACTGATCCGCGACTGCTGAACAATGCCTCCCCGCCCGACGGCGGGGAGGCATTGTCGTAGGGTCGACCAGGACCGACCACCACCGATGCGGATTCCGCCATGACCGATTACGCCCACTCCGACCACGCGTCGAAGAGCCGCGCCGAGAAGGCGCGCCGCCTCGCCACCTATATCTGGGATCGCGGCATCACCGGAACGGAACTGCTGGATATGCCGGCGGCGGTCCGCCGGAAGCTGGCGCGTGCGGCCGAGACGAATCCGCCGAGCACCGACGAGACCTGGACGACCGTGGCGAAGCTGCTCGAGGAGAAGGACACCTGGGCCGCCCGGAATCCGAATCATCCTGCGGCACAGCGCAGTAGTAGCGACGAGAAGCTGCTGTGGGTGAAGCCGCCGATCGCACCGTGGTGATTCAGTAACCGAGTTCGGACTCGCTCTCGGCCTCGACGACCACCTTGTCGGCCAGCGATCGCAGCGCACGCGCCTCGGCGGGTGTCATCGGATCGACGAACATCCGACGCACCAATTCGACATGGTTCGGGGCCGCCTTCTCGAGCACCTTGCGTCCCTCGGGTGTGAGTTCGACCAGAATCCCCCTGGCGTCGTCCTCAGCTGGGCGACGGTCGACGAGTCCGCGAGCGGCCATGCGCGCCAAGTGTTTCGAGAGCCTGCTCTTCTCCCAGCAGACCTCGGCGGCCAATTCCTTGGCGCGCAGACAGCCGCCGGGCGCGGCCGACAGCGGCACCAGGAGTTCGTAGTCGGCGGTGGACAGTCCGTCCCGGGCCAGCCCGGCCGATAGCGTCGCATCCAGGCGCTGGCGCAGCCGGATGAAGGCCTGCCAGGTCTGCTGCTCGTCATCGTTCAACCAACGCACCACGGGAATGATCCTAGCCAATGTTTGGTTGACATGGACACCAACTATTCAGGAGGTGCCCATGCCAGCCATCACCGTCCCCGACATCGTGGTGCTGCCGCGCCTGCCCCGACCCACGGATTCGACGCGGGAACGGCAGGTGAGCAGTATCAGCACCGCACATCAGCAGCGCGAAGGCGCCGGCTTCGAGGTGCGCAGGCCGTTCCCGAGCATGGATCTGCGCTCGGCAGATCCGTTCATCCTGCTCGACCAGATGGGTCCGGTCGCCTATGAGCCCTACGAAGCCAAGGGCGCGCCGTGGCATCCGCATCGCGGCTTCGAGACCGTCACCTACGTCATGGACGGCACCATGGTGCATCACGATTCCAATGGCGGCGGTGGCGTCATCAGCGAGGGCGATACCCAGTGGATGACGGCCGGTTCCGGCATCCTGCACGATGAACTGCCCGCCGAGGAATTGGTCATCGCGGGCGGCTGGTTCCACGGCATCCAACTGTGGGTCAATCTGCCGCGCGCGCAGAAGATGGCCACACCGCGCTACCAGGATCTGCGCGGCAGTGAATTGACGCTGGTCAGTTCGCACGACGGTGGGGCACTGGTGCGCATTATCGCGGGCGAGATGGGCGGCTTCGCGGGGCCGGGTTCGACCTATACCCCGATCGCCTACGCCCACGCCTCCATCACCCCGGGCGGCCAGCTGGAAACCCCATGGCCGCAACGGTTTACCGCGATGGCGTACGTACTTTCCGGCAGCGGAACAGTGGGCGCCGAGCGCCGGCCGATCAGCGAAGGTCAACTCGCGGTATTCGGTCCCGGCGACTCGATCACCGTCGCTGCGGATGCCCTGCAACACAACCGAACCGGCGACCTGGAGGTACTGCTGCTCGGCGGCCTGCCGATCAAAGAGCCTGTGGTGCAATACGGTCCGTTCGTCACGAACACCCGCGCCGAAATCATCCAGGCAATGGAGGATTACCAGGCCGGACGCATGGGCAATATCCCGGCCGAACATCTGGTAGGCAGGCGTTTGGGCGAATAACGGAAGTAGGGGCGTTGTCCCCTAATGCCCCTAATTGTTTTGCTGCGCAGTTGACAAGTACGCGGCCCGTCACAACAGTGGATGCGGCGTCTCCCCCTGGACGCTACTCCACCGCAGCACACAAACAGAGGAATATATGAACGTTCGCCGGCTCACCGTCAGCGTTGCCGCGGCAGCACTCGCCTTTCTAGCGGCGCCCGCAGCCCTGGCCGACGTCCCCACCGGTTCCGCAGGAACGGGCTCATCCGCCATCGATACCGGATCGGCCGCGACCGGTTCGGCAGGCATGTCCCAGACCGGCTCGGCCGGTGGCGCATTCGCCAACTGCGACGAGGCCCGCGCGGCCGGTCGGGCACCGCTTTTCCGCGGGGAACCGGGCTACGGCCCGCATTTGGATCCAGACGGCGACGGCTTCGCCTGCCCGACGGTCTGATAGCCCTGAAACGCAGAACACCCGGTGTGCTCAGCCACACCGGGTGTTCTGCGTTTTCGGCTCAGCGGAAAATCTTGACAAGCACCAACCCGACAACCACCACGGCCGTGCCGATCAGGCTGTACTTCACCTTCGGCTGGTTCAGCTTCGCCAGCACCATATGCTTGGTGTCATCGGCAATGCGCTGTGGATCGGCCCGTACGGCGATTTCGTCGAGCGTGCTCGCGAGCCGTGTCCGTGCGGTCTCGATCTCCCGCTCGATCCGCTCGGTATCCCTAGCCACGTATATCCTCCTGTGTTCAATTTGCGGTGCTCGCGGGGTCTCTCCGTGGTTACGCAGGCTGCCGCCTGGCGAGCCCGTCGCTCACACCGCGTGTTCAAATGTGCCGCGAACCGAGCTCGCCGACGAGTCTAGCCAGCCAGGCTGCGTGGGTGCGGCCGCGTTGTCGGGACGTTCGATTACCGTGCAAGAGGTGACCGACAACCAACGCCTCTCCCCCGGCGATCCCGCCCCCGATTTCACCCTGCCCGACGCCGATGGCAAGGACGTTTCGCTGTCCGACTACCGCGGCCGCAAGGTGATCGTCTACTTCTACCCCGCCGCGAGCACCCCCGGCTGCACCAAACAGGCCTGCGATTTCCGCGACAACCTCGCCGACCTCGGGGGTGCGGGCATCGATGTCATCGGAATCTCGCCCGATAAGCCCACCAAATTGGCCAAGTTTCGCGACAACGAAAAGCTCACCTTCCCACTGCTCTCGGATCCGGACAAATCCGTCCTTACCGCATGGGGTGCGTTCGGGGAGAAGACCATGTACGGCAAGACAGTCACCGGCGTTATCCGCTCCACATTCCTGGTCGACGAAAAAGGCGAAATCGAAGTGGCGCAGTACAACGTCCGTGCCACCGGCCATGTAGCCAAACTCCGTCGCGACCTGTCGGTGTAGACCTACTTGTCGAACGAGCGCAGGAACCGTTTGTAGCTGTCGAGCAACTGATCAGGACCGAACCGCAGATCGGCTTGCGCCCAACGGGTTTCGTCCATGTCGAAGGTGCATTGAACGAAAGGTCCGGAGCCACTGGGGCACCGGACCTCTCGAGAGCTTTCACCTAGATGGGCTGCAACTGCTGGGCCGCCCATTGCATGAGCATGCGGACGTGGTTGTCCCACCAGCGGTAGAACTCGGGGGTGAAGGCCGCCGGCGGCGGAGCCTCACCCGGGAAGAGCATGGCGTCGTTCGGAGCACCGACTTTGACAGTCGGCCCCGGGGTTCCGGTGCCTGGAAGCTGCTGAGGCGATCCGGCCGCCTCGTTTCCGTGTTCGTGTGCGTCCGGAGAGACCAATACGGGTGGCTGAACGCCCCAGTGTTCGTTGTACTGCGGAAGGTTGTCCAGATCGAAGGCAGCCACCGTCGAGTCGGCGGTGTTTCCGGCGGCCGCGGGTTGGCGGGCCTCCGGACGATCGAACGGGTTGATATTCGGCTGCACCGAGGAGCCCGCGGTAGAGCCGCTCGGCGATCCGGTATCACCGTCGACCACGCGGGCATCCGCGGTGACCCGAGCGTCAGCGACGACTGTGCCCGTACGCGTTGTCACGTACAAGCCGCCCGCGACCAGCCCGCCCACCAGCACACTGGCCGCGGCGAACAGCGCAGGGTAAGCGCGCGTACTGCGCACCGGCTCGACCGGCTCGCTCACACCCACAGCATCGCCCATCGCGAACAGCGCGGCACCGACCGCCGAGGCGGAGGTCGCGATCTTGCACGGCAGCACCGGCGCACCGAAGCCGTCCATCGCCGCGGCAACCAACGGTCCATCCGCGGCCGAACCGATCGGCACCACCGCATCCGGCCGGACCATCGCCGCCTCGAACTGATCCCAGGCATCCGATACCGCGACGTCGAGCGTTTCGGCGGTCGCACTGCCGGACTGGCTCGTCGCGGCCAGCACCCGGCTGCGCTTGCGGTCGATCAGTGTGAACGCCTGATGCCCCGGGACGACCTCGCAGATGAGTAGATCGTCGAATTCATCGAGCCAGGTCATGACCCCGGCCACACTCAGATGCGCCGACTTGGCCGATACCAGCGAGGCAGTATGCCACGGGCCGGACGCCAATCTGGTGACGATGGCGCGCCGCTCGACGGCATCGCGGTAGGCGACTGCCGCGCCCACGATCTCCCGCTCCGACTCCAACTCTGCGGCTAGGGTGTCCAGCGCCGTCTGGACCGCGACCGCCAGGTCCGCCTTCGAATCGCCACGAGTTTTTACCACCCGCTGAAGCAGCACCCGCTCGGATAGCTTCTCGCCGCCGTCGGCGAGGGCTACCGCGTGAACGGCGCCGCGTTCGGTGGAAACGCCTAGTGTTACCACGGATCGAGCTCCCACTGATCACGCCTTCCCAGTGCAATTGCAGAGCTCACGAGCTTGCCGAAACCCCTGAGCCCCTTGGATTCCCCGGCACGAAACGTGCGTTGAGATGCACGCACGCTCGGTTATGTGTTCGGCGCCATCTCAGGCTTGGATGGGTGATGAAATGTGACAGTCCTTAACACGCAGATACGGTGCGCGTGTCGCACGCGTGTCTATACCGCTAGCCTTGATACGTGGATGTACGCACGGAGGCCAGGTCGAAGCAGCGACGTCTGGATCCTGCGTTGGACCTGCAGGACGACCCGCAGGAGCTCATGCCGCGGCGCAGGCCGACTCAGGAGCGCAGTAAACGCAAGTTCGATGCCCTCTTGCAGGCATCCCGGGAATTGCTCGTCGAGGTCGGGTTCGAATCGTTCACCTGTGAAGAGGTGGCCGCGCGGGCCGAAGTGCCGATCGGCACGCTGTATCAGTTCTTCGCCAATAAATACGTCATCGTCTGCGAGCTGAATCGCCAAGACCTGGTTGCGGTTTCGCAGGAACTCGCCGACTTCCACGGTGAAATCCCGTCATTGGACTGGTTGCGGCATATGAACCAGTTCGTCGACCATCTGGCGAATCTGTGGATGACCGACCCGTCCCGGCGCGAAGTATGGCTGGCCATGCAGTCGACCCCGTCCACCCGAGCCACCGGCGCGATCCACGAAAAGGAATTCGCCGAGGTCGTCTCGCAAATGCTGCGCCCGTTGACCCCGCGCACGCCCCGCGCACGCCGCACCATGATGGCCGAAGTCCTGGTGCACGTCGTCTACTCGATGCTGAACTTCTCCGTCCAAGACGACCAGAGCAACACCGAAGCAGTCTCCGAACTCAAACGGCTGATGGTGGCATACCTCATGGTCGCCGAAAAGGAATCCCGAACCGGCGGCCAGCGCTGATCTTTGGCAGTCCGCGTTCGAGCCGAGCACCCCGGGGTGCTCGGCTCGAACATCGGTCGGCTACTGCGCTTCGCGACCTTCGATCAGGTCGGCGAGTTCACCCGGATCCTCCAGGACGACCATGGCGGCTGCGGTGTCGCCGTCGTGCGTCAGCGACAGGTGAACCCTTGCGCGGGGCAGGAATTCGGCGGCAAGGCCGTGCAGTTTGATGCTCGGGCGGCCCCAGGCGTCGTTGACCACCTCGATGAGGGGGTACGGATTATCGCCGATCTGCGGGCGGCGCGCGAAACGCGAAGACGCCCATGCCTTCAACACCGCCTCTTTGGCCGCCCAGCGCGCCGCGTAACTGCGTGCCGGGTCGGTGCCCTTGCTCTGGCAGTAGCGCCGCTCACCGGCGGTGAAACTCTCCCGGAGCATGGTGGTTCCGGACCTTTGCAACTGTTCGGCGAACTCGGAGATGGTCACCAAGTCCAAGCCGATACCCAGGATGGTCAATGCGTCGCCGCTCCTCAGCCTTCGAGCCCAAATGAAAAACTCAGAGTGCGGCCGCCGTAGCGACCGCACTCTGCACGGTAATGGCCGAAGCCGCTATGCCATAGAGCCACCGGCATCGAGCTGACCGAGAATCACTGCGCCGGTGCCGCAACCCGCGCCGTCGGCCCGGTAGGTGCCGTTACCGGACAGTCGTGCCTCCGGCGAGAGCAGCACGTCGGCCTCCAGCTGCCGCTTCTGCTCCGACGGCGTGCCATCGGCACCGAGACGCCGATCCGCGGGCCGCTCGTAGAGCGGTGCGCCGCCGCACATGGCCTCGGTGAACCGCTGCCGTCCGGCGAGCTGACGCTCCTGCGCCCGGCGCTGGTACTCCTCGCGCCGTCCCGGCTCGATCGCCTGGATGAACGCCTCCGGATGCACCACCGCGAGCAGACCCGATACGTGGCCGAAGCCGAGCGAGGTCAGCAGACCGGCCTTGAGCGGGAAGCGCTCACCGAAGCGCAGCGGTTCGCGTGCCCAGACCAGATGCGGGTAGGCCTGCATCTTGTCGTCGACGCAGTCCAGGCTCCGATTCGGCGGCACCACAGCGTTTTCCAGCACCTGGCACAGGCCGATGAGCTGGAAGGCGGCCGCGCCGCCCTTGGCGTGTCCGGTCAGGCTCTTCTGCGAAACCACGAACAGCGGTGCGCCTTCGGAACGTCCGATGGCCGTGGCCAACCGCTCGTGCAGTTCGGACTCGTTCGGATCGTTGGCCGCGGTCGAGGTGTCGTGCTTGGAGATGACCGCGATATCGTCCGGCGCCACACCGAGTTTGCGCAGTTCGGCGGCGAACTTGGATTCGCGACCGCCACGCCCGGCACCGAGTGCGCCCAGGCCGGGCGCCGGGATAGAGGTGTGCACACCATCGGCGAAGGACTGTGCGAAGGCGACCACACCGAGCACCGGCAGGCCCATTTCCACCGCCACGTCACCGCGCGCCAGCAGGACGGTGCCACCACCCTGCGATTCCACGAAGCCGCCGCGACGGCGGTCGTTGGCCCGGGAGAAGTACCGGTCGCTGATGCCCTTGGCGCTCATGGCCGCCGAGTCCGCGGTCGCCGACATATCACCGAAGCCGACGATGCCCTCGATACCGAGATCGTCGAAGCCACCGGCGACCACCAATTCGGCCTTGCCCAAACGGATCTTGTCGACGCCCTCCTCGACCGACACCGCGGCCGTCGCGCAGGCCGCCACCGGATGCACCATCGCACCGTAGCTGCCGACGTAGGACTGCACCACATGCGCGAGCGCGACGTTGGGCAGTGCCTCCTGCAGGATGTCGTTCGGGCGCGACTCACCGAGCAGGTTGTCGATGTAGAGCGAGCGCATCGAGGACATGCCGCCCATACCGGTGCCCTGGGTGTTGGCGACCAGGCTCGGGTGCACCCAGCTCATCAGCTCGGCCGGGCTGAACCCGGAGCTGATGAACGCATCGACGGTGCAGACGATATTCCACAGCGCCACCCGGTCCACCGAGGCCGCCATATCGGCGGAGATGCCCCAGATGGTGGGATCCCAGCCGGTCGGGATCTGACCGCCGACAGTGCGCGACAGCTTGGCCTTGCGCGGCACCCGGATCTCGGTGCCCGCCTTGCGGATCACCTGCCAGTCACCGGAGTCGGCGACCGGGGTGATCACCGTGTGCTCCGGATCCGCGGCGTAGAAGGCGCGCGCCTCGGCCTCGCCGCCGACCGTGAAGGTCAGATCCTGGTCCAGGAAGACCGAGGTCATCAGCGGTGCGGCATTGTCGATCATGGCGCCGTCGTCGGCGTAGCGGCGCACACCGCAGCGCGCGACGACCGCATCGTGGTACTTCTCGGCGACCTCGTGTTCAGGGACGTAGTCACCGGATTCGGTGTCGTACCAGCCGGGCTTGGGATCGTTCTCCCAAGCGACCAGACCGGTGGTCCAGGCGAGTTCGAGCACGCCGGCGGCGGAGAGCTCGTCGGAGACCTCCATCTCGAACCGGGTGCGCGCCGAACCGTACGGGCCGAGCTCGCCGGCGCCGACGATGACGACCATATCGGCGAGATCGGCGGTCACCGAACCCCATTCGGGCACCGGCAGCGCCGAGCTCACGGTCGGCGGTGCTGGCAGCGCCGAAATCGTCGCCGCCGCAACGGTTTCCTCGTTCTCGGCCGGTGCGTCCTCCTGGGCCTGCTTGGCCAGCGCGGGCAGATCGAGCTTGACCCTGGCAAGTCCTCCGGTGAGATCGATCTGCTGCGGTCCGGTTGCGGTCACCTGACGGGCCCGCGAGGTGCACCACTTGAGCAGCTCATCGGCCATCTCGGTGGTGGACCAGGTGTGCACACCGGCCTTTTCGACCGCGGTCACCATCGGATCGTTGTGGCCCATCAGCCCGGTGCCGCGCACCCAGCCGATCAGGGCGTGTACCAGGGTGACCCGGCTCGACCACGACTTCTCCGCGCGCCACTTGGCGACCACCGCGTCGAGTGCGGCCTTCGACTCACCGTAGGCGCCGTCGCCGCCGAACATGCCGCGGTTGGGCGAACCCGGAAGCACCACATGCAGTTTCGCGTCGACATCGTGATCGGCGCCGATCTTGGACAGCCCACCGATCAGCCGCTCGACCGACCAGAGCAGCACCCGCATCTCCATTTCGGCACGGGCACCGGCGTCGGCGAGATCACCGGCGACCCGCGGCGCCGCGAACGGCAGCAGCAGGGTCGGTGTCATCGCGTCCTTGATCTTGACCTTCGCACCACCAGCATTGTCGACCTGCTCGCTGCCGACCCAGTCGATCAACGCGTCGACGTCCTGGTAGGAAGCCATATTCGCGGGCACGACCCAGAGCGCGGCGCCGTGGCGCGCGTTCTCCCGGTAGAGCTTGCGGTAGAAGCCCAGCCGCGCGTCGTTGAGGCTAGAGGTGGTGACCACGACCGTGGCGCCGCCGCCGAGCAGTCGACCGGCGGCCGCGGCCGCGATGGAACCCTTACTGGCACCGGTGATCACGGCGATATCCGAGGACCACAGGCCGGACTCTTCGGTGTTCAGCGCCGCCTCGGCGATGCGCTCGTACAGTCCGGCCAGCACCGAGCGGGCCTCGTGCTTGGCCTTCTCACGCCACCAGTTCGCCTGTGCCGCAACGGCTTCACCGGCACCGGAGAAACCCTCTACCGACTCCGCACCGGAACCGATGTCATCGAGCAGCCAGAGCTTGGCCAGATCCTCGCGCGCGGTCGCCCAGCGGTCGTCGATCAGCACGGCCTTGCGGGCATCGAAGGCGGGCGCGACCAAACGCGGCCAGTCCGAACCCAATTCGGCCGAGACCAGATCCACCAGGGTGTCGTCGCTGGCCTCCGGCGCGGAGACCTGCTCGGCCAGGCCGAGCTGTTCGAGCACCACGCGCGCGGCCGTGGCGAGCACGCCGTCACGACCGGTGATCTGCTCGGTGAACTCACCCAGCGCCGCGGCGTCCACAGTGGCGCCGCCACCGCCGCCCGCGCTCGGCAGCGATACCGCGACACCGCGACGGGCCGCGACGGCCTGCACGGCGGCGTCGATGGCGGCATCGACCGACGCGGCGTCGCTGACACTCGCGACCAGTCCGCCGAGATCGCCACCACGCACGCTGACACCCTCGCGGGTACCGAGCGAAACCTCGGCGGTGACATGGTGGGCCCAGCCGTCGCCCAGCTCCCAGACCTTCTTGACGCGCTCGGCGATCGCGGCGGGCCGCTTACCGGACGGACCGAACACCTTGCGCAGGTGATCGCCGATGGCATCCGACAGCACCGAACCAAAAGGCTTGTAAGTGCGCGCAAGTCGCTCGACCGTGGCCGAGAGCGCACCCATATCGGCATCGGCGGCACCGTCGATCGCACCGAGCGACAGCTCAGAGCCGAGGTCGACGAGCAGCTGATTGCGCCGCGACGAAACACCGTCGCAGAGACCCTCGATGGTGTCGACCGGGCCGATCTGATCCAGCCGCAGCTTGGTCCACAGCGCGATGAGTACGCGGGTGGCGTCGGCGGCGGTGAACGCGATGTCATCCGGACGCGGACCACCCGAGCTCGCGACGGGTGCGGCCACCAGGGCCGCCGCGGCCGGCGCTGCGGCCGAAGCGGTCTCGACCGGGTCGTCAGCGGGCTCGTCGACCGGCGCGGGATCGGTATCGGTCGAGTACACGATCGCGGCCTCGCGCTCGATATTCAGCACCTCGACGGTGACCGTGCCGAAGGCGGGCAGCTTCAGCGTCTGGCTGGCCAGGTTCGCCACGGTCGGCGTTGCGCCCAAACCGATTTCGACGAAACGCTGCACCCCGAGACCGCCGTGGTCGGCATCGGTGAACAGCAGATCCTGGGTCTCGATCCAGCGCACCGGGCTGGCGAACTGCCAGGCCAGCAGCTCGATAAGCACCACGCGGCACAGTTCGGTCGGGCGTGCGGCCCAGTTGTCGAAGTCGGCGAGCATGGCGGCCAGTGGCTCCGAGGGCACCAGATCGGCGATCTCCTGGATGAATGCGCGCTCCAGCGAGAACGGCTTGGGCACCAGGTTCGGAATGTAGCGGCCGAGCAGGATTTCCGGATGCAGATCCGCGGGCAGCAGCTGCTCGAGCTTCTGCCGGAACTCCGGCACACCCTCGCGCAGCACGGTGGAGTGGAACGGCACATCGATGCCGGGAACCAGGATGAACGCCCGCTTACCGCCGAATTCGGCACGGCGGCGGTCGATTTCGGTCTCCAACGCCTCGAGGCCCTTGACCGTGCCCGCGATCGCGTACTGCGAACCGCGCAGGTTCAGGTTGACGACCTCGAGGAATTCCCCGACGCTCTCGCCCACACCCTTGACGAAGTCGATGACCTCATCATCGGGCAGCCCGATCTGCGACGGCCGGATGGCGGCCATCCGATAGTCGCTGCGGCCCTGCGCATCCCGGGGCACCAGCTCGTGCATGGCGGAGCCGCGCTGGAAGACGACCTCCAGCACCGCCTCCAGCGGCAGCACACCGGCAACGGCCGCGAGCGCGTTGTATTCACCGACCGAATGTCCGGCCAGCATGGCGCCCTCGACGTAGGCACCGGCCTCACGCAGCTCGGCGACCTGAGCCACACCGAGCACCGCCATCGCGACCTGGGTGAACTGGGTCAGGTGCAGCACGCCGTCCGGGTGCCGGTGTTCGACACCACGCGCCTTGAGGTAGGTCGGGTTGTCCCGCACCACGGCCAGGATCGAAAAGCCCAGTGCCGCACGGGTGTGCTTATCGGCGCGCTCCCAGATCTCCTTGGCGGCCTTGGAGCGGGCGCGGGCGTCCAGGCCCATGCCCTTGCGCTGAATGCCCTGGCCCGGGAAGGCGTAGACGGTCTTCGGGGCGGCGGTGCGACCGGTCGCGGTCATCACCAGATCGCCGTCGGCGCGGCAGGAGACCTCGACGATCTCGCTGCCCCTGTCGACCGCGATTCGCTCGACGCGCACGTCGATCTCCGCGCCCGGGCGGACCATACCGAGGAAGCGAGTGGTCCAGGCGGTCAAAGTCCGTGCCGGAGTGGAGCTTTCGGGATCCACCGCGGACACCACGTGCTGCGCGGCGGCCGAAAGCCACATGCCGTGCACGATCGGGCTGCCGAGTCCGGCCAGTTTGGCGGCGGAATCGCTGGTGTGGATGGGGTTGTAGTCACCGGAGACCGCGGCGAAGGCACGCATGGTGCGCGGCGCCAGGATGGTGACGTCACGGCGGCGGCGACGCGGGGTGTCGGTGGCCGCATCGGAGACCACACCGGCCGCGCGCGGCGGATCGGTCAACTCGCCCGCGCCATTGCGGCCGCGGATGGCGAAGCGTTCGGTCAGCGTCGCCAGCGGCACCACATCGAGGCCCTGATCCCGCATCTCACCGACGGACACCCGCACCTCGACGACGCGTCCCAGATCGGTGTCGACAACGTCACCCGATTCGGCGCGGACAACAAGGATGCTGGTGTCGTGCGGCAGGTCGCGCTCGAGTGCGATCTGGTGATCGAGGTGGACCAGATCCAGCATGCCCTCGATGACACTGTCGCCGTCGGCGCTGCGCGCGGCGCCGAGCACTGCGAAGACGGCGGGCCAGCACGCACCGACGAGCACATCGGGCGCGCTGCGCCCGAGCGTGCTCAGTGCGCCGGGCAGGCCCGAACCGGTGACACCCGCGTGGTCGGCGATGAGGTCCGGGGTCCAGGCCACATTGAGGTGTGCGACCTTGCCCTTCACCTCCGGCAGCGCCTGGCCGGCGGCGACCGCGAGCAGTGCGGACATGGCGGTGTCGGCATCGGTTTCGGTGATCACCGGCGCGCCGCCGTTGTAGAGGGAGGTCGGCACGGTGATGCGCAGGCGGATGCGCACGGCGTCACCGCCGAACAGCGGCACCGTGAGCTCGACATAGGCGTGATCGGCATCCGGGCCGGTGGTTTCGGTGACCGTCGCACCGGTCGGCGGATGTACCGCCCCTTTGTCATCGACGGTCCATTCGGCGACGTCGCCGAGGCGGTGGATCGGGTTGACCGTGGTGCGGCCGGACCATTCGACATCCGGCGCGGCCAACACCGCGTCGATCGGTCCCTCGGTGACACCAGCGGAGCGGCGCGCGTGCACCACGACCGGCGACACACCGGCACGAACCAGCGCATACGCCGTGTCCTGCTCGAAACGATCGAGCAATTCGCCGACCGGCTCGTCGACGCGGGTAATACCGGCGACCGCGACCGTGCCCGGAATGACGCAGACCTGATCGGCCGAGTAACGCGGATCATGAGCCTGCCACAGCGAATCCGAACGCCACCAGCGGCGCACATCGCCGTCGACCACCGGCACGAAGTTCACCGGCTTACCCGGGGTCTTGCACAGACTGACGAAGAACGGCACATCCGCCGGGTGCAGCAGGGTCTGCTCGGCGGCCGGGTACTGCTGCTTCAGCGTGCACAGCGCGTCGACCGGGTTCTCGAAGACCTCGTCGGATTCGAACAACGTCGGGATCTCACCGCGGTCGGCCGGGTGCAGCCGGGATTCGGTGCGGCGCATCATCTCCGCGAACCGGTCCCGCCAGGTGATATCGAGCCAGACCGAACGGGTGGCGTCCAGGATGGCGTCGCCGAGGTCGCTGCCGCAGTCGAAGTCCTTGCGGCGGTCCAGGCCGACGGCCAGCTCGACGTAGCGTTCCAGCCACCCGAGGTAGGTCATGGTCGTGACATCGCCGAAATACGGCTTGGCGGTGGCATTCAGCGCGGCGATGATCTCGTCGCGGCGCTCGGCGACCGCATCGGCGTCACCGGCGACCTCGTCGAGCAGGCGGCCGGTGCGCGAGGCCGCATTGTCGATCTCGTGGATATCGGCACCCAATTGGCTACGGCCGGAAGCCATTCCGCCGGTCGCGGTGCCCGCGCCGACCCAGTCCGGGGTGCCGGGGGTATCGACGAGCAGCTGCTTGACCTCAGGTGCGGTGGTGGCCTCGAGCGTCGCCATGGCGGCGGTGCCGACCAGCACGCCATCGAGCGGCATCACCGGATAGCCGTACGGCACAGCCCATTCGCCGGTCAGGTATTCGGTGGCGCGCTCAGGGGTACCGATGCCGCCGCCGACGCAGACCACCACATTCTCGCGGTTGCGCAGCTCGGCGTAGGTCTCCAGCAGCAGGTCGTCCAGGTCCTCCCAGGAGTGGTGTCCACCGGCCCGGCCGCCCTCGATGTGCATGATCACCGGGTAGTCCGGCACCTCGTCGGCGATGCGCAACACCGCGCGGATCTGAGCGACGGTGCCCGGCTTGAACGCCACATGTGTAATGCCGACCTCGGTCAGTTCGGCGATGAGCGCGACGGCTTCTTCCAGCTCCGGAATGCCCGCCGTGACGACGACACCGTCGAACGGCGCACCCGCCGCACGGGCCTTCTGCACCAGGCGCTTGCCGCCGAGCTGCAGTTTCCACAGGTACGGGTCGAGGAACAGCGAGTTGAATTGCACCGCGCGGCCCGGATGCAGCAGCGTCTTCAGCTCGGCAACCCGGTCGGCGAAGATCTGCTCGGTGACCTGACCGCCACCGGCCAGCTCCGCCCAGTGGCCCGCATTCGCGGCCGCCGCAACGATTTTCGCGTCCACCGTGGTCGGGGTCATGCCCGCCAACAGGATCGGCGAGCGACCGGTCAGCTTGGTGAACGAGGTCTCGACCACGATGCGTCCGCTCGGCAGGCGCACCGGGCGCGGAGCGAAGGCCGACCACGGCTGAGCCACCTCGGGTGCGGCGCCAGGAGTCAGCAGGCTGCGCTGGCCCGCGCGGGTCGCGGCCGCGACGATGCCGACGCCGGTACCCTTCAGCGAACCGCTGGTGAGTCGACTCAGCAGGTCTCCGGGGCCCAGATCGAGAATCCACTGCGCACCGGCGGCGACGACGCCGTCTACCTCCTCGACCCAGTCGATCGGGTCGACGAGGATCTCCTTGGCCAGCGAACCCGCGAGTTCCGCATCCAGACCACACTGGGAAGCCCAGCCGCTCACGATGTCGACCGTGTCGGCGAGCGCGGGGTGATGGAAGGCGACATCGACGGCCAGATCCTCGAAGACCGGTGCGAAGACCGCGCCACCGCGCGTCTTCGCATCGCGCTCGCGGGTCTGCTCGTCATGGATCTGGGAGCAACGCTGACGCACCCGCTCCAGCTGGGTCGGCGTGCCGGAAAGGACCACGCGACGACGACCGTTGCGAATCGAAACCACCGCGGCCGCGGCGGGATCCACGCCCGCGGACACCTCGGCCACCACCGTGCGCAGATGTTCGGGATCGACATTCGACACCGCGACCATCGACGAACGCTCGCCCACCGGCATCAGACCGCGCCGCCGCGCAACCAAACCCGCTGCGGCACCGATCATTTGGGCGATGGCGAGCAGTTCGGCGTCGCGCTGTCCACCGGCCTGTACCGAGGTTGCGGCGAGGCGCCCCTGCGAGTGCCCGACAACCGCGACCGGCGCGTGCTCGTTGGCATCCAGCCCCTGCAGCCGCAGCGCGCGCACGGCGGCCACCTGCGTCAGGAATACGCCCGGCATCGAAACCACGGCCGACCGGAGCACCTGCTCCGAAGGCGCACCGGAAACCTCGGCCTCATCACCCTCGGCGAGCTCGTTCTCGAGCATCCAGCCGATCGGGTCGAAACCGACCGGTCGTACGACAAGTAGTTGTGCCGCAACAGGTTCCAGCAGTGTCGCCGCTTCGTTGACCAATGCGGTCAGTTCGGGCTCCAGTGCGGCGTCGCGCCCGATCTCCTCCAACTCACCGAGCCAACGCGCACCTTGCCCACCGAAGGCCAGCGCGTAGGGCGTTCCGCCCAGCAGTCGATCCAGCAGCGGGGACCGCGAACCCTCCTGCTGTGGCGCCCCAACCACTTTCGGGCTCTGTCCGGTTCCGGCCGCAGTGCTCTCATTGATCGTCAAGACGCTTCGACTTCCTTCTCCTGGCGACATGCCGTTCAAGACACGCCGCTCCCTCCGGTGCGCAGGTGTTCCTCACCAATGAGCCCTGATGACTGCAAGGATTCCAGAAAATCATGAGGAAATCCTCACGTTTGTGTCGCGACGCGCGTCTTACCGTCGAGTATTTCCGTACCGACGTACCAGAATGCCCAGAAACATGACTCTCCCTCATGTTCAAACCCGCTGGTCCACCCGGTTACTAACGCGTACGAAACATGAGCACTCCTCATGTTGAGCGTTATCGAATCGTTATAATACCAGGTGGGGTTACTGGCGAGTACGACATGCCGGGGCTGCGCTTCGCGATGTCGGTCAAGCCCGGTAGAGTTTGGACGGTCGTACCATCAAGCGCGAGTGGCGAAATTGGCAGACGCGCCAGATTTAGGTTCTGGTGTCCACGGACGTAGGGGTTCAAGTCCCCTCTCGCGCACAGATTCACGTCAAACGTGACAGAAATTCGTGCTCTGTGTGCGAGTGCCCTTGCACACACGGGAGCCGACCAGTGGAAACACGTTCTGACCTGCACCGATTCCTGGCAGATCTGCCAGAATCCGTCATATCTGCCCCCTCGCGAAAGTTTGCTGGCGCGGGAGATCGCCGATGATCGCGCCCGTCATCCCTCCCCAGTCTCCGCTGCAGGAGCTCATCCACGGTCCCCTCCCGACAACCCCGACGGTGCGCCCTGCCGACGGTGATGTCGTCTACGGGATCTGCACCGTCGGCGACGGCGGCCGCGTCCTCGACAAGCTCGGCTTCGCCGCCCTTGGCTGGCGACCAGGCACTCGCTTGGAACTGACCCGCCTCGATGCTGGAGTGCTGCTGGCCCGACCCGCCCTCGACGGACAGACCACCATCGCCGCGGGTGGGTACTTCCGTATCCCGTATCGGCTGCGACGGCAGATGAGCTTGTTCGTCGGCGACCGCACCTTGCTGATCGGGCATCGCACCCGCAACCAGTTGCTGATCCATCCGCCCGCGGCGCTCGACCAGTTGTGCGCGGCGAGTCTGCGACTGCTCGAGGCGGTGCGCCGATGAACACACCGACCGCCAGTACGGAAACCGTCGCAGCGGCACGGCTGCTGCTGACCCAGATGGGTATCTCCCCCGCCGACCTCGTCACCGTCGGCGCCACGGTGCCGACATTCGCCGAGATCGTTCCCCGCGTCCGCGAAACACTCAAACCGGGCACCAAACGCACCTACGGCACCCACCTCGACCGGTTGGAACAGCAGTGGCCCGACCGACACCTCGATCAGGTGGGCAAACCCGACCTCGACGAGATGGCACGCGCCATCCAACTCGGCGCCCGCGTCAACCGCGCGTCCCGCGGCGGCGCGAGCGCCGTCGAGCACTTCATCAGCGCCGTGCGCTGCGTGTACCGCTACGCCGAGGACCACGGGTGGATCCGCCCGTGCGACAACCCCGCCCGCCAACTCACCATCCCGGTGCGACGTCCCTCCCACCGATACGCGATCCCCTCGGGCCAGCTGGCCGAGATCTGCCAGACCGCAGCCACCACCGGCGACGACCCCGAACTCGACGCCCTGATCCTGCGCCTGCACATCGAAACAGCCTGCCGCCGTGGCGGTGCGCTCGCGTTGCGTCCACATGACCTCGACCCCGAGCAGTGCCTGGTCTATCTGCGGGAGAAGGACGGCGCCGACCGCTGGCAGCCCGTGTCGCCGACGTTGATGCGGCACCTGCTCGACCACGCCACCAAGCGCAACAGCCCACAGTCGGGACAGCTACTCCGTTATCGCAACGGAAAACCGATCACCACACGCCGATACGACAACATCTGGCAACGCGTCGGCGAAGTCCTCCCCTGGGTCGCCACCCAAGGCATCACCATGCACTGGCTACGCCACACCACTCTCACGTGGGTGGAACGTACCTTCAGCTACGCCATCGCCCGCGAATACGCGGGCCACCGCGGAAAGACCAGCGGCGCTACCGCCACCTACGTCAAGTCCTACCTACAGGAAGTAGCCGCCGCGCTGTCGGTCATGACCGGCGAGCCTCATCCACTCGTGCCCGCACACCAGCCGAGCACGCACGCGTCGTCCGCACGCTGACCACCTCGCACAAGGGAACCAGTCCATGACTGACGCCGACATCGACTCGCCCAACCGCAGCGTGCACACCGCACGGCCTGCGCCCACCACCCGTAAACCGCGTGCGCACGCGTTCTTCTGGACCGTGCTCACGGCGGCGGCCATCGTGAGCATCACCGGCAACGCCACTCAAGCCCTATTGCACGACACCGCGCTACCGGTTGTCGCCGCGGCGGTCGCGGTCATTCCGCCCCTGGCACTGCTGGCTGCGGTGCACGGCGTTTCGGTGCTTCTGCGTGCGCACGCGGGAGCCCGTGGCACCCATCTGATCGCGACCGCGATGACCGCACTCATTGCCACCGGCGCGTTCTGGTTGTCGTTCACCGCACTGCGGTCATTGGCGATCACCGCCGGTGTCCCGCACGGAGAAGCGTGGCTGTGGCCCTTGATTATCGAAGGCTCGATGGCCCAGTCCACCGTCGCACTGTTGGCACTTGCCCACTCCGCCCGCGGCGGTGAGCATCCGCACGCTGCCGACCCCGGAACTCGTGACTCCGCCTCTCAGCAGACCGACCGAGCAATCACCGAGAATACGGCTCAGGCGTCGCCAGCAGCACCCAACGCGATCCGAAACGTGCACACGCCAGCGCACACTGCAGTCGATGCCAGCCAAGACTTTTCCGATCTCGCGAGGCGCTTGTGCGCACGCGATCCAGCACGACGCCGCGACCCCGAACTCGTCGCCCAAGCCCTGGCACACCATCACCGCGACGGCTGGAACCCCAGCCGTATCGCCCACCAACTGAACAAAAGCCGGTCCACCATCAGCCGAATACTCAGCGACGCGGCGACCTTCAGCACCCACGAAACAATCGATGAAAACCACCGTCACGAGCGACCACCGGACGAAGGCCCCCACTCTCCTCCACGCAATTGAATACGTAGCTACCGCATAGATCCATCGACAGCACGGAGCGTGCCACGCTCCTGAACGGTCTAGGCCGGAAATACCAGGCCGAAGCTACCGCGCCCAGGCGTAAACGCCGCACTCCTGTCCGAAGAACCGAGGGTGTTGTCATTGCGCACGTAGCCGAGATACAGAATCGAACCTCTCCGATCTCGACCACGCGAACCGACATTGACTACCCACCAGCATGAGAGGGTCGATGATGAACAACGATTCGAACGCCCCAATGCCCGAACTCGAGCAACTCGCACCCGGCGGTCCACACGAACCGACCTACCCCGTCTCCGCCGGCGCCCGCGCACTCGGCAAGTCCGAACGCTGGTACACCCAGCAACTCAAGGACGGACGCTTCCCGGGACACAAAGCAGGCCGCAACTGGTTCCTCACCGCCAGCGACATAGACGCCGCCATCCAAGCCACCCGCCAACCAGCCACTCCCCCGATACCGACACAACCAACCGACTCGATCCGACGCCCTCAGCAGCGCCGCACCCGCCGCCGCAACCCCATACCTCCCCAGAACCGATAGCCACAGCATCACCGCACCGGGCATCCTGGCGTCGCAGCACACGGCGGCCACGTGAACGAACAAAACTGCTCGCCGCCGTCGCGTGCGCGCACGTGGGTCATCGTTCCTGGCGCACGCCATCGAACCTTCTCCGGTACACCGACTCTTACCGACTCACTCGATGCCATATGAGCAACCGGCTACTGGCGGCCGACAATTCATGTCAGGCACCGACGCTCTCGAGCACTTGTGCCACCGGGACTCATCAAAGCAATGCCGCTTCCCCGGCGGTTCAACGACCGTCACCTCTGCGCGCCAGATGCCGCACAACCTCAGCACAGACCCTGTTGAATCTCACGTGAAAACACGACAATTGACCACGCTGGACGAATTAGGCGCCTCAGTGCCGTAGCGAATCAATCGGCAGTTGCGAAGGCGCGCAAATTGCGGAAGAATATTGTAAAAGCTGTTGAGCCACAGTCGGTTTGGAGCCGCCTGGGGGAATCGAACCCCCGACAGTCTCTCCCTGAAGCGCCTGGTCAGAGAGCTGACCTTGGTGCATCCCCGCCGCTCAACCGACATTTCACGACGTGTCACTGCATTTCGCGAAACAATCTACCACTCGGCTGCCTGACATTGTCATCACCAGGTCAGCGCCTGGTTCCGACGCCTTGTGATGACGGCGTCATCACCTGCGAGCGTGCCAACGGTATTCGAGATTCCCGCCGGTAGACCCCGATGTATCCGAGGTTCATCAGCCTAACTTCGCTTCCGAGAACGTTCGAAACGGGGTTCGGCTTACAGCCGGTGTTCGGACGACCTGCCCGACTTGTCAACCGACACGACTGAGATCCGATTGGACATCAACTCCTCTACAAGCACGACGCGAGTCATACGCGCACGGGCTTGGCGCGGCCCGAAGTCAATTGCCCGTTGAATCACCCGAATCGAACTCATCAGCAAGCTAGGGGAAGGGATTTATCGATGCACAAGCTCACGAATATCTCTCGACAGCAGGTCACGGAGGGTGTTGGATTCTCAGCAGAGCTTTCGTTGCAGGTACCAGCACCACACACGCGCCGCGACAGCGCAACGGCTTTGGAGGGGGTTCCCCGCATGGACATCGATCTGACATGTCCGCACTGCAACCAACTCGACTGGGTGCAAAGTGTGCCTGCCCTGCATGCCGACGGTGTGTCGACCAGTTCCGGAACGAACAGCTATTCCGGGGTCGGGGTGGCTTCGACTGGCCTGGTTCCGGTGTTCGGCACCGCCACCGTAGAGCGCACTCACACAACAGCACTCGCAGCGAGTCTGTCCCGTGAGCCAGCCCGTACCCCGGCAGGGCGTCTGACTTTCATCGCGCTGGTGTTGCTGTTGCCGGCGATGTGCTGGGCAGGGTCGTCAATCGTCTCGATCGTCGATCCGGCTCCTGGGGAGTCACGATGGATCGCCGCGCTGGCGATGGTCGTCTTCTTCGCGATGCTGGCGGCGCCTGGGGCTGTCCCGTTCACGATTGCTGTGTGTCGTATTCGTCGCAACGGCAGAGTCGTTCGGGGTCGTCGCCACGCGGATGCGGTGTGGCGAGCCGGTTTCTATTGCCATCGGTGCGGCTTCGCGTTCTGGCCCTACTCGCCAGCGCCGGGTATTCCTTCCCGGCAGGCTCTCGCGCCGCAGCAGTTCCGCTGGTTCGTGTGGAACGCCGGTGGCTACGCCAACGCCTGAAATCCGCCATCGGGAAGCTGACAGAACAGATCCCGCCGATCAAACCCGCCACCTTCATCCGGGCACTCCGCGAATACCCCACCGCAGCCCTCCCACTCAAACCCCGAACCATCACCACGAACCCAGCAAAACAGCCCCTCGACAGGAGAACTGCGTTCGGCTCAACGACTTTGCTGGTCGCGTTGATGGTCAGGTCGGACGTGGCGCAACTTGGTCTGGATCGATGTCGCGCAGCCCGCGCCAAGCCGGGTGACGAAGGACGCCCTCACGGGTCCATTCGGTGAAGGCCACCTCCCCGACGAGGACGGCATCCACCCACAAGACGCCCCCGGCGGCAGCGTCATTGATAACTGGAGGTGTATCGCGTTGCAGTGCGGCTAATCTCGCCTGCAGGTCTTGCAGCATGGCGTCGGTGAAGCCGGTGCCGACGTTTCCGACCCAGACCAGGTTGCCAGTAGTATCGGGGACCGCGACGAGTAGCGATCCGATCGAGCCGCTGCGCCGACCCGAACCCGACTGCCAGCCGATGATCACCACATCGGCGGTAACGATGTTCTTGATCTTCGTCCAAAGCCGACTGCGTCGACCTGGCAGGTAACGGCCGTCCAGGCGCTTGGCTATCAGGCCTTCCAGTTGCATGCGACGAGTCTCGGCCAGGAGGTCTTCGCCGCGGCCGTTCAGGCGTGGCGAAATCTGCCAATGTGCCCCGTAGAGCCCGATTTGTTCGAGCAGCTGCCGACGCTGCAGGTAGCGCAGATCGATCAGTGATCGATCTCCAATGTGCAGTAGGTCGAAGATGACATAGGTGGCGGGGGTCGAGGCAGCTAACGCGGCTATCGCGCGTGGGCTGCGCTGGTGCATGCGTGGCTGCAACGCTCCGAAAGACGGGCGTCCGTCGACGAACACGACGATCTCGCCGTCGATCACGTACTGCGGATCCGCTGGAGCCAGACCCGACAGTTCCGGCCATGCCGCGGTGATGTCGTTGCCGTTGCGGGAGATCAGCCTCAGGCTGTCGGTGACGTACCCGCTGGCTCGGATGCCATCGAATTTCACCTCGTAGGCCCAGTCGGCATCATCGTTGGGCAGCGTTCCAGGCGCCGCCAGCATCGATGCATACCGTGGAAGCCTGCTCACCGCCATGTCGCCGCCATCGCCAAACCTTCTCGGGATACCGACATTCACCGGTTGACACGGTCAACCAATCCAATCGTACCGACCAGTTGGTAGTGGGTGAATCTCGACCGTGCGCAACAGGCGCGATTGTCAGCGTCTTCGCGAGCAAATACCGACCTGGCGGTACGGTTCGATAGTCTCTCAGCCGTGCAATTCAAAGTAGGTTCCCTGATCCACGTGGCCCCGGGAGGGGTAAGTGTGTTTCGCATCGTCGAGATCGGCGTGGATGGTGACACGACCAAAGCCCTCGTCGAAGCTGTCGCCGACACGCCGGGTACCTACCCGTGGCCGACCGATCTGGCCTACGCCGTTCCCGCCGAACAACCGTAGTGATCTGCGCTTTTCAGCCACAGTGTCGTTTGCCACCGTTCTGCCACCGCGTTGCCAGTCGTGGGACCACCGACAGCGGAACAGAAGTGGAACAGGTTATTGCGCTGCCGATTGGCGAACGCTTCGTCCCCGAGCGACCGATACGCGGCATGAGCGCGTATTCGTGCGACCGTCGAGTCGGCGTACTGTCGGCGCGTGGATCTGCAGCCCGTCGTCGATTCGTCCGAGTCGCTCACGCGCCGGGCCAAGTGGTTCATTTCGACGCAGTGTGTTCGCGGTGAATGCCCCCGGGTGGAGGAGTATCGGGACCGGTGGCTCGAAAACGGCATTCCCGCAACACACGTCGACCGTGTCGTTGATTTTCAGCGGCGGTGGGGCGGGCTGATCGTGCCGCCATCTACGGACTATGACGGCGGGCCCAAGACGTTGAGTGCCGATATGTCGAGGGGGGCACTCGAGCGGGGCGGGTGGTTCGGGGCGGGGCCGCAGCGAGTGTCGACAGCGATCGCTTTCATGATCGGTCCATCGGGAGAATTCGGCATCGACGGCGATCGGTGGGTGCCACTGCACTCGACCATCGAAGGATGGATCGAATCGGTTGCGCTGGCTCACCATGCGTCCTGCTATGCCCAGCAGATCAGCACTATTCGCGGTGACGCGATCGACGGGCTGCCGTTGAGCACCTTCGAACCCGTGACCGAGATCCGCGGGCTGGCCGACACCTGGTGGCGGGGCCCGGATTCGCTGATCGCGATCTATACGGGAGAGGCCGAATGCTTCGACGCACCAAGGCTCCGTGTCGCCCGCGTCTACGCCGGTCTCGATAAATGGGGACTGAGCGGAGGATGACGGTGACCGTGCCGCGCGAGGCCCACCGCAAATGCATCCGCACATCGGCATAGACGGACGTTCAGTTTGCCGTCGCCGTGATCGGTCGGCATGCCGAATCTGGAACATGTTCTCCCAGCGGATCGCCTGCTGGTCCCACGACTGGCCACGTGGTGGTCCCACAACGGGGCAAGACAGCCACAGCTTTCAGATTTGGTCGTGGCCTGTCGGTGCTGGACGTGCTGTCGACGCGCGGGCTTCGACGGTGCCGACTGGGTCGGTGTTTTGTTCCCGCGGTTCCTGGCGGCTGGGATCGGCTGGAACGTGGCGAGCATGCTCGGGTTGCTCGGTCGGTGCGGCGGTGGATGCTAGTGAAGCGCCCGATGACGGTGTGGCGCGGTGTGCGCGGGCGGTGGTGATGAGCTGGCGGGCTTGTTTGGTGCTGATCTCGAGCAGTTCAGCGACGTCGTCGTCGGTTTGCCCGTTGTCACGGATCACCGCTGCGGCCTCGGCTTGGTCGCCACGATGACGGGCGATTTCCTGCGCGGTGCGCGATTCGACGTCGCTGATCTGCTGTCGTAATGCCTCGATCTCGTTGTCGCGCTTGGCTTCACACGCGGTGATCGCCTGCCAGTCGCTGAGATACCGCTTCACTGCCTCCTGGATGGTTCGTTCTCGCTGGCGTGCCAGCGCTCGACGTTTCTGGATGCGGGCGCGTGAGCGTTCCAGTCGTTCAACGACTTCCGGGGAACGATCCGTCCGCGGCGAGCGCGGCGGGCGACGCGACGACATGGCCGGCCTCCTGATTTTTCGGGCCCGCCTGCAAATTCTCCCGCCCTCGATCCTACGCCCGCTGCGTTCGCGACACGTCCAGTCCCGCACCTGCCCACGTGGTTTTCCGGCGGGTCGAGCACGCGCCGACACACCGGAAGTCGACTGTCAATCCGATAGTTACAGAGGGTTTTTCGTGCACCTCTGTCCGATCGGTTCTGCGATCCGCCCCAGTAGGTGGTGACGACGATTTTCCTGCTGCTGACAACGCCACCGGTCCGTGGGCGTGGTTGGTGAGGAAGACGGCGCGGCCCCCAACGCGAGTGCCTATGACGTCCAACGGGTTCCGACGACGAACATCGCGTTGAACACGCCCAAATACTCCAGCGCTGGTCCGCGCTCGCCACGACCTCCTGTCCTTGTCCTGCCCTGTCCAACGCCAGGTTCGAGCGATCTTCTCGCTCGGGTCTGGCGTTTTCCGTTTCCGCGAAAGGTGTTCTGCCATGCCTGATCTCGATGCTGCCGCGTGTGTGGTGTGCCGGTCGCGCCGGGCGGGTCCTCGGTATCCGGTCGAGGACCAGTCGGTGTGCGGGGGGTGTCTGGGTGAGTTGTCGTTGTGCGATGGCTGCGGCCACCGGGTGCTGCGCGCCACTGAAACCGCTGATGATCGCTGGTTGTGCCAGGCGTGTGCAGCCGCGTGGAGCGGGTGTGTCTCGTGTGCCCGGTTGACCGGCCCGCATGAGTGCACCGACACCGATGAGGTGGTGTGTTACCGGTGCGCGAGCGTGTTTTTCGACCGCTGCTTCAGCTGTGGCCGACACAGCGCCGCGAGCCGCTATGTCGCCGGTGGGCTGCGGGCTTGCACTCGCTGCGCCGCCGGGTTCAGCTGCTGTCAGGAATGCGGGACGCTGCTGCGCGGGCAACGCGGCTGTGATCTGTGTGCGCACCCGGCCCGAGTGCGGAACTACAGCTTCAAACCCAACCCCCGCTTCCACGGCGAGGGGCCGCTGTTTCTCGGGCTCGAACTCGAGATCGTCGTCCCCGACGACATCCACGACGCTGCAGTCGAGCTCGCGACCGACCGCCTGGCCGGGCTGGGGTATTTGAAGCGGGATTCCTCGATCCAGCCCGGCGGGTTCGAACTCGTGTCCCACCCGATGAGCTACCGCTACGCCCTCGACCGGTTCCCCTGGGCATTGCTGGGACAACTCGACGATCTCGGGTGCGACACCAACGCCGGTGTCGGGTTGCATGTGCATGCCAGCCGCGCCGGGTTCGCCTCCCCGGCGCATGTGTTCCGGTGGATGAAGTTGTTGTACCGCAACGAATCCGAAGTTACGAGGCTTGCGCGTCGGCAGTCGCGCTATGCGCCGTTCGATCGCCTCGCGCGTTCGCGGGTGAAAGACACCGCCAAAAACCATATTCACGCTTTGGGGCTGGATCGGTATCAGGCGATCAACCCGTATCCACGTCACACCCTCGAACTGCGCGTGTTCGCCTCTTCCCTCGACGTGGGACGGGTGCAGGCGGCGTTGGCGTTCACCGCGGCTTCGATCGACTACACCCGCGCGCTGCGCATCCCCGACGTGCGGGCCGGGGCGTGGGAATGGAGCCGATTCGCCGCCTGGGTCGATACGCACCCAACCTATCTGCCGTTGTCCGAACAGTTGCGTGAATTGGAGCTCGCATGTGCCTGCTGACCTGTTTCCCGCCTGGAGTCGCCCCGGACCCGCTCGCGTTGCGGATCGGCGCGCACACCAACCATCACGGCCACGGCTACGCCCTCATCATCGGCGACATCATCCATACCGGCCACAGTATGAACCCCGAACCACTGATCGACGAGTTCACAAAATTACGTGCCCGCCACCGCGACGGGTATGCATTGTTCCATTCCCGCTACGCCACCCGCGGCGTCCGCGGAATCGAGAATTGCCATCCGTTCCGGCTCGGTAGTGACCCGCGAACAGTGCTGGCGCACAACGGGACTCTGCCCAAGCGGGTACATCCGCGCGCCTATGATCCGCGCTCGGATACGCGGATCGCGGCCGAGGAATATCTCGCCAGGCATCCGTTCGGGTCGATCGACACCCACCGCGGCGCAAGCGGGCTCGCGTCGTGGCTGGGGACGAGCAAACTGCTGATCCTCACCGTCGACCCCACCTATCAGCACCGCGCATATCTGTTCGGTGAACAGGCCGGGATCTGGGAAGACAGGATCTGGTACTCCAACACCACCTATCAGCCGATGTCACGACGCTGGCCCGACCGCTACCGCCTGCGCTGCGGCGGCTGCCGGGAATTCGACCTTGATCGCCGAGGCCGCCACTGCAGCGGGTGCGGCTGGTGCTTCGACTGCGAGCAACCCTTCCCACACTGCGACTGCTACACCCGCCACGCCAGCGGGCGTCGCAGCGGGGAGGCCACTTCGCTGACCCGCACCCAGCGAGCCGGTCACCACCGCGCCCACGCGAGATCCTCTGGCACCGCCTGACCCTCACCGCCCTCGATCTCCACCTCACCCATCGAAGCCCCTGCACCCACCCCCATTCCGGTGGTTGTGCCGGGGCTTCGTCGTTTTTCGTCGAAAGGTCGTGATCACCCATGCCCACCGCCACCGTGCCCGACATGCGCTGTGAGGAGTGTGCACTCGCCGTCGCCCCGGACACTCTCGTCACTCTCGCCGAGGGTGACCGCGTCTGCGAAGGCTGCGCCCAGACTCTCTCGCTCTGTGATGGCTGCGGCAGCCACGCCCGCGAGGTCGGCTACACGATCACCAACACCGAGCTGTGTGATCGCTGCCTGCACGGCTGGTCGCGCTGTGACCGTTGCGATCTGTTCACCCGCGAGATCACCGCGGTGATCGACGGTCCGGACGTGTGCCGCACCTGCGTCGAGGACTTCGACCGCTGCGAGGACTGCGGCGCACGTGCCCACCACACCGAAACGGTCGATGGCGGCGACGAGGTGTGTTCGTACTGCCGCAACGAGAATTACCACTACTGCGAGGACTGCTACACCCTCATCCCCCTCAGCGACAACCGCTGCGAGGACTGCTACGACGACCGCCGCGGCCACCGTCTGGTCCACGACTATGACTACCGACCGGAGCCGTTGTTCCACGGCGAGGGCTCGCTGTTTTTGGGCATGGAACTCGAACTCATCACCCCCCATTCGCAATTCGATGATGCGGTCGAGCTCGCGGTCGCTGACCTCGGGGAGCTGGGTTATCTCAAAGAGGACAGCTCGATCAGTCCGTGCGGGTTCGAGTTGGTCACCCACCCGATGTCGTGGGAGTACGCGCGCACCCGCTTCCCGTGGCAGCTGTTGAACAAGCTGCGGTTGCTCGGGTGCCGCACCGACGCCACCGTCGGCATTCACGTGCATGTCTCGCGGGCTGGGTTCTCCTCGCCCGCCCACATCTACCGGTGGCTGAAGTTCGTGTACCGCAACGAATCCCAGGTCACGACCCTCGCGCGACGCCACTGCCCGGAATGGGCGGAATTTTCCCCTCAAGCCCGCTCGCGTGCGGCCGAATTCGCCAAGGGCAGCACCGCTGGGTGGGGCCGCTACCAGGCCATCAATGTCTATCCCGCCCACACCTTCGAGGTGCGCGTGTTCGCCAGTTCCCTGTATCCGCGCCAGGTCAAAGCCGCGCTCGCGTTCGCGGCGGCCTCGGTCGAATACACCCGCACCCTCACCGCCGCCCAAGTCGCGCGTCGCCGCGGATGGGAGTGGTCGGCGTTCACCGCCTGGCTCACCACCCGCCCTGACTACGCCGATCTGCTCACCGAGTTGGAGGTTCTGCGATGTGCATGCTGACATTCTTCAAGCCGGGGGCGGCACCCGATGTCACGGCGTTGCGCAATGGGGCATTGTCCAATCCGCACGGCCACGGCTACGCCTTGATCACCGACACCACCATCACCACCGGGCACAGCCTCGACGCCGAGACCGCGCTCGCCGAATTCGCCGCCCTGCGTTTTGAATACCCCGACGGTCCGGCGTTGTTCCATTCCCGCTTCGCCACCCACGGCAAACCCACCATCGATAATTGCCACCCCTTCACTATCGGTGGCGACGAGCGCACGGTCCTCGCCCACAACGGGATCCTGCCCACGAACGTGCATCCGGGGGCGGGTGACGAGCGTTCCGATACCCGGATCGCGGCCGAGGATTTCCTGCCCACTCAGCCGTTCGGGTCGTTGGACTCCTGGACCGGACGCGAAGCCCTGGAGCACTGGCTGGGCACCGACAAACTCGTACTGCTCACCATCGATCCCACCTACACCCATCGCGGGTATGTGTTCAACGAGACGCACGGGCACTGGGACCCCGCCACCGGGATCTGGTACTCCAACCGCGACTACCTCGACACCGCCTGGGACTACACCTATTACGGCTACTGCGAGAACTGCGGCACCGAAGACGGCACCGCGCAGGGACCGCACTGCAGCTGCTGCGGATTCTGCGCCGACTGCTACCAACCCTTCCCCCACTGCGACTGCCCCGACCTAGCGGGCCGCCAACGCTACGCGGGCCTGCTCGACATGGAAACCGCCTGAACCCCAGCCACTTCCGCGCCCATCCTGCCTGCAAGGAGCGTGCCCGTTATGCCCCACAGCCTGAACCTGGCCAGCATCCTCATCCGCGTCCATGACATCGATGACCACCACGTCATCGCCAGCACCGACGGCCACCGCGTCCGGCTACTGATCCGCGACGCCGACAACCCCTCCACCGATTGGCGTTACGCCGATCTCGCCCCTGATGTCGCCGACGCCCTCGCGGCGGCGATCGCGACGAGACACCGCCCTCGGCCCATGCGGTGGTTCGCGCGGCGGTCTTGGCGGCGGGCAGGCAAGCGGTGAGCGAAGACCACACCATGAACGAGACAGGAACCGGGTCGCAGATCCGGTTCCTTGGTCATGTCCTGGACCGCCTCGACATCCTGCTGCGCGATGGCGGCGGGTGGGATGGTCTGCACCGGCTGCGCGAGCTCATCGCGCAGCGGGTCACCGTCCTGGCCGACACCGACTCCAACACCGACGACGGTCACGGTGGTGAGACCGGGGATCCGGTGATCGCGCTCATCACCGTCGAACTGCACCGGCTACGCCGCGCCGGCACCGCGGTCACGATCACCACCCGCGGCGGACACCGCCACGACCGCGTCCGCATCGGCGCAGTGCACCGCCACCACACCGTCCTGCATCGCAGCGGTGGCCACGACCGAGTGCTGCTGCCCCTGCGGTTCATCGAAGCCGTGAACCCCCACGCCCCTGCCTCGACCGTGAAGGAGCCGACAACCCCATGACCGACCCGTTCCCCACCGACCCCGACCAGCTCACCACGCTGCTGTTCACCGAACTCGGCACCCACCTCAACGCCGGGGCTGCATTGGTGTCCTACTCCCACGGTCTCGCCAACGCCCTCGGTGCGGAGGTCTTAGCCGCCTTCACCCACTTGCTCGAGCCGTACCAGTCCAGCGCGCACCTGCTGCGCATCTACCAGCAGATGCTCACCACCGCCGACGACGACCCGACGAGCCCTGCGGCAGGTGGGGGCGATGTTGGCTGACCTGTCCCGCTACACCGCTCGCATCCGCCTGGATCCGCACTACGCCCCGTACCTACCCGACAACGGATCACTGCCGTCGATGCTGCTCGCGGGGTATCACGCGGCGTTCGCCACCGGGCCGCGACCGGGCCCCCCGATCGCGGCCTTCGATCACCCGCCGACCTACCCCATCGTCGAGGGCACGGCGGCGCTGGCGTTGGTGCGCATCGAGTACGCCACCCAGATCACCACCCTCACCCCCGATGGTGACAACGAGATCGGCTGGGCCAGTGACCCGTTCGGTATCGGGTTGCCCGAGTTCGGGTGGCGGCTGATCCCCGCCCAACACACCGGTGGCCGGTGGCTGATCGCGCACGGTACGTGGGCCGCCGGTGGACGACAAGGGGTACTACCGCGCTCAGTCACCACCCAGGTCCCCGGTGCCCCGACCGTCGTCGCCGTCCACGACCACGACCCGCACACCGGGAACCGGTGGACAAGTTCGTGATCGGCCACATCGGTGACCTCATCGCCTGGATCCGAGCGAACCTGCCCGACCTCGACGAGGACCGATTCCATCCCTGGACCACCGGTCAGGTCGCACCCGGCGCAGTCACCGCCCGCATCGAGATCCGCGTTCACGGCCCCGGGCGCCCCGTGCGACACATCGACGTCGACCTGTCCGCCGAACCCATCCACCAGCCCACCAGTGACACGCCCAGCGTCGCGCATGGGCGCACCGCCCAACCCGTCGACTCAGATTCGAGGTGACCATTGACTTCAACACCGTCTTCTCCGACCGGCCCGGACCGGGTCCCGGTCCCCGCTCGCCTAGCCGAGGCCACACGTGCGCGGGGGCTGGTCGTCCCCCATATCACGCTCACCCATCGTGACCCGACGCGTCCCGTCTGGGGCATGCTCGATCCCCAGCGTGCCTGGAACACCCTATGGGGCAAGCTGTGTCAGATCTGCGGTCAACGACTCGATGACCGGGTCATCGTGTTCATCCGCTCGATCGACTACCTGCGAGGCCTGGCAGTCGAGCCCGGGGCCCATCCCGAGTGCGCGCACTACAGCCGTCGCGCGTGCCCGATGCTGGCCGGCCAGCAACACCACTACCACGCCAACCCCGCCGTGCGGTTCGCCCATTGCGAGGACCCGGACTGCGAATGCCGGTACTGGCGGCCCCGCGAACCCGACCCCCGCGAACCGTCCCGCGAAGGCCGACCGGCCGAAGCCTGGTACGAGGCATGGCTGCCCATCACCGACTACCGGATCATCGACGACCCCGGCAGCGAGCACGCCGCACCCGCGGTCGGGGTCGACCTGACCGGGGTCCGGTTCCTCAAGCTGCGCAAGATCCGCGACACCGCCGCACCCAGCACCAACCGATCACCCGAACCGCTGGACATGCTGATCGCCTCCCGCGAGCTGTTCGGCTACTGAAAACACCCCGCATTCACCGCTGCATCGTGAAAGGAGCTGCGCCGGTATGGATTTTCTCGAGTTCACCCAGCAGGTCGCCGCGGCGCTCGGGCCGCGGTGGCGGGCCGAACGCGGGTACATGATCCGCCGTCACGTCCTGCTGAAAGGCCCTGAGGATCAGTCGTTGACGATCACCCACGGCGATGATTCCTCGCGCCGCGGCGATCACGGCCGCCTCCACATCGCGGCCACCTACGGACGGTTCGCCAGCTACCACTACACCACCGACCCGCACCGCAGCGAACTCATCACCGTCGCCGCGCACCGGACCCCGGGCGATGTCGCCGCCGAGATCGAGCGTCGTCTGCTGCCCGACTACCAACGCACCCTCGAGGTGTGCCGGGCTCGCGCCAGCGCCGACGCCACGGTCCTCGCCGCCCGCGACGACCTGCTCAACCAACTCGCCGCGATCCTGGCCCCGGTACAGCGGGATGGCCAGGATCGGATCAGTTTCGGTTCCACCACAACCGCGGTGTCCGGCTCGATCCGCGTCCTCTACAGCCGTGAGACAGAGTTCGATCTGCTCCTGGCCGGTGACCGAGTCCTCGATCTCGCCCAGACTCTCGCCACACACACCAGAGCGGGCACGGCGTGACCCCCTCCCCCCACGCCGCCGCGGCACTGGCCAACGCCGCTCGCGGGTTTCATGTACTTCCGCTGCACCCCGGCAGTAAGGCACCGGCGATCGAAAACTGGGAGAACGCCGCCACCGTCGACCCCGCCCGCATCGGCCGATGGTGGCGGCGCTGGCCCGAGGGAAACGTCGGGATCGCTTGCGGGCCAAGCCGATTGCATGTGCTCGACCTCGACACCAGCCACGACCAACACCCGCCACACCGCTGGGCGGGGGCGCGTGACGGCCGCGATGTCCTGGCACGCCTCGCCGCACAGGCTGGGCACCCGGTGCCGGTACCGACCTTCGCGGTCGCCACGCCCTCGGGCGGGATTCACCTGTACTACCGGCCGCCGCGAACCCTGGTGTTGCGCAGCACTATCGCACGGCTCGGGTGGCGCATCGACAGCCGCGGTGTCGGCGGCTACGTCGTAGCGCCGGGCTCCACTCTGCCGCACGGGGGTTATCGCCTCCTCGATGGCCGCGACCCGATCCCGCTACCACCGTGGTTGACCGAACTCCTCACACCACCGCCACCACCGGTGCCGCCGCTCACCTCACCCGGCGAGATCGCGCATCCGCGCACCTATGTCGCGGCGGCGTTGCGCAACCAGGCCGACCGGATCCGGTTCGCCCGCACCGGGACCCGCCATCGTGCCGTGTTGCTGGCGGCCAACAGCCTCGGCCGACTCGTCGCAGCGGGTCTGCTCGACCGCGACCACGCCTACCGGGTCCTACTCGACGCCGCCCAGCGACATGTCGGTGTCGATGGCTTCACCGATCTCGAGGCCATCCGCACCATCGACGACGGCCTGACCTACGCCGCCAACCGAACCACCCGCACCCGCGCCAACACGTGAGGAGACCTGGAATGCCACAGATTGTTGGGCGCCACCGAAGAAGCCAATAAAAAGGCGTTGCCAATTCCAATGTCGGCACGGTGTCACACCCAGCGGCCCCGCTTCACAGCATGGCCTTCGTCCCGCGCTGCTTCACCCTCGCGGGCGGTCGGCAGTCCAATCCTCGCGCCACCACGCACGCAAAGACCGCGGCCCAGCAGTCGGCATATCGCCGCTGCCAACGTGTCCGATTCAAGCCGAGGGTTCCTGAGCACCCTCAACGCCCGAAGTCGCCCGCGACGTAGGCATTTTCAATGTCCGCTAACGCCCCTCCGCCCTAGGAGATTCGATGCCCTCGATCGAAGATCCCGGCGCCTTCCTCGCCGGAGTCCTCTCTCAGCTTCCGCGCCCAGCACACCGAATCGTGTTGATACTGCCGGTCCAAACATCTGATGCCGGACCCGGCGAGGACTTCTATGTCGACGCGGTTCGTGGCGTGGCCTTGTATTCCACCGGGGCCGATCTCGGGTTGGTCGATGAAAACATCGCCACCACACCGATCCTGGCGCACACCCTCGATGTCTACAGTCTGCACAACCCCGCCGCGGTTGCCGTGATCATCGTCGATGATCCGCGACCACACCGCCCGGTCCCGCGCCGCACCCACTACGAGTTGATCGCAAAGTTGCGAGAACAGTTGGCAGGCCAGGACATCGAACTGCTCGAGGCCTGGACGCTGACCGGTACCGTCCCCGGCCAACGGTGGACCAGCCTGTTCGAAAACGACACCGGTCTCCTCCCAACCGGAGCCAACTTCGATCCCACCTCGATCGAGGAATTCTCGCCAGCGAGCGAACCGATACCGGCTGTCCTGGTCACGGACCCCGCCTTGGCCGTCGCGGTCAAGGGCGCGCTGAAATCGCTCAACCAAGCCCGCAACGCCGCCGATGCCGCGGGCCGAGCTGAGCATCCATCCCCACCAGAGATGTTGCGGTTGGTCCTCAATCAGATCCGGGCGGCCGACAACGGCATCGACATCGGGGCCCTCGACATCGCGCGCGTAGAGATCGCCATGCACGACGAAACCGTCTGCCGCAGTCTCTACGCGTTGTCCTCGAGCCCGCGCGGGACCGCGACCCAAGCACTGTGGACGCTGCTGATTCGCGCGTTGCCCTCCCCGCGCCGCGCGCAAGCCGCATTGCAGTTGGCAGTCTCGGCCTACATCAGCGAGGACCTCGACATGGTCCTCGCCGCGCTGCGGATCGCGTTGACCGACGACCCCACCGAACCCACCGGGCGACAACTCGCCGACGATATCGCGCTGGCGGTCCCGGCGACGGTAATCGTTGAACGGTTGCGCGGCGGCTACCTCACCGCTGCAGAACTCGGCATTGACCTCGACCTCGGCCTGGACTGACCGGGGCATCGGGTTCTCACCGGTTACCGGTTTCTTCGGCGTAGATCCGCATGCCTTCCGACACCTTGCGCGCGGCGTGCTCCAACTGGTCAGGGCTCAGGTGTTTGCCGAACGCCGCCGCGCGAAGTAGCTGTTCGCGTACCTCGTCGAGGTTCACCCACGCCCTGTCCAACCGAGAAAGTTCGGGCATAACGCGACCATACCCCACATCGAACGTGTGTTCGCTTCCAGATGCGTGACTGAACGCCCAGCTGCCGTCCGACGTCCCTGCTGCAGCGGGGGCATTACACCGATTTCTGTCCATCTCATCTGCGCGCCGCCCGCTTCCGTTGAGCAGGTTCGCCCCGTCCAAGGAGCTTAGATGCCTTCGATCGAAAATCCCGGCGCGTTGATCACCGCGATCCTGTCCGCGGCCCCGCAGCCCCTGAAGCGTTGCCTGCTGCTGGTGCCGATGCAGGTACTCGGCTGTTGGCCCGACACCTACATTCGTCCCGGCACCGGTGCGCGGGAGGACCTGTATCTCACCGGAGACGATCTCGGCCTCGGCGGGGACTACCTCGCGACCGTCGCGATCCTCAACCGCGCATTGCGCATGTGCCAGCATCACGCACCCGAGGCGGTCGTGGTCGTCATCGTCGACGATCCACGTCCCGGCCGCCCGGTTCCACGCCCGACCCACCACGAACTGATCACCGTGCTACGACATCGCCTCGCCGAGCACAACACACACCTGCTCGACGCCTGGATACTCACCGGAGCCGAGCCAGGCTCGCGCTGGACGAGCCTGGTCGACGAGGACACCGGTGTGCTGGCGGACCACACAACCACCGAAAGCGGCGAACCTGCGCGACAGATCGAGTCGGTACCCGCGGTCCTGGAAACTGACCCCGCACTCACCGAACAGGTCGCGCAATGCCTGCGCGAGCGAGGTGTTGTCCTCACCACCGAGGCAACCTACCTCCCAGACCACAGCGAGGCAGCGGTTGCTGCCCGTCGAGACCGATTGCGATACGCGCTGACCCAGATCCACGCCGCCGATTCCGGCACCACCCTCTCAGCCGCAGCGCTGGCCGAGATGGCGATCACGCTGGAAGACATCGAGATTCGTGACTGCCTCTACGCCCTGTCGACCGGTCCGTGCCGTGGCGCGTGCCTGGCAGCGTGGACCCAGTTGGTGCGAGCACTGCCCGCACCCGGGCGGACCCAAGCCGCGATGATGCTCGCGGTCACCGCCTACACCTGCGATGATGCCGCACTGGCCACCGCCGCCATCGCGATCGCGTTGAGCGATGAACCCGGCCAACAAACAGCACTCGCACTGGCCGCCGCCTTCGCGTGCTCGGTCACCCCTGATCTGATCCGCGCATCGATGCGCGGTGGCTACACCGTCGCTGCTGAACTCGGCATCGACCTCGACTGACTCCCTGGTTGCGGTGTCGCCCGCCCCAGCCGCGCTGCCGCGCTGTGGTGATCGGGTGCGCGGCAGCGCACCACCGCCGAAGACGTCGCCCGAATCCGAGTGCAGACCCGCACCTCACCATCCCTCGAGAGGCCATCGTGACCACCACACCGGCACGCCAGCTGGCGTGGGCGATCCTCGCCCGCGCAGCCCTGCACCACGTCCCCGGCCTCGCCAGCGCGGTGCCAGATGAGCTCGGCTCTGTCGAAGCGGTCGCCGACCGGATCGCCGGTCGCCGGCCGCCGCCGCGATCGCGCGCGACTCTCGCGGACCTGGCCGCCGAGGACCTCGACCACGCAGCGAAGGTGGGGGCGCGGCTGCTGACCCGCGACGACCCGCACTGGGCGGCACTGGGATTCGACGACCTCACCGACGCCGACGCCGCTCCAGTCGCGGTGTGGGTCCGCGGCCACGGTGTGCCAGCGACCGCGCACCGGGTCGGGGTAGTCGGGGCACGGGCGATCACCGAACGCGGCGAACGGATCACCGGTGAGATCGCCGCAGCGTTGGCCGAACGTGGCTGGCACATCGTCAGCGGAGGCGCCTACGGCGCGGACGCCGCCGCCCATCGGGCCGCGCTCACCCACGATGCGGGCACGACGGTGGTCTTGGCCAATGGTGTGGATCGGGCCTACCCGTACCCGCATCGGGAGTTGTTCGACCGTATCGCCGGATCCGGTGCGATCGTGTCGGAGTATCCCCTGGGAAGCGGCCCGACCCGTGACCGGTTCCTGCGGCGCAACCGGCTCGTCGCGGCGCTGTCGCATGCGGTGGTGGTACCCGAGGCGGGCCGCTGGTCGGGCACCCTGCACACCGCCGGATGGGCCCGCCGCCTGCACCGCCCGCTGTTCGCGGTACCCGGACCCGCCGACGCCGCCGCCTCAGCGGGCTGTCACCGCCTGATCCAGGACCGCCGCGCCCACCCGGTCACCACCACCGCCGCCCTCCTCGCCGCAATCGGCACCCCTTCTCGCTGATTCATCCGGCAGCAGCTGCGACCGCTGCCGTGTCCGGGCGCTGCCATGCCCATGCCAGGCCGCAGCGCCGTGTCCGAAATCGAATTGTGTTGGAGGTAGCTCATGTCCACCAATCCCCTCGCCGTGCAGAGCGTGACCCGCACGCAGTATCAGAACCTGGCCGAGCGCGGCTACGCCGGGCCGGTCACCGACATCCCCGACGCAGCGGGAGCGGAGGCCTGGCGGGCGCAGTTCCCGGACTGGCGCGGCCAGTACTGGACCTACACCGACGACGGCGAGATGTTGCGGCTGCGGCCGGTCAACCTCGCCCCCCAGCGCGGCACCCGCGCGGCCTGAGCCCCGGCTCCACCCGCACCCCCAAGGGCTCCCACTCCCCGAGGGTGCTGTCCCCATCCGAAATTCGGCCCAGCACTTCCCCGTTCGTCGCGCGCGGGCGGAGTGCCGCGCCGTCTGGTCTGTGAGGAGATCACCGTGAGTACTGCGTCTCTGTCCGTCGTCCCCGACACCACCACCGAACCCGAACAGCCCGGCACCACTCATCCGCCTGAGACCGTCGATATCGAGGGCACCGGGGTGGAGCAGAACACCACCGCCGTCGATCCCGATCCGATAGTGGCTGAGGCAGCGTATCTGGATCCGAATGAGCTGGTGATCGATGAGAATGTGCGAACCAGTTTTGATTTGGACGACTATCCCGACGAGAAGGCGTCGATCACACTGTTCGGGGTGCGGGCCCCGGCGCTGGCCGAGCGTGAGCCCGACGGGTCGGTCCACGTCTACGACGGACAGCTGCGGGTGCTACTGGCCCGCGAAGTCGGCGTCGCGAAGGTGCCGGTGTGGATCACCCCCGCCGACACCACCGTCAATGACAACGAACGCCGCATCGCGCGCACGATCGATCAGATCAACCTCAACGATCGCCGAATACCGTTGCCCGACGCCGACCGTGCCAGCGGTGTCGCGCTCGTCTTGGAGTTGGGCGCATCACCCACTCGGGTGGCCCAGGGGTTGCAGCGCAAGCGATCCGAGATCACCAAGACCGCGGCCATCGGGGCGTCACCGACCGCGAAGCGGCTCCTCACCGAGGGCCGCCAACTCGACTTCGAGCAGCTCGCGATCATCGCCGACTACGAACGCCGCGGCGACACCGACGCGGTGCAGCGCCTCGAGGGAGCTTCGCGCTGGGACTTCACCTACATCCGCACACGCATCGACAACGAGCGAGCCGCGACCCGCGCCCTGCTGGAGGCCGCACTCCCGTATGCCGCCTACGGATTCGGGATCCTGACCACCGAACCCACCAGCGGATTCGTGCCCGCCACGACTCTGGCCACCACCGACGGGGACCCGGTCACCACCGATCACCTCTACACCGACCCCGCCCAATGGGCAGTGTGGCTGTCGGTGCACAAGAACGCCCTGCTGGTCGACCGCGAGACCGGCGCGGTCGTCGAATCCGACACGGTCGACTGGAGCACCCGCGCCAACCCCGATACCCAACCCGGCGAGGGACTGCGCCACGCCAACTCGGTGCGCCAAGCCGATCAGTGGACCCCGACCTACTACCTGCCCGAGAACGCGCTCGCGGGAAGCGGATTCGTAGTGGTCGTTCCCGAACCCGACCCCGAGGCCACCGCGCAGGCGACGGCGGAGCGGGAGGCGGCGCGGCTGGCGCGCAAGCGGGTGATCGAGCTCAACGTCCGCGGAGAAGCGGCCAACCAACGCCGCAGGGAGTTCATGCCCCGCTTGGTAGCGGGAAGCAGACCGCATCGCAGTGCAGCCCAGTTCGTCGCCGAATCGTTGGCGCACAAACTCGACCACAATCAGCTGGCGAAGACGACATCGCTGCTCGGCATCGACGCCACGACCCAAGCGCTGGTGACCGCGATCGGCAACGCCTCACCCAACCGGGCGTGGATGATCGTGCTCGCTATGCAGGTCGCCGCTGCCGAACTCGAGATCGGCAAAAGCCTGTGGCGCGACGCGCTGCCCGCCACACAGCGGTATCTGCGGTTCCTCGCCGAGGCCGCTACCGGACCCGACTTCGCCCTCGTCGATGTCGAACAAGCCGCCGCGAAACTCATCGACTACCACGACATCGACATCGAGTCCTGAACCACCACAACCCGATCAACCCCTCACCGGCCCGCCACAGATCCGCTCGTGGTGGGCCGGTGCGCGTCGTGCCCACTCGAACAGAAAGGGAACAGCCATGGCCGGAGACACCGTCATCACGGTGATCGGAAATCTGACCGCCGACCCAGAACTGAGGTTCACAGCGAACGGGACCGCGGTCGCCGATTTCACCGTCGCTTCCACCCCCCGCTACTTCGACCGCAATTCGAACGAGTTCAAAGACGGTGACCCGTTGTTCCTGCGGTGCAGCATTTGGCGAGAGGCCGCGGAGAACGCCGCGGAAAGCCTGACCAGGGGCTCGCGCGTGATTGTCAGCGGAAGGCTGAAGCAACGCCGCTGGCAGACCGACGACGGCCAGAACCGCACCACCACCGAACTGGAGGTCGACGAGGTCGGTCCGTCGCTGCGCTACGCCACCGTTTCCGGCGTGTTCAGGAATACCGAGCGCTCTTCGGAGCGGAACTCGATGCTGGTCGGGGAGGACCAGCGCTTGGAGGCGGAGCCCGCTCC